>CAKSVD010000018.1 GCA_934503275.1 uncultured Faecalibacterium sp.
TCCAGTTTGAATGTCTTGCCCGGCGTGATGCCGTTTTCGTTAAAGCTGTCCACGCAGATGTAGTATTCCTGCCCGGCAGTCAGGGTGGAAAGGGTCACTTCGTCTGCATCGTAGACCAGCCAACTCAGATAGAGCTTGTCGGGTGCAACGCCATAGCGGACATTGCAGCCCTGTGCGTTTTCGATGTGCTGCCAGCTGATCTTTGCGTCCAGTGCATCCACACGAATCCCGGTGGCTTCTGCCTGTGCAGGCTTTGCGCCTTCGCCGTTGCCGAACACCCGCAGGCCGCTGATGCGCAGTGCCTGCCCATAGGGCAGTTCGCCGCCGGTCACCCGGACATACCGGGCACGGATGCCGTCGGCATATTCGTAGTAGCCGTTGGAGCACTCCCGGGCAACCGTTTCGCAAATCGTCCAGTCTGCTCCGTTCACACTGGTCTCTATCGTGTAATGGGAGATCTGCGGCCGGGTCTCGATGTGGCGGGTCTTGCGGGTATCGCCGTAGCTGTCGGCTGGGAAGTCCACCACAAGCTTTTCATCTGCCATATTTACCTGAATGGCGCGGATATCACTCTCTTTGCCAAGGTCCACGCAGAGCCATTCGCCCGGCTCTGTACCAGCGGCGCTCCACCAGCTGCGGCAGTCCTCGTTGACGGCCAGTGCCGGGCTGCTGCCCTCGGCAGTGCTGGAAGCCGTGACCGGCTTTTTGTAGCTCAGCAGCATCCATTCCGGCTGCTGGCTGGCGGCATCGAACTTGCCAGCCGGGATGCGGTGCGGGTAATCGGCAAAGTTCTGGTTGCAGTAGAGAACCCCGTCTTTGTCGAACCCGGCAGGGAACAGCCCCACCCGGCGCTCAAAGTCATAGTTGACGGAAATGCGCATGGTAGAGGCGTGCCACCAGTTGCCATAGCGGTCGGCAATGGTGCTGCCGTGGCCTGCGCCGGTGATGAATCCGCCGGGCTTTGCGGAAAACGGGTTGGATGCCTGCCGCACAAAGGGACCCAGCGGAGAATTGGAGGTGTATACACCATCGGCGTAAGTGTTGTACTGGGTGCCGGGGCAGGCGTATTGCAGGTAATAGATGCCGTTGTGTTTTGTCATGAACGCACCCTCGATATAGGGTTTGCCCACGGCGTTGAACATGGCAGTCAGGCTTTCGGCACTCAGGCCGGGGATGTTTGCCATCTGCGGCGGCAGATCCAGCTTGCCGGTTTCCGGGTTATAGAACTGCTTCATGGACTGGTACAGCACGCTGGCTTCCCGGTCCACAATGCCGTTGTTGCCGGGGCGTTCGTAGCCCAGTACGGTTTCATTGCCGAAGATCAGCTCCTGCTTTTCACCGATGGGGGTCATGGTGTCCGGGTCCATCTCCACGCCGTAGATGGGCGTAGTATTGGAGCAGCCCCAGTAGAAGTACACCCGGCCATCATCATCGCAGAACAGGTCCGGGTCCCAGAAAGCAAAGGGCGCAGATACTTCGGTAAACGGCTCGGTCAGGGGGTCAGCGGTGCGCAGGATGGGACAGTTGCGCCCCTTGCGGCTGGCGCAGAAGTACAGGAAATCGCCCACCTGCCGCACATCGGGGGCATAATCGTAGATCAGCAGATCCGGGTCTGCATGGAAGTCCCAGTGCAGCAGGTCGTCCGAATACCAGAAGCCCGCCGACATGGAAACAAAGAGATAATATTTGCCCTTGAAGGATACCAGCGTGGGGTCTGCACCCTCCCGGAAACCTGCTGTACGGGGGCCTTCCTTCATGTGCTGGTAACGGTAGCCCAGATCAAGGGGATTACAATAGGTTTGTTTCATCGAATCACTCCTTGGAAATGCCCTGCAATACACGGTTCAGCTGCTTGATGTCCTCTTCCGAAGCGCCGGCCTGCATCAGCATGGATTCAATGGTCATCCGCCGCATGGCGCGCTCCATCATCGCCACCAGAGCCGGGTTGTCCTTCACGGCGGCGGCAACATCTCCGCGGGCAGCGGCGGCTTTATCAGAGATCTGCTTCAGGATGGGACCAACTTTCGGGTCTGCCGTGGCGGCAGCCATGTTGTCCTTGACCGACCAGCAGCTTTCGTCCAGCTCGCCGTCAAACCAGTTGGTCACGTTCTTGCGGTTGTCCATGGCGTAATCCGGGTTGGGGGCGTCCACCTTGTTCACCAGGATCACGCTGCTGTGCTCACCGGAGCGTGCCTCAATGCTGTGTTTGCCGGTGATGGGCAGCTGGAAGGTGAACACCTTGTCGCCCTTACGGGTCTCCACCAGCTGACCGTCCTTGTACAGCGAGACCTCCGGCAGATTGGAGTAGACCTTGATCTCAGTCACATCCTCGGCGCGGTCTACATAGCGGCTGCCGCACAGGTGCACGAACGGCTCCTTGCTCCAGTAGGCCTTGTAGAGATAGAAGGGGTCTTTTTTGAGCTTGCGGTCAAAGGTGACAAGGCCCTTCTGGTTCTCGCCGTGCTTGCCGCCCTCGTCACGGCCATCGGCGGCAAAATCAAACATATTCCACACATGGGTCGCCCACAGCCACGGACGAGCGGCGATCATCCGTGCGATATGCTCATGGTAGACGCACTGATAACTCTCGGTGTAGTCGCCTTTTTCCGGGTGGCTGCTCTGGTACTGGGGGTTGGCATCTGCGCCGTACTCCGAAAAGCCGATGCAGCGGTCAGGGTAATCGGCGTGATACTTGTCAAAGAACTCGTCGTTCTGCTCCAATTCGCCCAGATACCAGCCGAAGTAGAGGTTGTAGCTGTTCACATCGGGAATTTCCAGAATGGGACTGGTGGTCTCCAGCATAAACACGTTTGCCATGGTGGTCTTGCGGGTGGGGTCCAGCTTGTGCGCCAGCTCGTTCAGCAGACGGTGGTTTTCCAGCAGATCCTCGTTGACAGCAGAAGCAGCGGTGATCTCGTTGGAAAGGCCCCACACGGCAATGCAGGGGTGGTTGTAGTTCTGGACGATCAGCTCTTCCATCTGGGTCAGGGTGTTGGCACGGCCGTTGGTCATGTGCATGGTGATGTAGGGGATCTCTGCCCAGATGACAAGACCCTTTTCATCACACAGGTCGTAGAAATACTGTGCGTGCTGATAGTGTGCCAGCCGGATGGTGTTGGCGCCGATTTCCAGAATGAGGGCAATGTCCTCCTCCATCATTTCGTTGGTCAGGGCAATGCCCGCACCTTTTCGGTCCTGATGGCGGGAAACACCGCGCAGCGGATATTCCCGGCCATTCAGGATAAAGCCCTTCTGGGGGTCGATCTCAAACTTGCGGCAGCCGAACCGGGCGGAGGTCTCCTCGCCATTGTCCAGCTTGGCAGATACGGTGTAGAGGAAGGGGTCGTCCACGCCATCCCACAGGTGGGCGTTGTTCAGCGTGAAAACAACCTTTGCGGTGCCCTTTTCCACCGGGGCGGTGAGGGTCTGCCCCTCCAGTGCAAAGGTCACGTTCTGTGCGCCCACCACGGCGGCTTCTACGGTGACCTCAGAGGTCTTGGCAGCAAGGTCGGTGACGATGGGGGTCACCTTCAGTGCCGGTGCGCCGTTAGCGGGCAGGGCAAAGTGTTCTGCCGGGACGATATGCAGGGTCACATCCCGGTAAATGCCGCCGTAGAAGGTAAAATCGGCTTTCTGGGGATACACGGTGTCGTTGTCGCGGTTGTCCACGGAAATTGCCAGCAGATTTTCCGCTTTGAGGTGGTCGGTCAGCTCTACCCGGAAGGTGGAGTAGCCGCCCTTGTGCTCGGCCAGCTTTTCACCGTTCAGGTAGACGGCGGCGGTCATAGCTGCGCCGTCCAGCTGCAAAACAGCCTTGCCGCCTGCCGGGATGGTGGGCTTTGCCAGGGCCAGCGTATACCAGCAGGTGCCGCGATAGTAATCGTTGCCGCCGTCCTGACCGTCCACTGCGTTCCAGGTGTGGGGCAGAGCAATGGCCTCACCCATAACAGCGGTGGGGATGCCGGGGTTCTCCTTGGTAAAATGCCAGTCGCTCTGATTCAACAGGATGGTCTTGCTCATGGTAAAAACTCCTTTATAATTATAAAAGATGGATAGAATCAGCAAAAACCGAAAGAGCGTATGAGCCCTTTCGGTCTTTGCAGGGTGTTACTGCATCTGTTCTGCAATTACTTCATGACGAAGGGCTTCTTTCTTATCTGCGATGCGCTTCTGGACGTTGACCATTTCTTCCTTGGTCAGCGGGCAGCCCAGCATGGCGATCAGGGTGATGGCCCAGCCCAGCATGGGCAGACCGAACTTGATGGCAAGGGTCATCCAGAAGATGCCGCTGGTGTAGGGATCCGTGGGCTGGGGCATGGTGGTGGTGTAACCCAGAAGGGCGACCGCACCGGTGGCGATGACAGCAGCCACCGAGGTGATGAGCTTGTCCACCAGACTGTAAGTACCAGAAACGACAGCCGGGATATAGCGGCCGCTGCGGTCCAGCTCGTAGTCGATGGTATCAGCCATGTAAGAAGTGTTGGAGGTAGTAATGCACATCATGGAACCGTTCTGCAGCAGAGTCAGTAGGACGTAAACGATCATGTTCCAGCTGCCGATCACACCGATCTGACGAGTGTCGGTAAAGATGAAGAACAGGAACAGCACAGAGGCGATGGCCATGCTGACGCAGGTCCAGGTCACGATGCCCTTCTTGCTGCCATTTTTGCCCACATACTTTGCACCGAAGGCCGCAAAGAAGATGGAAGGCACCATGCTGATCACGCCAAGGGTGGTAGCAAGACCCATGTTGCCGATGAGGATGCCGTTCAGCATCGTGTTGATGATGGCCTGGCTGCCTACCTGCTGTGCCAGCTTATCGGAAGCGTTGGAGGCGATGTAGCACTGCAGGGGCTTGTTGTGCTTGAGCACCTCAAGAATATCCGCAGTTTTCAGCGGCTCGTGTTTTTTGCTGGTGCCCTCGAAGTTTTCGGGCTTATCGTAGGCGGAGATACCGGCGCAGACGATCAGGGTGCCGATGCCGGCAATGATCAGCACGATGGTGCAGACCGTGCTGAGGAAATCCTGATTAAAGGTGCCGCCGCACTTGGGCAGGATGACGGTGTAGATCAGCATGCTCATGCCCATGGGCACGGCGTAGTTCAGCGCAGTGGTCCAGACACCGATGGTGGGACGCTGGCGGGGATCGTTGGTCATAATAGCCGGCAGGGTCTGGGCGGTCATGTTGGTGACGGTATAGCCGATGATGTAAATAATGTAGGTCAAAACGAACACCGGCAGGCCGAAGCCCTTGCTGGAGCACAGGTTGAACATACACAGCAGGCCGACAGCCTCGATCAGGTAGCCGCTGATCAGCAGAATGCGCAGCTTGCCGAAACGGGTGTTGACGCGGTCGTAGATGAACGCCAGCATCGGGTCGGTAAAGCCGTCCAGAATGCGGGCCAGCATCAGGATGAGACCGACGGTTGCAGTGGTGATGCCGTAGCCGATGCTGGCAGAATAACTGGCCATACCGATCAGGGAATAGATGCTCATGCCCACAAAAGCGTTGCAGGCGTAACAGATGATCTGCCAGAGCTTTGCACGGCGGTACTGGACGCCGTCTACTTCACTGGCACTGGGTTTCTTTTGGAACATAATGATTTTCCTCCTTTTTGTGTGAACTGAGTTCCGCTTTTTCTGACACCAGAATAACAGAATGCAACAGCCACTGTCGGATGAAAAACAACAATTAAGGATAAAAATTCGTGCAATAATTTGCGGTGCGTGAATTTGCGCCCGCCTTCACGATTTATTGTCCCATAGGGGCAAAACAGGTCTGCTACAATAGTCTCAACAAGCAACACGCAGGAAGGGAGAACCATCATGCAGAAATTTGAAAAAGGCTTTTTCATCGGTGCTGCAACAGCAGCCCATCAGGTAGAGGGCAACAATACGAATAGTGACTACTGGGCACAGGAGCAGCTGCCCCATTCCAGCTTTACAGAGCCCAGCGGCATTGCCTGCGACCATTATCAACGGTACGAAGAAGATATCAAGCTCTTGGCCGATGCCGGGCTGAATGCCTACCGCTTTTCTATCGAGTGGGCACGGGTAGAGCCGGAGGAAGGAAAGTTCGCCCCGGAAGCTATCGAGCATTACCGCAAGGTGATCGCCTGCTGCAAAGCGCATGGCGTAGAACCCATCGTGACGCTGCTGCACTTCACCAGCCCGAAATGGCTCATCTGCAAGGGCGGCTGGGAAACCGAAAGCACCGTAGAGGATTTTAAACGTTATGTGACCTATGTGATGGAACAGCTGGGCAGCGAGCTGCGCTATGTCTGCACCATCAACGAGGCCAATATGGGCTTGCAGCTGGCCGCGATCTCCAAGCGGTTCCGTCTGATGGCAGAACGGGCTGCCCAAAATGCCGCATCGGCCGGAAAGTCTGCCGAGGGCACGGTGCAGGTGGGCATGAACTTCCAGAAGATGATGGAAAACATGAAGTATGCCGCCATGGAGAATGCACAGGTGTTCGGCACACCCCAGCCGCAGATCTTTGTCAGCGAGCGCACCCCGGAAGGTGATCTGCTGGTGATGCGTGCCCATGCAGCCGCACGGGATGCCATCAAAGCCCTCTGCCCGCAGGTCAAGGTGGGCCTGACCCTTTCGCTGCACGACTTGCAGGCACAGCCCGGCGGCGAAGCCTTTGCCGAGGCCGCATGGCAGGAGGAGTTCACCCATTATCTGCCTTATATCAAAGACGATGATTTTCTGGGTGTGCAGAACTATACCCGCACCCTTTATGGCCCGCAGGGGCAGCTGCCGGCACCGGAGGGCGCAGAACTGACCCAGATGGACTACGAGGTCTATCCGCAGGCACTGGAACACGTCATTCGCAAGGTGGCAGAGGAATTCAAGGGTGACCTGATCGTGACCGAAAACGGCATTGCCACCGCCGATGATACCCGCCGTGTGGCATTTATCCGGCAGGCACTGGATGGCGTGCAGCACTGCATTGCCGACGGCATCCCGGTGAAGGGATACTTCCATTGGAGCCTGATGGACAACTTTGAGTGGCAGAAGGGCTATGCCATGCAGTTTGGACTGATCGCCGTGAACCGCGAAACGATGGAGCGGACAGCAAAGCCCAGCCTTGGGGTGCTGGGTAGTTACGCAGAAAGATAAGCTGCAATAGCAAAAAACAGGCTGCGGAAGATGCTTCTTGCAGCCTGTTTTGGCTCAGTGGGAAAGATGCAGACCGTGGACACCATTCGCAACCACGGCGGCAATTACGTTGATGTGCTTTTGCGCCAGTTTTGCATCGGTGTTCAGAAGCCCCGAAAGGCCGTTCATTACAAAAATCAGGATGGCTCCGACATTTTCATATTGGGATGGTTCCATGTTTGCGAGTTTGATTTGTTCCAGTATCGCATCACGCAGATGCTGTGTAAAGCGGTTCATCGCGGATGCCGGAACGACACCGAGGTAATCGGTTGCCTGTTGGAGAGAAGCAAACATCTCCTGCACAAAGGCCTCCGGCGCATCTAGCAGCTGCTGTGCGCCGCCCATATTGTCGCAGACGAGCTGGACTGTTTGCAGTTCCATTTCGGCGGTGAGCGCATCCAGCGTTTCGTAGTGGGAATAAAAGGTCGTTTTGTTGATCTCGGCGCGTTCGGCAATTTCTTTGACCGTGATCTTTTCGATGGGCTTCTCCCGCAGCAGGGCAACAAACGCTTTCTGAATGGCACGCTTCGTTTTTTTGACCCGGATATCCATACAATTCCTCCGTCAATGTATTTCGTAAAGGATGCTTAACCAACGCTTTGAACGTGATTCGTTGCTTAAACACCGGACACGCCGGAAACTGCTGATTGCGGCCCCTGCGGCGCAGTGCTATTATAGCACCATGGAGATGGATAAGCAACTCACAGTTGAGTATTTGAGAATGAAACATCAAGTGGAGGCATTTTATGGATTTCAGCAGTGTGAACGGAAAAGTGGCCATCGTCACCGGCGCAAGCCGTGGCATCGGCCGGGCCATTGCCGAGTGCTTTGGCGAAAACGGCATGAAGGTGGTCTGTGCAGCCCGCAGTGCAGAGCAGGGGCGGGCTGTGGCAGATGGCATCTGCGCCAAGGGCGGCGATGCCATCTTTATCCAGACCGATTGCAGCAAGGCTTCTGCCATCAAAGAACTGGTGGATAAGACGGTGACGCACTACGGCAAGCTGGATGGCGTTGTCAGCAACGCAGGCATCGGCATGGGCGGCACACCGCTGCATGAGTATGAGGTAGAGGATTACGAGAAGATCTTCTCCCTGAACAGCGAGGGCGTCTTTGCCGGGATGAAGTACGGCGCCAAGGCCATCCTCAAGAGCCACAGCGAAGGCGGATTCCTCATCAATGTGGCATCGGTGGCGGGTCTTGTGCCCCAGCGTGGACAGGCGCTGTACAGTGCCACCAAGTTCGGCGTGGTCGGCATGACCCGCGCAGCGGCGCTGGATTACGCAGAATACGGCATTACCGTCAACGCCATCTGTCCCGGCTACACCAGAACCAGCATTTTCGGGGATGCACCGGCTGCGGCCATGGACTTTTTTGCATCCGACTGCCCGGCAAAGCGGATGGGCGACCCGGAGGAGTGCGCTGCATTGGCACTTTTCCTTGCCAGCGGTCTGGCACGGTACATCACTGGTGCAGCCATCCCGGTGGACGGCGCACTGTCTGCCGGACACCAGAGCATCAGCAGCTGGAAGCACCCGGAAATTTTGACCGGCGGCAAGCTGAACAGCCAGAGCACGATTGCAGCACTGATGGAAAACGAGGCCGCAAAAGCCATCGTGGAGCAGTACCTGCCCGGTTTTGCCGACAACCAGCAGGCAAAAGCTGCCTACGGCATGACATTTGGCAAGATCGGCCCTATGCTGGGTCTGCCGGAAACGGCGCTGAAAGCACTGCTGGATGCGCTGGACAACCTGTGACCGAAGCAGCTCGGAAAGCCTCTTTGACAGGGGCTTTCGTTCTGCCTGCGTGCAGTTGATTTTTGGGAGGAGACCATGAAAAACGAAGCACTTTTCCGTACCGGCTCTGTCTGGAAATCCATCATTTCCATGGCGGTGCCCTCCATTATCATTATCCTTGTCATGGTGCTGTACAACATGGCGGATATGTTTTTTGTGGGCTGTCTGGGCGATACCGCACAGGTGGCGGCGGTCTCCGTTGTGGGGCCGGTGTTTTCGATCCTTTCGGCAGTAGCGACCATGCTTGGCGCAGGCAGCAGCGCCATCATTGCACGCTGTTTTGGCGCAGGCGAGATCGAGCAGGGCAAGACCTGCTCCTCGCTCTGCTTCTGGAGCTGCTTTTTTCTGGGCGTTCTGGTCAGCATCGGTCTGCTGGTGGGCAGAGTGCCACTTCTGGGGGTGCTGGGCTCAAATGCAGAATTTTTTCCCTATGCAGAGCGGTATCTTCAGGTCCTTGCACTGGGTGCGCCGCTTTTTATCCTGTCCAACAGCATGGCGATGCTGGTGCGTGCAGAGGGCGCAGTAAAAGAAGGCCTGATCGGCAATCTTCTGGGCACGCTGGTCAACTGCATTTTTGACCCGCTGTTCATTCTGGTGCTGAACTTCGGCGTCAGCGGTGCGGCTGCCGCCAGTGTGCTGGGCAATCTTGTGGCAACGGGCTGTTATCTGCGCTACATCGTCAAACACGGCACGGTGCTGACCATTGATCTCCGTCCTGCCCTGAAAAAACCGCAGATGCTGGGTGAGATGCTGGCCATTGGTCTGCCCAACGGGATCAGCAGCCTGCTGGCAGGGTTTGCCTCCTCCTTCAGCAACCGGCTGCTGGTGACCCACGGCACGGCGGCGGTCGCAGCCATGGCGGCAGCGGGCAAGACGACCATGATCATCAGCATGATCGCCATGGCGATCTGCATGGGGTGCCAGCCGCTTCTGGCGTACAGCTACGGCGCAGGCGACACGAAGCGCCTGAAGCAGCTTTTGAAAGATCTGATCCTCCTGACCGTTGTTTTTGGTGTTCTTGCCGGGGCGGCCAGCTTTGCCGGACGCAATGCCCTGATCGGGATGTTCATCAAGGAAGAAGGAGCATTCCGTCTGGGGACGCAGCTGGTGGTCTATCTGGTGCTGGGCAGCCCGGTGATCGGTCTGACCTATCTGGCAACCAGCCTGCTGCAATCCGTAGGCAGGGCAAGTGGTGCGGTGGTGCTCTCTCTTTTGCGGCAGGGGCTGCTGCTGATCCCGCTGCTGTACCTGATGAATGCGCTTTGCGGGGTGCAGGGCATTGCGGCGGCGCACCTGATGGCAGACGTGGGCGCTGCGGTCATCTCTGCAGGCATCCTGCTGCACTGGCTCCGGGCATCGGTAGAAAAAACGGCAGAAGTATGATATACTGTTTCCATCAATGAGCCGGAGGGATTACGCATGGATGTTCTCCAGAATATGATGCTGTTTTCCGAGCTTGTCAAGTGCGGCGGAAATGTATATACATGGTGCTATGATGCACAGGGAAAGCTCTTGCGGAGCAACTGCCCGGACGAGGCATTTCTTGCCAGTGCATTTGAACTGTTCGGCTGCAAACAGCGGATGCTGGAGCATGGGGATCGGGACGATGTACCTGTTACCTTGGGGACGGCATTGGGTCTTTTGTGGGGCGCAGCCTTTGAAAAGGAAGAGGAAGAACTGAAGCGTGTCTGGGTCATCGGGCCGGTGTTCTATCAGGATGTGACAATGCGCGGGATCGAGGAAGGGCTGAAATATTATAGCAAGCTGGAGATCAGTGTGGCATGGACGATCCAGCTTTACAAAGCCCTTGAAAAAGTTCCTACCCTGCAAAACACTATTATGAACCGCTATCTGCTGATGATGCACTACTGCCTGACCGGGCAGCGGCTGGAACTGAGCAGTGTGAACAGCAGTGCAGCACAGGACGAACGGCTGAAAAGCGATGCCATTCCCCATGACCGCCATAAGATCTGGATGGCGGAGCAGGGAATGCTGCAAATGGTCCGCACCGGAGACATGAATTACAAGCAGGCGCTTTCCAACAGTATGAGCATGAGTGCAGGTGTGCCGGTGCAGAGCAGCGATGTTCTGCGCCAGAGCAAGACTTCCATCATAGTGTTCACCTCGCTGGTGTGCCGTGCTGCCATTGAGGGCGGCCTTTCCCCGGAGGAGGCGTACTCGCTGGGGGACAGCTACATTCAGACGGCAGAAGCGGCAAAATCGTTGGATGAACTGAGCCCGCTTGCAATGATGATGTACGATGATTTCATTCGGCGTGTCCACAAACACCGGACGAACCCCAACCTCAGTATGCAGATCCAGAAATGTGTGGATTATATCGAAATGAATCTGGACAAAAAGATCGTGGCGGAAGATCTTGCCGCCCTGGTGGGCTACACGGAATACTACCTCACCCATAAATTCAAGGAAGAAACGGGTCTGAGCGTCACGAACTATGTGAAGTTTGCAAAGGTCGAACGCGCGAAGGTTTTGCTGAAAAGCACAACGCTCAGCGTCCGGGAAATTTCCGAGCAGCTTGGCTTTGCCACTCGCAATTATTTCAGCGCAGTCTTTCAGCAGGTCACCGGAAAAACGCCTATGGAGTTCCGGGAAACATAAAGCAGAACAGGCATCCTGCGATACCATTTTGGCGGTATCGGACAGGATGCCTGTTTTGCTTTGAAGAAGAAAAATGGGGGGAAGAATGGCTCAGTTAAGGAACTTCTCGTTCAGGGTCACGCCAAAGTCGCGGGCAATGGCGCGCAGGTCATCGTCGGTGATGGTCTGCCGGATGATGCCGCCGCCCATGGAGAGCACCTTGACGTAGATCTCAGCACTCTTTTCGATGGTGTGGGCAAGACCAAAAGTGATGTCAAAGTCCGGACCGGAGGCAAACAGACCGTGCTGTGCCCAGATGGCTGCCTGATAGTGCTTCATCAGCTCACTGGTGGCCATGGCAATGTCCGCCCCGCCGGGCACCATCCAGGGGCAGACGCCCACACCCTCCGGGAACACCACCGGGCACTCGGTGGCGCTCTGCCACAGGGCACGGGTGAAATCCCGGTCGGTCAGGGGCAGGATGTAGGTCAGGGCAATGACGTTGGTGGCGTGGCAGTGGTAGATGACGCGGTTTGCGCCATTGGTGGAAGCCTTGCGGACGCTGTGGTTCATAAAGTGGCTGGGGAACTCGCTGGTAGGCTTTGCACCGCCCTCCAAGCCCCAGACGATGCGCCAGCTGTCGCCTTTATCGTTGATCTCCACGATGCCGATGCTGTGGACAGGGTCCGGCTCCACGTTGCGGAAAAACTTGCCGGAACCGGTGGTGATGAAATACTCACCCGCCAGATTATCGGCCTGCACGCCCATGTTCACCCACTCCCGTGGCTGCGGGTCAAAGAAGGGGCGGCACTGTGCCACTTCTTCTTCCTTCATGCGGTAGGTCAGGTTGCCGCCGTTGCGCTCGTGCCAGCCCTGTAGCCAGCCATCGTTGCACATCCGCATAAAGCCTTTTACAATCTCAATATCCAGAATACCCATCTTCAAAAACCTCTTTCATTCAAATGCGCTTGCTCAGCACGTTCTGCTCGTACTTTTTGACTTCCTCAAACCATGCACCGTCTGCCGGCACACCGTTCCGGCGGCAGTATTCGTCCCAGACCTCCCCAAAGGGCAGGGTCTTCAGCTCCTCCTGCCGAACCATCAGCTCGGTGAACTGGTTGGTGTCCTGCAGTTCCTTCAGCACCGTATGCGGGGTGCACAGGGCAGACAGCAGCGCCTTTTCCACGTTGCGGAAGCCAACCGTCCATGCGGAGATGCGGTTGATGGAAGCATCAAAGTAATCCAGTGCAATGTTCACCCGGCCGTCCAGACCGCCGCAGCGCACGATCTCCTTGCAGATCTCCTTCGTTTCATCGTCAAACAGTACCACATGGTCGGAGTCCCAGCGGATGGGGCGGGTGACGTGGAGGGCAATCTCCGGGAAGAAGGCCAGCAGGGCAGGAATCTTGTCGCTGACCACTTCGGTGGGATGGTAGTGGCCGTTATCCATCAGCGGAATGCACTTTTCCCGGTTGAAGGCGGCGTAGCTCAGGGCAAACTCGGCACTGCCCACGGTGTAAGCCTCTACGCCGATGCCGAACACCTTGCTCTCGATGCAGGGCTTTACCAGCTTGAAGTCGTAAGGCTCGCTCAGGATCTCGTCAATGCTTGCCTTATAGCGGTCGCGGGGGCCTTTGCGGTCCGCCGGTACGTCCTTGAAGCCGTCGCCTGTCCAGATGTTCATGGTGCAGGGCTGCCCCAGTTCCTCCGCCAGATACTGGCTGATACGGATGCAGGCTTTGCCGTGTTCTACCCAGAATTTCCGGGTCTCCTCGTTGGGGCTGGCAAGGGTCAGCGGGTCGCACTTGGGGTGGGAGAAAAAGGTGGGGTTAAAGTCTGCGCCCAGCCCTCTTGCCTTGCAGAAATCCACCCATTTTTTAAAGTGTTTCGGCTCCAGCCTGTCCCGGTCCACCCATGGGTTTTCCTCGTCAAAAATGGCGTAGGAGGCATGGAGGTTGATCTTTTTGGTGCCGGGGCAGAGGGACAGAACCTTGTCCATGTCGGCCATCAGTTCTTCCGGGGTGCGGGCACGGCCGGGGTAGTTGCCGGTGGTCTGGATGCCGCCGGTCAGGGGCTTGGTGGGGTCGGTATCAAAGCCACGGACGTCATCTCCCTGCCAGCAGTGCAGGGAGATGGGCACGGTCTTTAACCGGGCAATGGCGGCTTCAGTGTCCACGCCAATGGCGGCGTAGCGGGCTTTTGCTTCTGCGTAGCTCATAAAGTTCCTCCTTCAGAAATGCTCATCTGAATCTTCAAATTGCCGATGGCGGTGGCCTCAATGGGCAGCGCCACCACCTGTTTTCCGGTATAGTGGGCGGTCAGTTCGTTCAGGGTGGCGTTCTTTGCGCCGCCGCCTGCGATGTAGAGCTTGTCCCAGTGCTGCCCGGTGAGGGCTTCCAGCTCCCGGAATGCTTCCCCGTAGCAGTACGCCAGCGAATGATAGACGCTGTTGATGAGGTCGGCATCCGTGGCCGGGGCTTCGCCGGTCTCGGCAAGGGCGGCTCTGATCTCTGCGCGCATATCCTGCGGGGCAGAGAACCGGGCTGCGTTCACATCAAAAATGCGGGTGTAGGTGCTGGTTTTTGCCAGCTCCACCATCTGGGCAAAGGAGATGTCCAACTGCTTTTGCAAGCACTGGATGATCCACAGTCCCATGATGTTTTTCAGGTATCGGATGTACCCCACGCCGCCCTCATTGGTAAAGTTTGCGCGGCGGCTCTCCGGGCTGGTGATGGGCGTTGCCAGCTTGACCCCCAGCAAACTCCATGTGCCGGAGGAGAGGAACGGCGCATCCCCCTGTTCCATGGGAATGCCCTCCACGGCACTGGCGGTGTCGTGGGTGGCGCACAGCACCACCTTGGTCTGCCCGCCCACCTCGGCGGCGATGTCTGCTTTCAGAGGCCCCAGCACCGTGCCGGGTGCGGTGAGCTTGGGAAACATTGCCTCCGGCAAGCCCAGAGCCTGCAATATTTCCGGGTCGTACTCCTTGGTCTGGGCGTTCACAAGTCCGGTGGAGGTGGCGTTGGTGTACTCCCGTGCCTTCACGCCGCACAGCTTCCACAGCAGGTATTCCGGGATCATCAAAAAATCCTCGGCCTGCGCCAGCCGCCCGGTTCTTTTGTCGGCATACAGCTGATAAATGCTGTTGAAGGGCTGGAACTGGATGCCGGTGCGCCGATAGAGCTGCGCAAAGGGCAGAATGCTGTGCACCTCATTCAGCACTGCCTGTGTCCGGCTGTCCCGGTAGGCGTAGACAGGGGAGAGAGACTGCCCGTCTTTCAGCAGCACATAGTCCACTGCCCATGTATCAATGGAAAGGCTCTCAATTTCCGGGTACTTGGCAAAGGCTTCCCGGATGCCCTGCTTCACGTGGACGAACAGGCTGTCGATGTCCCATTCCAGATGACCGTCCACCCGCCGGACGCTATTGGGAAAACGGTACACTTCCTCGGTGCGGAGAACGCCGTTCTCCATCCATCCCACAATATGCCGCCCGCTGGACGCGCCAATGTCGATGGCAAGATAGTTTTTGTGCATAATGCGCCTCCTGTGTGGCTTTGACTGCTACCAGTATAGCCCCATGATGCCGCCGATTCCATCCGCAAAGGTGACGCATTTTTTGTGAAAAGTCTACTCTTGTACTGCAAAGGCTGGTGCGCTATACTGAACACAGAAAGAGAGGAATCGGAAAATGCTGACCTACAACATGGATGTGACCCCGGAAAGCGTTTGGAAGCGCACCACCCCCAGCGAAGCAGAACTGGCACAGCCCTATTACTGCACCGAGGCAGGGGTGTTTTACGCCCAGCAGCACTTTTCCACCGCCCGCACCGATAAAGAAAGCTACCTTCTGTTTTACACCCTCCGGGGTGCAGGGCTTATCGAGCAGGGGGAAAGCCATGTGGTACTCAGCACCGGGCAGGCGCTGCTGCTGAACTGCCGCACTCCGCAGAGCTACTGTACCGCCCCGGGGCAAAGCTGCTGGCATCATTACTGGGTGCATCTGGACGGCGCAGGGGTCGCCGCTATGGAGCCGCTGCTGCTGCCGGGCAAAAAACTGACCCCGGTGCAGCTCACCGGGGTCAAGATGCAGGAATATTTTGAAATGCTTTTGGGGCAGATGGAGCGCAGCACCGTGGACAGCATGGTGACCACCGGCTTGGCGCTCCACGAGATGCTGGCCCTATGCGCCCGGGGCATCCTTGCACAGGCTGAAGCCACCAGCGCACGGCAGGTCATTTTGCAGGCGGCGGAGACCCTGCGCAAAAATTACCAGCAGGAACTTTGCCTTGCCGACCTGCTGGCAGAAGCGCACATGAGCAAAAGCTATTTTCTGCGCCTGTTCCGGCGGTATATGGGCACGACACCGTATAATTATCTGGTCAACTTCCGCATCACACAGGCAAAGGAACTTCTTGTTCTCACCGACCACAGCGTCAGCGAAATTGCACAGAAGGTAGGCTTTGGGGATGCCAGCAATTTTTCCACCCGCTTTGCAAAAGCCACCGGGCAAAGCCCTCTGCAATACCGCAAAAGTGCGCTGAAGCCGCTGGAGGGGGCACGGTGAGCGGAGGAATTGTGTCAAAATGACACAATTCCTCCGGGTGCTTTCATAGAACCATGGAATGTGAATGTTTTGCCTTTAAAGAGCGTTCGTTTTTTTGATGAATCTTATGAGAAACGTAAAAAATGCTTGCAATCATCTGTAAAATGTGGTACATCCATTATACGAAACATTGCTTTGAAAGAACGCTCCACCGTTCAATGATGTATAAATAGGAGGTGCTTGCAGTGACCGCCGTAATCCACGCCCGTTATTCCACTGACAGCCAGCGAGAAGAATCCATTGAAGGTCAGATTCGTGAGTGCACCGCCTATGCGGAGAAGAATGGCTTCACGGTGGTGAAGCATTACATTGACCGTGCCGTCTCCGCAAAAACGGACAACCGCCCGCAGTTCCAGCAGATGATTAAAGACAGCGAACGCGGCATCTTTGATGTCATCATTGTCTGGAAACTGGATCGTTTTGCCCGGAACCGCTACGACAGTGTCCGGTACAAGACCCAACTGAAGCGGAACGGCGTGAAACTGGTGTCGGCGACGGAAGTCATTTCGGCTGGCCCGGAGGGTATCATTCTGGAGTCTGTTCTGGAGGGCTATGCGGAATACTACTCGGCTGACCTGTCTGAAAAGGTCGTGCGTGGCATGACCGAGAATGCTCTCAAGGGTATTTATAATGGTGGCACGATTCCGTTCGGCTACATGATCGATGAGACCCGGCATTACCAGCCTGACCCGCTGCTGGCTCCGTATGTGGAGCAGGCGTTCCAGAAGTATGCAGATGGCGCAACTATGACCGACTTAAGGGACTGGTTGAAAGCGCACAACATAAAAAATACGCTGGGTGGGGAAATGTCCTATAATACGATTCAGCGGTTGCTGAGCAATCGACGGTACATCGGCGAACTTCGCCTGCGGGATGTGGTACAGCCCAATGCGATTCCGGCACTGGTGTCAGGTGAACTTGTCGGGGTAAGGCCCCTCCATCTTGCTACGCAAGACCGTTCTGTCGCTTAAAAGCCCCACTGGGGCTTTCATTGCTCCGCTTCGCTGCGCAAACGCGAACCTGTTCAACAAGGTGCAGGAAAAGCTGGCGAAAAATAAAAAGGCCCCTGCCCGTCATAAGGCAGAGGAAAGCTATCTGCTCACCACCAAGCTGTACTGCGGCAAGTGCGGTGCACTGATGTTTGGCGAAAGCGGTGTCAGCCACACCGGGAAAATGTATACCTATTACAAGTGTGCCGCCGCCAAGAAGAAAAAGACCTGCGATAAAAAGGCCGTGCGGAAACAGTGGCTGGAAGATTTGGTAGTCAACGAGACCATGAAGCTGGTGGAAGATGATGCTTCCATGAATGCCATCATCGCCAAAGTGATGGAGCTGCAAAATCAGGAAAGCACGGATTTGCCCATCTATGAAAAGCAGTTGAAGGAAACGGAAGTAGGCATCACCAATATGCTGAATGCCATCCAGATGGGCATTCTGACCAGCTCTACCAAGGAGCGGCTGGAAGCTCTGGAAGAGCAGCGGAAGGAATTGCAAGCCCGCATTGCGGAGGAACGGCTTGCCAAGCCGAAGATGAAAGAAGAGTTCGTCCGGTTCTGGCTGCTCCGCTTCCGCAAGCTGGACATGACTCAGCCGGAGCAGCGGCAGGCACTGGTGGACACCTTCATCAATGCCATCTATCTCTACGATGATAAGGTACTTATTACCTTTAACTATAAGGAAGGTACAGAAACGGTCGCTTTCGGGGAAGCTGTGAAAGCGGAGAAAAGTTCGGATATGAGTGCGCGAGGTGCACCATATTTTGAACGTCAAATCGTAAGATTTTGCGCTCTTTCTTTATGTAGGAAAGCGGCTGCACACTTTCTGCACACCGTTTGCACATTTGCCCAAATCAGGGGCTTTTCTGCGCAAGGTTTGCACAGCCTGCTTTCCTTTGCATAAAAAGTCACTTGTCGGGGCAAGGCCCCTCCATCTTGCTGGCGCAAGACCGTTCGGTCACTCAAAAGCCCCACTGGGGCTTTTGTTGCTTCGCAAACGTGAATCTTTTATGCAAACAGAACTCTCGTCAATTCTCTGCGTTCGTCTGCATCCATCAGCCGGATGGCTTCAAGGATCTCCTTACCGGAGATTATTGACCTTGGGGGCATCACGGGGCAGGAGAACCTTGTGGATCAAGTCCCATTCCACCGCATAGGAGAATGCTGTTTTCAGCAGCGTGTGGACTTCGTGGATGGAGGTGCTGGACAGCAGCCGTTTCTTCTGCTTATCAGTCAGAGTCTGCTTTACGCCGTGGACATACTGCCCGCAGGGGGTCTTGGCAAGGGTGGCATAGAACTTCTCGATGTCGTAAGTGCGCAGTTCCTGCACCTTGCGATTGCCGATATAGGGGACGATAAGGTTCTGCACCATCGCCACGGACTGGGTGTAGGTCTTGGGGGACCACTTGTGCTTGGTGGACTGGATCGGGATCCATTTGTACAACATCTCCTCCACCGTCATGGTGTCGGGGACGAGGAACGTGCCGTCCAGCAGTTCTTTCTCGACCGTGATCTTTCGCTCCTGCGCCTCCTTCCTGGTCTTGAAACTTTCCCATCCCTCGCAGGGTTTACACAAGCCCCTAGTCTTTCTGAACGCAGTACTGCCGCTTGACAGGAGTGTGTAGGAGCGATAAACTTAACAAAGTGAAACAATGGAAACAATTGCAGTTAAAAATCATCTGCTGGATTTCGGATAAGTAGATATTGGCCGATGATTGCGACGAAATCAAACGCCTTTGATTTTCATAAGGAGACATTTTTTGTGAAAAAAGTTTTTGTTTGTGCGCTTCTTTTTTTAACCATTCTTTTGACTTTTGGGGAATTATACCCGAGAAAATCCCAAAAGATTGATCTCTCTACCGGTGCGGGCATTTCCAAAATGCTCCGCTATGATGATGCGCAGGTCTATCTCTTTGGAGAAACACATCGCTGCACAGAATATCAGCAATTCCGCAATGTTCTGTTCAAGTACCTGGTAAAAGAAAAAGGCGTGCGTGTTCTTGTAGAGGAAGCCGGATACGCCACGACATTTCTTGAGAATGAAACGGTGCAGGGGAGGCTTTCCTTTTCCGACTGGCTTGACCGTTGCACAAGCTCCAAAGAGGACTATGAACTGTATCAATGGATCGCGGATTGGAACAGTGGCAGGGAAGATGCAGATAAAATTTCAATCATTGGGATCGACATTACGGATAATATCGGCAATATGCAAATGCTTTGTCAGTATTTGTTGAAAACCTGCAACTTTACTGGAGCAGATGTACAAACGCAACGACTTCTGACGGCGATCCGAAAACAGAATCCGTTCAGTTCCTTACAACTCCAGACCTTTCAGGACGAGTTTTTGCCGCAGTTGATTGAGCTGTATCAAACAAAACCGGAACAGCTTGAAAATGTGTTGGGAACACAGGCAATGCATCTGGAGCGTGCCCTTTTGGGTTGGCAGGAAGCATTGGAACAGCAGAGACTCCGCGGAAAAGCGGAACAACTGGGTGATTCGGATGATGTGTACCGGGAGAATTGCCTGTATGAGAATTTTATGCGGGAGTATCAGGAGAGACCGGACACAAAATATTATGGAGTGTTTGGTGCAGCACACGTTTTGATGTCTGACTATTCCGGAAAGATATACCGCGTACAGAACTCTTTTGTGACTCGTCTTGCAGAGGAGGACTCACCACTGAATGGAAAACTGACCGTCATAGATGGCGGGTTGACGTTTGAAATCGGTGATCTGGGTGAATCGAATACGAACAAAGTAACGCTTTACAATACCGCCAGCGCCAAGCCTCCGGTTCAGGATATGAACAAATTTTACATGGACGGTTTTGCACAGGATGCAAGCTATGCGCAGTATGTGCTTTTGTGTGAGCATCCGAATAATCTGACTGCGGCAAAAGAGTATTCTGGTTCCTACTGGAAATATCATTAGGCATCTATCATAAAACGAGAAGAATGACCATTAACTGTGATGGCTTTTTCCATTTTGCGCCAGATAATACATAGTAGGATATGACGCACAGCATCATATCACTGGGGCAAAGGACTGCGCTCTCTGCACTCCTGCACCGGGCAAATTGTCAACCTGACACTTTGCCAACACCCCCTATAAAGGAGAACTTGGGCGTTTTGCTGCGTACGTGCGTACGCGGCAGGCGGCTTTCTCTGTACGCACGTGCGCAGCGAAAAACCGAAAACGCACCATATAGGGGGGACAAAAGCGGGTCATGCCCGCCAACCGTTTGGCGTAAGGTCGGGCTGCACAAGGGCTTCGATGCCCACAAAGCATGGTTTTCCTGCCCCCTTCCGGCGGCGTTTTCCGGCTCTCCTTCTCAGGGTCATCGCCGGGTATTCCATGCAGACGGTCATACGGTTTTCAAGGTTCAACGAGCAAAACGGCAACAAAAAAGCCGTCACAAAACAGACCAGCTCTGACTTCGCTTTTTCTGGAAGGTCATGCTAGTCGGTTATGTAACGGCTGAAAGCCAAAATGTTCATCCCCGCAGGATCTGAACGAATATGTAAAAATATGTTATATTAAATTGTTGGGATAGATTACCACAAAAATTGAGTCGTGTCAACGTGAACTTGTCGGGGCGAGGCCCCTCCATCTTGCTGCGCAAGACCGTTCTGTCGCTTAAAAGCCCCACTGGGGCTTTCATTGCTCCGCTGCGCAAACGCGAACTTTTGAGAACACGCTGATTTCGGCAGCTTGCAAGAAAAAGAAAGGGGAACTTTGGCAAAAAGAGAGAGGACTGGACGGTGCCAGCCCTCTTGACAAGTTTTTTAAATCAGAAACAGGTTATCGTACCATACTCTCAAACCGTTTCTGCAAGCGTTCAAACGTTTCGTCATCCACGGTCAGAAAGGTTCGCAGCGACCGCAAATTCAAACGGTGATTCGGCATGAGCTTCAATTCGGTATGTTGAACATCTGATGCATCTGTGAACACTGGCCGACCGCATAGTATTATTCTACTTTTATCATACGGTAGCCCACACCAATATGTGTTTGGATGTATTGCGGGGACTCCTCTGTTGGCTCCAGCTTTTTCCGCAGTGTTGCCATAAATACCCGCAGGGAAGCCACATCGTTATCCCAACTGCGGCCCCAGATATTTTGTGTGATAAAGGTATGGGTCAGTACCTTGCCGACATTCTTGGACAGCAGACACAACAGCTTATACTCCATGGGTGTCAGGTGAAGTTCGTTTTCATCCAGATAAGCGCATCCCCCGGCATAATCCACTTTCAACTTACCATTCACAAATACAGAACTGGCAGTAAACATCTCTGCCGTCATCAGAGAGAGTCTTCGCTGCGTCACCCGAAGTCGAGCCAATAATTCTTCAACAGAAAAAGGTTTTGTCAGATAATCGTCAGCTCCGGCATCCAATGCATGAATCTTGTCATTATCTTCACTTCTGGCGCTAATTACAATGATGGGGGTATTGGACCAGGCGCGTACCGTTTGAATGACTTGAACGCCATCCATATCCGGCAAGCCAAAATCCAGCAAGATGGTTTCAGGATTGTGCGATGTGGCCTCCATAATGGCTGTCGAGCCACTAGGCGCTACCACATAACGATAATCATTTGTTTTCAATGTGGTTGTAATGAGATTTCGTATAGATGGATCATCCTCAACCACTAATATCAAAGGTTTATTCATGAAGTTCTACCTTCCCGGCGGGTAATGTAAATGTGAACACAGTGCCATTTGGCTGATTGTCTGATACGGAAATCGTGCCGCCGTGGGCGGTCACAATGGACTTACAGAGGGACAGCCCCAATCCAAGGCTTCTGCGGCTGTCGACCACTTTATTGGCCCCACTATAAAACATATCGAAAATACGGGGTTTCTGCTCATCGGGAATCCCAGGGCCGTTGTCGGAAACGGAAACCGTGACCCATTGCTCTTTTTGATCGGTATGTATTTCAATTACTGAACCGACAGGGGTATATTTGATGGCGTTGTCAACCAAATTGATAATCACCTGAACGATCAGCTTCGCATCAATGTGGGCAAGGATAAAGTCATTCCCGCTGGTCACACGAATGGTGTGTTCTTTACTCTTTCTGTTGATGTGCTTCAGTGCTTCAGAAACGACCTCATCCATGAGTTCGATACTCCGAGTTAGATTGACCTGTCCGCCCTCAATTCGTGTGACTGCCAACAGGTTTTCAACGAGATTGATCAGCCACATGGAATCGTCATAAATATCGGTAAAGGTCTGCTCCCGCAATGCATCATCCATCTTTTTATAATTTGCAAGCAAATTGTCTGCGCTGCCAGAAATCGCTGTCAAAGGGGTTCGAAGATCATGAGAGATTGCCCGCAGCAGGTTAGCACGAAGCTGTTCATTTTGCGCCAGAACAGCCGCTTCCTCTTTTTCTTTGGCGTTTTTGATGTTTTCAAGTGCCAAAGCGCACTCACCCAGAATAGAGAGGAGTACGCTGTTTTCGAAAGAGTCCAGCGGAATACCGTTCACCGCAATACCAGCCACTCCATATACATGCTGGTTGACCCGAATCGCAAGGTATAAACGCTTTGCACTGGATAATGTATCTGTTGTGGCACCGGCGTGTTTATTGTTTCGGAAGACCCAATCGGCGACTGCTTTCTCGTTCTCAGAAATTAAATCTTCCTGAATGCTATTAACAGCACGAAAAACGTTAGGGGTGGCAAGTTCTTTACCATCAGACAGGTAGACGACAATATCTTTTTTCAGCAGCTTCATGAGCTGCCCTGCCGTAGCGGTGATTACCGCATTCTCATCCTGCTCTTTTTGCAGAAGCTGGTTGGTTTCAAAAAGAATCTTTGTACGGTAAGCTGTATGGGCAGATTGTTTCGCATTTTCTTTCAGTCGGGTAGCGAGAGATCCGGAAAGCAGTGTTACTATGAACATAATGGTAAAGGTAACAATATAGTTCGGATCGTCAAAATGGAATGTCAGTCTCGGAGTGGTAAAAAAGAAATTGAAAACCAGCACACTGACAACCGAGGTCAGAATCCCGCACAGTCGGTTGGTTGTGATTACAGCGGCCACAAGTACGCCTAATATGTAAACTGCTATAATATTACTCTCCGTGAACCCAAAAGCGTCAAAGCCACAGCCAATCAGTGTAGCTACCAGCAATACGACTATACTTTTCAGAACATCACGCAGGGGCATCGCATCTGCCTGCGCCTTACTCTTTTTTTCCTGATAGCTGGTTCCTGTGCTGGCATCCGGTATCACATGAATATCCAGATTAGGTGCGCTGGAAATCAGGCGTTCCGTCAAGGTGGGCTTGCTGAAAATATTCTTTCGTGCAATGGTACTTCGTCCAATTACGATTTTTGAGATGCCGGAAAGACGGGCAAATTCCGCAATCTGATAAGGCACGTCATCGCCATAACTTGTCTCAATCGTAGCGCCAAGTTGCTGGGCCAGACGCTTATTATCCTGCAAACGCTTTTTATCATCGTCACTCATCGCCGCTGTATTTGGCGTTTCCACATAAAGAGCGGTAAATGTTCCCCGAAAGGCTCTTGCCATCCTTGCAGCAGTCCGAATGATTTTTGCGTTGGATGGCGACGAGGAAAGACATGCCAGAATGCGCTCGTCTGTATGGTAATCGCCTCGGCTCTGTACTCTGGCGCTTTCCGTCAGCAAGTTCACCCGGTCAGCGCACCGACGGAGGGCGATTTCCCGCAATGCGGTGAGATTTTCCAGCGTGAAAAAATTAACTGTTGCCCGCTGCGCCTGATCTTCCCGGTACACATTTCCACTTGCCAGTCGTTCCAGCAACTCCGCAGGCTCAATATCCACCAGTTCTACCTGATCTGCTTGATCAAAGGTGGAATCCGGAATGCGCTCCCGCACAAGAATTCCGGTGATAGAGGCTACTGTATCGTTGAGACTTTCGATATGTTGGACATTTACAGTCGTATAGACATCAATTCCAGTATTTAGCAGTTCCTGAATATCCTGATACCGCTTCGTGTGCCGACTGCTTTCGGCGTTGGTATGGGCCAACTCATCCACCAGTATGAGCTGGGGATTTCGCTTGAGCGCAGCATCAAGATCAAATTCACGAAGGGTCATTCCTTCGTAAGCAACTTGTTTCACAGGAAGCTGCTCCAAGCCGTCCAGAAGTGCCATCGTCTGGGGTCGGGCATGGGGTTCTATGTATCCAGCAACCACATCGATGCCACGCTCCTTAGCCTGATGAGCCGCCTGAAGCATGGCATAGGTCTTTCCGACACCTGCGGCATAACCGAAAAAGATTTTGAGCTTTCCGCTTTTCTTAGTGGATGCATCGTTACGGATCGCATGAAGAAGCTGATCCGGATCTTGTCTTGGCAGTTCCATTTTAACCCTCCTATCAAAGAAATCTTCCGACCGGAAATCATTGCAAAGGATGCGGCTATGGTAATAACCCCCATGCCTCCAATCTGAATCAGCAGTAAAATGACAAATTGGCCGAAGGCCGACCAGTATGTTGCCGTATCATGTATAATGAGTCCGGTTACACAAACTGCTGAGGTAGAAGTAAACAATGCATCCGATTTAACAGTACTACTCCCATAACTGCAATCCTCCTTTATACCCCTTTATGTGCCCTTAATTATAAATCAAAGGGAGTAAAGAAGGTAAAAGAGAATGCGTATCTGCATTAAAATCGTCTAAAGATGCAGGACTTATTCTTTTTTATCACGAGCTTGTGCCAGAAATTCAATCAGCCGTTTCCTTGTCAGAATCCCGCATAGAGCATTCCGGCCATCAACGATGGGGACAAAATTCTGATTCAGCATTGCAGTTACAACCTGCTCGGAATCTGCATCTATTTGTAACGCAGGGCAAAAATCTCTGCGAACAATGCTGCCAAGTCGGTATCCCTCCTGTATTTTCAAGTCTGTTGTCTGGCAAACAAGAAGGTGGCGGAGGAAATCTCCCTCCGTCACGCTTCCAATATACTGTTCCTGATCATTCAGTACCGGGACAGCGGTATAGCCATGTACCATAAACCGTTCCAATCCCTGACGAATCGTATCCTTTTCATAAAGAAATACAGTGGAGATTTTGGGAATCATGATTTTAGCTATGTTCATTTCACTTCTCCAGAATACCGTCCAGCATCAGATTGACTTCCAGCACATTGACAGTCTCTTCACCAAAGATGCCAAGGAATCGTCCGTCGGTGCAGTTTTGAATGATCTCACGCACTTCATCTTCGGTCATATCATTTGCCTTTGCAATGCGCGCTACCTGATATTCCGCTGCTGCCGGGGAAATATGGGGATCAAGCCCACTGCCGGAACAAGTAACAAGGTCCACCGGAATGGCCGTTTCGTCCATGTCCGGATCGGCAGCCCGGAGCTTTTCTACCCGCTCCGCCACGAGCTGTGCATACTCCTCGCTTGCCGGAGAGAGGTTGGAGGGGGCGGCGTACATCAGTGCCTTTCCGTTTTCATCGGTATAGGTGGAAACATCAATATTCATAATGCGCCCCCACATATGGGCTTCATCTGTATATTGCTGCCCAAGTAATTCACAGCTATATTTTTTTCCGTCTACTTCAATGATGCTTCCGTTTGCATTATCCGGGAAAATAAGCTGAGCGATTCCTGTTACAACACCCGTATAGATCACGCCGCACAGCAGCGTAAAGATCAAAAAGATCATACCTGCCTTTGGCAGTACACTTTTCATTGTTTTCATAATATATACCCCCTTATCCGAAGATGGTGAGAAAAATTTTCTGAAGCAATTCCGGTTCCCATATGGCGAAACGCAGCGTAATCACACATAGGACGGCTAAGGTCATGCCAAGAATTCCTTCAAAATACGAGATCATTTTCTTTGTTATCGCATTCATATTTTGTCTCCTCCTTATACCAGGCCGGTAAACACCAGCAGAACATCGATCAGTTTCACAAAGATAAAGGGAGCCGCCAGACCGCCCAGACCATAAACCAGCAGGTTCCGTGACAGCAGCTTTCCGGCAGAGACCTCACGGTATTTCACACCTTTCAGTGCCAACGGAATGAGCGCGATAATGATGAGTGCATTATAAATAATCGCAGAGAGGACAGCGCTTTGCGGGGAATGCAGCCCCATAATATTCAGAGCAGACAGTCCCGGATAAAGTCCCATAAACAGCGCCGGAATAATGGCAAAGTATTTTGCCACATCGTTGGCAATGGAGAAGGTAGTCAGGCTGCCTCGTGTCATCAAAAGCTGTTTGCCGATGCGAACAATGTCGATCAGTTTTGTGGGTGAAGAGTCCAGATCCACCATGTTACCTGCTTCTTTTGCTGCTTGTGTGCCGCTGTTCATGGCAACTGCAACATCTGCTTGTGCCAAAGCCGGAGCGTCGTTGGTGCCGTCGCCTGTCATGGCGACCAAATGACCCTTGGCCTGAAAATCACGAATCATTGCCAGCTTTCCCTCCGGCGTTGCTTCCGCAAGGAAGTCATCCACACCGGCCTCGGCAGCAATGGCCGAAGCAGTAATCGGATTGTCGCCGGTGATCATAATGGTCTTGATGCCCATTTTCCGCAGATCTGCAAATTTCTCCTTCACACCCTGCTTGATAATATCCTTCAGATAGATAACGCCGAGGATCTTGTGGTTCTTAGCTACGACCAGAGGTGTGCCGCCCTTGGACGCAATAGACTTGACAACTCGATCACAGTCCGGAGAATACATACCGCCTGCATGAGTCACATAACTCTGCATGGCGTCTGCTGCGCCTTTTCGGATTTCGTTGCCGTCAAAGTCGACGCCGCTCATACGGGTCACGGCAGTAAATGGGACAAAATGCATATTCTTGTCCTGAAGGCTTCTGCCACGAATTCCAAACTGCTCCTTTGCCAGCACAACAACGCTTCTGCCCTCAGGGGTCTCGTCTGCCAAAGAAGAAAGCTGAGCGGCGTCTGCCAGTTCCTGAATATCTACACCATCTACCGGAATGAACTCCGATGCCTGTCGATTGCCCAGGGTGATGGTTCCGGTTTTGTCAAGCATCAGAATGTCTACATCACCGGCGGCTTCAATGGCACGACCACTCATGGCCAGAACATTTGCCTGGTTCAGTCGGGACATACCGGCAATACCGATGGCGGAAAGCAAGGCACCAATGGTAGTAGGCGCAAGGCACACCAACAGCGCTACCAGAGTTGTTACAGAGGTGGGATTCTCAATTCCCGCCAGCTTTGCAGAAAAAATGGAATAAGTGTAGAGAGAGACTGTCACCAAGATAAAGATAATGGACAAGGCTACCAGAAAAATCTGCAAAGCAATTTCGTTGGGCGTCTTCTTCCGGGCAGCACCTTCTACCATCGCAATCATCTTGTCCAGAAAGCTCTCTCCGGCTTCGTTGGTCACTCTGACAACGATCCAGTCCGACAGTACAGTGGTGCCGCCGGTCACAGCGCTGCGGTCGCCGCCTGCCTCACGAATTACAGGAGCGGATTCGCCGGTGATGGCGCTTTCATCCACAGATGCCGCCCCTTCTACGACTTCGCCGTCTGCCGGGATCTGCTCTCCGGCTTTGACGATCACCAGTTCCCCCTTTTTCAGCAGGGCGGAGGGAACCACGGTCACGCTGTCCTTCTCCGAGACAGAGGGAATTTTATGTGCGTCCACATCCTTTCGGGATGCCCGGAGAGAATCTGCCTGTGCCTTGCCTCGGCCTTCTGCAATGGCCTCGGCAAAATTGGCAAATAGCACGGTAAACCAAAGAATCACTGCAATCGCCAGCGTATATCCGCTTGGAGCGTCTTTTAAGCCGAACAGGGACACCACCCAAAGAATGCTGGTCAAAATAGCAGACGCAAAAACCAGAAACATGACCGGATTTTTTGCCTGTGTTTTCGGGCTCAATTTCACAAAAGAATCTTTAATTGCTCTGCCGAGCATTTTCTGGTCGGCAAAAGCACTTTTCTGTTTTGTACGCATATCTGTAAATCTCCTTTACGCAATGCTGCCAAAGAACTCAGCAAGCGGACCAAGGGCAAGCGCCGGGAAGAAGCTCAGCGCACCGATCAGCAATACCACAACGATCAGCAGGAAAACAAACATTCCATTTGTGGTAGACAAGGTGCCCGCAGTCGTGGCAATTTTCTTTTTCCCAGCCAAGCTGCCTGCGATTGCAAGTGTGCCGATGATGGGCAGGAACCGGGCAAAGAGCATCACCAGTCCCAGGCTTACATTCAGAAATACGGTATTCCCATTGAAACCGGCAAAGGCAGAGCCGTTATTGCCGCCACAGGATGAGTAGGCATACAGCATTTCAGAGAAACCGTGGGCACCGCCGTTATGCAGGCTATCCATGACAGAGGGTACTACGGCGGCAAGGCCACTGCCGACCAGAATTGCAATGGGTGTTGCAAGGCAAACCAGTACCGACCATTTCATCTCATAAGGCTCAATTTTCTTGCCAAGGAATTCCGGTGTACGGCCTACCATCAGACCGGCAATGAACACCGTCAGAATAGCAAAAGCAAGCATACCGTAAAGGCCGCAGCCCACGCCGCCGAAAACGACCTCGCCGAGCTGCATCAGCAGCATAGTCACCATACCGGCAAGCGGCGTGTGGCTGTCATGCATGGAGTTTATAGAGCCGTTGGAGGCTGCTGTGGTGAAAGCTGCCCATGTAGAGGACCCTGCAATGCCAAAGCGAGTCTCCTTGCCCTCCATATTGCCGCCTGCCTGTTCGGCCATTGACATATTGACTGCGCCGTTTTGTGCAAGCTGGGGGGTGCCAACCTGTTCAGTGACGGCGATACAGCCCAAAGCAACAACCAGGCAGAGAAACATTGCCATAAAGATCGCAACACCCTGCTTCTTGTTCTTTACTGCAGAACCGAATGTGAAACACAGTGCCGCCGGAATCAGCAGAATGGAAATCATTTCGATCAGATTGGTAAAGGCATTGGGATTTTCCAAAGGATGTGCGGAGTTGACGCCCATATAACCGCCGCCGTTGGTGCCGGTCTGTTTGATTGCGACCTGGCTGGCCGCAGGACCCATCGGTACGAACTGCTCGGTGACGATCTGTGCATCCGAAACGATTTCGCCATCTACAGTGACGGTTTCGGTGTCTAAGTCAATTACCGCATCCTCAAGGATTTCGCCTTCTGCACTGACGACAATCGGTTCTACAAGGGATACTGTTTCTGCACTTTTCAGGTTCTGAATCACGCCGCCGCCTACCAGCAACAGAGAAATGACCAGATTCAGCGGGAGTAGGATGTGAACCACAATGCGGGTCAAGTCTACCCAAAAGCTTCCCAACCCGGAGGATTTCACCTTGATAAAGCCACGGATCAATGCAAATAGAACGGCGATACCTGTAGCTGCGGAAACAAAGTTCTGAACAGTCAGACCTAAAGCCTGAGTGAGATAACTCAATGTGGATTCACCGGAATATGCCGGCCAGTTTGTATTGGTAGTGAAACTTGCAGAAGTGTTAAATGCCAAATCCCATTTCACACCGGAAAGATGCTGCGGGTTTCCGGGAAGAACTCCCTGCAGAAGTTGAAGCAGGAACAGAAAAACAAGCCCGATACCGGAAAAAATCAATACACTTACCGCATATTTTTTCCATGTCATCTGTTCTTCTCTGTCTACACGCATAACCTTGTAAATCAGGTTTTCGCACGGTGTCAGAACTTTGGACAAAAAAGTTTTCTCGCCGCTCATGACGTTTTTTATGTATGCGCCCAGCGGAATTGCCAAAACAACCAGAATGGCAAGGCATAAAACATACTGGATCATGGTACTCATGCCTGATCATCTCCCTTCATTAAAATATAGACATACCACAGCAGCATTGCTGCCGCACATACACCTATGAGTGCAATTAGCATTTGCATAAGAGCTATCCTCCTTTTTTGATGTCCCCAATATCATAAAACCTTTCCTCTAAAAATGGCATTAGTGATCTTTTGTGTGTTTAAAGATGAAATAAAGATTACAACCAACCCAAAAGCCATGCCATAGGAAAGGCGATAACGATCGTACTGATACAGACACACGCCAAAACCAGTAATGGCATTCCAACAAAGATGGAGATGGAGCCAAGTAGCGGATGATGCCAAATAAAGCGCTCCGCTTTTGCGTCAAATCTTTGTTCAAATCTTCTCGCCGCATTTGTAATGCTCATAATTGTTCACCTCATTTCTTTCTTGCAAGGCCATAATACCGCTAAAAGTATTAAGAGGGGAAAAGGGTCCTGCAATCGAAACAAAGATTGTATAAGTCTTTGTCGCTCCAGAAAGTGATCTTACGGCTTTGTTCAAGCCTTGTGCGCTTTTGTCTGAAATCCGTCACGCTTTATAACGAGTCGTGATCCTTCAGGGTTTTGCTGCCAAATAGATGTCAAAACAGCAGTATAGCCCGGATGGAGGCGCTGTCGATAAAATAAAAAAAGTGAACCCTCTGGGTATTTCCACCCAGAAAAGTCCACATAGAAAGAGCTGCTTTGGATTTATAAGAGATCGCAGTTGTCCAAATCCCTGCCATGAATCGTAGTTGTGGATGTACATTTGATGCTCGGTCTGAACAGGCTAGATTGCAGCTGCCATTTTGGGCTCGAACCCGACCGTTTTCCCGGCTTTGCATAAAAACTCAATGCCTGTTTAAGGGGCTGATTTTGGCTCTGCACATTTTTGCACACTTTTTGCACACCGGAACGGCTGGATAACGGATGCAAGAGGGAACAACAGGTGCAAAGAATGCAGCGGATGCAAAATGTTAATTTACGATAAAACGCTAAAAACGACGAATTTGCGTAATTTCGGAAATTGATGATTGTTGCGCGTTGGTTTCTCTTAATCAGTGGGCCCAGGGTTCGAGTCCCTGGAGGTGCACCACAACAACAAAATCCGAACTTTTTTCCGATAGGGGAAGGGTTCGGATTTTTTGTATTCTTCGGAAAACAGAACGAATCCCTTGCTTCCATCGAGAAACGTCCCAGACCTTATCATAAGAAAGCACGACAGCCCACGGTAAGAGTGCCGTAGGGCAGAAAGGATGCAAGATTATGAAGTGCGATGCAAGAGTTTGTTCGTTCAACATGGACACCGGGTGCGTGGAACTGTTGCTCCGGGATGGGAGAAAAATTTCCATTGACTGTACCGGGGTTGAGGATGCACTGGATGTGACCATGGCGCAGAGGACGGAACTGGACTACCTCATCTACAACGATCCGCTGGGCTATGCGGATTTGATTCTGAACGGTGACCTGGCAGAATATTTGAAGAATATAGCTGGAAGCCGTGGATTAGAAGATTAAAAAGTAATGGCCTGTTGAACAAAAATGTTCGGCAGACCATTTTTTCATGGATTTAGAAGTGCTGTCAGTTCCAGCCATACAAAAACTTTGGGTTCAACAGGTGAATCTTTGCACCGGAAAAATCAAGGATCCTCTCATCGCGCATCCGGCACAGCTCACGGGAAAGAGCACTGCGGTCCACACAGAGGAAATCTGCCAGTTCTGTCCGGGTGTAGGGTAGACTGTAACAGCCTTTTTCATCGGGTGTCAAGGTTTGAAGATAAATCTTCAGACGATCTCGAAGCCGTTTTTGTGCTAAAATACGCACTTTGGTGTTAAAAAAGAGAAGCTGCTGCGCCATATCCTGCATAAGATTTGCTGTGACTTGCATCCGGCAGGGACAGGACAGCGTTTTCTGTGACATCAATGCGCTGAAATCCAGCAGCATTACGGTACAGTCCGAACTGGCACGCAGACAGACCGGACTTGTCGTCCAGCCAGTACAGGCCAGTTCTGCACCAAATACTTCTCCGGGACAAAAACGGCAGATGCTGATTTGATTGCCATTTTCATCATACAAAAATTCTTCTATCGTGCCATCCAGCAGAACACCTGTATTGTGGCTCTGCTCACCCAGCTCGACGATGTGCGCACCACGAGGATATTCACGGACAGTCGCATTCAAGCAACTAAGGACTTCCCTATATTTTCGTGGCTGGATGCCGTTGAACATGCCGCATTGCTGTAAAATTGAATAATATTGCTCCATCTTAAAATTTACTTTGCCGTTGCCATAACAACGGACACTCCGAGGTAGTTGTGTTAAACTCTTGGTTAGAGATGTCTAATTAAAAGGCATCATTATTATACGGTATAAAGTTTGAAATGTCAAACCCTATAACGTTCAGGGTTGATATCGAAGGAGTGACACAATGCTTTCGTTGGGAATGGATATCGGTACATCAACGGTAAAGTTGGTGCTGTTAAAAAATCAAGAAATTGAAAAGCAGTGGATGGCGGTGCATCACGGCAACCCTTTTGTCTGCCTGAAAAAGGGTCTTTCCACGTTGGAACTGGCGATGGATACTCCGTTTTCACTCTGTGTGACCGGAAGCAACACGGAGGCTCTGCTGGAGCAAGATTCAGCCATTCCCTCTTTAGGCGATATCCCAGCTATCGTCGAGGGTGTGCGCTGGATCATTCCGCAGGTGGGTTCGGTCATTGAAATTGGCAGTCAGGGCGCGCGATTCATCACGGAAGTCCAGAGCCAGACCCCGCAGTTTGCGGCCAACGAGCATTGCGCAGGCGGCACCGGTTCCTTTTTTGAGGATCAGATGTCCCGTGTGGGCTGCAAGCTGGAGGATTATTCTGCGCTGGTTGAGCAGGCGCAGAGCATTCCGCGGCTTTCCGGACGCTGCGCAGTGTTTGCCAAAACGGATATCATTCACCGCCAGCAGGAAGGTGTTTCCACGCCGGATATCCTGCTGGGATTGTGCTATGCAATGATCCATAACTACAAGGCGACCATTGCGCGGCGGCTGCCGGTCTGCAAACCAGTGGTATTCTGCGGCGGCGTGACCTGCAACTCCGGCGTCATCCGGGCTATTCGGGAAGTGTTCGGCCTGACCGAAGAAGAGCTGATCGTCCCGGAAGAAGCACGTTTTGAAGCGGCTCTTGGTGCTGCACTCAAAGCATCCGGCTCGTTCACGTTACGTCAACTGAATGATTCTCTGGACCGTACACTAACAACACACCACATGGTCGGAACATTGCCCAAACTGGAACTGCGCTCCGGCACGAGCCTTGCGGAGCCAAACGCTACCAAGATCATTCCAGAAAGTGGCTGCGCATTGGGCATCGACATCGGCTCTACCAGTACCGATCTTGTTCTGGTCGGTGCTGACGGTGAACTGGTAGACTTTCAATATCTGCGCACCGCAGGTGACCCGGAAGGAGCTGTCCGCAAAGGCCTTGCAAGTATTCGCCAGCGGTTTGGTGATATCCGGTTCACCGCAGTCGGTGTGACCGGTTCAGGACGAGAGCGCATCGGCAAACGTATCGGAGCAGATACTGTCCGGGATGAGATCACTGCGCAAGCCAAGGGAGCTGCTCATTGGGTGCCGGAAGTCGATACCGTGTTTGAGATCGGCGGACAGGATAGCAAATACATCAGCATCCAGAACGGTGAAGTTGTGGATTTTCAGATGAACAAGATCTGCGCTGCCGGTACCGGTTCTTTTGTGGAAGAACAAGCTGCCCGTATGGGCATCCCACTGGCGGAATTTGGCCCATTAGCCTTATCCTCTGAACATCCGGTATCCTTGGGAGAACGGTGCACGGTGTTTATCGAAACGGCCATTGCGTCCGCTTCCGCTGAAGGTATTTCATGGGCGGATATTGCCGCAGGCCTTTGTCACTCCATCGTACAGAACTATCTGCATAAAGTTGTTGGTTCTAAACCTGTGGGGCAGCACATCGTTTTGCAGGGCGGTGTCGATTACAACCCCGGCATTGTGGCGGCATTCCAATCTGCATACGGCGACCGCGTACAGGTCAGCCCGATCTTTTCCATCAGTGGTGCGTATGGCGCGGCTTTGCTGGCACAGGAAGCTGTGGGCGACGCACCCAGCCGATTTGTGGGATTTGACAGCCCGGCAAAGGATGCAGAGGACAGCCGCAGTGTGGAGATTCAGAAGAATATTGACTTCTACAAGCAGGCGGACAAACTGCTTTTGGAGGGTTACACTGGCAAACGTGACCCACGTAAAAAGACCGTAGGTGTGCCTTTTGCGTTGATGATCCACAAATTCTTCCCGATGGCAAATGCCTTCTTTACCTCGTTGGGCTTCAATGTCGTCCTGACTGACCCCACCAGTGAGGAAACGATCCGGCTGGCTCAGCAGACCGCACAAGGGGAGACCTGCTACCCGGTCAAACTTATTTACGGCCATATGCAGCAGCTCATCGACCAAAAAGTAGATTATATCTTCCTGCCCACCATCCACACGATGAAGCACGAAAAGAGCCGTGTGAAACACAACTACGGCTGCGTCTATATGCAGACGGCAGCCGCATCCATTGCCAAAGCTCTGGACATTGAGAGCAAGGGCATCACTCTGCTCAGTCCGGTATTCGATCTCGATTTTGGGCAGGAAGCTATGGCATCTGCAATGCTGGGACTGAGCAAGATTTTAGGAATCCCGAAACCGTTTTGTGCCAAAGCTCTGCTCAGTGGTGCCATGGCGGTGCGCCGCCATACCGCCGCCGTGGAAAAACAGGGCAAAGCTCTGCTGGCGACCCTGAGACCGGACGATAAAGTGTTGGTGCTCATCACCCGCAACTACGGCGTTTCCGACCCCATCCTGAACATGGGCATCCCGGAACTGCTGTTGGAACGCGGCTATAAAGTCATCACGCTGAGCCACCTGCCCGGTCATGCGCTGGACATCTCTGATGAATACGATAATCTTTATTATCCGTTCGGGCAGCATATCCTGTCCGGAGCAAAGCTGATTGCTCACCACCCGAACCTCTACGCTGTCTACCTGACGAACCACGGCTGCGGCCCGGACACCATGCTCTCACACCTGTTCAAGCAGGAGATGGGCGATAAACCCTACCTGCAAATCGAAGTGGATGAGCATTTTTCCAATGTGGGTGTCATCACTCGCATTGAAGCGTTCCTGAACAGTTTGCAACACCGCCCGGCGGTGGCTCTGCCGACAGATTTCAACATTGAGCAGGTCGATATTCACCCCTGTCGTCTGGCACAGACACCATCCCCCAATGTGCCACTCTATCTTCCGGCGATGGGTGCTTATACGCCCTATCTGGCCGCATATTTCAAACAGCAAGGGGCAGATCCCTACGAGCTGCCGCACCTGACGGACGATATTCTAAGCCTTGGCCGAGCAGAGACGAGTGCAAAAGAATACCTGCCTTTCCCGGCACTGCTGGGCAGTATCCTTGCCGAGCGAAAAAACGACCAGACACATGCGCAGTTCCTGATTCCGCAGACGCAGGGAGCGGAAGCAGACGGTCAATACGCCCGTGTCATCCGTGCGGTGTTGGACCGCAGAAAAGAGCTGAATGCTCAACTGGTCAGCCCAATGCTGGAAACACTGCCCGAAATGGCGCAGAACCGTGATGCCCTGCTCCGTGCACTGCTGGCCGGAGATATCCTGTATGCTGCCCCGGCGGCGATGCGCGCCGGAATTGCTGCTGCATGGGACACGCTGCCCGGCTGGGCACAGCTCCACAAGGCTGCGGTAGAGATCGGCAAACGCCCTGTCACGGGCCGCAGGCTTGCCGCCGTGGGCACACCGCTCTGCCTGACCGAGCTGGACAGCGGAGTGCTTTCTACGCTGGAAGCAGAGGGCAGCCAGCTGCTCCGCGCGCCGTTGAGCGAGGCGCTCTGGTTTCTGTGGAAAGACAATTTGGATGAAAACAAACCATCGGCTGGTTGGCTTGACCAGATGCAGAGGCAGATGCAGACCCTTGGGAATGAACTTGGAGCGCACAGTGCCTTTGCGGAAGACGCTGAAACACTGTTCCTCATTGCGGACTCTGCCTTGCCGAATTTTTCAGGCGGGAACGGTCGATATCGGTACGCCAAGGCCGTGGAGCTTTCTGGCCGTACCAATGCAGTGCTGACCCTTGCACCCCGGTATGAAAATACCGCTATGATTCTGGATATGCGCGGCCTGCGGGATGCCTGCAAGGCACCGTTGTTCCAGCTTTCGCTGGACAATGACTGGGATGAAACGGCGTGGAGCCGCCTGCGTTCCTTCCTGTATTACTGCTGAAGAAACTGAATGACAAAGAACCCGTCCGGAACGCTCCGGACGGGTTCTTTGCGTCAGTTGTGATGAGGAAATCGCTTATTCGATCACCAGCAGAAGGCTCATTTTGAACTTGCCCTGTGCGGTAACGCTGTGCAGGCCGTTCTTATCGAAGCGGAAGCTCTCGCCTGCGTTCAGCTCGTAATCCTTGCCCTCATAGCCAATAATGGCCTTGCCTTCGAGGGCGGTCAGGATGGCATTGCCGGGAGCGCGGTGCGGAGTCAGGCCGGTGCCCTCGTCAAAAGCCATCAGGACAAATTTCATGTTGTCTGCATGAGCGATATCCAGATTGGCGATGCTGCCCTCTTCATAAGAAATGAGGTTCTTCAGTTCGGTGGGCTGGCCTGCCTTGATGATGTTGTTCATGGTAAAATTCTCCTTTTTCAAAATGATTTCAGTATAGATCATTCCACTGTCGGTTTTTGTGCCGCACAGTGTTTTCGGCGGTACATACAGCACTTCTCCGGGTTTGACAGACACTTCCTGCCCATCGACTCCCAGAAGAAACTTGCCGTTTCCCTCACCACCCAGATAAAGAGTGGTGCAGTCATAGTATTCCGGGGTAATAGAAGTGCCTGCGCCCAAGGAAAACCATGTTACCGGCACTCCATAGCCCAGTCCGGAAGGTCGGGAAACAGTCATAGCATCCCGGATCGGGCGAACCTGGGAAAGTGTAAAAGGAACATTGTTCATACAGCAGTTTCCTCCCGCAGAGCAACCGGAACGATGCTGCGCACCGACCGCCCCTGATAATGCAGTTCATCCACCAGCACCTGAACATCAAAAGAATACGAGATGTTCTTCTCGTTCAAGATCTCCGCAGCTGGACCGTAGAAAAATTCGCCTTTGCGGTTCAGCATCAGGGCTTCGTCCGCTACGCTCATGGCATTGGTGGGATAGTGGGTATTCATGATGGCACTGATGCCGGATTCATGCGCCAGCCGCTCCACCATATTCAGTACTAAGATCTGATTGTGGAAATCCAGACCGGTTTCCGGCTCGTCCAGAATGATGAGCTTCGGCTCGTTGATGAGGGCACGGGCAATGAGCACCATTTGTAGTTCACCGCCGCTCATCCGGTTGCAGTCCTTGTTGGCAAGACGGGTGATCCCAACTCGTTCCATCATGGCTTCAGCCATTTCGATTTCCTCTTTGCCGGGTTGCTGAAAGGTTCCGAGATGCGCACTGCGCCCCAGCAGAACCATTTCCAGACCGGTGTAGGAAAAAGCGAAGCCGCGAGACTGCGGAATGTAGGAGATGGTACTCCAGACATCCTTCGGCTTGAGGGTGTGGATATCCTTCCCATAAAATAGGGTTTTTCCGCTGTGCCATGGCAGCAGACCGATCATGCACTTGAGCAGGGTGGTTTTACCAATGCCGTTTGGTCCAAGAATTGCAAGGATGTGTCCTTCTTCCAGACGCAAATTGATATTTTCGAGAATCACAGGCTGCTTCGGGTAGCCGAAGCAACCGTTCTGCACTTCCAAGATCATTGCAGGTTGCTCCTTGTTTTATTCAGCAGAGAAATAAATGCCGGCGCACCGATGATAGCGGTGAGGATGGAAAGAGGCAGCTCGATAATGCTGATGCTGCGGGACAGGGTATCGATCAGAATCATAAAGCTGGCTCCCAGACTGAGACTGAGGGGCACCACATAACGGTTGTTGCTTCCTACCAGCATCCGGGATGCGTGCGGGATCAGCAAACCGATCCAGCCCACCTGACCGCACATGGAAACGGCTGAAGCCGTGACCAGCGTAGATGCAACAATGAACAGCATTCGGGTCTGCTTGATGTTGATGCCGCTGGCACGAGCCTCGTCATCACTCAGTGAAAGGATGTTCAGCCGCCAGCGCAGCAGATAGATGATGATAATTCCGGCAACGATAAGTGGGTAGCCAATCAGGATCTTCTGGTAACTGGCACTGGTAAAGCTGCCCATGAGCCAGTAGGTGATTTCCGGCAGCTTGTCCTGCGGATCGGCAGTATATTTCAGCAGCGAACCCAGTGCGTTGAACAGAGAGGATGCAATCGTGCCGGCCAGCACCAGATAAACCATAGAACGCCCATCACTCTTGCCTGCGACTTTCAGAGTAAAACAGACGGAAATTAGGCCAAAGACCAAGGCGATGAGCTGCGTTTCCAGAATACTGCAAGACAGGATAATAGCAAGAATTGCACCCACACAGGTGCCGCTGGTTACACCCAAAATATCCGGTGTGGCAAGCGGATTGGAGAATAAGGATTGATAGGTATTGCCTGCACAAGACAGACCTGCGCCGACGATGATGGCCATCAGAATGCGGGGCAGCCGCAGATTGATGACGATGGAGTAGTTCTGTACATTTGAGGTGCTCTCACCCGTCAGAGCAGTGCGCAAAGCCGAAAGGACTTCGCCTATCGGAACACTCATTCGCCCAAAGCACAGGCAGATGAGTGCGGTCACAAGGGGCAAAGTGAACATCAATACCACGGCCAGAGGTGTGAACCGGCCTTTTTTTATCCAGATGGTATCTTTCATCAGTACAGCAGCATTTCCTCCAGCTCGTCATCCGTCACATCGTAGCCGTACCATGTCTTGTAATATTCCTTGATGGTATCGCCCAGCGGATAATCGGCAAAAGCATCCGGGTAGGTGTTGCAGGCCAGCCATGCCAGCACCAGCGGAGCATCCGGATTCGGGGTAAACCAGTTCCACATACCCAGCGTAGTGTTGTAGACCCGGCCGCTCTTCACGGCAGTCAGGGTGGAGAAGTCAGCACCGTCAACATTCCCGCTCAGCACGTCCTCGGTGCGCAGGGGCTGCAGGCCGGGACCATCCAAGAAAAGAATATCGGGATCCCAGCTATAAATCTGCTCCATGCTGGCCTGTGCAAAGCCAGTGGCTTCCAGTGCCTTGTCCGTTACGCCCAGACGCTTCATCCAGTAGGTGCCAAAGGTGCCCTGACCGGATACCTGCGGTACACCGTCTGCATACTTCCACAGAATCAGCGCACTGGGGCGATCCGTTTGAGGAATTTCCGCAATACGGGCTTCCACATCGGTCACGATCTCATCACCGGCAGCAACAAAGGCGTCGGTCTTGCCCGGCTCGTTGAAGATCTGCTCCAGCAGCTTCAGCCACTCTTCGTAACGCTCAATGGGATCAGCTTCCGTAGATGCGCCCACGGTAGCGAAACCGATGGAGGGGATTCCGCTGGCCTTCAGGATTTCGGCATGGGAGGAGTTGCCCGCATTGTACAGGATAACATCAGGGTTCAGCTTCATGATCTCCTCGATGTTCAGGTCGCTCTGAGCATAGACCGTATCGCTGGACTCCAGAAGCTCCGGAGCGATGTTTTTCAACACCGTGTCAGAAATAACCGACTTGAAAGAGCCGCAGTAACCCACGATGTAGGGAGCACTGCCCTCAAAATAAGCCATGTAGGTGGACAGGATTGGAATCTGGTCGATGACGACACGGGTGACCTTATTAGGCACTTCTACTTCGTTGCCGCCGTGGTCTACGACGGTATGGGTACCGGTCTCATCCATAGATGCGGCAGAGAAAGTTGCTTCGCTGGATACAGCGGAAGAAGCCACAGAAGAAGCCGTGCTACTGGAAGAAGAACCGCAGGCGGCCAGAACACCGGCTGCACTTACAGCAGCCATGGCAGTGATAAACGAACGACGAGAAATTTTTTTCATGGAAAACTCCTTTAATAAACAGATAGTTCTTTGTTTGTGGCGGTTAGTCATAAATAACCAACTGCCAAGCAGTTTATCAGATTCATTTTCCTTTGTCGGTTGCTATGGCAACAACAGCGCAAATTTATGTGATGGTAAAAATAGCCACAAAAACAGGGTGCGCCCCTGAATAGGACGCACCCTGCCATCGCAATTCACGATTTGATTCGTTGATAACAACCGTGAATTGCATATCGCAAATCGGTCGTTGAGAATTGCGCTGTTTGTAAAACTTGCGATTAAGACCACAGACAACAGCGATATGTACAGCAGGGAGTTCCCCAAGTATGACACATCTTGTGGCTTTAGGAAAAAATACGCTATGTGAATCAGAACAAACCCCATTTTCTGTCTGCGGTA
>CAKSVD010000019.1 GCA_934503275.1 uncultured Faecalibacterium sp.
ACACAGAAGTTAAGCTTACTTGTGCCGAAGATAGTTAGCTGGAAACGGCTTGTGAAAATAGGTAGTCGCCGACTTAGAAAAACGCTTCAGGAAGATTCCTGAAGCGTTTTTTTGTGTGTGAAACGAGAGATGAAATTTTCGCGGATTTGACAAAATATACATGAAGCTTGATACACGATTGAGATACATCAATGTGTATGCAGCCGCTTCCCGTGGGATAAGGCCGTTGCAAAGACGCTGGAACTTTACGGCGTACCAGAGATGGAACCTGCAGTGAACGCGGACTCGCCGGAAACGGATACATCGGTGTGATGAGAGAACAAAAGGGACTGCTGCACAGCATTTGGTGCAGCAGTCCCTTTTTGTTTGATGTCAGATCAGCGGGGCGATGAATTTGAGGACCATGCCCACAAGATGCAGCAGCTTTTTGCCCTGCCAGACGCTCTGGCGGGTGGGCTCCACCGTGCGGCATTGCGCCAGCGTATCCTGAAAATCTGCCTCAATGCGGGGCAGGCAGTCTACGCCGCGCATCCAGACCGCGTCTTCAAAGTGGTGGTACAGGCTGCGGTAGTCCAGATTGATGGTGCCCACAACGGCTTCCTGCCCGTCCATGATCATCACCTTGGCGTGGGTGAAGCCGGGGAGCCACTCGCTGATCTTCACACCGGAGGACAGCAGCGGCAGATAATGCGTTTTAGCCAGTGCATAGGCAAATGCCTTGTCCGGCTTGCCGGGCAGGATCAGGTGCACGTCCACGCCGCGCTCGGCGGCAAAGCGCAGGGCGGTCTCCAACTCGCCGTCCAGAATGAGGTAGGGCGTGATGATATGTACGCTGCGCCGGGCGCGGTTGAGCAGGTCGATGTAGACCATCTCACCCACACGCTCGCCGTCCAGCGGGCAGTCGCCGTAGGGGATGACAAAGCCATTGGCCTGTGTTTGCGGAAGGGGGCGGGGAAGGAACTGGGCGAACTCCGGCTCCCGCTGGATGCTCCACATCTGCAAAAACAGGGCGGTCATGGTGCGCACGCCCTCGCCCTCCAGCATGACGGCGGCATCCTTCCAGCGGCCATATTTTTCAACGTGGTTGATGTACTCATCAGCCAGATTCACGCCGCCGGTAAAGCCTACGCGGCCATCCACGACTAAAATTTTGCGGTGGTCGCGGTAGTTGTAGTGGGTGGAAACAAAGGGCGTGACCGGCGCAAACACCTTGCAGCGGATGCCCAGCGCCTCCAGCCGTCTGGGGTAGTCCCGGGGCAGGGTGGAGAACTCGCAGGTGCCGTCATACATCACCCGCACATCCACGCCCTGCGCGGCCTTGCGCGCTAAGATCTCCAGAATGCGCCCCCACATCAGCCCTTCGTCGATGATGAAGTATTCCAGAAAAATGTACTGGGTGGCGCTTTCCAGCTGGGGCAGCAGTGCAGCAAACTTGGCCTCACCGCTGGGGAAATAGGTCACCTGCGTGTTTTCGTACACCGGGAAGCCGCCGCCCCGTCCACGCAGATACTGCGCCAGAGAAGCCGCGCCGGGGCAGTCTGCGTCCAGCGCTGTGCTTGCTTTTTTGTCCTGCGCAAGCTGGCTGCGGGTCTGCCCCTCCAGTTCCAGCAGGCGCTTTTTGAGCATCCGGTGGCCGACATCCTCCTTGGTGTACCAGAACAGCAGCACGCCCAGCACAGGCGCCAGCGCCGTGACCACCAGCCACGGGATACGCACACTGTTGTTCATGTCCTGATTGAGCAGGTAGACCATCATGGCCGCTGTGACCAGCAAAGTGCCGCCCAAGTAGTGGGGCAGCAGACCGCTGAACCAGCGCATCAGGCTGAACAGCGCCCCGAATTGCAGCACCAGCAGCACCAGCACCAGCCCGAAGCGGCTGAAGATGGCGTGGATAAGCCCTTTCTGACCTTTGCGGAGCAGGCGGATGCCGCCGTCCTCAAAGACCCGGACCTTGCTTCTCATGGTGTGCTGCAGCGTTTCTTTTGGCATTTTGACCGTCCTTTTTTGTGAATGTGTCGGCGAACGCAGTGAGCAGACGGATGAGGGGGATCTCCCACAAGCTGTCGCTTGCCTGCGGCTCTCATCAGTCACCTGCGGTGACAGCTGTTCCCCTCTTTGTCACCTACGGTGACATTTCTCCCCGGCGCGGGGAGAATCTGTCCCTTCCGGGGAAAGCCTTCCTTCAGAAAATTGATTTTCGTGAGGATGGCCTGCAAACCCTGTCCAAACGACACATTTTGTGCTATGATAAAAGGGAAGAACTGCTGCCGGGCGGCAACAACCCCGGGGCAGCAGAATATATACAAATCTATTATAATCCATTCCGACCGATTTTTCCACAGAAACCGGCAGATTTTGTGTAGAAGGAGTTTGCATCATGAACAACCTGATCATTGGCATCGCGGGCGGCTCGGGCAGCGGCAAGACCACCCTTTCGCTGCGGCTGAAGGAACGCTTTGGGGAGGACGAGGTGCGCTTGATCTCCCACGACAGCTACTACAAGCGCCACGATGAACTGCCCTTTGAAGAGCGCTGCAAGCTGAATTACGACCACCCGGACGCCTTCGACAACGCCCTGCTCATCTACCACTTGCAGGAGCTAAAGGCAGGCCGCGCCATCGACTGCCCGGTGTACGATTACTCCAACCACAACCGCAGCAACGAGGTGCAGCACATCGAGCCCGCCCCGGTGCTGATCGTGGAGGGCATTCTGCCCTTTGTAGAGCCGGAACTGTGCGCCCTGTTCGACTACAAGATCTTCGTGGACACGGACGCGGACGAGCGCATCCTGCGGCGCATTCTGCGGGACGTAAAGGAGCGCGGGCGCAGCTTGGACAGCGTGATAGACCAGTACCTTACCACGGTCAAGCCGATGCACGAGGCCTTTGTAGAGCCCAGCAAGCGCAACGCGGACATCATTGTGCCCAACGGCGGCGAGAACAGCACCGCCGTAGAGATGCTTGCGCACCACATCCGCACTCTGATTGAGAAAGCGAACCGGGGGTAAGATAAATTTAAAAAGGCACCCACAGCCATCCGGCTGCGGGTGCCTTTTTGCATACAGGTTTAACGGACAGAGGTACGCACCAGCGCACGCTTGAGGCGTGCCTGTGCCATCTCGTACTCACGGTCGTTCAGGTTCTTCCGGGCAAGGATCTCCTCGGCGCGCTTTTTGGAAGCCTCCGCACGCGCCTGATCGATGTCCTCGGCCCATTCCCAAGTGGTAGCCACCAGACGCACGTCCCCGTCCAGCACGCTGAGCAGGCCGCCCATGCAGGCTGCACGGCGGCGCTGACCGTCGGCATCCACAATGTGCGCCTCGCCCATGCCCAGTGCCGTGCAGTAATCGCCGTGCTTTGCCAAAATGGCGATATCGCCATCAATGGCGCGGCAGACGATGCGCTCGGCCTGACCTTCAAAGGCGCAGCCGTCCGGCGTGACCACCGTCAGATGAAAGGTCGTCATGGCTTACCCCTTCTTCGCTTTTGCGAACACGTCATCGATGGTGCCCGCGAACAGGAATGCGCTCTCGGGCAGTTCGTCGCACTCACCGCTCAGGATCATCTTGAATCCCCGCAGGGTCTCCTTCAGCGGCACATACTGGCCGGGCATACCGGTGAACTGCTCTGCTACATGGAAACTCTGGCTCAGGAAGCGCTGCACCTTGCGGGCGCGGCTGACGGTACGCTTGTCCTCCTCGCTCAGTTCGTCCATGCCCATAATGGCAATGATGTCCTGCAGTTCCTTGTAGCGCTGCAGCACCTTCTGGACAGCGCGGGCGATCTCGTAGTGCTCCTGACCCACGACCTCCGGGCTGAGGATGCGGCTGGTGGAATCCAGCGGGTCCACAGCGGGGTAGATGCCCTGCGATGCAATGTCACGGCTCAGAACCGTGGTAGCATCCAGATGGGTAAAGGTGGTGGCAGGGGCGGGGTCGGTCAGGTCATCGGCGGGAACGTAGACGGCCTGCACCGAGGTGATGGAGCCCTTGCGGGTGGAGGTGATACGCTCCTGCAGGGCGCCCATCTCGGTGGCCAGCGTGGGCTGATAACCAACGGCAGAGGGCATACGGCCCAGCAGTGCGGACACCTCGGAACCGGCCTGCGTGAAGCGGAAGATATTATCGATGAACAGCAGCACGTCCTGATTCTTCACATCGCGGAAGTACTCTGCCATGGTCAGGCCGGACAGTGCCACGCGCATACGGGCTCCCGGGGGCTCGTTCATCTGGCCGTAGACCAGCGCGGTCTTGTTGATAACGCCGCTCTCGGTCATTTCGCCGTACAGGTCGTTGCCCTCGCGGGTGCGCTCGCCGACGCCGGTAAACACCGAGTAACCGTTGTGCTCGGTGGCGATGTTATAGATCAGTTCCTGGATCAGGACGGTCTTGCCGACACCGGCGCCGCCGAACAGGCCGATCTTGCCGCCCTTGGCGTAGGGGCAGATCAGGTCGACCACCTTGATGCCGGTCTCAAGGATCTCGGTGGTGGACTGCTGCTCCTCGTAGCTGGGAGCGGGACGGTGGATGGGCCAATAGGCATCCGGGGTAGGGGCGGGCTTGTTATCCACCGGCTCGCCCAGCAGGTTGAACACGCGCCCCAGACACTGGTCTCCTACGGGCACCTTGATGGACTCGCCGGTGTCCACGGCATCTGTGCCGCGCACCAGACCATCGGTGCTGCTCATGGCAATGCAGCGTGCCACATTGTCGCCGGTCAGCTGAGCGACCTCCACCACCAGCTTCTGGCCGTGGTTGTCGATCTCAATGGCGTTGAGCAGCTCCGGCAGCTCGCCATCCTTGAACTGGATGTCCAGCACCGGGCCAATGACCTGGATCACCTTGCCGATATGTTTTTCGGACATAGGCTACAACTCCTTCTTGATAGTCTTAGTTCTCCGCGCCGGCCACGATCTCGGTGATCTCCTGCGTGATAGCAGCCTGACGGGCACGGTTATAATACAGGTTGAGATGGTCGATCATCTCACCGGCGTTCTTGGTGGCAGCGTCCATGGCGGTGCGGCGGGCAGCCAGTTCGCTGGCTACGCTCTCGCACACGGCACCGTAGACGACACCGGCCACATACTCCGGGATGATCGCGCTGAATACTTCCTCGCTGCTGGGCTTGTACAGGATCTGACTGCGGCGCGCCTCCGCCTTCTGCTGCTCGGTGGGCTCCATGGCCAGCGGCAGCACCTCAATGGAGACAGCCGTCTGGGTCATCATGGAATCGAACCGGGTGTAGCAAAGCTTTACGGCGTCAAACTCGCCCTTGCGGTACCCTTCGGTGATCTGGCGCGCCAGCTGGAAGCACCGTCCCACCGAAATATCGGCGGCCAGCAGCACTTCCTGCGTGAACAGTTCGGCTTCGTGGTGGGCAAAATATTCTGCCGAGCGCTTGCCGATGGGCAGCACCTCCACATTGCCGCTTTCCTGTGCGGCCAGCTTGAGCACATTGGCGTTGTAACCGCCGGCAAGGCCGCGGTCACCGGCAATGACCACCAGCAGCGTGCGCTTGATCTCGCTGCGGCGCAGGTAGGGGTTGCGGGCCCGGGGGTCCGCTGCCGCGATCTCGGTCAGGGTCTTGTACAGCGTTTCAAAATAGGGTCGGCTGTGCTCGACCCGCTCCTTGGCACGGCGCATTTTGGAGGAAGCCACCAGCTCCATGGCCTTGGTGATCTGCATGGTGCTCTCTACGCTTTTGATGCGCAGCTTGATGTCCTTCATGGAACCAGCCATGCGTTACGCCTCCTTCCCTTTAATGCGCCTTGACAAAGCTTTCGGTATACCGGGTCAGCACGGTCTTGAGCTGCTCCTCGGTGTCCTTATCCAGATTGCCGGTGGTGCGGATGGTGTCCATCACGGCAGCCCCGGCGGCATCGTTGTCCAGATACTCGTACAGGCCCTTCTCGTACTCGGCAACATCCGGTACCTTGACGTTGACAAGGTAATCGTGGATGGTAGCGTACAGGATGGCCACCTGCTTTTCCACAGGTACGGGTGCGGAGCGGTTCTGCTTCAGCACCTCCACGATGCGCTCGCCCTGTGCCAGACGTGCCTTGGTGTCGGCGTCCAGATCAGAGCCGAACTGCGCAAAGGACTGCAGCTCGCGGTACTGGGAGTAGATCAGCTTCAGGGTGCCGGCCACCTTTTTCATGGCCTTGATCTGGGCGTTGCCGCCGACACGGGACACCGAGATACCGGGGTTGACTGCCGGCATGACGCCGGAGTGGAACAACTCGGTCTCAAGGAAGATCTGACCATCGGTGATGGAGATGACGTTGGTGGGGATGTAGGCGGAAACGTCGCCCGCCTGCGTCTCGATGATGGGCAGAGCCGTCAGGCTGCCGCCGCCCAGCTCGTTGGAAAGCTTGGCAGCGCGCTCCAGCAGACGGGAGTGCAGATAGAAAACATCGCCGGGGTAAGCCTCGCGTCCCGGGGGACGGCGGATCAGCAGCGACAGGGCACGGTAAGCCACAGCGTGCTTGGAAAGGTCATCGTAGATGATGAGGACGTGCTTGCCCTGCTGCATGAAGTATTCGCCCATGGCGCAGCCGGAGTAGGGGGCGATATACTGCAGGGGGGACAACTCGGAGGCGGTAGCGGACACCACGATGGTGTAGCCCATGGCACCGGCCTCGGTCAGGCTCTGCACAAGGTTTGCCACGGTAGAGCGCTTCTGACCGATGGCAACGTAAATGCAGATGACGTCCTTGCCCTTCTGGTTGATGATGGTATCGGAGGCGATGGTGGTCTTGCCGGTCTGGCGGTCGCCGATGATCAGTTCGCGCTGGCCGCGTCCGATGGGGATCATGGAGTCGATGGCCTTGATACCGGTCTGCAGCGGCTCCTTGACGGGCTGGCGCTCGATGATGCCGGGAGCGCGGCTCTCGATGGCGCGGTACTCGGTGGTCTCAATAGGGCCTGCGCCGTCGATGGGCTGACCCAGTGCGTTGACCACGCGGCCGATCATGGCATCGCCCACCGGTACGGAGACTACCTTGCCGGTGCGCTTGACGATACTGCCTTCTTTGATGCCGACATCCGAGCCCAGCAGCACGATGGAAACGGTATTTTCCTCAAGGTTCTGGGCCATACCGTATTCGCCGTTGTCAAACTGGAGCAGCTCGCCTGCCATGCACTTTTCCAGACCGCTGGCCCGGGCGATGCCGTCGCCCACCATAATGACCGTGCCGGTCTCGCTCTGCTCGATGGCATTTTCGTAATGCTTGATCTGCGCACGGATGATCTTGGAGATCTCTTCAGGTTTCAGTTGCATCTTTGTTTGTTCACCACTCAATTCATAATAGTCATTTCGGGTGGAAATTCGTTCTGTGCTCTGCCCCGTTTGCAAAGGGCAGGGAAAAAGTTACAGGGTAACCGCCGCAATATCCCGGCGCAGGGAGGCAAGGCGGTTCTGGACGGTGCCGTCCAGCTCGGTGCCCTCGATATCCAGCCGGATACCGCCCAGCACCTTGGCATCCACCTTGGTCTTAAGGTCGATGGTCTTGCCGGTCAGGTTTTCCAGCTTGGCGTGCAGCGCCGCGCGCTGCGGCTCTGTCAGCGGGACAGCCGAGATGGCTGTGGCCTCCAGAATGCCGTGCGCCTGATTGTAGCGGATGCGGTAGGCCCGTGCGCAGCCGGACAGCTCCCGCAGGGTGCCCTTCTCGCACAGGATCTTTAAAAAGTTCAGCACATAGAGGTGGACCTGCCCGCGCAGGGCTTCGTCCAGCAGGCCGCAGCGCTCCTTTTTGGGAATGCTGGGGGTGCTGAGCAGCCGCAGGTAGTCCGGGTTTTGCTTCAGAAGCTGTTGCACCTCGTCAAGTTCGCCCAGAATGCGGGTCTCCAGCCCTTCCTCTGCCGCCAGATCGTACAGACTGCCGCCGTACATCTTTGCAGTTTCGGTCATGATGCTTCACCCACGTTTTTGATAAATTCGTCGATCAGGTCCTTGTGGTCCTTCTCGCTGATCTCGCGCTCCACCACCTTGGATGCGATCTCCATGGCGATGCCGCCGATCTCGTCCTTGACCTCGTTCACGGCCTTCTTGCGCTCCTGCGCAATGTCAGCCTCGGCCTTCTGCTTCAGCGCAGCAGCCTGTGCGCGGGCCTCGCCCACGATCTCTTCCGAGCGGGTGGTGGCGGTCTTTTGCGCCGCAGCCACGATCTGGTTGGCCTCGGTGCGGGCGTTCTGCAGGTTCTGCTCGTACTCTGTCTTCATGGCCTCGGCCTCGGTGCGCAGCTTCTGCGCATCCGCAATCTCGCTGTCGGCCTTGGCCTTGCGGTCGGCGATCACCTGTTTGATCGGCTTCAGCAGGAACTTTTTGAAGATGACCAGCTGGATCATCAGGTTGCAGATCTGGGCCAGAAAGGTCCAGCCATCCAGCGTGATCAACGCCTGATACAGTTCCATAAGCGTCTCCTTTCGTTATTTTTTCGGATCGGGAGGCTTATGCCAGATACTTCATGAACATACCGGGTGCCAGGAAGATCAGCAGCAGGCCGGTAACAAAGCCGTAGATACCGGTGGTCTCAGAAAGGGCGACGCCGAGGATCAGGGTGCTGGTAACATCGCTCTTGCACTCCGGCTGACGGCCAACGGCCTCACAGGCAGCGGCAGCAGCGTTGCCTTCGCCGATACCGGGGCCGATACCTGCGATCAGTGCGCAGCCTGCGCCGATGCCGCAGCCTGCCAGAGCGATACCACGAGCCAGATACTGGAAATCAGTCATAAGATTTGTCCTCCTAAAATGTGTTTGTGTTTTGGGGGATGCCGGAAGGCCTTAGTCCTCACCGGCAGCACGTTTGATGAAGATTGTGGTCAGGGTACAGAAGATGAACGCCTGAATGCAGCCGCCGAACCAGTCGAAATACAAACCGGTAAAGGCCGGGATGCCGATCTGGAACAGCTGGATCTGACTCAGGAAGCCCGGCAGCCAGCCAAAGATGACGTGGCTCAGACTTGCCAGTGCCCAGTACAGCAGTGTGGAGATGACCGTACCGGACAGGATATTGCCGAAGTGACGGAACGCCATGCTGACAGGGGTAGAGATCTCCGACAGCACATTGATGGGTGCCATGATAAAGATCGGATCGAGCAGACCCTTGAGGTAGGTCAGAATGCCGTTCGTTTTGATCTTGTAGTACATGATCAGAACAAACACCACGATGGCCCACGCTGCCTCGGTGTTCAGGTCGGCCGTGGGGCTCCACAGGCCAACGACGCTGATCAGGTTGCACCCGACGCTCAGTGCAAAAATAGCACCGACCAGGGGGATATACTGATCAAAGTGGAAGCCCATGCTGTCGTGCACGAACTGCTCCAGCCGCGTTACGATGAACTCGGCTGCGGCCTGTCGTTTGGACACATTTTCCAGCTTGAGGTCGTGCCCCAGCCAGATGGCAAAACCCGAGAGCAGCGCCATGACGATCCAGGTGCTTACCAAGGTCTGGGTGATTTTAAAATCACCCAGCAGGGGGATATTGGTGTGGATGGTATACAGGATCTTTGCGCCGTTCAGTTCCATTTATTCTTGTTCACCCCCTTCGTCACGGGGCTGCACCGCAGACGCCTCGGCGGGGGCGGGGTCATCTTCCACAGCGATGTCCACCGGCTCCTGCGGGGGCGTGAGCGGCTTGTACTTCCCGGTTATCTGGAGATAATAGATCGTAACTCTGGGGAACAGCAGCGGCAGTACGCCTGCAAACGCTTGGAAACAGGGAGCCGCAATGGCTATGATGATCCACAGCGCCTGCAGCAGCATCCTTGTATTATAGGATATCTGCAGCTGTGCTTTACGCTTTTTTTCGTCCGGCTCGTCAATGACCTTCTGCACCACGAAGCAGATGCCGGCAAAGTTGCCGATGGCCACCAGTGCGCCGATGATGCCGCCCAGCAGCACCCGGTAGTCAAAGACCACCCAGCCCACCAGATGCAGCGCTGCAAACACCACCCACATCACGGCGGTGCATAAAGACACGCCGCAGGCGATGCGCAGCAGTTCCTTTTTGGATTCCGGCTGCAATTTCATAAAAACGAACCTCCATTACTGGTGGGAGTTAAAACCCACCCGATGATTTTTTTCGTGCTTGGAGCGCTCCAGCCGTTCCTTGCAGAACACCCAGAAGTTCTGCGCCCCGGCGGCAAGTCCCAGCCCCACAGCGGGCAAAAACAGCCATTCCGGCCAGCCCCAATGCTCCACGGCCCACCAGCACCCGGCAAGGCAGAGCACCAGCGGCAGCAGCATATTCAGCCCCAGCTGGGTCAGCCAGACCAGATCCTCTAAAGCTTTATACCAGCCCTTCAAGTCCTGTGCCGCTCCTTTCTGCGGGTGCTGCCCGCATTCCAGAATTTGGAAAAATTGCCAGAGACGGACAGGCAGCCAAAAAGTCTATGCCCTCAGTATACTTCAAAGCGTTGGATATTGCAATCAATTCTCCACCGAAATATAGTAAAATTTCATAGTTTGTTAAGACTGATTCCACAATTGTGCGTTATTAGCACATAATGTGCGCCTGCGGCCGCATCTTTGCACAAACTTTGCAGAAAAGTTTGTGCAGAGTGTAAAAAGTGAAAAAAGCGTTGCCGCGCAAAGGGCGGGCGAACGGCATTGCAATAAAAAACACCCCCGACACCGGGTGCCCGGCATCAGGGGGTGAAAAGCAGTATATCAGAGTTTCAGATATTTTGTGCAGGAGGTGTGCGGCGGGTACAAGGTTTTTACTCCTTGCGCTGGATCCACACCTGCGTGCCGTAGAAGGGATTGGCGGTGCCCAGACACAGCCCCTGATCGGTGGTGGCAAACGTCCGCAGACCGTGGTTGTAGGGATCGCCGAAGCCATCGATGGTGATGGTCTGGAAGTTTACGCCGTCCTCTGTTACATAAAGGTCGAAGCCGCGCTTTGCCTTGCGCATATAGTTCAAAAGCCGGATAGCGCTGGCGATGTTGCACACCGTAATGTTGCGGAACACGAAAGCGTAGGAGAACTTGATAGTCTGCGCCAGAGTATCGGCATTGCCGCTGCCATCGGGGTCTACCGTTTTCAGCGCATCCATCAGGGCCTTCAGGTAGTTCCACTGCGTTTTCCACTCCTCAGGGGTGCGCTGGAGCAGATTGCCGTTGACGAACTGCCCTAAGCACTCCAGCAGACTGCTGGTATCAAAGGTTGCCACATATAGCTTGCCATCGTATACCTGCATCCGCCAGATGTACTGGTTCTCGTTGCGGCCAAAGCCGGACTTCAGGCCCGAAAGGCTGCCGGAGGGGAACATTTTGGTGGCGTTGCCTACCACCAACTCGATGTTCTCGTCCTTGTCCATGCGGTAAAGGTTTACAGACTGCGCCAGATTGGCGTTGAGGAAGTTGCAGTCCAGACCGCCGCCGAACTGACCGGTGGCTTTTTTGCCGGTTTTGGAAAAAAGGATGCGCTCCAGCGCGATCTCCTCGTCGTTGTACTCGCCGATATAGAGGTGGTCGTTGTATACTGTCAGGTTGGCAGCGCCGGAACGGGTGCGCTCCGGATCGATGCCGAAGGTGTAGCGGGCACCGTCCTTTTCCGTGTCGCCGGCCAGTGCAGTCCATGTAAAGCTGCCGTCAGGGTTCTGGTCGCCCCGCACCAGTGCAAAGGACTGCATGGTGTTGTCATCGGGCATATTGTCCTCAGTGCCGGTGCAGATGGAAACATACAGGCTGCCGTTGAACTCGGCCATATCCCAGATGCTGCCGCCATAAATGCTGTCGGCATAGTGGTAGGCAGGGTAGTTGAACAGGCTTTCGGAGTCCGCGATCTGGGTAAAGCCCTTTTCCGGGTCAGAGGAGATCAGCAGGGTGGCGCTGCTCTTGCCGGTGGCGGCGTCCGTGGTCACGTTGCTGATGACCAGCTGATCCTTGTAGACACACATACCCCGGATGCCAACGCTGATGCCCTGCTGGTAGGCTACGGCATAGTCCTGCACGCTGTTCAGGCCGATATACACCGGCTTGCACGCATCGGTGTCGGGGTCTACCTGCCAGATACTGGGCAAAAAGCCGATGCCGCCGCCGCCCACGCTGCCGCAGAAGTACAGCTTGCCGTGATACTCCAATGCGTTGCGGAACAGGGGTGTGTAACCGTTGGAGGAGCCGGACATCAGCAGCTTGGTCTCGCCGGTCTTGGTGTTGATCTTTGCCAGAACGCCCTTGGGCTTGCCGCCGTCTGCCTCTGTCAGGAAGAAGGTGCCGTTGTAAAGGGCGTCAAAGGTGGCGGCAAGCACTTTGTCATCATACTCGTCGCCCAGACTGCTCTTCATCAGGGAGAGGGTGTTGCCCATGGCGGCGTAGCAGGTGCCCACATATAGCCAGTCACCGTAGCCCACAGCAGACCATGCGTAGTTCTGGCCCCGGTCGCCTGCGTTGTAGGCGGCGTCCTCCGGGTCGGTCACCACGGCAACGGTGCTGCCGCCCAGATAATCCACGATGCCGTCTGCTGTTTTGACGTCCTTTTCCGGGTGGGTGAGTTTTTCAAAGGTGTAGTCATTTCTGCCATAAAAAAAGGTGTTGCAGTCATCGGGAGAGGCTGCGATGGACAGTTCCTCCCATGCGTTGGCTGTGGCAGTCTCTGCACCTTCAGCTGAGGCCAGAAGCTGCACCGGCAGTGCATATAGCATGGCTGCTGCCAGAACGCCGCTGACGATACGTTTCCAGTTCATAAGATTCTCCTTTTTATGGCACAGCACTTTTTGTGCTTTTATGAAAAAACTGTTAAAACGATGTCAGTATAACACAGAATGTCCCCGAAGTGCAAGGAATTTTTTAACGCATTGCGGTTTTTTAGGGAAAGCTTGCCGCGCCAACGCGCAAAAAAAGCCGCCCGGCTTGCAGGCCGGGCGGCGGATAAACGAGGCGGAAATGCTTTTACCAGAGGTTTGCGGTCTCGTTGTACAGACCCTCGTAACTCTTGGCAGAAACGTCCCAGCTGAAATCGCACTCCATGCAGTGACGCACGAGGTTTTTCCAGTTTTCCTTGTTGTTGTAGGCATCCTGTGCGTTGCAGCAGGCCACATACAGCTCGTGGGCGTTGTAACCGGCAAAGGTAAAGCCGTTGCCGTCGCCCATGGTGCTGTCGTGGATGGAGTCGCGCAGGCCGCCGGTCTCGCGGACGATGGGAGGTGTGCCGTAGCGGCAGGCCACCATCTGTGCCAGACCGCAGGGCTCGCTCTTGGAGGGCATGATGAAGGCGTCGGCACCGGCGTAGATCTCCTGCGAGAGTTTGGGCTCAAAGCCGATGTAGGTGCCTACGCGGCCCGGGTGACGGCCGCACAGGTCGGAGAAGAAGTTCTCGTACTGGCTCTCGCCGCTGCCCAGAATGACCAGCTGGATGCCGCGGTCCACCAGACCGTCGGCAATGCTCTGCACAAGGTCAAAGCCCTTCATGCCAACCATGCGGCTGACCATGCCAAAGACGGGGCTGCCGTCTTTATTCAGACCGAATCTGTCCTGCAAAGCCTCCTTGCACTTGGCCTTGCCGGTCTCAAAGGTCTTGATGTTGTAATTGAAGGGGATGTTCTTGTCGGTGGCGGGGTCGTTGGCGTCCATATCGATGCCGTTCAGGATGCCGCACAGCTTGTACTGCTTCTCGCGCAGCAGAGCGTCCAGACCGTAGCTGAACCACGGGTCCAGGATCTCCTGTGCGTAGGTGGGGCTGACGGTGGTGATCTTGTCGGCGGTCTCGAAAGCACCCTTCATGAAGTTGGCGCAGCCGTCGTACTCCACGATATGCTGGTCCCGGTGGCCGATGCCGCAGGTATCCTCCAGAATATCGGTGCCGTACTTGCCCTGATAGGCGATGTTGTGGATGGTGAACACAGTCTTGATGCGGTTGAACTTGTCCAGATGACGATAGTACAGGTTCAGGTACACCGGCACCAGAGCGGTCTGCCAGTCGTTGCAGTTGATGATATCGGGGGTGAAGTCGATGTAGAACAAAGTCTCCAGCACGGCGCGGGAGAAGAAGGCGAAGCGCTCGCCGTCATCGTAGAAGCCGTACAGGCCGCGGCGCTTGAAGTAATACTCGTTGTCGAGGAAGTAGTAGGTCACGCCGTCCACATCGGCCTTGAACAGGCCGCAGTACTGGCTGCGCCAGCCCACAGGCACGGAGTAGTTGGTAACGTATTCCAGCTTATCGCGGTACTTCAAATCGCCGTACAGGGGCATGATGACGCGGGCGTCCACGCCGTCCTTGACCAGCGCCTTGGGCAGGGCACCTGCCACATCGGCCAGACCGCCGGACTTGGCAAAGGGATTGGCTTCCGAAGCAGCATACAGGATCTTCATAGGATTCGCTCCTTCCATGATACAGATGTTCGCGCTCCCCGCCGCCGTGAAAAGCGGCGCGAACCTTGCATACAAAAGAGCAGGCGGGGGCACACAGGTGCCCCCGCCCCTCTCAAGAGGGGCTACCGGGGAGGAAGCCGCCCCTATGGATATTGCATCGATCAGACGGTGTGATTCTTCTGAACGTAGACCGGGAAGCTCTCGGTGCCGGACAGCTTTTTGCCGGCGGTGATCTTTACGTTCTTATCGGTGACAACGCAGTCCAGCTCCACGTTGGGCTCGACCACGGTATCCTGCATCAGGACACAGTTCTTGACCACAGCGCCCTTCTTGACCTTGACGCCGCGGAAGAGCACGCAGTTCTCCACGGTGCCCTCGATGACGCAGCCGTCGGCCAGAATGGAATCCACGACCTTGGAACCGGTGACGTAACGGGTGGGGTTATCGTCGCGGATCTTGGTGTAGATGGGGCTGCCCTTGGGGAACAGCGCTTCCAGATTGCGGTCATCGATCAGCTTCAGGTTCTCGTCAAAGTAACTCTTCATGTCGCAGACGTGCGCTACATAGCCGGTGTACTCCAGAGCGTGGATGTTCAGGATGTTGACGTTGTGCGCCAGAATATCGCGCTCGAAGTAGATCAGACCGCGGGCGGTGGCGTCCTTGACCAGCTTGATCAGGGTCTCGCGCTCCAGCACATAGATGTTCAGATCCAGATTCTGCACACCGGAGCGATAGTCGTTGAACAGCAGCTCGGTCACGCGGCCATCGGCATCGATGGTCAGGGTGTAGTTGTCGTTCTTGCGGCCCTCAGGGATCTCGGTCTTCTGGTAAGCCACGGTCACATCGGCGCCGCTGGCCTGATGGGCAGCCAGCAGGGCGTTGAAGTCGTAGTTGATGGCGATGTTGGCATCGCTCATGACCACATACTTCTCCTTCTGGTGCTCGAGGAAGTCCAGAATGGAGCCCAGAGCCTCCACGCGGCCGGAGTAGATGCGCACGCCCTTTTCAGCAAAGGGAGGCACGATGTTCAGGCCGCCGTGACGGCGGGCCATATCCCACTCGCGGCCGGTGCCCAGATGATCCATCAGGGAGTGGTAGTTCTTACGCACCACGATGGAAACGTTGGAAACGCCGCAGTTGGCCATGCTGGACAGCACAAAGTCTACCATGCGGTAACGGCCCGCAAAGGGGATCGAGGCCATTGCGCGCTCGGTCACCAGCTCGGGAACGGTATTGTCATAGCTGTTGGGGAAAATGATACCCAACGCATTGGTGTTCTGTCTCAGCATACTTCCACACCCTCCTTGACGGATTCAAACACTTTTGCGCCCTCCTTGACGGTGGCGCCTGCGCCGATGGTCAGACCGGTGCCAACATGGGCAATTGCGCCCTCGCCGCCAACCTTTGCACCTGCGCCCACAACAACGTCCTCAGCAAGGATGCAGCGCTTGACCACGGCACCTGCCTTGACCACGACACCGTCCATCAGCACGGCGTCCTCAACGGTAGCGCCCTCTTCCACAACGACGCCTGCGCTCAGCACAGAGTGCTTGACGTTGCCGTAGATCTTGCAGCCCTCGGTAACAAGGGAGTCCTGCACAACGGCGCGCTCGCCGATCTTCTGGGCGGGCAGCACGGGGTTGCGGCTGTAGATCTTCCAGGTCTTATCAAAGATATCAATGCCGGAGTTCTCGGGGTCCAGCACCTCCATGTTGGCTTCCCACAGGCTGTCGATGGTGCCCACGTCGCGCCAGTAACCGGCAAAGCGGTAGGCGTACATCTTGCGGCCATCACGCAGCAGGGCGGGGATGATGTTCATGCCGAAGTCGTTCTTGGAGTTGGGGTCAGCCTCGTCCTCGATCAGATACTTCTTGAGCACATCCCAGTTGAAGATGTAGATGCCCATGGAGGCCAGATTGGACTTGGGTACCGGGGGCTTCTCCTGGAACTCGGTGATGCGGTCGTTCTCGTCTGCCACCATCAGGCCGAAGCGGGAAGCTTCCTTCCAATCCACTTCCATAACGGCCACAGAGAACTCTGCGCCCTTTTCCTTGTGGAAGCGCAGGAAGTCGGCGTAGTCCTGCTTGCAGATCTGGTCGCCGGACAGGATGATGACGTACTCGGGATCATAGCTGTCGATGAAGCCGATGTTCTGGTAGATGGCGTTTGCAGTGCCCTTGTACCAGTCGGTGCCGTTTGCCTGCTCGTAAGGGGGCAGGGTGTGCACACCGCCGTGCAGACGGTCCAGATCCCAAGGCTGACCGTTACCGATGTACTCGTTCAGCTTCTGGGGCTGGTACTGCGTTGCGATACCGACGGTGTCGATATCGGAGTTGACGCAGTTGGACAGCGGGAAGTCCACGATGCGGTACTTACCGCCGAAGGACACCGCAGGTTTTGCCGTCTTTTGTGTCAGCGCGTATAAGCGCGAGCCACGTCCACCGGCAAGGATCATTGCCACGATTTCTTTTGCCATAGCTTTATTCTCCCCTTTAGCATTTCCGTTTTGGAAATGATAGTCAACAGTTCAGAATGTTCGTGCGTGCATCCGTGTGGGCATCCTTATTCCTTGGGTGCTTTTGCTTTGCGGGTGCGCTTTGCGGGTTTGGTCTCTGCTTCGGTCTTGGGCTTTGCCTCAGCCTTTGCCTTGGCGGCGGTCTTTTTTACCGGCTTTTCCGCTGCGGCTTCGGGCTTTGCCTTGGACTTGGCAGCGGTCTTTTTTGCTTTATCCGGTTTTTCATCCGCCGTGTCGGCGGCCTTGGCCTTGGTGGTGCGGGTCTTTTTTACCGGCTTGTCGGCGCCCTTGGCGGTGGCCTTTTTGGCGGTCTTTTTTGCCGGCTTGTCCGCGCTGTCCTCTGCTGCCTTGCGGGTGCGCTTTGTGGGCACCTCAAAGTACAGGGTGCTCATGGGCGGCAGGGTAACGGTGATGCTCTGCTCAAAGCCGTGCTGCGGCTTTTTGTGGGTACGCACCGGCTTGTTGTGCACGGTGCCGGAGCCGCCGAAAGCGGCATCATCGCTGTTCAGGATCTCTTTATAGGTGCCGGACACCGGTGCACCGAGGGTGTAGCCCTCGCGCAGGACGGGGTTGAAGTTGCAGATGACAAGGATCTGCTTGCCCGCGGCATCCTTGCGCAGGAAGGCGATGACGCTTTGCTGCGAGTCGTCCGGCACGATCCACTGGAAGCCCTCCCAGCTGTAATCGATCTGCCAGAGGGCAGGGTGCTCTTTGTAAAAGGCGTTCAGGGTGCGGACGTAGTTCTGCAGTTCAGCGTGCTTGTCGTAATCCAGCAGCATCCAGTCCAGCTGCTTTGTCTCGTTCCACTCGGCAAACTGGCCGAACTCCTGTCCCATGAACAGCAGCTTCTTGCCCGGATGTGCCATCATGTAGCCGAAGAAGGTGCGCAGATTGGCAAACTTGTCGTCATACTCGCCGGGCATCTTGTTCAGCAGGCTGCCCTTGCCGTGCACGACCTCATCGTGGCTGATGGGCAGCACAAAGTTCTCACTGAAAGCGTAGAAGAAGCTGAAAGTCACCTTGTTGTGGTTGCCGGAGCGGAACAGCGGGTCGGTCTTCATGTAGCTGAGCATATCGTTCATCCAGCCCATGTTCCACTTGAAGTTGAAGCCGAGACCGCCGTCCGAAGCGGGCTTTGTGACCATGGGCCACGCGGTGGACTCCTCAGCGATCATGTACTTGTGGGGGTGACGGCCCAGCACGGTGTTGTTCAGCTTGCGCAGGAAGGCGATGGCTTCAAGGTTCTCCTTGCCGCCGTCCTTATTGGGCTCCCATTCGCCCTGCTTGCGGTTGTAATCCAGATACAGCATGGAGGCCACGGCATCCACGCGCAGACCATCGATGTGGTACTGCTCCAGCCAGTACAGTGCGCTGGAAATGAGGAAACTCTGCACCTCGTTGCGGCCGAAGTCGAACACCATGGTGCCCCACTCCTTGTGCTCGCCGCGCTTGGGGTTGGGGTCCTCGTAGCAGGCCTCGCCGTCAAAATTGTACAGGCCGAACTGATCCTTGGGGAAGTGGGCGGGCACCCAGTCCATGATGACGCCGATGCCGGCGGCGTGCATCTTATCCACAAAGGCCATAAAGTCCTTGGGGGTGCCGTAGCGGCTGGTGGGTGCAAAATAGCCGGTGACCTGATAGCCCCAGCTGCCGTCAAACGGATATTCCATCACCGGCAGCAGTTCTACATGGGTGTAGCCCATATCCTTGATGTACGGGATCAACTCGTCTGCCAGTTCGGAGTAGTTGTAGGGCTTGCCGCCCTCCTTCAGCTTCCAGCTGCCGGCGTGCATCTCGTAGATATTCATCGGGCCATTGATCACGTCCGCCTTTTTCTGTGCGGCCTGCCATGCGGCATCGTGCCATGCAAAGCCGGACAGATCGTAGACCTTGCTGCCGTTGGACGGCCGGGTCTCTGCGTGGAAGGCGTAGGGATCGGCCTTGTAGACAAGGTCGCCTGCACGGGTGGTCACGCAATATTTATAAACATCGTATTCCTTCATGCCGGGAATGAACAATTCCCACACGGAATCGCCATCCACCTTGCGCATGGGATGGCTGCCGGGCTTCCAGCTGTTGAAGTCGCCCACAACACTGATGGCTGCGGCGTGCGGTGCCCATACGCGGAACACGACGCCGGACTCCCCGACCCGTGTTTCCAGATGCGCGCCGAAGTAGCGGTAAGCCTCGCAGTTGTTGCCCTGCTTGAACAGGTACACCGGCAGATCCGATGTATTGCTCTGAATCTTTTCTTCGGTCGGTTTCATAAACTGCTCCTCCCCGTGCGGAAGCCGAAAGGGGCTTCCGCAGCTTTGTACTCTTTTATATTAAAAGTTTTTTGCTATTTTTGCAAGACTTTTTGTCCAAAATTCAAATACAATTACCACAAATTTTCTAGACTTCTCTGTATGTTGTGGGCATACCATCCAAAATTTGCAACTCGACATCGTGTAAACTGCTCATTTGCCAAACGGTTCCGGCGAAAGCGTTGCAAAAACAGGAAAGGGGGTCGGGGAAAGTCCGCAGACTTTCCCCGACCCCGAAATAAAAATAGTATTCTGCTTAATATCAAAAGAGACCGCTGCACAGTTCGTACAGCGGTCTCTTTGCGTGGTTATTGTGTTTTGTTTACGGCTCAGTCCACAACGTAGACGTTGACCTGAATTGCACCGTTGATGACGCTCTCGGCGTAGGTCTCGTAGAACAGGTCTACAAGGATCTGCCCCTTCTGGACGGCAATGCCGGTGTCGGTGGCTACGGCGTAGCCGTAGACGAACTTGCCGTCGGTGGAGGTGATGTAGAGCTTGGTGCCGTAGGGGATCACGTCCGGATCCACAGCCACGGTGCCGTAGCCCAGCCCCAGACCGGAAGAGCCCTTGCCGGTACGGGAATAGTAGCCGGTGGCCTTGCCGGTGAGCACCTTGCTATAAGAGGTAGGGGCGTTGGTGGTGCCGTCCGCGCCGGTCAGGGGGGACACCGGTGCGCCTGCGCCGTAGGTCTTGATGACGTGGTTGGTGGGCTCCACCGTGGTGGTGGTATCCACAACGGTGCTGTTCTCCAGTTCACCGTCCACATAGCGGTCGCGGGTGGTCACGGTCTGCTGACCGGCTGCGCCGTGCTGCATAGTAGTGGTGCGGCCGGTGTTGCGGAAATACAGGCTGGTGTAGACATACTGGGTGTCGTAGGGGATAGCCTGCGTCTCCACCCGCTCTTCGTAGTCCACGCGGTGGACCACGATCTTGCTGCCGGCGGTCACAACGTGATCCAGCGCCGGCTCGGTGTAGTCGTCCCCTTCAAGGGTGATACCGGCGCGCTCCAGTGCATCGGCTACGGTGCCGAACACCAGCTTGACCGGGTACTCCTGTCCGTCGGCGGTGATGCTGACGGAGAATGCGCGCTCGATGCTCAGGGAGGCAAGATTGCCGCTGAACGCAGTGTAGTAGACCTCATCGCCCTCTTCAGAGCGGATGCCGGAAAGGTGCATGACCTGTGCGGGGGAAGCATCGGCATCGGTCAGAAGGACCTGCCGTGCACCATTGGAGTCGGTGACGTAGGTCAGCCGCAGATTTGCAGCGGTGACGCCAAGGGTAGCCACAAGGCATACCACCATGACACAAAATGCCAGCACACGGGGAGATACTGCCTGCTTTGCGGCAGTAACTGCTTTCTTCAATTTAACGGAAGCGATACGAGACAACTCCTCTCTTTGTCGTATTTTGCGCGGCTGCGGGTGCTGCATCGGCACCCCGGCCGCCCGGACTGCGGCGGCGCTGGATATAGGCGCCGCACAGTCAAATACGATGCTCTCTTTGGGTAAAAGAAGGAGCATCGTATTACAGGTTGGAATCCGCTTTGGGCAGACCACAAAACTGCCCCGGCACAGGCCGCATCTGCCCGTGCCGTGCCGTACGCAGGACGGCTTTTTACTTCATCCGGATAGAATTTAAACGCTGCAACGTTCGTTGCACAAACGGTATTTTACCAGACCGTAAAGCATCTGTCAAATTTGTATTTTGCACTTTGTTAGATTTATAACGTTGTTTTTTGTGCAATTTTAACAGTGTTTCTTTCGATATTTTGGTTTTTAGGTGGTTTCCTTCTGATTTTTTCCTTTTTTCTGGGTGTGATTCGTTCATGAATTTTTAACATTTACGCCGGCTTTTATCCCCGCAAATAAGGCCGCAGCAGCGGCCGCCGCGCGCAAAACAAGCTGCCCCACATCGCGGGTTTTGCATGGAAAACCCGCAGGGGAATTACCCTGTTCCTGCGGGGCGGAACGGGCTGCGTTTGCGGTGCAAAAACCCTGTTTAGCAAAATGCCGAAGAACAGAAAATTTCACATTTTTAGTACACACTGGATAGTTTTACACCCCGGCGATACAATCGGGACAGCAAACAGAAAAGGAGGTTTTGCATGGAGATCGAGATCCTCAAGCAGCAGTGCGGCGGTACCGAATTTGTACCCCGGCCGCACCGGCTGCACCTTGGCGCACAGAACGCCGAAGGGGTGGACCGGCTGCAGTTCATCCTGCCCGCAGCGTGGGCGGGGTGCACCATGGCACTGTATCTGCGCCGCAGCGACGGCGTGCAGCTGGCCGCCATTCCGTTGGACGCCGACGGCAGTGTAACGGTGAACCGCCGCCTGACCGGCAGTGTGCGGGGACAGTGGATGCTGGCCGCTATGGGCAGCAGCGGCTACACCGCCTACACCCGCCCCGGCAGCTACGATGTGTACGCCACCCTGCCTACGGACGGCGGCAGCGAGGAACTGCCGCCCTCGGTGTACGAGCAGTTCGTGGCGCGCGTGCTGGAAAGCGCCCGCACCGCAGCGGAGAGCGCCCGCCGCGCCGAGAACGGCGCAGCAGACACCGCCGTACAGGCGGCGCTGGCGCAAAAGGCTGCGGACAAAATTCTGGCCGACCGCACCGATGCCGATGCCTGCGCAAAGCGGGCAGAGGCCGCCGCGCTGCGTGCGGAAAGCTATGCGCCCGCCGATGGGCAGGTGCTGAGCGTGAACGGCAAGGGCGGCGCGGTGCAGCTGGATGCACAGGATGTGGGGGCGGTGCCAAGCCCGGCGCAGCCCCTGCCCGGCGAGGTGGTGCGCATCCTCAGCGTGGATGCCGCCACCGGCGCGGTGCAGACCGACACCGCCCCGCTGCCGGACCTGCGCCCCTATGTGCGCAGCGAGACCGTACCTACAGCGGCAACGCCCGGCGCGGTGCGGGCAGACGGGCAGTACGGCGTTGCGGTACGGGCAGATGCCACCCTGACCACCGTACCCGCCACGGCGGCACAGCTGGACCGCATGACCGAGGCCTATGCGCCACTGACCCCGGCGCTGCTGCCCTACGGCGTAAAAAAGGCGCTGACCAGTGCCGCCGGGGCGGCAAGCTGGTCGGCGCAGGAGAAGGCGGCGGCGCTGCTGCAGCTGGGCGCGGACGACAGGTTTTACTCTAAGGCCGAGGCCGACCGGAAATTCAGTACGGCCTACACCCTGCCGTGTGCCACCGCAACTGTGCTGGGCGGCGTGAAGGCCGGGCGGGGCCTGACTGTTGGCGCGGACGGCACGCTGGAGGTGACGAAGGAAAACCTTGACACGGTGCTGGGCTTTAGCCTGACCGAAAAACTGAAACGATTGGAAAGGATGATGAAAATGGACGGAAAACTGGTCTACACAGGTACCGGCACGGCGGGCGAGACCACCAAGGCGCTGACTGTGCCGAGCGCGGTGGACTACATTGTGGTGAAGATGCCGTGCCCTGTGGACAGCAACAACAGCAGCAGTAATTCTGTGGCAATGGTGGCAGCTGCGGAATATGGCAGCACCCGCATCGTGCGGGGCGGTGCAGCGGTGGCCATGGTGGGCGGCGGAAGAAGCTATGATGTGAACGACGGCGTTGCGTGCAAGGGCGCAGCACTGGTGCAGGTGAGTTTTACCGCAGACGGTACGGTGAGCATCGGCGTGGTCGGTAAAAGCCTGCCTGCGGGCTATAACAACGCTTATCCCTTCAACGTGGAGGGCTACCAGTATGTGTAAGGGTGGTGCGGCATGAATGAGATGACCATCCGGCTGGACAAAAACGGCGCGGCAACGGTGCCCGGCGGGCAGCTGCTGCTGGGGTACGAGGGCAACCGGGGCAACTACCGGCTGCGCATCAAGCAGCGTGGCGAGTGGAAGGGGCTGACCGTGTGCGCCCACTGGCACACCCCCGGTGCAAGTGCGGCCACATTGGTGGAAAACGGCGTGCTGACCGTACCGGCGGCGGTGACGGCTGTGCCCGGCACGGGCTGCATCACCTTTGAGGGCACGGACGGCAGCCGCACCGTGACCAGTGCTGATGTGCGGTGCAAGGTATGCGCCAACAGCGGCACGGCTGAGGGCGCACTGCCCGCCGCAGACACCCCTGCGTGGGAGACGCTGGTAGGGCTGCTGGGCAGCGGCGGCATTTCCACACCGGAGGAATTTGGTGCGGCGGGCGATGGCGTGACGGATGATGCCCCGGCGCTGCAGAAAGCGCTGGAAAGCGGCCGGCCGGTGAAGCTGACCAAGGACCTGTACCTGAAAAGCCGGGTGCTGGTGATCGACCACGATGTAGTATTTGATGGGGACGGTCATACCCTGCACTGCGATGGTGCAGCACTGGATTTTAAGGAAAACAGCGACTTTCTGGCCATTTATTCCAGAACCATTGAAGCAGACGGAGCGGACTGCAAAATCTACCGTGAAAGCACCATGCACTACGGCACCTACCACCGGGGCTATATCGAGTACAGAGGACACAAACCCATCCCGCAGGAGGAAACCTACGAGAACTATACTGTGACCGGCTTTATGGAGCACCGGGCCATCGTGAGGAACGTGCATTTTTCCTGCAGGAACTTCATGGGACTGGTGGCGCTGAACCTGCGCAAGATGTGCCATAGTCTGGTGGACAATGTGCGGGCTGTGTGCGAGGACTACGAAGGCAGCGGTTCCGTAGGCATTCTGGTGGATTCGTGCTGCTTTTGCACCATCCGGAACTGTTATGCCAGCGGCTGGGACGATGACCTGTCCTGCAAGGTGACGAACCGCGGGTATGGCATCTGCGCCAACGGCAATGGCATTCTGGTGGATGGGTGCGAATCCTGGGACTGCAAGCACGCCATTTCCGTGGCAGGCAACCGTGATTACTGGTCCACCGACATCCGGGTAGCAAACTGCACCTTTGGCTGCAACTACATCTACACCACCCGCGTGGATGATTCTGCCCGGTTCCAGCAGATCGTGGACAGCCATGCGGGCGGACAGGGCGTCCGGTTCGACAACTGCAGCATCATCGTCCGCAACGCCAATGAGAAAGCCAGTCCCATTGCCTTTTACATGACCGCACCGTATGTGCATATTTCCAATCTTGAAGTACTCTGCGATGGCGGTGGCTGCTGGGCCACCGTGGGCGGTCTGGCCGAATCAGTGTATCTGAACAATGTGCATGGGGATAACCTGATCCTGCAGCCGAACAGTATGTATGAGCGGGCGTTGGAGTTCCATCTGCACAACTGCCTGTTCAAGCGGCTGCAGAACAGCTACAACACCCCGCTGCGCGTGTACATGACCGACTGCACCATAACGCAGCTGGTGGATCAGGTGCAGTGGCTGAAAGCGGACGGCTGCTATTTTGGGCACGATCTGAGCTGGCCGTCCCACGCCTGCATCAGCATCCTGGGAGAGGCGATCTTTACCGGGTGCACCATCTACGGCCACAATGAGGACACCATTCCGCTGACCCGATCCATCCTTGAGGCTCCGGAAAACAGCATCCAGATGCAGGGATGCCGGGTGTACATCCGGCGCGGAAAGTACCCGGTGTTCAACACAGAGCAGCCGGAAGCCAGCTACTGGATCGAAAACATCTTCGGGTTCCGGCCCGGCACCGAGAATGATGTGCTGGACCGCAATGAACTTTACTGACAAAAAGGAGGAAAAGCATGGCTTATAAGCTGCATAATTTTCTGACCGGGGACAAGCTGAAAGCAGCCAGCCTGAACGAGATGGATGCACAGATACGGGCAAACGCAGAGGGTGTTGCCCTGTTCACGATGGACACCATCGTGGCGGCCATCAAGCAGATGCGGCTGACCACGGACGGAGAATATCTTTATCTTTATTATGGTGATACCCTGCTGGATGAGGCTGCGGTTTCGGATGCATCGGACATCATCCAGTGCGAGGGCATGACCGTGACCAGCCCCACAGGCACCAGCATCGTTCTGCAGGCAGGCAGCGGAAGCGTGAAGATCCAGACGGCCATTACTCCATCCGACTGCAGCCAGTCGGTGCGGTTCCGCTCCTCGGACATCAGTGTTGCAGCGGTCAACTCTTCCGGCGTGTTGGCCGGTAAGAGCAAGGGAAACGCCACCATGACCGTGACCTGCGGCAAATACAGAAAGACCTTTGTGGTTTCCGTGTGGGAACAGATGAACCCGGACTGGGTGACCGGCAACTGGATGGACTCTCCCTACACGAACGTGGGCAAGACCGGCGTGTCTATCGATGTGGCATCCTCGGCCAAGCGTGCAATGTGCTACCCTTACACCGATCAGAAGGGAATCTATCTCAGGCAGGGCGAGAAGCTGACCGTGACCTGCAGCGGGGCATATCGTGTGCAGTATTACGTCATCATCCAGCCGGGGGATGGCGAACTGACTTACACCACCGTGCCCCACAACGGCAACCATTTTGTGGTGATCGACCCGGACGCAGGTGGTGCTGCTTCCAAGACCAATGTGGAAGCGGCCAGTTTTACCTACACGGCGGAGAAGAATTGCTACATCGGTATGTCCATCCTGCGGGAAGCGGACTCCAGTGCCTTTACCGCAGACGAGATCAGCAAAATGAACCAGAAGATTACCTGCCGGGTCGATCCGGCACAGGCGTGAGGGAAAGCTTTGCATAAAGCAAAAAGCAGACAGCTGCAAAGTCATCTGCAAAAGCGGATTCAGACGAAGCCGCCATATTGGGCAAAGCTTTGCTTGGCAAAGCACGCAGGGAAGGGAGAACCGTATGACATATCAAGTACAGAATTTTCGGGATGGTGAGGTGCTGCCCAAAGGCGAAAAGGGCGATAAGGACGACACCGGCATCAGCGCACTGGGCGGCAAGTACACCAGCGACGGTGCCCACCCCAACAAGGCGGGCTACGAGCGGTTTTACATGAAACCCATCGCTGCGCTGCTGAAGCGGCTGTAAGGGGGCGTGCAATGGCATTGCAGGCATATTCTCTTGCCCGGGACGGCAGCACCGCCCTCTCACCGCATTTCCATGTGCGGGAGTTCCGCTGCAGGGACGGCAGCGACCCGGTTTTCGTGGACACGGCGCTGGTGGAACTGCTGGAGCGCATCCGGGAGCACTTTGGCAGGGCAGTGGCCGTCACCAGCGCCTACCGCACCCCGGCACACAACGCCAAGGCGGGCGGGGCAAAATTCAGCCAGCACCTGTATGGCCGGGCAGCGGACATCCGGGTGCAGGGCGTAAGCGTGGAGGACGTAGCGGCCTACGCGGAAAGTCTGCTGCCGGACTGCGGCGGCATCGGGCGCTACCCCGTCAAGGCAGGCCGCGCGACCGGCTGGGTGCACCTTGACACCCGGGCAGAAAAAGCCCGGTGGAGGGGGTGAGCAGGATGGAGAGCATCATCTCGGCTATCCTTGCCGGTGCAGTGACCCTGATCGGCGTGCTGATCGCCAACAGCCGCAGTCAGGCGGTGACGGACACCAAGCTGGAGGAACTGACCCGGGAAGTGCGGGAGCATAACAACTTTGCCCGCCGCGTACCCATTTTAGAAGAACAGATGAAGGTGGCCAACCACCGCATCGCAGATTTAGAGAAAGAGAGGAACTGAACCTATGAACGATACCCACTGTAAAATTTCTGCCGCCACGCTGGCGCGCACGGCTGCGCTGGCGCTGGCACTGACCAATCAGGTGCTGAGCGCCTGCGGCAAGCCCATGCTGCCCATCGAGAGCGCCACCGTGGAGCAGCTGGTGACCACCGGCCTGACCGTGACCGCCGCCCTTGTGGGCTGGTGGAAGAATAACTCCTTCACCCCGGAGGCCATCGAGGCGGACGGCTATCTGGAGAAGCTGAGGGAAGAAAAGTAAACGCTGCCGCAGGGCGGGACGGTTTAAAATGCGCTCCGCGTTGCTATGCGCATAAACAGCGGAAAGAGTATTTGAATTTTGGGGTACAGGAAAGTCTGCGGACTTTCCTGTACCCCTTTTTCACGGAAAGGTACCTCTTCCGTCACGGCTGTCGCCGTGCCACCTTCCCCAAGGGGACGGCTTCAGCGGTAGCGGGAAGCTTTGCGGCATTGCCAAAAGGCGCCCCCTTGGGGGAGCTGTCACCGCAGGTGACTGAGGGGGTTATGAACAACAAAAAAACGGCTCTGCCGAAGCAGAGCCGTAGAGATACATACTGAAAAAAATCAGCGCTTGGAGAACTGGGGAGCACGACGTGCAGCCTTCAGGCCGTACTTCTTACGCTCCTTCATACGAGGATCGCGGGTCAGGAAGCCAGCCTTCTTCAGCACAGGACGGTTCTCGTCGCTCTGCTGCAGCAGGGCGCGGCTCAGACCGTGACGGATAGCGCCAGCCTGACCGGAAACACCGCCGCCGGAAACGCGGACGACGACATCGTACTTGCCCTCCAGGCCCAGCAGGACCAGCGGAGAACGGACGATCAGCTTCAGGGTCTCCAGACCGAAGTAGTTGTCGATATCACGATCGTTGATGGTGATCTTACCGGTGCCGGTGTAAACGCGAACGCGGGCAACGGAATCCTTACGACGACCAGTGCCGTAGAAATAAGGTTTGGTTTCGTACATATTCGATTGCCTCCTTCTTAGAACTCGATCTTCTCGGGCTTCTGAGCAGCGTGAGCGTGCTCGGCACCCTGGTAGCAGTGCAGGCGGGTCAGAGCCTTAGCACCGATGGTGTTGGAAGGGATCATGCCCTTGACAGCGTAGGTCATAGCCAGATCGCTGTGCTCAGCCATCAGCTTGCTGTACTGGACCTTCTTCAGGCCGCCGATGTACTTGCTGTGGGTGATGTGGAACTTCTGCTCGGCCTTCTTGCCGGTCAGAACAGCCTGATCGCAGTTGATGACAACAACGAAATCGCCGCAGTCAACGTTAGGGGTGTAATCGACCTTCTGCTTGCCGCGCAGCAGAACAGCGGCCTCAGCAGCGACGTGGCCCAGGCTCTTGCCGGCAGCGTCGAGCAGGTACCACTTACGCTCGACTTCAGCGGGCTTTACGAGAGTAGTGCTCATATCTATTTCCTCCTGATAAGCTTTTTGTACGTTTCAGGCACCCTTTTGGGGCGCGAGTGTCAGTATACAACACAAAAACGCGCCTGTCAACATGATTTTTGGATTTTTTCGGCGGAAATTTTTGAAACTCTCAAAATCACACGTTTTCTCTCAAATACTCTTTATTTCTGAATTTCGATTTTTGCAAAAGTTTTTTGCCCGCCCCGGCATTTTTTTGCCATTTGCCCGCTACAAATCCCGCTGCGGTTGTGGTATACTATAAAGGATATGGGATGGGCGGCGCACAGCTGCCTTGCCAACACAAGGAGAATACATCCATGCCAAATGAGATCGACCGCACTTCCTCGGCGCAGCGCCGCAGTTCCAAGCTGCTGACGGCGATGGCCATTTTCATCTGTCTGGGCATCGCAGCCTACATGGTGCTCACCCTGCTGGTGAATCGGCAGACCCCCGCGACACCCGACACCCACTATACCGGCACGAACGGCATCTCTGTCTACTACGACAGCAGCGTGTGGAGCGTGTGCCGCATGACCGAGGACGCAACCCTTGGCACCGTGCTGGAGCTTGCCACCGCCGACACGGCAGACAGCGAGGACTATCAGGCTGTTTTGCTGCAGCGCGGCACCGCCGACAGCTACGAAAGCTTTATCGAGGATTCGGAAGCCGACCTCAAGCAGGCTTACGGCGTCATCAAGCCCCGCAAGGTCAACCTGACCGTGGAGGGGGCAGCCGTGGAGGCGGTGCGCTGCGATATCCGCACCTACTACGCCGTGCTGGCCACCATCACCTACGACAGCGGCGATGTGGTCTATGTCTCGGCGCTGACAAAGCTGGCCTCCATCAGTGATGTGGTCAATCTGGTAGAAAGCGTGAGCCTGTCATGAGTGATCTTCGCGCAATGCAGCGGCTGTGCGGCCTGATGCGCAAGGCCGTACAGGACTATGAAATGATCGCCCCCGGCGACAGGGTGATGGTGGGCGTTTCCGGCGGCAAGGACAGCGTGGCGCTGACCATCGGCCTTTCCATGCTGCGCAAGTACATCGGTTTCGATTACGAGGTGGTGGCGGTCACGCTGGACCCGCAGTTCGACCATCAGCCCATGGACTACTCTGCGCTGGCGGAACTGTTCCGGCAGCACGGCATCCCCTACGAGGTGCGCCGCACCGAGATCGGCCCGGTGGTGTTCGAATACCGCAAGGAGAAAAACCCCTGCGCCCTGTGCGCCAAGCTGCGGCGGGGCGCGCTGCACACCGCCGCGCAGGAACTGGGCTGCAACAAGGTGGCGCTGGGGCATCATCTGGACGATGCCGTGGAGACCTTTTATATGAACCTCTGGCGGGAGGGCCGCATCGGCTGCTTCTCGCCGGTGACCTACCTCTCCCAGCGGGACCTCACCCTCATCCGCCCCATGCTGCTGGCCACCGAGTACGAGGTGCAGTGCGCCGTGCGGGAAGCAGGCTTGCCCATCGTGAAGAGCCGCTGCCCCGCCGACGGCGTTACCGTGCGGGAACAGACCAAGGAATTTGTGCAGGAGCGCTGCCGCACCGACCACGCCTTCCGTCAAAAGACCCTCCATGCCTTGCAGGAGAGCGGCATTGACGGCTGGCGTCCCGTCCACACGGGCCGGGGCAGCTTTATCGTACCAAAAAAGGAAACAGATCATGCAGAAACAACCGTTTGAAAAACACGTCTGGGCCGAGATCGACCTCGAGGCCCTTCGGTATAATTTCCGGGCAGTCAAGGCCCGGGCAGGGGAACTGCCCCTGTGCGCAGTGGTCAAGGCGGACAGCTACGGCCACGGCGCGGTACAGTGCGCCCGGGTGTTCGCCGAGGAGGGCGCCGCATGGCTGGCGGTCAGCTGCCTGACCGAGGCTGTGCAGCTGCGTAAGGCGGGGCAGACCTTGCCCATCCTCATTCTGGGCCATGTGCAGCCCGCCTACGCCGCCGCTCTGATCCAGAACGACATCACCGTGGCCTGCTACTCCCTTGCGCAGGCACACGCCCTGAGCGAGGCTGCCGTGGCGGCAGGAGGCAGGGTACACATCCACCTCAAGGCCGACACCGGCATGGGGCGCATCGGCTTTGCCCTGCGCACCGATTTTGACGCCGCCATCCGGGAAATGCTGGAAGCCTGTGCGCTGCCCGGGCTGGAAATGACCGGTCTGTTCCAGCATTTTTCCGTGGCCGATGATACCGCCCCGGAAAATGTGGCCTATACCGCCGAGCAGCACGCACTGTTCGTGAAGGCTTTCCACGCGCTGAAGGCTGCCGGGCGGGAGCCTGCCCTTGTGCACTGCGATAACTCTGCCGGGGTCATGCTGCACCCGGACTGGCCGGAGGGGCTGCCCCGGGAGCGCTGCATGGCGCGCCCCGGCATCATCCTGTATGGCTACGACCCCAGCGATGAGGTGCGCTTTGGCCGCTTTAAGCCGGTGATGACCCTTAAGACCGTGGTGAGCATGATCAAGGAGATGCAGCCCGGTCAGTGCGCCAGCTACGGCCGCCGCTTTACCGCCGAAAAGCCCACCAAGGTGGCCACCCTTTGCACCGGCTATGCCGACGGCTATCCCCGGCTGCTCAGCTGCGGCAAGGGCGTGGTGGAGATCCACGGCAAGGCCTGCCCGGTGCTGGGACGGGTGTGCATGGATCAGATGATGGTGGACGTGACCGATGTGCCGGAGGTGCGCGAGGATGACGAGGCCATCCTGTGGGGCGGCACCGTAAGCGACAACGCAGAGACCATTGCCCGCAAGACCGATACCATCCCCTACGAAGTGCTGTGCGGCGTTTCCCGCCGCGTGCCCCGCGTTTACCGCGACCACGGACAGATCGTGGCTGTGGAGGACTGGATCTTAGAAGCATAAAGCTGCCCGGAGGAACTACATGGCAAGAGACAACATCCGCAACTTCTGCATCATTGCACATATCGACCACGGCAAATCCACCCTGTCCGACCGCATTCTGGAACTGACCAAGAGCGTGGACGAGCGCACCATGGAGGACCAGATCCTGGACAACATGGATATCGAGCGCGAGCGCGGCATTACCATCAAGGCGCGTGCCGTGACCATGAACTATACCGCAAAGGACGGCAAGACCTACGAGTTCAATCTGATCGACACCCCGGGTCATGTGGACTTTGCCTACGAGGTCAGCCGCAGTCTGGCCGCCTGCGAGGGCGCTATTCTGGTGGTAGACGCCACGCAGGGCGTGGAGGCGCAGACACTGGCCAACACCTATATGGCACTGGAGCACGATCTGGAACTGGTGCCCATCCTGAACAAGATCGACCTGCCCAGCGCCCACCCGGACGAGGTGGCGCAGGAGGTGGAGGACGTGATCGGCCTGCCCTGCATGGACGCGCCCCGCGTCTCCGCCAAGACCGGCCTGAACATCGATCAGGTGCTGGAGCGTGTGGTCAGCGATATCCCCGCGCCCACCGGCGACCCGGACGCACCTTTAAAAGCGCTGATCTTCGACAGCATCTACGACAGCTACAAGGGCGTTATCGTCTACATCCGCGTATTTGAGGGCACGGTGAAGCCCGGCGACACCATCCGCATGATGGCTACCGGTGCAGAGTTCACGCTGGTGGAGGTGGGTCACATGGGCGCCACCTCTCTGACCCCCTGCGCCCAGTTGCAGGCTGGTGAGGTAGGCTACCTGACCGCCAGCATCAAGACGGTGCAGGACACCCGCGTGGGCGATACCGTCACGCTGGCAGAGCGCCCCACTGCAGAGGCGCTGCCCGGCTACCGTCAGGTCAAGCCCATGGTGTTCTGCGGTATTTACCCCGCCGACGGTGCCAAGTACCCCGACCTGAAGGACGCGCTGGAAAAGCTGCAGCTGAACGACGCCTCCTTGACCTTTGAGCTGGAAACCAGTGCTGCGCTGGGCTTCGGCTTCCGCTGCGGCTTCTTGGGTCTGCTGCACATGGAGATCATCACCGAGCGTCTGGAGCGGGAGTTCGATCTGGATATCATCACCACCACCCCCAGCGTGCGCTACCGCCTGACCTTGACCGACGGCACGGTGGAGATGATCGACAACCCTTCCAGCTACCCGGACCCCAGCAACATCGTCAAGCAGGAAGAGCCCTTTGTGGATGTGCACCTGTACACCCCCAACGACTATGTGGGCGGCCTGATGGATCTGTGCCAGAGCAAGCGCGGCGTGCTGATCGACATGAAGTATCTGGACGATGTGCGGGTGGACCTGCACTATGCTTTGCCGCTGGGCGAGATCGTGTACGACTTCTTTGACGCCATCAAGAGCCGCAGCCGGGGCTACGCCAGCTACGACTACGAGTTCAAGGAGTACCGCGAGAGCGATCTGGTCAAGCTGGACTTTTTGCTCAACGGCGACCCCGTGGACGCCCTGTCCATGATCGTGTTCCGGGACAACGCCTATGCCAAGGGACGCCGCATCTGCGAAAAGCTGCGGGACAACATCCCGCGCAACCTGTTCGAGATCCCGGTGCAGGCAGCCATCGGCGGTAAGATCATTGCCCGCGAGACGGTCAAGGCCATGCGCAAGGACGTGCTGGCCAAGTGCTACGGCGGCGATATCTCCCGTAAAAAGAAGCTGCTGGAAAAGCAGAAGGAAGGCAAAAAGAAGATGCGTCAGCTGGGCAGCGTTTCCCTGCCCAGTGAGGCCTTTACCGCCGTGCTCAAGCTGGACAGCGACGACGATTGATCTGCAAATATACAAAAGGGATGCTGCGTGCGCGGCATCCTTTTTTTGATGGAAAACTCCCAAATGTGAAATCCGCTGTACTACTGCGCCGACTATCTGGTGGGCACCCATGTGCAGCCCTGTACACCGGTGCAAAAGAATCGTTTACGCAAAAAGTCCCCCGCTGCCGACTGGCAGCGGGGGACTTTGTTACCGATTTAAATTAAAATCAGCGCTTAGTTCTGCTTCATGCGAGCGAAGCAGTCAGAGCAGTAGACCGGACGGTCCTCACGGGGCTGGAAGGGAACCTTGCAAGCCTTGCCGCAAGCTGCGCAGACAGCATCGAACATCTGACGCTCACCGCCGTTGTTGCCGCCACGGACGCCGTTCTTGCGGGCGTCACGGCAGGGCTTGCAGCGCTGGGGCTGATTCTCGAAGCCGCGAGATGCGTAGAACTCCTGCTCACCAGCAGTCCAAACAAATTCCTTACCGCAGTCCTTGCAGACCAGAGTCTTGTCTTCAAACATAGTAGTATCTCCTCTTTAGTTAGTTCTTGCCCACGGAAGGATTGTAACCATACCTTTGGTTTTGGGACCATCGCGCTGATCAGTAAGCTTACCAGGGGCTTGAATAGATAAACGCCCTCGGATTGAGGACTTTCCTATTGTACCGTTATTTTTGAGATTTGTCAACCAAAAAACAACCGTTCGCCCTTTTATTTGTACACATGGCACAAACCGACAGCATATATTTGGGTAAAATCACCGCCTTAAAATGGAAAAGCGGCGCGCCGCGCAGGTTTTGCGCAGCGGCAGATCATTTATGATCTGTGGTTCAGAACCACCTTTTCACACAAGCAAAAAGGGGCTGCCGCACATTCTGTGCGGCAGCCCCTGCAAAGCCCTTTGGGAAAAGCTTACTTCTCGATGACTTCCTTGGTGTCGCGGGCGATCATCAGCTCCTCGTCGGTAGCAATGACCAGCGTGCGCACCTTTGCGCCCCAAGCAGTGATCTCGCACACATCGCCAACGGGGTGCTTGTTCTTCTCGGTGTCGATGCGGATGCCCAGCCAATCCATGTGGTGGCAGATCTTTGCACGGGCAATGGCATCGTGCTCGCCGATGCCGCCGGTAAAGACGATGGCGTCCACGCCGCCCATGGCTGCAATGTAGCTGCCGATGGTCTTTTTGATCTGGTAGTTCAGCATATCGGAAGCCAGAATAGCACGCTTGTTGCCGGCCTCGGCAGCCTCTTCCACGTCACGCTTGTCGCTGGAAACACCGGAGATGCCCAGCAGGCCGGACTTCTTGTTCAGGATCTCGTCCAGCTCGTGGCCGGTGATGTTCAGGGTGTACTTCAGGTAGTTGACCACAGAGGGGTCCAGGTCGCCGCAGCGGGTGCCCATCATCAGGCCGGCCAGCGGGGTCATGCCCATGGAGGTATCCACAACCTGGCCCTGATCGACTGCGGCAATGGAGGAACCGTTGCCCAGATGGCAGGTGATCAGCTTCAGGCGCTCAATGGGCTCCTCCAGATACTCGGCTGCCTTGTGGGCAACGTACTTGTGGCTGGTGCCGTGGAAGCCGTAGCGGCGCACGCCGTACTTCTCGTAGTACTCGTAGGGGATGGCGTACATATAAGCCTTCGGCGGCATGGTGCTGTGGAAGGCGGTGTCGAACACAGCCACCATGGGAATGTTGCCGAACACCTTGCGGGCGGCCTCGATACCCAGAATACCGGCGGGGTTGTGCAGAGGAGCCAGCGGGCTCAGCTCACGCAGGGTGTTGATGACCTCATCGGTGATCAGGCAGCTGCTCTTGAACTTCTCGCCGCCGTGCACGACGCGGTGGCCGATGGCGTCGATCTCGCTCACGTCATTGATGCACTTGCCGGCGCCGGTGGTCATCTTCTTCACGACCTCGGCAAAAGCCTCGGTGTGGGTGGGGAAGATCGCCGGGGTGGTAGCCTTGGTGCCGTTGGCCTCGTGAGTGATCATGCTGCTCTCCATGCCAATGCGCTCGCACAGGCCTTTGCACAGCACCTTTTCGCCGTCCATATCGATCAGCTGATACTTCAGGGAAGAAGAACCGCAGTTAATAACCAGAATCTTCATCTGTGTTGCCTCCTGAAAATTTTTGTACCGTCCGCAGCCAGAAAAACCTGCGGACAGAATTTTACAGATTCCTATGTTTATTATATAATAGGTGTGGCGGCTTTTCAAGGCGCAACCCGGGCAAAGCGGTAAAACTTGTGTACAAGGTTTTTGTATATCCTGCCCACAAATCCCGGAAACGGCAGGATTTTTCTGTATATCCGATATAAATTTAACAATCTTTTGGCGAAAAGGAGCAGTTCCATGAAGTTTGCAGGCATCATTGCGGAGTACGACCCCTTCCACAACGGCCACGCATGGCAGCTGGCGCAGGCGCGGGCGCTGGGGGCGCAGCGGGTGGCCGTGGCCATGAGCTGCGGGCTTACCCAGCGGGGTGCGCTGCCGCTTTTGCCGGAGGCGGTGCGGGTACAGGCGGCGCTGGCCTGCGGGGCAGACCTTGTGTTTGCCCTGCCCGCGCCCTGCGCCTGCGCCGGTGCCGAGGCCTTTGCCCGGGCGGGGGTGCGCATTCTGGCCGCAGCCGGGTGCGATGCGCTGGTCTTTGGGGCGGAGACCCCGGACACCGCTCTGCTGCAAAAAGCCGCCCGGGTGCTGTGCAGCGAGGAATACCGCGCCGCGCTCAGGCAGCAGCTTGCCGCCGGGGCACGCAGCTTTGCCGCCGCCCGGCAGGCGGCGGTGCAGGCGCTGTGCCCGGGGTCGGACATCGCCGCCCTGCTGGACAAGCCCAATAATAATCTTGCCGTAGAGTATTGTAAGGCCATCATAGAACAGAACGTAGAAATGCAGCCCCTCGCCCTGCCCCGGCAGGGGGCAGACCACGGGCAGGCGCTGACCGAAAGTGCTCACGCTACCTTTGCCAGCGCCAGCGCCCTGCGGGCACTCTGGGCGGAGGGCGGTGCGGCAGCGCTGGCTCCTTATGTGCCGGAAAAAGCCTTAAAACTGTATATACAGGCAGAATATGACGGAAAGTATACGGATTTTGCTGTTATGGGGCACTGCGAGCTGGCGCTGCTGCGGACAGCCTGCGCAGAGCCAGCGCCCTTTGCTGCGGTGCGCGGGGTATCCGAGGGGGTGGAGCACCGGCTGGAAAATGCTGTGCGGGAGACCGCAAGCCTACCCGCCCTGCTGGACGCCCTGACCACCGTGCGCTATCCCCGGGCGCGGATGCGGCGGCTGGCAATGGATGCAGCGCTGGGCTACACCGCCCAGACCCCGGCACAGCCGCCCTACCTGCATCTGCTGGGCGCACGCAAGGAAGCGCTGCCCCTGCCCGGGGAGACGGCGCTGCCGCTGTCCCACTCGCTGGCGCGGCTGGCACGGGAAAACGAAACCTGTGCCCAAATGGCTGCTGCCCAGAGCAGGGCCAGCGACCTTGGCGCACTGTGCCGGGCTAAACCGGAGCCGATGGGCGGGGTATATCGTCAAAAAATTATCTTTTTGACGAATTGACAAAAAATAACGCCAAAAATTTTATATTGTGCCCTCTTGTATCCGGCGCGGTTCGGGTGTATGATTGAAACGATGCAATGTTGGATACAACAATCCTGCAAAAAACGACTGTCCCTACAAGGGAAACACAAGGAGGAACCCATGGCACTTCATGTTCTGGACGAAGCCAACCGCTGCCTCGGCTGCAAAAAGCCGATGTGTCAGGAGGGCTGCCCCATCCACACCAATATCCCGGAGGTCATCCGTCTGCTCAAGGCAAACCAGATGGACGATGCAGGCCGGATGCTGTTTGAAAACAACCCCCTGACCACCGTGTGCAGTCTGGTGTGCAACCACGAAAAGCAGTGCGAGGGCCACTGCATCCGCAACCGGATGCCCAGCCACGACCCGGTGCACTTTTCCATCATCGAGGACTATATCTCCACCACCTACGCCAACAAGATGACCGCAGGCCCCGCCCCGAAAAACGGCATGAAGGCTGCTGTGGTGGGCTCCGGCCCGGCAGGCCTGACCATCGCGGTGCTGCTGGCACGCTGGGGCTACGATGTGACCATCTTTGACGCCCGGGATAAGATCGGCGGCGTGATGCGCTACGGCATCCCCAACTACCGTCTGCCGGACAGCGTACTGGACGATTTCCAGTACCGTCATCTGGAACTGAAGGGCATCAAGGTGCGCCCCAACACCACCATCGGCAAGACCATCACCATCGATGACCTGTTCCGCGACGGCTACAAGAGCGTGTTCATCGGCGCCGGTCTGTGGAAGGCAAACGCCATGCACATCAAGGGCGAGAGCCTTGGCAACGTGGCCTTTGGCATCGACTATCTGGCAAACTCCAAGGCCTTCCGTCTGGGCGATGATGTGGCCGTCATCGGCGTGGGCAATTCCGCCATGGACTGCGCCCGCACTGCCATCCGCAACGGTGCCCGCCACGTTACCTGCTACGCCCGCCGGGACGAAAGCTGCATCAGCGCCTCCGAGTACGAGGTCAGCTACGCCAAGCTGGAGGGCGTGGGCTTCCGCTTCTGCAAGGCACCGGTGGAGATCCGGGAAAACGGCCTGATCTGCCGCGACACCGTCAAGGGCGAAGACGGCAAGTTTACGCAGGTGGAGGGCAGCGAGACCTTCTACCCCCACACCGGCGTCATCGTGTCGGTCAGTCAGGGCTCTGAGAGCAATCTTGTCAAGACCACGACCGGCATCGAGACCAACCAGAAGGGTCTGCTGAGCGTCAGCGAGGACGGCCGCACCACCCGCGAGGGCGTGTTTGCCGGCGGCGACGCTGTCATGGGCGCCCGCACCGTGGTGGAAGCCGTGGCTGTTGCCAAGAAGGTGGCCGTCGCCATGGATGAGTATATGAAGAGCCTGCCCGCCGACACCGCTGCCGACCCCTATGCCGACATCCCGGTGTTCCAGACCCCTACCTCTGACGTGCTGGCAAAGCAGCTGCTGTAATAGGACGATTTTGCATGGCCTCCGCGTTGCTTTGGCCATGTTCAGCGGAAAGAATATTTTTGATTTCGGGACACCGGAGCGTCTGCGGACGCTCCGGTGTCCCATTTTCACAGAGAAAAATTTATGTTGTAAAAAAGGTATCGGAAACGCCGCGGCGTTTCCGATACCTTTTTCATTATAACATTACCCGCAGGGTGAACTGCCCGTCCTTGGCGGCAAAGCTGGTCAGGCCGCCGTACCGCTCTGAGATGGCGCAGATGCTGCGCACTCCAAGCCCGTGACCGGGCTGGTCGGTGACCGGGACGCCCTCCCGGAGCTGCACGTCCGGCAGACAGCTGTTGGTGATCTGCAAAAACAGCCTGTGTTTTTTTTCGTGCCCGGAGGTCTCAATAAAGGCCTCGTGCCCGGCCTCGCGGCAGCGCACGGCAGCGTGCAAAGCGTTTTCCAGCGCGTTAGAGAGCAGCACGCACAGGTCGCTCTCCGAGACTGCCAGCGCCTGCGAGATGCCCGCCTGCACCGTGAACTGCACCCCGGCCTTGGCGGCGCGGTCTGCAAAGGCAGAAAAGATCAGGTTCGCCGCCTCGTTCTCACAGTAGGCAGTCACCTTGCCGGCCTCGATCTCGCTGCACACGCTGCGGATGTAGCCCAGCGCCTGCTCGGTGCGGCCATTCTCGATGCAGCCCGCCAGAAACTGCATATGGTGGCGCAGGTCGTGGCGGTAGGTGCTGGCGCGCTGCTGGGAAAGGCGCAGTGCCTCGATCTCGCGCATGGCCTGCGTGACCTGTAAATTCAGGCTGGTCTGCAGCTGCTCCATCTGGATGCGCTGCCGCTCCACCCGGGAGGCGCGCAGGATGGAGCACAGAAAGGCTGCACAGCACACAAAGAACATGAACTCCACCGCCGCCGGGTTTGCACCGGACAAAAGGCTGGTGTAGACACGGGTGATGTAGTCAAAAAGATAGCCCACCAGCGGCACAACGCCGAACTGGCACTGCACCGAGGCCGGGTAGCGGGAAAGCTGCCGCATGGAGGGCGCAAGGAACCGGATGAACAGCAGCAGGAGCGGCAGGGTGAACAGCAACTCTGCCACCGGCTGCACCAGCGGATGCTGCGGGAAGAACAGCGCCACCGCCAGCGCCGCCCAGCGCCGCACCTGACAGCACAAATAGGCCGTGAGCACCGCCACCAGCGGCCAGACCCTCTGCCCGCTGAACAGCACCAGCACGAGATACAACGGCAGATGGGTGATAAGGGGGTAGAGGTACTGAGCCGCCGTAAAGCTTGCCCCAAAATAGAACGCGCCCTGCAGCGCCAGCAGCCCGGCGGTGCAGCCCGCCAGCGCCCAGCGCTTTTTGTCCGTCCAGCGGATGGGGCAGAACGCCGCGCTGAGCAGAATGCCGAAGACGCCTACCGCTGCGCCGTCCAGCAGCTCCAGCAGCACCCCGGGGGCGGTCATAGCACGACCTTCTTTCCCGCAAAGGCGTACTCCAGATACTGATCCCGCACGGCGGTAAAGCGCCCATGGGGCAGCGGCACCTCGGCAAGGCTTTCCATGGTGATGCTCTTGGCGGTGATGTTGTGGATGTACTCCATGTTTACCAGATAGGAGCGGTGCGGGCGCAGAAAGCCCGGGTAATCTGCCAGCTGCCGGGCAAGCTCGTCCATGCTGCCGCTGCTCTCGATGACGGTGCCGTCCAGCAGGTGGAACACCAGCGTGCGCCCCTGCACCTCGCAGTATTCCAGACTGTCCAGCGTAATGCGGGTCACGCCGCTTTTGCAGCGCAGGATTAGGCTGTGCTGGGTATGCTTGCGGCACTCGGCCAAAACGGCATCGGTAAGGCGGAAAAAGTTGTCCTTCCAGATGGGCTTGAGCAGGTAGTAGTACGCGCCGACCACATAGGACTGTACGGCAAACTCCGACGAAGAAGTGATAAAGATGATCTGCACCGCTGTGTCGTACCGGCGGATCTCCCGCGCGGCGTTGATGCCGTTGATGCCGGGCATGAGCACATCCAGAAACAGCACGTCAAAGCGCACCCCTGCCTCGATATCTGCCAGAAGCTCCATGGGCTTTGTATAGGGGAACAGCTCCAGCTGCACACCCCGCAGGGCGCGGTACTGCTCCAGAAAATCCTGCATCTGATGCAGCAAGGCGGCATCGTCATCACAGAAAGCAATCCGGGTCATAGCAAAGAAATCCTTTCCGAACAAAAATCTACCCCTTAACGATACCACATCCGCGCCGTTTCGTCACGCATTTTTCGGAAAATTTGTCTCTTGCTCTATGGAAGCTTTTACATATCCGGCAAACTGCACGGCGCACCCCATAAGGAGGCACACTGCCGGGGGATGTTCTCTTTTGGTGGCAAAAGAGAACCAGAAAAGTGTGGCACTCTGCGAGGTGCCTTTCTGCTTGCTTTCAGCGTGCAAAGACGCTCCGCTGGGCCAGAGGCAGGGAGGGGTGTTCCGACTCCCCCCTCCCTACCTCTGGACTCCACCCACCCCGCA
>CAKSVD010000020.1 GCA_934503275.1 uncultured Faecalibacterium sp.
CTTTTGTCTCAGCGCTTGGCGCTCAAGTATAATACCACACCCCGGTGCTCTTGTCAACACTTTTTGACATCTTTTTTCCAATTTCTTTGCGGTGGGGGAAACGCCTCTGTTTTTCTCCTATTATAATAACCATCTTTTCTTGACAAGGCAGCAGGCAAAACGTATTATGGAGTCATTCCAGCATCCTGTATAAGGTAGCTATACTTATTATATAAAGGAGAAGCACCATGTCCTGTGTCAACATCCGCGGCTGCCGCATCGGGGAGGGCCGCCCCAAGGTCATTCTGCCCATTGTGGAGCGCACCGAAGCTGCTATTCTGGAAAAGGCTGCGCAGTTTTCAACCTTGCTGGCCGATTGTGTGGAATGGCGGGCAGACTGGTTCGAGGGCTTTCAGTCCCCCGCTGCCATTGCCCGCTGCGTACAGAAACTGCGGATCGCTCTGCGGGACAAGCTTCTGCTGGTGACCTTCCGTACCAAGGCAGAGGGCGGCGAGCAGGCGCTCTCCCATCCCGAATACCTTGCCTTTCTGCACCTGATCCTCGATACCGACTGCGCCGACCTGCTGGACATCGAGTTCTTCACCGCCGGAGCAGACCTGCCCGCACTGGTGGAGCAGGCACATTCTGCCGGGGTGGCAGTGGTGTGCTCCAGCCACGATTTTGCCAAGACCCCGCCCCGGGCGGAGCTCGTTTCCCGCATGGTACAGATGCAGCAGGCCGGAGCCGACCTGCCCAAGCTGGCCGTAATGCCCCAGTGCCGCACCGATGTACTGGAACTGCTGGCCGCCACCGCCGAGATGGCAGACCTTCACCCGGAAACGCCGGTCATCACCATGAGCATGGGGGCGCTGGGCGCGGTGAGCCGTCTGGCAGGAGAAGCCTTCGGCTCTGCCATGACCTTTGCAAACCCCGGGCAGGCAAGTGCACCGGGGCAGGTGCCGCTTGACATCGTAAATGAAGTGCTAGATGCGCTACATTTGTAACCAACAAATCGGAATTCAAGGAGGTTCTGTTATGCGCACGGAGAAGAAATCCCACCGATCCAGGATGGATCCTATTGTTGCTTTAGTTTTGATTTTCGCTGTACTAAAAGTAACAGGATTGATTTCGTGGTCATGGCTATGGGTACTCAGCCCGATTTGGATTACCCTTTTGATTTTCGCTGCTATTTTTTCTTCCATTTTGGTCGGTGGACGAATCGTTAAAGGAAAATGGTAACTTCCAGTTTGTCGCACATCCTGCCTAAAACACAAACCGGAACGATCTTCCCTTTTTCGGGTGGATCGTTCCGGTTTTTATGTTATATTGAAAATCGTTTTATGCCAGCTTGGCTTCCAGACGGGTGCGGATGGCCTTGATAAAGCCCTCGCTGTCCACGGCGGTGGGGGTGATGCCCTCTGCCAGACCGCACAGGTCCTTGGTCATGATGCCCTCGTTCAGGGTCTGCAGGCTTGCAGCCTCCAGTGCCTCACCAAAGTGCACCAGCTCCGGCAGGTTATCCAGCTCGCCGCGCTTCTTGAAGGCGCCGGACCACGCAAAAATAGTAGCCATGGGGTTGGTGGAGGTCTTTTCGCCCTTCAGATACTTATAGTAATGGCGGGTAACGGTGCCGTGGGCGGCCTCGTACTCGTACTTGCCGTCCGGGCTGACCAGCACACTGGTCATCATGGCCAGCGAGCCAAAAGCAGTGGAGACCATATCACTCATCACATCGCCGTCGTAGTTCTTGCAGGCCCAGACAAAGCCGCCCTCGCTGCGGATGACGCGCGCCACGATATCGTCGATGAGGCTGTAGAAGTAGGTGATGCCGGCAGCTTCGAACTTTTCCTTGTACTCGGCGTCGTAGGTCTCCTGGAAGATATCCTTGAAGGTGTGATCGTACTTCTTGGAGATGGTATCCTTTGCGCCGAACCACAGATCCTGCTTCACGTCCAGTGCATAGTTGAAGCAGCTGCGGGCAAAGCTGCGGATGGAATCGTCCTTGTTGTACTGGCCCTGCAGCACACCGGCACCCTCAAAGTCAAAGACGGTGGCACGCTGCTGGCTGCCGTCTGCGCCGGTGAACACCAGTTCCGCCTTGCCTGCGCCGGGAATGCGGAACTCGGTGCACTTATACACATCGCCGTAGGCATGGCGGGCAATGGTGATGGGCTTTTTCCAGTTCTTGACCACCGGATGGATACTGTCGATCATAATGGGTGCGCGGAACACGGTGCCGTCCAGCACAGCGCGGATGGTGCCGTTGGGGCTCTTCCACATCTCGTGCAGCTTGTACTCCTCCACGCGCTGAGCGTTGGGAGTGATGGTGGCGCACTTGACCGACACGCCGTACTTCTTGTTGGCGAGGGCGGCATCCATGGTCACCTGATCTGCGGTGGCATCGCGGTTGGGCAGGCCCAGATCGTAGTACTCGGTCTTGAGGTCCACAAAGGGGAGGATCAACTCGTCCTTGATCATCTTCCACAGGATGCGGGTCATCTCGTCGCCGTCCATCTCCACCAGCGGGGTCGTCATCTTGATCTTTTCCATAGCAGGTTTCCCTTTCCTCTATTGGTTGTGTATTTTATGCCCCGGGCCGGGGCGTTCCGGTTATTTGCGGTAGGCGGCTGCCAGTTTTTCAAAGGCGGGCAGGCTGCGCTTTACCTTTTCGGTGTCGATGCAGTAGGCAAGGCGCACATAGCCCTTTACCCCAAAGCTGTCGCTGGGCACCAGCAGCAGGTCGAACTCCCGGGCTTTCAGGCAGAAGGCGTTGGCGTCCTCTTCCAGTGCCTTGGGGAAGATGTAAAAGGTGCCGCCCGGACGCTCTACTTCAAAGCCCAGCGCGGTGAGTTTTTCGTATAGCAGTTCCATGTTGGTCTGGTAGACCGAAAGGTCGCTGGTCACCTTCTGGCAGCGGCTGACCGCCCGCTGGATGATGCTGGGCGGGCAGTTGTGGCCGGTAAAGCGGGAGATCTGGCTCATCATGTCCACAAGGATATCCTCCCCCTCGCACCCCGGGCGCACCGCCACATAGCCCAGACGCTCGCCGGGCAGGCTCAGGCTCTTGGAGTAGGAGAAACAGGTCAGGGTGTGGGGGTAGAACGCCGCCGGGTAGGGCACGGTCTTGCCGTCAAACACGATATCCCGGTAGGGCTCGTCACTGACCAGAAAGATATTGTGGCCGTACTGGGCGCTCTTTTCAGTCAAAATCGCCGCCATGCGGGTCAGGGTGTCGGCAGAGTAGACCACGCCGGTGGGGTTATTAGGGGTATTGATGAGCACACAGGTGACCTTTTCGGTCAGCATCTGCGCAAAGGCATCCAGATTGGGCTGGAAGGTGGGCGCCTGCGGCGGCACCACCCGCAGCACTGCGCCGGTGCCCGCCACATAGGGGCCGTACTCCGGGAAGTAAGGCGCAAAGGTCAGCACCTCGTCCCCGGGCTGGGTCACCGCCCGGATGGCGTGGGCGATAGCACCCGCCGCGCCGGTGGTGGGGAAGATGTGCTTTTGCGCATAGGGCAGACCGAAGGTCTCCACCAGATGCGCCGCCACAGCGGTGCGAAAATCCGGGTCGCCCTGACTGGGACAATAGCCGTGCAGGCTTACCGGCTCTTCCTGTGCCAACAGGGTCTGCATGGCGGCGGTAAACTCCGGCGGGCAGGGCACGCTGGGGTTGCCCAGTGAATAATCGAACACATTCTCGCTGCCGATCTGGGCAGCACGCTGTCTGCCATACATGAAGGTCTCGCGGATGACGCTTTTGTTGTTCAGCATGGCGCGATAGGTCTCGTTCAGCATACTACTTTCCCTCTGCTTTCCTTATATCGCAAAGCCTGTGCGGGGCGGCTCCCCCTCATTTATGAGCCGCAGCCGTATAGCTCTGTTCCAGCTTGATAATGCAGTTGTAGGCAGGGTCCTGTGCCTTGATGAACTGTTCCATCTGGGTCAGCAGTTCCACCTTGTCCCCGGCATAACCCGCCGGGAGCACCAGATCAAAGAGCACGTTGGTGTGGGTCTTGCCCGGCACGATGCGCAGATCATGCAGCGAGAGCGCCGGGTCCAGCTGACGCAGCTTTTCGGTCAGGCGGCTGCGCAGCACCCCCACGGCGGCGTCCGAAGTGACGATGGGGTCGTAGTGGATGGTCACCATCAGGTGATCATTTCTCATAAAGTCCCTCTCGATGTTATCGATCAGGTCGTGCGCTTCCAGCGGGTCCTGCTCGGCGGGCAGTTCCACATGGATGGACGCAAACTGATGGCCGGGGCCGTAGTCGTGCACCATCAGGTCATGTACGCCCAGCACGCCGGGATAACTCATCACAGTCTGTTCGATATGCTCCACCAGATCCTCGCTGGGGCTTTCGCCCAGCAGCGGGCTCAGGGTATCCATCACCAGCCCCCAGCCGGAGATCAGGATGAACACTGCTACGCCCACGCCCATCAGGCCATCCAGCACATCCCAGCCGGTCACCCGGCAGAGGATGGCGGCCACCAGCACGGCAGCGGTGCTCAGTACGTCGTTGCGGCTGTCGGCGGCGGTGGCGATGAGGGTCTCCGAGGCGATGATGCGGCCAATGGTACGGTTAAAGCCGCTCATCCACAGCTTGACCAGAATAGACACCACCAGCACCGCCACAGTCAGCCAGCCGAACTGCACCGGCGTGGGGTGCAGCACCTTGGTGACCGACTCCTTCAGCAGGGAAAAGCCGATGCCCAGAATGGTCACACTGACCACCAGCCCCGCCAGATACTCAAAGCGGGCATGGCCGTAGGGATGCTCGGCATCCGGTGCCTTGGCGGCCAGCTTAAAGCCCACCAGACTGACGATATTGGAGGAGGCATCCGAAAGGTTATTCAGTGCGTCGGCAGTGATGGCGATAGAGCCGAACAGGGTACCCACCACAAATTTGCCCAGACAGAGCAGGATATTGCACACCATGCCCACCACACTGGCCAGATTGCCGTAGGCAGCGCGGACGCGGGGATCCTGCGGGGAATCCGGGCGGCGTATAAAAAGACGAATCAAAAGCTGCGTCATAAAAGCTCCTTTCGGGCTGCGCATTTTCAGCGCACCCAATGTCCTTCTAGTATAGCATTTTACTTTATGGTTTTAAAGGCGTTTCAAAAATTTCATCCCATTACGCCGGATATCAAACCGGGCTGCAGTACAAAAAGCCCCGGCGGCCGCAACGGCCGCCGGGACTTTTCGGAGATTTTGGGACTGTCTGTTCACAGTCTCTTGTAATGAAGGAGGAACGCTCAGGTTTTTATCACAGGATCGGGCTTTCGAGGTCGCCGGTATCAGCGATGCCGTGCTTCTCGGCGTAGCCGGTCAGCATCAGGGTCAGCGCGCCGTCACCGGTCACGTTGCAGGCGGTGCCGAAGCTGTCCTGCAGGGCGAAGATAGCCAGCATCAAAGCAGTACCGGCGTTGTCGAACATCAAAACACCGGTGATCAGACCCAGAGAAGCCATAACGGTGCCGCCGGGCACGCCGGGTGCGCCGATAGCAAAGATGCCGAGCAGCAGGCAGAACAGGATCATGGTGCCAACGCTGGGCAGCTTGCCGTACAGGATCTTGGAAACGGTCATGCAGAAGAACACCTCGGTCAGCACAGAGCCGCACAGGTGGATGTTGGCAAACAGGGGGATGCCGAAGCTGACCATGTCCTTACGCAGGACCTTGCTCTTGCGGGCGCACTCCAGCGCCACACCCAGCGTAGCGGCACTGGACATAGTGCCGACAGCGGTCAGGTAAGCGGGGCCGTAGTGGCGCAGCACTTCCCAGGGGTTCTTGCCGGAGTACGCACCGGCCAGCAGGTACAGCACAGCCAGCCAGATGTAGTGACCGACCATAACGATGACGATGATCTGCAGGAAGGCGGGCAGCTGATGGGTGATGGTGCCCTCGTAGCTCAGGCCGCAGAAGGTGGCGGCAATGTAGAAGGGCAGGACGGGGATGATGACCTTGCTCACGATGTCCAGCACGATGTTCTGGAACTCGCTCAGGAAGTCGCAGGTCAGCTTGCTGTTGGTCCAGGTAGCAGCCAGACCCACCAGAACGCTCAGCACCAGAGCGCTCATAACGCTCATGATCTGGGGAATGTTCAGTTCAAAAACGACGCCCGGCAGCTCGCGCAGACCGGCAACGTTGTTGTCGATGGACAGGTGCGGGATCAGGCCGTAGCCGGCGCCCATGCTCATGAAGGCTGCGCAGACAGAGGACACATACGCGATGACGATGGCCACTGCCAGCAGGCGGGAGGCGTTTTTGCCCAGCTTTGTGATGGACGGAGCAATGAAGCCGATGATGATCAGCGGCACGCAGAAGGTGATGAGCTGACCCATGATGTACTGCAGGGTCACCACAACGCCCATGGTGCTCTCGTTGAACACCTGACCAAGGATGATACCAACAAAAATGCCCAGCAAAAGCCGGAAGGGCAGACTATTGAATAGCTTTTTCATGACTTTCGTACCTCTTTCTTTTTCCCCGGAAAGGGGCTGGGTGGGGAGACTTATTCCGTCTCCGGGAGGTGTTTGTTCAGCATCAGATCAAGGATCACGCTGTCGCTGGTGCCGTGGGTGCTCAGGGTGGCAAAGTTGTCCAGCGTATACTCTACATTGTGCTCCACGATGCCATCAGTGCTCTGCACCCGCACGCCGCGCACGCCCATGGCAGCTGCCTGACAGGCGGCGTTGACGCAGGTGGAGATCTTCAGCGCACAGTCGGCCTTTGCGCCGTCGCATACCATGCCGGTGATGTTGCCCACCATGTTCTGGATGGTGCAGCACACCTCGTGGTAGCCGCCGCCCAGCAGATAGGCAATACCGCAGGCTGCGCCGGTGCCGGCAACCGTTGCACCACAAAGGTTGCTCAGGCGGCCAAACTTGGCCTTGATGCGGATCGCGATCAGGTTGGAAAGAGTCACGGCGCGGAGCATCTTCTCCTCGTCGATGTCCAGCCAGCGGGCAGTTGCCACGACAGGCATAGTAGCCGTGATGCCCTGATTGCCGCTGCCGGAGTTTGCCACCACCGAGACCGGTGCGCCTGCCATGCGGGCGTCCGCACCGGCAGAAGCGATGACCATGGCGTTGGTGGTCAGGTCGCGGGTCATCAGACCCTTGCGGCAGTTCAGCTCCAGATTGCGGCCAATGGCAAGGCCGTATTCCTTGGAAAGACCCTCGTTGCTGATGGTCGTGTTCACCTGTACGGCGCTGCGAATGATGTCGATGGGGTCGTGCAGGGGGTCCAGTTCCTCAGTGCAGTAATCCCAGATGGAGCGGACGGTCAGAAATTCTGCGATCTGCTCCGGGGTCACCACATCACTGTCCCCGGCTGCGGCGGGGTCGGCGTGCTGCTTGTCCAGCGCAGCAACGCCGTCCTGCTCCACCAGCACCACGTTGGTGTGCAGGTCCCGCACCACCGCGCGGCCGGTGTGGCCGTCAGAAGTTACAAGCACTTCAATGTAGAGCTTCTGCGGCACCTGTGCCACCTCTACCTTGACCTTGCCTGCCCTGACAAGGGCTGCGGCTTCTTCTATCTGCTCCCGGGGCACATAGTTCATGACCTCCAGCAGGTGGACGGGGTCGCCGCCTACGGCACCAATGGCGGCGGCGTAATCCATGCCCTGATACGAGGTGCCCGGAATGCCCGCCGACATGGCGTTTTTGATAATGTTGATGCTGGCACGGACGGTCACGGCCTCTACCCGTGTGCCGCCCGCCTTGCGGAGTGCTGCGCCCGCCTCTGCGGCGGTGAGAGCGACTGCGCCGGGCTCCGTACAGCCCGTGGCCAGCTCCATCTCACTGTTCAGGATGCGAACGAACATCTGTTTATCCATTTGGTTCACCGTTTCTTTTCTTCCCGTGCGGGGGAACTTACTTTACAGCAATGCACTCGATCTCCAGCGGAGCGCCCTTGGGCAGCTTGCCCACCTGCACCGCACTGCGTGCGGGGTAGGGCTGCGCAAAGTACTCGCCGTACACCTTGTTCATCTCTGCAAAATCGTTGATGTCTGCCAGAAACACCGTGGTCTTGACCACATTGGCCAGCGTCATCTCCTGCTGTGCCAGAATGGCCTGGATGTTCTTAAGGGACTGTGCCGTCTGGGCGGCGATGCCTTCCGGAATCAGGCCGGTGGCCGGATCGATGGGCAGCTGCCCGGACACATAGACGGTCTGCCCCGCAGCGATGCCCTGCGAATAGGGCCCGATAGCAGCGGGAGCATTGGGGGTAACGATCACCTGTTTCATCCGATTTTTCTCCTTTTCCATTTGTTAGGGTGTATCTGAAAACAAAGAAAATGACGAATATTTCGCAAGCACAAGCGGGATTTAAGGCAAACAGCCGCAGGAATCCTTTGTGGATTTCAAGGCTGTTTAACGCAAAATCCAGCTGTGTTTGTAGAAATAGGCTAAATTTTCGACTTTTCAGGTACCCCTTAGGAAGGGCTGTCCTTCCCTCGCTGACACTATCCTAACGCACTGAGAATATTTTGTCAATAATGTTTTCTTATCATGAGAACAAATTGTCGCGTGTGACAAAAACTTCCGAAAAATGTCATCGCTTTGACGAAACAATGGATACAATGCACCTTCTTATTGTAAAAAACTGTCATTTCTGCTATGATAGCAGCAGAACACGCGTGAGAATTTTTTCTCACGCGCTCCAGCAGTACAAAAGAGGTGAACGGGATGGATGCAAGACTTGAGCCTTATCGCGTAGTGGTATCCTTTCTGGGAGAAGCGCTGGGTCCGGACTACGAGGTAGTGCTGCACGACCTTACCAGTGAGGACGGCACCATTGTTGCCATCGTCAACAACCACATCAGCGGACGCACCGAGGGGGCGCCCCTTTCCAACATGGCGCTGCGCTTCATTCAGGAGCGGATGTATGAAAAGCAGGATTATCTGGCGGGCTATCAGGGCGCTTCGCAGGCCAAGGGGCGGCTGCGCTCCTCTACCATGTTCATCAAGGACAACGGTCAACTCATCGGGATGCTCTGCATCAACTTCGATGCCGGCAAGTACAGCCGCATCGCGCAGGAGCTGCTTGCCCTTTGCGGGGCGCACACCGAGCCCTCCTCCACCGGCATGGGCGTGGAAAACTTTGTCAGTTCCCTGCCGGATGCCGTGCACAGTGCCATTGCCGAGGTAACCGGCAGCGCCGGGCTGCCGCCCGACCGGCTGACCATGGAAGAAAAGATCCGCATCGTGGAGTCCTTGCACCACGCGGGCATCTTTTATATGAAGGGCGCCGTCAGCGAGGTCGCCGCCCAGCTGGGCTCCTCGGAGGCCACCATCTACCGCTACCTGAGCAAGCTGAAGTGACCGTTTTCCCTCCCCGGGCTGCGGCACGCATTTTTACCAGAAAAATTCCGGACAGACTGCGCTCTGTCCGGAATTTCATTTTTGCGGAGGAGGGGCGTTAATTTTCACTTTACAAACGCTATAAGAACCGTTACAATTACAATCAAAGCAGTGCCGCAAGGCAGTTCGTTTCCATCCACCGCGCGCAACCATTCCGACAGCGCCGGGGCTGCGCAGAACTCTCTTGTCAGGAGGTTTTTTGCATGAAAAAGATCACGCGCCGTACCGTTCTCCGTGCCTCGGGGCTGGCAGCCGCCTCGCTGGCTCTGTCCAGCTGTGCGCCCACCGGCAGCGCCTGTGTAGGCAACGGCTTTTCCGACTGGCTGCAGCAGACCCTCGGGAAGGGCGGCAGCACCGCCTCTTCTGAAAGCGCCGCTGCCCCGGACGCCGGAGCCGAAGCCCCGGCGGAAAGCGCCGACACCAGCCTTCCCGCCTACAACGCCGACCCCCTTACCGGTGAGCCGCGCCGCAGCAACGGGCGCATGGTGGGCGTAATGGTGAACAACATCAGCAACACTCAGCGGCAGAACGCCCGCCCGCAGCGCGGCATCGGCTCTGCCGACCTGCTCATCGAGAGCAAGGTGGAGGGCGGCATCTCCCGCTTCTGCGCGGTGTATTATGACGCCAACGCCATCCCGGAGGTGGGGCCGCTGCGCTCCGGCCGCGACCAGTTTTTGCAGTTGCTCATGCCGTGGCAGGCGCTATACTATCATGACGGCGAAAGCGCCCCCTGCACCAAGTTCATCAACGTGTACAACTACTCCGGGTTGAACATCGGCGGTAAGAGCTACTTCAACACCCCCACCCATCCCCATGTGGCGCACCGCGACAGCCGCGGCCGCAACGTGGCCTACGAGCACACCGAGTTCACCTCCGGTGCCGAGATCCGGCAGGCCGCTGCCAACGCAGGCATCGGGCTGGAATACCCCTACGAGAGCACCTTCTTCCGCTTTGCGGACTACCGCACCGGCGCAGAGAACAAGATGTCCGGCGCTGCCGCCGCCAAGACCATCAACATCGTGCACTCGGACAGCTACAAGACCACCTTCAGCTACAACCGCTGGGAGCACCTTTATAAAATGTCCATGTACAGCCGCGCCGCCGGTGCCTTTGAAAACACCGTGGACGAGTTGACCGGCAAGCAACTCAGCTTTACCAATCTGCTGGTCTGCTTTGCAGGCATCGCGGACTACCCCGGCAACTCCGGCGGCGTGCAGCAGGTGGACTATGTGTCCGGCGGCGAGGCCTACTTCTTCACCCGGGGTGCCGTGCAGCGCGGCACATGGCAGAAGGCTTCCCCGGAGCACCCGCTCAAGGTATATGCCGCCGATGGCAGCGAGATTTGCTTCAACCGCGGCAAGACCTATCTGGCCATCGTGGATGATGACGAGTGGCAAAACTTCAACTATCAGTAAGGGGAGAAGCCCATGAAACGCAAATGGAACCTGCGCCTTGGTGCTGCCGTGCTGTGCGCGGTGCTGCTGGGCAGCTGCAGCAGCACCGCCGCTGCGCCCGCAGAAAGCACCGCCCCGGCAGACCCGCTTACCGGGCAGCAGCTGCTGTACCCGGAGCAGCGGACGGCGGCGGTGGTCATTAAAAACGACACCGACAGCACCACCCAGTGGGGTATCGGCAGCGCCTCGGTGGTGCTGGAAGCCCTGACCGAGAGCGGAAGTTCCACCGAGTTGTGTCTGGTATACCCCGCCCTCAGCGCCATGCCCGTGGTAGGGCCGGTAACGCGCGGGCAGGACTTATACTGGCGGCTGCTCAGCGGGCAGCAGGTGCTGCCCATCCAGTGCGGCAGCAGCGCCTACGCCAAGCGGTATCTGGAATACTATAACCTCCGCGCGGTAGACGCGCAGGAGGTGGGACGCAACGCCTTTGTCAGCACCGGCTACAGCTGGAGCAACACCCCCTTGTGGCGCACCAGCGGCAAGGCGGCAGCCTCGGTGCTGGACAGCCTGAGCATCTCTGCCACCGTCAACCAGAACACCGCCTCCGGCGAGAGCGAAACGGCAGGCGCTCTGCCCGCCCTGCTGCCCCAGCGGGACACCGACCATCTGCCGGACGCAAACGCCGCCGATGCGGTAAACGTGACCGTGAATTTCCAGTCCGGCGGCGCCACCGGCTTTGTCTATGATGACGCCCTTGCCGCCTACGGGATGCTGCACGCCGACGGCACCCCCCAGCTGGATGCCAACACCGGCACACAGGCTGCCTTTGACAACCTGCTCATCCTGTATAGCGGCTCCTCCCTGCGGGACGATGGCCGCACGCTGGACTACGACCTTTCCATGGGCGGCGGCGTCTGGCTGAATGGCGGACACCTGTGGCAGATCACATGGACGCAGGGCACCCAGAGCACCCTTGCCCTCTACGATTCCAACGGCCAGCCGCTGAACCTCCCGACAGGGCGCAGCTACATCGCCCTGCTCTCCAGCCTTACCGGGCAGGAGCTGCTGGTGCAAAGCAGCACCGGCGAAGCGCTGCTGGGCGCCGGCTGATCTCCGGCAACGGGACGATTTTAAATGCGCTCCGCGTTGCTTTGCGCATATTCAGCGGAAAATTTATTATTATAATTTGCGGCTCAGAAACGTCTGCGGACGTTTCTGAGCCGCTTTTTCACGGGAGGGGTCGCAGCGGCGAACGGCATTTGCTGCAAAAAAGAGCCATTGCACATCAACTTGTGCAATGGCTCTTTTGTTCTGCTGTTACAGATCCACCACGCTGCCGACCTCGGCGGGGGTGGTGGGCACGGGGCCCAGAGCGGCTTCATCGGCGTCGCGGCGCACCGTAAAGATGGCGCTGCGCCCGGCGGCAAAATCCGGGTGCCATGTCAGTTCAAGGGTCTGCCAGTCCTCCGGCACGGCGCAGAAGCAGTGCAGCAGCGCACCGCGTCCGGCGGCGAGGTTCAGGGTGAACACCGAGGCATCCACCGCGTTCTCGCTATACAACGGTGCGGCAAAGCTGCCGCAGGGCACGCTCTGACCGTTGCAGGCAGCGGTCACGCCGGTGCCCATGCTATACAACTGCTCCCGGGTACGCAGACCCCGGCTTTGCAGATAACTGGTATCCACCGGCAGGCTGGCTGCCGAAAGGTTTTCCACCGAGAGGTACACCAGCACGCCGCCCAACTCCGGTGCCGGGGCATAGCCCAGCAACTCTACGGCAGCTTTGCCGTCCAGCAGGGCAGGCTCGCCCGCAAGACACGGCTGCTGCGCCGCAGCACAAACCCCGGTAAGCAGCGCAGCCGCAAGGCTGACCGCACCGGAACCGGCACATTTCAGGAATGACCGGCGGGAGATGGATTGGGACATGACAGCGTTCCTCCTGTGTACGATACAATAACTACCCCTTAACAATAAAGGATTCTGCGCGTTCTGTCAAGGGGCAGCGGGAAACTGTAACCCTTTCTTATTCGTAAGCCTCGTTCTCCTCGGCCTCGGCCTGCCCCTGCAGGGTGTCGGCGTAGCCAAAGGGTACGATGTCAATGGCCTCCACCAGCTTGTCCCGCATCCACAGCTGCACATCGGTCTGCACGGTGTAGCCGCAGCCCGGGTCTGCCATCCACTGCTCGGGGCGGCGGGTGGGCACGGCGCGCTGGCTGAGCATACTCATGATCACGCCGCCGTGGGTCACGCAGGCGGCCTCGGTAACGTCCATACGGATCATGTACTCAAACAGCTTCATAAGGCTGTCGGCGCAGCGGGCATGGAACTGCTCGGTGGGCTCTGCGCCCTCCGGCAGATAGCCGGAGCCCGGGGTGATCCACTTTTTAAAGTCCTCGTCCTGCACGAGTTCCTTCACGGGTCTGCCCTCAAACTTGCCAAAACCGGCCTCCCGCAGATCGTGCACCGTAAACTGGTGGGCAGCCCCGGGGAACAGGATGTTGGCGGTCTCCACCGCACGCAGCAGCGGGGAGGAGAAAACGGTGTCTACCTGCGGGTAGGTGAACCGCTCTTTCAGGTCATTCAACTGCGCACGGCCCTCGTCGCACAGAGGCAGGTCGGTACCGCTGCCGATATACAGGCCCTGCAGATTGCCCGCCGTTATGCCATGGCGGATGAGATGAAGCTTGAAGGTTTTCATGGATCACACCTCTTTTGGTTCGAAATTACGAGATAGGCTTAGCCCTTGGCGTAGTTGACCTCCACGGTGGTGGGGAACACGTTCATGTCCAGACGGCAGTTGTCGCGGATGGTCACGCTGGTCAGGGCGTTGCAATCCTTGAAGGCGCCGGCCTTGATGTAGCCCACGCTCAGGGGGATGTTGACCTCGGTCAGGGCGGTGCAGCCGTTGAAGGCGCCGGCCTCGATGTACTCCACACCGTCGGCGATGTTCACGGTGGTCAGGGCAGTGCAGTCCTTGAAGGCGGTAGCGCCCACGCTGGTAACGGTGCCCTCCACCTCAACGGTGGTGATCTGGTCGGCCTGATCTGCCCAGGGAGCCGGAGCGTCCTTGGTGAAGTTGGTCATACGGCCGGTGCCGCTGATGGTCAGGGTGCCGTCAGCCAGTGCCCAGGTCACACCCTCGCCGCAGCTGTTGTTGGTGGCGGCAGCGGTGGAAGCAGCCACAGAAGAAGCGGCTGCGGAAGAAGCAGTGGTCTTGGAGCCGCCGCAGCCGGTCAGGGCGATGGCAGCGATCAGGACAGCAGCGGCAGCGCTGCACAGACGGACTTTGCGCTCGAGTTTCATGGTGAAGTTTCCTCTTTCCTATTCTTAGTATATTACCTTTTATAGCGTCTGCCTTGTCCTTTGCCGATTTGTGCGCCGGTCAAGAACAGTCGCCAAAAAGAGATTATAGCACAAACTATGGAAAGATGGAACCACCTATTTGAAAAATTTTCGTTTCGGAAAAGACCTGCCTTCACCACTGCTGTCGGTTTTCTGCCACAGCGGAAACACAAAATCTATGTGTTAATACCCATAGTTTAGCATAGATGTGGGGTCCGGGCAAGACTTTTGACAATAATGACGAAAAAAGACGAAAAATATCGGCATTTTTCTTGCTTTACAAGTCGTTTTCCAATGTGTATAATCAACCTGTTGTAAACCAAAAACAAGGATGTTACCAAAAAATAGATCCTGCGGACATTGAGGAGAGCACACCATGGAGTTCAATCGTATCATCAAGCTGCTGCGCAAGGAGCGCGGCATCACCCAAAAGCAGGCGGCAGAGGATCTGGGGGTCTCTCAGGCACTGCTGTCCCACTACGAAAAAGGCATCCGCGAGTGCGGCTTGGACTTTGTGGTGCGGGTGGCAGACTACTATAATGTTTCCTGCGATTACCTGCTGGGGCGCAGCGCCGAGCGCAACGGCATGATGCTCTCTGCCGAGGATCTGCCCAACCCTGAAAAGATGAAGGACAATATCTACCACGGCAGCGTGCTGCCCACCATGAACAAAAAACTCATCTCCAACAGCCTGAACGTGCTCTACGCTAAGATCGGCCAGTGCCACAGCAAGGCGCTGACCACCGAGGTGAGCGCTTACCTGATGATGGCAGTGGCCAAGATGTTCCGGCTGCTCTACTCTGCAGAGCCGCATAATGCCTCCAGTATGTTCAGCATCGAGCCCCACCGCTGGCACGGCTATTCCGACGCTGTGATGCGGATGTCCGAAGCCAATGTAGAGGCGCTGCTGGACGGGCAGGACGTAAACGGCGGCGAGGGCGTCAAAGACCCCGCCTGCCTTGCCATGACCACCGAAAGCCTGACGCGGGAGTTCCCCCTGTACACGCCCAGCCTGTTAAATCTGGTTAAAACCAGCGAGACCCACGTCAAGGGGCTTTCGCCGCAGGAGTGACCCCGCTTGTGAAATTGTTGTAAAGAATCCCCCCGGGCTCTTGCATCTGCACGCCAGAAACGGTATAACCAAGGAAAGAAGAATAAGAAACTGACCCTTCAAGGAGGATATAACGTTATGTCTACTGTCATTTCCCGCCGCAGCTTTCTTAAATGCACCGGCGTATCCGCCGTTGCACTGGGTGCAGCCAGCCTGCTGGGCGGCTGCCAGTCCAACGGTGATGACACCGTAGTGGAGGTCAAGGTCGGCGATACCGTCCGCAACTGGAACGGCCTGGGCGTGCAGCTGACCGGTGTGTACCACCTGACGCAGGATCCCGTGCAGCCCGCAGGCTACGAGTATCTGGGTGTGCGGGTGACCACCTTCAACCGCAGCAAGACCGAAAGCTACGCCATTGGCGCACAGGGCATTGAAGCCATCAACGAGGCCTACCCCGTACCCCCGCTGGAGAACGTGGACGCAAACTTTCAGGCCATGGTCGCTGCCACCCCGGATTTCACCGCCGTCTGCGATGGCCAGCCCGCAGCCTGCTGCGCCAATATCTCTCTGTACAACGTCAATTCTCAAAGTTTCTCCGATGCAGAGAGCCTGCCCCCGCAGGGCAGCGCCTACGTTGTGCTGATGCTCATGGTGCCCAAGGACTGGAAGCAGCTGCGGGTCACCTACGTTCCCACTTTTCTGGATGGCAAGAGCCTGACCTTTGTCATGAACGCCTCCGACGTGATCCGCAGCTGACAAAATTGCCATAAGATTCACTTAAGCCTCGTCCAAAATGTGCGATATTGCCACAAAATCTTCACATTTGTTTTGCCAAAAATTATTGACATTTTCCCTTGTTTCGCCTATTGTATAGGTAGTGCCTTATGGCAGAATCTGTATTGATGTGTCCTAAAGGAGGAACGAATATGACTGGGGAATTTTCCCGCCGCTCTTTCCTGAAATATACCGCACTTACCGCTGTGGTCGTAGCGGGCAGCAGCCTGCTGACCGGCTGTGGCGGGCACGCTCCGGTGCAGCACGCCGTCGGCACCAGCAACAAGGTGCTGAAGGTCGTTTCCACACTGAAGAAGGTGGAATACGATGCGGCCTCCAACACCACCACCTTCGAATTAGAGGTAAAAAACGGTCGCCCGAATGCACTGGAAGTGACCAAGGCAAACTTTGCCGTAAAGGCAGACGGATATCTGGCCTATCAGAACGACAAGCTTCAGCTGATCTACTCAAGTGCATCGAGTCATCAGGTCAAGAATGGTGAGACCTTTACTTATACTGTGTCCGCAAAGGGTCTGAATGCACGGACGGACGGTCCGGTGACCTTTACCTTCTATCCTGATCTGGAGTACTTCGAGTTCAACGCCAACTGGGAGTTGGACGCAGACGCTTTGAAGTCTACGACCTGAGCCCTAACATTCTGGTAAAAACGGAGGAATAAGCCATGTCTTATACATTTTCCCGCCGCGCATTCCTGAAGTATTCGGCAGCCACCGCAGTGGCTGTGGCCGGTGCCAGTCTGCTGGGCGGCTGTGAATATCAGGATCCCAACAACCCTGTCTGCAAGACGCTGCCCGGCGCGATCACTAGCAAGTTACAGGTCATTGCCGGCCTGCGGAGCATGAAGATCGAAAACGACGGCACCTGCATCATGGAGGTGGACATTGAGTCTGCCCGCACAAATCCCATTCCCTTGGACTCTGAGCGTTTCTCCGTCGCAGTGAAGGATGCTGATGGCAATTCGCGCTATTTCAGCCTGACCAAGGGCGGCGTTCAGATCTTGGACGCTGAGACCACCCGGATCGAGAAAAACAAGCCCATCACGATCCATCTGGCAGCTTCCAACCTCCCCATTCTGAATGATGACGATACCGTAGTGTTCCAGTATATTCCCATCCGCGAGAACTCCGAGTATTCCATGAATTGGGAGATCTCCAAGAAGGTGTACGATGACTTCATCGCAAATCAGAGCACCAGCAAGGACTAAACGTATCATAGCTGAACTATGACCACAGGCCGCTGCACAGAACCTTGTGCAGCGGCCTGTTTTTGTGTAAAGCCAATTCATACTGCGTGCCACTTGGAGAAAACTGTTGACGGCAACCGGCTTTTTTGCTATACTGTATAAGGTTTATCATGGAGATGTATCGAAGTGGTCGTAACGAGAACGACTCGAAATCTAACTGGCTTTTTGGAAGTGGACTTCCGATTTTGCTAGGTTTCATGCGGGTTTTCCGACTTCGAGAGCGAACGATTTTCGGTCGTTCTCTCCTGAAATTCTCTCCAAAGTTTTCCCGGAATGCACGGTGCATTCTAAGAATTTAATATCTGGAGCATTACTCAAGTGGTCGTAAGAGGTCGCACTCGAAATGCGATAGGCCGGGAGACCGGTGCCAGGGTTCGACTCCCTGATGCTCCGCCAAATCGAATGGACAGATGAATTTTATTCGTCTGTCCATTCTTTTTTGCCGGAACATCGCCCGTCCACCCTGTCTTTGGGGCGTATGGCATCATGCTGACGCATTGCCATAGCCCAGCCCCTCCAGCATCGCCTGTGCAGACGAGAGCTTGGAAGCGTAATCGAGGTGGGCGTAAATATTGGCGGTGGTGGAGAAGTCGCTGTGACCCAACCATTCCTGAATCTGCTTCATGGGAACGCCGTTTGCCAGAAGAAGGCTGGCGCAGCTGTGGCGCAGATCGTGGAAGCGGATAGGACGCAGACCGTTTTTCTCCAACAGCTTCGGGAACTGCTCGGAAACGTAGTTGGGACGGATGATGTTCCCAATCTCGTCCACACACAGATAGCCGAGATAATCCCGATTGTAGCTTTTACCGCACAGGCGGCGGTAGGTGTCCTGCTGACCTTTCAGCATCAGCAGACGGTCACGGATGGGCGGCACAAGGGGCAGCGTCCGCAGGCTGGACTTCGTTTTTGCACGGTCTGCCTGCACCAGAACCTTTTTGCCGTCGATGGATGCCTGCGTGACGATGTGCTTGATCTCCAACGTGTTGGCTTCAAAGTCGATGGCATCCCATTTCAGACCCAGCACCTCGCTGCGGCGCAAGCCGTAGAAGGATGCCAGCAGAACCGGGATCTCCAGTTTGGTGCCCTCTGCGACCTCCGTCAAAGCATGAATCTCTTCGGCGCTGTAATAGCTGCCTTTGAACGCATTCTTCTTCGGACGCTCGACCTTATCTGCCGGGTTGGTGGGAATCAGGTCGATCTTTACCGCATACTTCAACGCCTTGTGGATGTTTGCATGATAATGGATCACCGAATTTGCCTTGACCCGTCCAAGCTGTTTGTTGTAGAAATCCTGCAAGTCGGTGGCTTTCAGGTCTACCAGCTTGATATTGCGCTTTCGGAAATACGGAACGATGATGCGCTCCACCGTCCCCTGATAGCTTGCATAGGTCGTGATTTGGACAGTGCTTTTCGTGACTTCCAGCCATTTCAGCATGAAGTCCGAAAAGAGAATGTCATCGTCTAAGCGAATCTCCGCAGGTGCGGTGGGAACCATGAAGTTCCGCCGACGTTCCAGCAAAAGAGCCTCGGCTTTCTTCTTGTTCCTCTTGACGGACAGACCGGTGGCTTCCCACTTGGTCTTTCGCTTTCCAGCTGCGTCCTTGTAACTCAGAACGATGTAATAGAAGTCATTTTTTTCTTGCAGATGCCCTGCTACCATAGTGTTACCTCCTGTCTTTGCATCCACTTGAATATGTAACTTCTGCCGCTGACACCATCAGTGTACCCAACGGCAGGAGAGAATGCAAGGATGTCACGCCCGGATGGTGTGACCGGGTGCGAATCCGATGAGATAGGTCAAAAGATGTGCCTTGGGGATGCGGTAGGAGCGTCCGACCTTCAAATGCTGGACGCTTCCTTTTTTCAGAAGAGCATACCCGGTTTTTGTGCTGACGCTCAATACCTCGCACATCTGGTCGATGTTCAATACATCCGGGTAATCCCGGAGCATCACACGGTACGCATCACGGGGATTCAGATTTTCCTCACCCAAACAGATTCCCCCTTTCTTGGTTCATATTCTCCCGATCCAATGCCAGACTGCATTTCAGGGCTTTTTCAATTTGCGCCATCTCCCACTCACTGGTCATTCCCATAAAACTGTTGATGCGCTCTTTATCAATGGTGAAAATCTGTTCCAGCAGCACCACAGACGGACGGCTGAATGCAGGGTTCTGCTCAATGAGAACATGGGTGGGCTGGTTTGGCTTTTTGGAGACTTTTGAGGTTACAGCAGCCACGATCACAGTCGGCGCAAATTTATTTCCTGTATTATTTTGAATCACAATAACAGGACGTTTACCGCCCTGCTCGGAACCATAGTGTGGGTCAAGGTCTGCAAAGTAGATCTCGCCCCGGCGAAAGCCGAAATTCTTTGTTACATAAACGGTAGCAATCATCCCCCTTTTCCTTATGTAGGCAAAAGCCGCCCTGCGGACGGCTTCTGCGACGTTTTAGGACTGTTACCACAGGAGAACATCACTGCTTGATAGGAAGGCTCTTAGAGCGGCTGGAGCCGTTGTAGACCTTCAGGATCTGGTGCATATACTTCTGATAGTTCGGGCCGCTCATCGCCTGCCCGCTGCGGTAGATCGTCAGGGGGCTGATGCGCTTGAGCTGCTTGATCAGGCGAACCGGGTCATACTCGTGGTCGTACAGTGCAACGAAACGGACAACGCCCTGCAGCACCTCAGAGCGGAGCGAGTCAATGTCTCCCTCCCACGCTTCTGCCAGAACACGAAGCGCATCTGTGTAAATGCGTTCGCCGTGCTGCCGGTACTCTCCAAAGGCCGTAGCGATGCAGGCGATCTTCCACTTGGCGTGACTCTGGTTGAAACTCAGACCAAAGCCGGCGCGCTGGGTAGCACTCAGGAATGCGATGGCTTCCGAATCGCCGCCGTGGATCTTGGCACGCAGCTTTGCGCCCGCCGTAAGCGGTGCAGAAATACCCGTCTGCTGTGCGAACAGCAGGGCTTCTTCCTGTTCGGTCAGACCGGAGTATACCTTGCAGAGGATGTCGAGATCGCAGTTGTTGTTCCGCAGCTTGCGGGCGGCGATGGTATGCTGACCATCAAAGACGTAGTAGTGACCATTGCGGTAGCTGACCTTGGGCGCATTGGCGATGCGCTCATCAAACTCAGCAGCGATGCGCTTGACCCGGTTGGCGTTGAGATGCCGCTGGTAGTAGCTGCGCGGCACTTCCAGAAACTTACTGTTGATGAGCATTTCGTGGTGAACGAGTTTAATCATAGGCAAATTCTCCTTCCAGTTTTACGATATAATCCTTTGCTTTCTGCAAAAGTTCAACGACTCTTTGACGGATGTTCGGGTTTTTGAGGAAATCCGGGTAATGCTCAAAGCAGACATCCAGACGATAGATCATCATATCTGCCGCAGATTCCACTTCGCTGAGCATTCCTTCCGCATCGGCCACTTGTTCAACAGATTCCATCTTATCGGATAGGACGCGGATAGTTTGCAGTTCGGTCAATGTTTTTGGGGGCTTTGATGGCTCCTCTATAACCGCTGGTGCTGTTTCAGTTTTGCACGGTAGTTCTCCCACCGCCGAGGTCTGTAACTTTTGATCTTTCTTTTTTGACTTGGATGCCGATTTTCCGGTAGACTTCTTCGGTTCCTTTGGTATACAGATTCTCTCGACTAGCGCAGGGCGTTCTTCAGGAGGGGTTCTGGCAAGCGCCATAACATCTTTGGCGGTGCCTTTTACCGTGCCTGACAGAATCTTTTGTCGGCTTCCAGGAGAGATTTCTTCTGCGGCATCCACGCCCTTGCTAAAACTTTCAGCAAATTGGATATATCCCTCACTTACATTTAGTTCTTTAGCAAGACGTTTTCGGGTTGATTCGTTCGGAGGAACTTGACAATTTTTGTCAAGTTCCTCCTTTGAAAATACACCATGCTGATTATTTCCGTTTCCTCCATCTTTTTTCTTTTCAGACTGGTAACGGATTCCAGCAAGGTATTTTTTCTGTTCTGGTGTGAGGTTCCGCCGCCCAAGCTGGTTTTTGCAAATCCAGATGATGGCTTCATAGCGGTCTGCAAACTCTTTCTCATGGACGGTGTAGGGAATATCGGGATGCTTCTGAAGAATAGCGTAACGGTTATGGCCGTCAACGATCAGCCCATTCCAGACGATGATGGGATTGATAACTTTTCCATCGTTGACGATGTTCTTCTCCAGCTGTTCCAGTTCCTCAAAAGTCAGCGGCGGAATCTTGCCCTGAAATTCCGGGTCGATCTTAAGCGCATTCAGATTCATCATCGAACCGTCCTTTCTTCATATAAACGGCTTTCGGGCTGCTGGGCTGGATGTAGTAGTCGTAGCCGAAGTTGGTCTGGCAGTAGGTGCAAGGCTCCTTGGTGAGCTGATAGGGGTCTGCACGGCGGACACGGATGCCACGCGTGTTCCGAAAGGCATTCAGGCAGCGGGGGCAGAGGGTGGTCAGGGTCGATTCATCGGTCTTGTGGGTAAAAGTACGGCTCATAATCATTACCTCCGTGTCATCAGAATGAATATTCGATATGGAAAAAGCCCACTGCCTAGATTCAGAAGAATCCCGGTGGTGGGCTTTGAAGATTTTGTTTTAAGTGTCCCACCCTATTTGTCCTCGACGCCCGGTGGGTTTGGAATACACCTCGGTGAGGGGGACTGCACCCTTCCTCTCATTGGCCTTTCAGCCACCCCGCCTTCTTTATGGCCGGGCCGCGAATTACGGAAGTTTCATTGTTTTGTCCGAGGGAATGATATTCAGTTTTCAAGGTACGGCTTACAGCTTCGGGCTTCTCCCCGTCTGGGGTGTTGCCCTTGCTGTGACCATAGTGTACCTGAAAACCGAATGCTTTTTTAGGAAGTAATAGTTCCGCTTTTTGCATCGAAAACCGGAACTATCACTTCCGGTTTTTTGCAAAAGTTGGCGTATTTCCGTGTGTTTTAAATTTACAAATTTTGAAAATCAGTTTAAGATTTTTTCAAAGAAAAAAGCCCTTCCAGACGGCAGCTCGTATGAGCCGACCACCCGGAAGGGCAATCATGTGTAATTATAAATCGTCTATAACAGCATCCAAACTTCGTGCGATACGGCGCAGTTTAGCGTAGAGCTTTTTCTTCATCAGTTCTTCTTGTTCCGAAGGGGTCTTTCCCAGTATCAAATAGTCAAGTGTACTATTGAAAATCGCCGTGATTTCAACAAAAAGATCAATCGACGGTGCTTCTTCCCCTCGCTCAAGGTTGCGGAGATGGCGGTCACTGATGTTCAGCCTGATAGCCAGTTCTTCCTGCGTCATGCCGTTGGCCTTGCGCAGATGCTGGATACGTTTGCCTGTGGCGTAAGAATCAAAGTACATAAGCCAGCCCTCCGAACCCAAAGTGCGGGTGTTCGCGCCAGCGATGCCACTCGTGCATGGGTTCAGAGGCTTTGCAGCCAAAGGGGGCTTGCGTTACAATTTTGGAAATCTTAAACATCTTCGTCCTCGCTTTCTGTCGTTAAAGGCATAGTGGGGGCGGAGTTGAAAGAAAAAACGGGCGACAAAAATCAGACCCGCGTCACCTCGCCGCCACGACTTAATAGCGAGATGCTCGAAATCTATTTTTGCCACCCTGCGCAGAGCGTTTTTCCTTTCGTTGATAGGAACGGAAAAATTGTCCCTATACTAATAATGACAAAAAATGCCCATTTGTATGGGTATTATGCGAAAACTTCACAGTTCTCTCGCAATTTCGCTAATGCAGCTTGAATGCTTTCATTTACACTGCCTCTTGTAACCCCCTCCAAGTGCGCGATTTCTTCTATTGTCTTATTATGGTGATAACGCTCGATCAGTCGTTTTATCTGTTTTTCAGAAAGCATCCGAAACGTATCACCAAGCTGCGTTAGCTGCCACCTCTTTTCCACTGTATCACAGGGGTCATTTAGAAAGTGCAGCACATCACATTCATATTGAGCATAAGGATTGTCCAAGGAGTGCTGTGCATGATAACGACACACTTGGCGCAAATGCGCTTTTTCGCGCCGAACCATTTCGTGCATGACTTCAAATATTTCTTGTGTCACCTCAATAAAGCAGTCTTGCTGGTGTGCATCGGGATAGTGGTCTTTCAAATTGATTTCTGGCATCGTGTTCCCTCCTTATACGAGCGGACAAGCGGTGTCGAGCCGAGATAATAATATAAATAAAGATGGCAATATGAGATTCGGCTTGCACTCTATCGAGGATGCCACGAAAATCATATTGCCACCCAAAGTCATTCTGCGAATACGTTACAAAGTCTGTGTATGTTGAACAGAGCATTTGTTTGGCTCATCGGCTATGGAGTCATCATCTTTCAAGGGGCGCTGTGCTTGATAGAGCCATCCAAAGCATTCGGGTGGCCACGCTTCCATGTCTTTTTTGATCATTTTCTGAATCAAAATTTTAGCGTATCTTTTTGTTGTTACATTCATATGTAGCATCCTCCATTTTATGCTGGCTGACCTTATTATAATGTGCAACAATCAGAGAAATTGCATCTGCAATTAAAGCTGCTGCTACACAACGGAACAAATTGCCTAAATAGATTATATCAAAAAGGCAGATTAAATTTATAACAATCAGTCGAATTCGAGACTTCTTTCTTAACGCACAAATTTCGTCAATTGAAAGATGAATGCACGCATTATTACTTGGAGAATTAAACCAAACAACCAAATCTGATATTATTAGAAATATCGTTGTGGCAAGTAACGAGAAGCGATTCGAAAACCATAGACAGCAGATTTCCATACACAATGACAAAAACAAACAACGCATATATGAAGTGGCGTGGAAACCATTAGTACATGCTCTCAAAAACAAAAAACAGAATCCGAACACTATTGTTTGCACAAACCCAAAGAATAAGCCTCCTACCAGTATTAAAAGCGCCCAAGTTACCCAAGTGGTAAGCCGCTTTAACATACTATATACAAGCCATTCATAAGACTTGGGCTCTATAATGTTGAGAGCAATACATTTTAAAGCAAAACATTTTATTAATGAATCCATATACTCTTTCTTTCCATCGGTTGTTCGTTTTATTTATGATAGCATAAAATATGTGCATTATCTGCTTTTTTGTAACAAAAACGGTATTTTATGTCATGAAACACGAGAAAATGCTATTTCCCCTGTAAACTGAAACCATCCATCTTTATAAGACATGGCGTAATCACCGCTGTATTTTTTTAGGATAAGTTTGACATTTTCCAATCCAAAGCCATGCATCTCAGGCTCTTGTTTTGTTGTGGGGATGCTGTCATTTATAATTTCAACTGGAGCAGAGGTATTACGCACCGTAAAAAAAAAATGTATCATTGGCCACTGCTGTAATCTGCACTATTTTCTTTCCGTTAAGTTTTTGACACGCTTCAATTGCGTTGTCTATCAGATTGGATAATAACACTACCATATCGGCTGCATCCAATGAAATCTTTGATAAATCATTTACCTCAAAGTCCATTTCAACACCCACGCTTTCAGCAAATGAAGCCTTTGTATTAAATAGCGCATCTAAGATTGGATGGTGTGTGTTAACTAAAAGCAACCGTTCTGACTGAAATTCTTTAACGGAAACAATATACGCCTCTGCTGCGGTGTATTCATGCGTTTGCAGAAGATTATCAAGTACATTGATATGCGCACGAAAATCATGAACTTTTTTTCGTTGTGCGGCATATAGATTGCTTGCTGCTTCCATGTTTTTGATTTGAATTTGAAGTTGCTGATCTAAAGCTAATAATCGTTCCCTTGTTCTTGCAGCCTGCTCTATTTGTTCCAGCAAAAAAAGGACGGCAATATTTGCAATAAAAATCACAATGCAACAGACGGCAATCATTCCATCACTGAGAGGCCGAGCGCTGGATGCATAAAGAAGCACAATAAGCATCAAAAAAGAAGAAAAAGGATACAAAAAATACAGGCTCAATTGAGAAATCCCTAAAGTAGAAGCCTCACGTGAAGATGGTTTTACCCACGAAAATTTCCGAAAAGCGAGAACGATTGTTAACTCAGATGAGTAATACAAAGCGGAGTAAATAACAAACGGAACTTGCGCATAGCCGAATTCGTTTCCTTCAATTCCATAAAGCGTAGACACAAGCATTCCCATTCCCATTGAAAGTGCATAATTTAATAAGTACTCTATCGTAACAAGAAAGAAAATATAAATCGATGTTATTTCTTGATATAAAATTCGTGCCAAGAAAAAGCTCGTTACAAGCACAATAATGATTTTTGTGCTTTGTTCGCCAGAAAACAGCAGACGGTTTAAGAACAATCCGCCAAACGAAAGCAAAACAAATGTAAGCAGAACGCCCCAAAAACGCACTCCTGTCCAACGACGTGTTGCAAAAGCATCCAAAAAGAAAACCATGCAGAGAATATCAATCAATGTAAATGCAAGACTCAACAAATACTCCATTTGTTTTCTCCTCTCCAAAGAAGATATTTTTTCTTTAATTCCGCCCGATTCTTTTCGCTGGGTGTCAACACAATTCCTCCTGCAAGTTGAATTCGATTGTGTTGAAAGATTTCAATGTATTCCATATTAACCAGATAGCTCTTTTGTATTCTTAAAAAGCCCAACATCTCCATTCTTTTCTCCATGTTGGTCATACTTTCATAGAAGCGATAAGTGGCATGACCGTTATGCACCAAATGCATCACAATAATTCGCCCCTCTGATTCAAGGTATAGAATATCGTGAATCGGGATATCAATACTCTCAGCGTTGATTTTGATTGTAACAACTTTACGACATTTTAACATTTCTTGAACAGCAAGATCAAAAAACTCTACCAAACGAATTGAAATATCCGATTTTAATAGGTAACGGAACGCCTTGACCTCATATCCTTCGGGCGCATATTGAATAAAATTTGTTACAAAAATAATGACGGCTCTCGGTTGAACGAGTCGCAAATTTTTAGCCAATGTAATTCCATTCATGCCAGGCATATCAATGTCCAAAAAGGCAATGTCAATAATTTCCAGAACATTCACACATTCAGGCTGCGTATATGAATATAGTTTGGCCGAAATGCATTTTTCTTGGCATCGCGTCTGTAGCATTGTTGTTATCGTATTAACGGCATTTTCATTATCATCACATACCAAAATATTCATCTGTTTTTCCCTCCAACGAACATGGGCCAAACCGGATTCTGAACATAGCATAACTTTCCTACCCCCTACAAGTCAATCGAAGTTCAATATAATCGAACATTATATGTAGTATAGTACGATTATATTGAAATTTCAAATAGTACACTTTATATAGGATAGGAGTGTACTGGAATGGAGCATTATTTAGGAGAAAAGCTAAAAAAGCTGAGAGAAAGTCGTGGCTGGACGCAGGCGGACTTGGCTAAACGGTTAAATAAGGCTGTATCCACGGTCAGTGGATATGAAAGTGATGCACATGCAATTCCGTTGGATGTTCTTTCAAGCATTTCATCCTTATTTAGCATTTCAACAGATGAACTCCTAGGACTGGATGCGCCAGAACTGTTGTCTCTTTCAGGACTGACGGAAGATCAAAAGAAAACGTTGGTAAAGCTACGGGATGAATTCTTAGCACCAAGTCAACAGGGAAATGACCTTTCTCCACAACAAATGGAGATTTTGCATGATGTTATAAAAGCCTTTGGCTGATAGCTGGCTTACGATATGGCGCGAGTACGCGGCAATCATCCGTTCTGATATGTCCCCCGATGCTGGAAGTCCAGTGTTGGGGGACATATCGTTATATATGAATCCGACTTCGTTACAAATTTTCTCCATTTTGCTACAAAATTGTGGACTTTAATTAACTCTTGTGCTTTGATATAATCAATAGTTGTAATAAAATTTGAACTGGAGGTGGTTCCGGTGCAGAAGCAGTGACCATAAGACATACATTGTATAAAAACTCTATACAGGAGGAAGAACAATGAAATCTATGAAAAAGATGTTTGCACTCTTTGCAGTGTTTTCGATGATGGTCACCTGTCTTTCCCTCTCTTCCTTTGCACTGGAGCCTGACACCGTTCCGTCGGACACCACCCCCGATGCGGACGCTGCTATGAGCGAAACCGATATCGCAGCGGATGCGATTGAAGAAGATACGCTCGTTATGCCTGAATACGATGCAGTGCTGGATGATGTTATCTCTGAAATTGCTCCAGAGGCAGAGATCGTAGATTCGGTTGAATCTGATAATATTTATCCGGCTTGTAAGCACGACTACATTCGTTCTCCCGTTGGAAGCCGTTACCAAGTATATGACTCCGAAAAGAAACAGTATGGTTATGCGCAAGATTATATCTATCGTTGCTCTAAATGTGGCGAATATTACTACCATACTGAATATTCTGAATGGCATTATTAAAATCATCTTAGAAGATAGTCATAGTTTTTTCTGACGATACAACTTGATTATATTCTTCTGCCTGCTCACAGGCACTTGTGAGCAGGCGTTTTTTATTAAAGTAGATTTATGCTTGATTATTCTGCAGCGAGGGTGCGTTATGAAAGTCAAAGAAAACCCATCTCTTATTTTGGCGTTCCATGGGATGCTTGGGCGGAAAAAGCAAACCAGCCTGTTGCTGATCCTGCTGACGATGGTTTTTTCGTTTCTGACAGCAGCAACGATTTATTCCAACAGTTCCGCCCAGGCGTTGCAGGATACCCGATGCGAACTGTACGGCGAGTGGCAATATCTGAGATTATCGGATACGGACACGGATGCTGCACAGGTGCGGGAGAATCTGCCTGCGTCCGCAAAAGCCAGCACAACGATTCAGAATGGAATCGTTCTCGGCGCAGACGATGGCGTGGCGGGCGGGATCGGAACGGTAGACGATACCTTTGCACAGCTGGGGCGTATCGTGCCGATCAGCGGTGATTTCCCCACCCAGCCCGATGAGATTGCCATGACGACGACGCTGCTGGATGCGCTGGGCTGCTCCTATGACGTAGGGCAGACGGTCACGCTGAAGGTGGCTGCCAATGATTACGACCCGCTGGCAGGCTCCGGCGCAGTGATGGAAAAAGCCTATACCCTGTGCGGTGTTCTTCCTGCCTATGATGTTTATTGGAATCTGAACGGCAATCTCACCGTCAGCGGCATTGTAGCAGAGCCGCTTGCCTTGGACGGGCAAAAGTTCCAGACATTTTATTACCTGAATGCAGCCGCACCCGTGACCGCTTCGACCGACCCTGCTTTAGTGGCAAACGAGTATGCCTACCCGCAGGAGGATACCGTTTCGTTCTCCCTGCGCTTTTTACTGGTCGCAGCGATTCTGGTCAGCTTTTTTGCAGTGGCGCAGTATTTCCTGATCGTTCTGCACAAGCGTGTACATACCATCAACACCTTCCTGACGCTGGGGGCTAAAAATCGGGATCTCCGGCTTATGTGCCTGTGGGAAGCGCTTTTTGCCGGGCTTGCAGCAGTTGCTGCAGGGTTTGCACTGGGCTGCGGTGCTGCGGCCGTCGGTCTGGGGCTGCAGAAGCACCTTTCGTTCTTGGCGGTCCCCGCTGCATCTCTTGTGCCGTTGGCGGTGCTGTTTCTGCTCTCCGTACTGCTGGGTGCACTTTTGCCTGCGGTGCTGGTTCGCCCGCAGACCGCAAAACCCAAAGAGAAGCCTGCAAAAAAATTCCGCTTGGCACAGCTGCCGCTTGCACCGCAGATCGGTGTCGGCTGCGCGGTATTGCTGATCGCCGTCAGTTGTTTGTATGTCGGCTGGCGTGTCATGCTGCCATATGATCTGGATGCACCGTATGCCTGTCTGTCCATCAAGATGAACGGAACCTCCGGGATGCCGTTTTCTCTGAAAGAGGATCTCGCTGCATTGCCCGGTGTGGAAGAGGTTTCCGCTGCAATTGATCTGACCGATACCTATACCGTGACGTCAGACAAGATCCAGTCCAGCAAGATGCTTGCCGATATCTGGGTCAAGGACAACGGTTTCTATACGGACATTCCGAGCTTGCTGCAAAATGCAGAAAGAGGAACGCTGAACACGACTGTCTGCGCCTTGCCGGAGGACGAACTGCGCCGCATTGCCGCAGATGCCGGCGTTTCGGACGAGAAAATAGAGACACTGCTGTCCGGGGATTCTGTTTTGACCCTGTGGGGAGATTGCTATTATGACCCCGCTGCGGATGAATATTATCAGGGCTTCCAACCGGATGGCAGTACGTTGGTTGAACCGGTTTTTGCGGCCGGAGACAAGTTGAGTATCCAATATCGGCGTTATACCGGGCAGGATGAAGCCGGGAATGAGGTCTACCGGACGTACACCGCCCAGCTGCCCATTGCCGGTGTCGTAAAGTCTGCAAGCAATTACACACTGCTGACAACAGACCGGCTCCTTTTCAGCGGCACAATTTTTGTCAGTACGGCTCTTTACCATAAAATGTTTGAGAGCGCAGGAAGTTTCTTTATGGAAAAGGAAGGATACAGCAGCCTGAACGTGAAACTGTCCGCTGGCAGCAATTTCTCTTTGCGGCGGTCTATTTCCTCCATTGCGACGCGCAGGAATGGTATCCTGAGTGCAGATAACTACGACCTGATCAGCCAGAGCTACACCGAGGGCACACAGAGCGCTTTCCTTGTCGGCATCCTTGCGGTATTCGGGGTCCTTCTGGGGTGTGCGCTGCTGGTGGTTTTGAATCTTTCAGCTTATGAAGTCCAGCAGCAGCGTCTGTCGCTTCTCCTGACGCTGGGCGTTTCCCCGAAAAAACTGGTGCTGTCCTATGCAAAGCTGCTGCTCCCGGTCATCGTTGGGACAACGCTGCTTGTGAACATCGTTGTCTATGCGGTAGTTTCGCGTATCGTTCCGATCCAGAGCATTCTCGACCTGATCCGTATTCATACAAGCGGACGGGTATATGCGTTCCATAAACCCGTGGGAAGTCAGATCATGGTCAGCGTTCTGCTGATGGTGTTCTGGCTGTCCGCAGCGTTGCTGCCGATCTTCTCTTTTATTCGTAAAAAAGCATCCAAGGGGGACATCTTATGAAGGATAAAATTCTGGAAGCTGTACAGATCTCCAAAACCTACGGGGAAGGGGAAAGTGCGGTTCACGCCCTCAAAAATAGCGACCTGACCCTTGAAAACGGTACATTTGCGTCCATCATCGGTTCCAGCGGCAGCGGAAAATCTACGCTCCTGAAAATTCTGGGAGGACTTTTGCCGCCCACCACCGGTAAGGTGCTGCTGGACGGTCAGGACATTTATGCAATGAATGCGGAGCAGCTGGCACAGGTGCGGCGGCAAAAGATCGGCTTTATTTTTCAGGATTTCCGCCTGTTCCCGGAGTACACGGTGCAGGATAATATTCTGACCCCGTTTTATCTGGACCATAGAGCACCGGATGAACAGATGCTCCATAAGCTGACCGGAATCTTGGGCATTGCGGGCAAGCTACATTCCCGCCCCGCACAGCTTTCCGGCGGACAGCAGCAGCGTGTGGCAATCGCCCGTGCGCTGATTGCAAAGCCCCACATCGTTTTTGCAGACGAGCCTACCGGAAATCTGGATACGCGGACGGGTGAGGATACGATGCGGCTGCTGATGGAATGTGCTGCGGAGTTCGGGCAAACGCTTATCGTTGTCACGCATAACCCGGAAATTGCGCAGAAGGCGCAGCAGATCATTCGGATCGAGGATGGACAAATTCTGAGCAACATTTGATCGATTTGATTGTAGGGTCTCTCCTTTGCATAATGATTTTCTGACAACTATCATTTTACAGGAGCCCTAGTGGCTTGTCTATTACTGATTCAATTTTGCGAACTCAATTATACGCTATCATGGGTAAAGTCTAACCACCGTTTTATTGAGCACTTACGATAAAACAGATTTGAATGTACATGCCCATTCAAAAAAGAATGCGCTCCCCAAAAGTGTACAGCATGCAAACAACAGATTTGCTGAACAATCAAAATGACGCATTCACTTCGATATTTGGTGAGCGGCTTCACCTCCGTCCAACTTCATAGCGAAAAGTATCAACCATGTAAAAAAGATTTTTGAATAACGCCGATGGATTATGAGTGCCCCTCAAAATCCATCGGCTTCTTTTTCATTACAATAAAAACCTTGATTATAACAAAAATGTTGATTTATTGAAAAAGTATTATATCATATGAACAAATCAAAATGTTCAGCTCCGCTATAATTTTGATTTTGAACGGTCAGACATGATGCTTAAAGCATTTTGAACCCATTAGGAAAGGACGCTCGACGGTATGAAAAAAGTTGTTGTTGTTCAAAGCGCTATTATTGCGGTGCTATTATTGCTTTCTGGAGTTTTGGTGATTGCACAGGCAAATGGAATAAGCTTGTCATCCATATTAAATGATTCGAACGTATCATATATTGAATTCGGAGATGAGTTCTCCGGATTTGATTTATGGGATCATGAAGGTAAAGCCGTGACTAAGATTTCCAAAGGCAAGAAGTACACAGTTACCTTTTATCTCTCCAGTTCCTGTTCAAGCTGTCTTGACAGTATTTCTGATTTTGAGAGGTTTGCAGCTACCTTTGGTGACCAGATTGATTATGCGATTATTTGGCAGGATAAAATCCCTGATCATTATATAAATAAATATTCGCTTGACCCAAGCATCAACTATTCGTTAAATGGGGAAGCTAAATTGTCCACCGCTACTCCGACATTCTTTATACTTGATGATTCTGGATTTGTAATATTTAAGGATGTTTCCCGAGAAAATTTGATTGAGAAGCTTATTCTACTTGACGTAACAGATAGCGACGAATTAAAAAGCAACGCCAATAAATATATTGTTGATAATTATTCAAATAGCTCATCAAATAAACCCGTGCTTATCTATTTTTACATGCCCGGCTGTTCTGATTGCGATGCCGCAAGCAAATTGTTTGAAAGTAACAACGTTTCAGACGATTATGAAATTATCTATATTTATAAATATGATTCGGAGAATGGGGACTACAATATAGACAAAGACAAACTGTTTGGACTGGTTTACGATATTAACTGGTATCCTTCATTTATAATGATAGATAAGGGTTCGTACCGAGAAATCGGGGAAACCCCAGTTGAAAACCTTTTATCTGTCATATATCAGCGGTAATCTTCATGCCACAACATTTGTGTGCTTTCTCGGCTAGTCACACAGAAAGGAGTTCAATAATGACAAATATCTCAAAGGCTGTGAATCGTCTTGTGGTTGTATGTATGCTATCTGTAATGATTTTCCTTGGGATAATCTGTAACGGTGCAATGCAAGCTAATGCTGCTTGTGGAAATTGGACCACATATAAAACTGGAAGTCCATACTGCGTGGATAAGGGATGCGGTTTATTCTGGTTAAGTGATACAGAATATCAAAAAGCATATCTTAAGCAAGTATGCACGACATCCAGTGGAACCACTAATACTAATTATGATGTACAAGAGAATAGGTTGGGATGCTGTTAATAGGGCTGCAATTATGCACATCTAACGGTGGAAGTCTATGTTGGCTTTAAGCTTTTGCTACAATTTCAAATAAGGAATCGCGATAGTGAATGTTGAGCCCAAACATTTTTCCCGTTCCAATAAAAACTCAATTCTTTATTGCTTGATTGTGTGACTGGCCGAGAAAACATATAAAAAGTATGAGGATTCAATTTATGAGTATGGATTGTAGTGACAATTGAATTCAATTTGTAGAGTAGTGAGGATACAAAACAGATGAAAAAAATAATACTTGCTATCGTAACTGTTTTGGCCGTGTGCATCATAGGATACACGATGAGCTATCCCGATAGACAAAACATGGCTGCGGAAGAAATAAGCACAATTGTAAATTCCGACTATTTTTTTGAAAGGAAAATCAAATACTCGCAGCTCGCGGGGATAGCGAACTTTGGATCAAATATAGTTGTAGCGAGGCCAGATCAAAACTGCCTGGAAATATTGGATAGTTTTGGCGAAATCAAAGGACAGGTTGGTAATTTGGGAAATGCTTCAGGAGAATTTGTTCGCCCTACAGGTCTGGCTGTCTGGAATGATAGGCTTTATGTTATTGATTCCGGAAATTCTCGTGTTCAAATTCTTGATGAGAATTTTCATACGATTCGGTCAATAGAGCTCGACCAATTGTCTGATTCTCAAAACAATTACTATATGGATATCTCAATTTCTGATGATGAAACACTTTTTCTTACTAATAATTGTGCAAATGAGGAGAAATCTTGTGTTTCTCTAATTGGTTCAAACGGGAAAAAACAAAGGTCTTCAGAACCCTTTTATGGATTTATAACATGTACAGATAAAACCGTCTACGGTGTTAATACTTTTGTACATTGGAAAGATTCTCACTCATTTCATGCCAGTGGTGGAGAAAGTTATCTCTATGAAATAACGGCACATGGAAAATTGAAGAAAGTGTTTGCTTTTCCTTATAAATATTGTCCAACAGATTTTTGCATTGACGGTAAGGATATTTATGTGCTCACATGCGCTTGGGCGCGGTTAGATCATTATAAGTTGGACGGCACATATGTTGAAACCTTAATAGAATTTGAAGAATTATCTCCGGAATCTTATCTTGTACGTACTGAAGATGGATTTTGGGTATCTGATGCTACACAAGGCACTCTCTATCATATAAAACGCTCAAATTCTCCCTCTGAGGTATCTTGATGAAAACGAATAGTTTTTCTTATTACATTTGGCTTTCAACCGTGCAATTTTGTCATGAATTTAAAATCAATGTGATTTTGATTGTTTCTATGGCATTAGGGCTACTGTTCCCTATTTTTTGTCTTGGCAACATTAATGTATTCGTACAGAACATCAAGACTATGCGTATTCAGGGGGGAGCAGATACAACCGTGCTTACTTTATATGGCGAAGATGTCGCATTTCAGGATGTTCAAAGAACTATACAAAACGTAGGAATAAAGTCGGCAGATTTTGCCCTCATTGCGTATTGCAATAGTACTGTAGACTGGAACGATGAGCGTCACAGTGAGGTGGTCTATTATACAACTGAAAACATCACAGACTTTGAAATGTTTGTACCTGTAGCAGGAGAATCCGTATTTTCTAAAAATCAAAATACATGCATTATAGAAAAAACGGATTTGGAGCAATATGGTGAGTTGTCTATAGGCGATACTGTCACGGTTGACGGTCAAGCATACAAGCTGGCGGGTGTTTATTCTTCTGTGCGCAACAACGGCAAAATTTTCCTTCCGCTTGCGCCGCAGACCAGTAAAGGCGCTTTACAGTACAGTCGAATCTATTTTCGCAATACGCAACAAAGTGATTTAGAGCGTTTGTGCACTGCGCTCGAAACCATTGGACTGAAAGTTCGTAGCGTTCGCAATGGTGAGCAGGACTTTCAAAAGCTTCTCAGTCAGTGCATCCAACAGTCAGTTCTCATATTCAGTGCGGGGGCTGTCAGCCTGCTGTTTGCAGGTCTTAACATTGGGCTCGTGCTTACCGGAAAAATCCTACACAATAAGCGGCTCATTGGCATACATATGGCGCTGGGCTCTTCTTACAGCACGGAACTTTTCTCCGCATTGGTAGAAAACCTGTTGTGTTTCGCTGCTGCGTTTATTCTTGATTTGGCGCTTGTGCAACTTTTGCGGCCAACGGCTCCCCAAACCTTTGCTCTTGCCCTTACTGCTGGCGTATACATCGGAGCGTTTGTCTTCGGAGCAGGAATGGTATTGCTTGTCACGTGGGCCACCATGCGAAATTTGAAAAGAAGAAAGCTTGTAGAATTGATGGAGAGGGTGTCATGATGTTATATCCGCTCTACCGTGCGGTGCAAAAGCTGTGGCTGAACCGTAAAACCTATCTTTTTCTGCTTATAGAGTTTGTGCTTGGCACGACAGTTGTACTTTGTGGATATTTGTCCGGCAGAGCCGCCACATACCGTTTGGAAGCCTACGAAATGCAGAGCAGAAAAAGCAGTATATCCATTCAGTATTATGGCGGCGATGGTCTCAATGCTGCCGTAACGCCTGAAGATTATACTCAGTTATGCGAAATATATGGCTCGGAGTATAGCTTTTCATATCTGTTGCTTGAACGAACAATCTATACATTTGAGCTACAAGAGGATAAGGTGCAAGATGTCATATTTTCTTCTATGGATGAGAACACTTTTGAATTCTTCTTCGGCGTACAGCCAGAACCGGATACGGTTTATTTCGGTGCGCAAATAGAAAAGGACTTGCCCAACAGATTGTTCTTTTGTCGTGATTGGTTTTTGCTTGATGAACAAGGCGCAACGATAAACGGACAGCTACTGCACACAGCAACCTTACCTGACAATTCTGATCTCTTACTATTGAGCGCTATGGAAAGTGAAAATGTGGATACCGCACAGCTTATCGTTTTGCCGTTTTCGCAGCTAAATATGTTGACTGCCAATGCTGACGCCCCCATGGCCTATTTGAGCGTATTTTTACAAAGCGGACAGGGTATTGACGATGTACAGAGAATTGCCGATTGGCTACAAAGCCGTCATCCGTCCTACAGTTATACGGTGTCTGACCAACGCGCGGAACTCAAAAAATCCATCCGCGATTTAACTCAATGGATGGAGCTGTTTGTATGGGTGGCAAAATGTTCGCTTGTCATTACAACGGTGGGCATCATCGGAGTTTTACTTATCTATGTAGAACAGCGCAGACGAGAATTCGTTATTGCGTTGACTTTGGGGGCAACACACGGTACGCTTATTTTTGAACTGTTTTGCGAAGTGTTGCTTTTTTCACTTTTGGGAGGCGTAATAAGTTTGCTGTTAACAATATTTATTGCACCGCAGCTTTCCACTGTGACATTCACAGTGCGGTTTTCCTGGACATGCGCGATACTTGCAATAGGCATGGCATTTGGAATCACGCTTATATGTTGTGTATGTACGGTCCTCGGCACGCGTAGTCGCTACCCAACGAAGATTTTATAGCGCTAAAAGGAGCAAAAATGAAACCGATTCTAAAGCTGCAAGATGCAAGTAAAATTTATCGGCAGGGTGGTGTGAAAACTGTAGGGATCGAGGCGGTAAACCTTGAAATCTATCCTCACGACTTTGTTGCTATTACAGGCCGTTCAGGCTGCGGCAAATCGACTCTGCTAAACATTTTAGGCTGTATGGATGAACTGACAAGCGGCAGTTATTTCTTTGACGGCGAGGACATTACACGACTGAAAAGTAAAGCCGGCGCGGCATTACGTAACGAAAAAATTGGTTATGTATTCCAAGCATTCAACTTGGTCAATGAAATTAGCGCGCTTGAAAACGTCTGTATGCCGCTTGGTTATGCGGGTGTGTCCAAACGGGAAAGAGATGCGGTTGCACATGAACTGCTCGCACGCGTTGGCATGGCCGAAAAAGCCAACAAGCGACCAGTAAATCTTTCTGGCGGCGAACAACAGCGCGTTGCCATTGCAAGAGCGCTGGCTCGTTCGCCGCGTGTGTTACTGGCCGATGAACCTACCGGCAACTTAGACAAAGCTAACAGCCTCGCCATTATGGAACTGTTTTCCAGTTTCAATCGCAGTGGCATGACGATTGTTATGGTAACACACTCTCCAGATGTGGCAGCGTACGCAAGTAGGCAAATACATATCTGTGATGGAAAAATCATTGAATCCTTTTTAGGAGGAACATATTAATTTGTTTATCTCACTTGGTACAACCAGCGAGGTGATTTATGCGGTTATTGATTGAATATCTAACGATAGAATCAAAAGCATAACATTACCAATCAGTACCTGCAAGCAGGGCGTCCGTATATACAAACGCCATTTTTGCTCTGCAAAATGCTTGTTGGGATAGTCCCAAACCCTTTGT
>CAKSVD010000021.1 GCA_934503275.1 uncultured Faecalibacterium sp.
GAACCTCCACCGAGTTGCCCCGATTAGAACCTGAATCTAACGCGTCTGCCAATTCCGCCATATCCGCATATTCTGTTGTGTTCCTGCGCCGTGGCGCCGGGAACGATAGTTATTATACCAGATACAAAGGAAATGTCAAGGCTTAATTTCAAAATTATTCGACAAATTTTTGCGGCAAAGTTGGTGCACTCTGGATAGCGGCTGCGGGGCGCTTTTTGGGGCAGATTATGGTACAATAAACAATAGGCAACACCGCACCTCGCGCGCCGTATCGGCACTTAGAATTATGCGGTACTGTCTATACGTCCGGGCACCGCCCGGCGATTACGGAAAAACGAGGGAAAACGATGCTGAATGTGATTATTTTTCTGGTGGGCGCACTGATCATGTTTTACATGGCGCTGCGCAGCGTGCGGGCGCGGCAGCAGCTGCGCACCAAGGGTGTCTGCGTGCAGGCCACGGTAAGCGGTACGGTGCAGAGCCGGGATGGCGCTGCCTATGTGCTGGAGTTTACCACCGCAGGCGGCAGCCACCGGCTGCAATACCCGAAGCCCGCCAAGGGCAAGCCCTTTGCCGAGGGCAGCGTGGTCACCCTGTACTACGACCCCGATGCCCCGGAGAAGCTGTTCGTGGAGGGTGACAAGTCGGTGCTGGGTGCTGAATTGCTGTACGCCGGCATCGGCGTGGCGCTGCTGGTGCTGATGTTTGGTCTTATGGGCCGCTGAGAGGGGAGAGGTATCGCATGAAACTGGAACATTTTGGCATGGCAGAGCCGGGGGACTGCCGGTTGGTATTCACGGCAAGCGCAGAGGAACTGGCCGCTGCGCTGGCAAAGGAGCAGGCCGCCCCGGATGCCCCGCAGGACGAGGAAGAACTGCTGACGGCAGCGGTGAACCGCACCATTCTGGAGGGCTTTGACCCTCTTTACCGGCAGCTGGTGCAGGAGCAGCAGCTTGTACCGGTGACCGACCCGGATTTTGAACTGCTGGCGGTCAACAAGGCCGAGGGCTTCCGGGCAGGGGCGCAGTTCTACACCCTGCCGCCGCTGGAGTTGGGGCGGGATACCGGCTTTGTGCAGCCCATCGAGCCGCACCCGCTGCGCCGGTTGACCATCGAGTTGGAGATCAACCGCAATTACGGCGATGAAGAACGTGCCGCCGATGCTGCAGGCAAGGCCGCGCTGCGCGACCGGGTGACCCGGAAACTATACGCAAAGCGCTGCGCACAGGCCAAGGACAGGGCAGAGAAGGAACTGGTCTGGCAGCTGGGCGACGAGGTGACCGGCCCGGTGCCCAAGCGGCTGGAGGCGGGCAACTACTTTGCCGAGCAGCGGCAGTTCAATCTGGGCTTGCAGGCGAACGGGGTCAATTTTGACCAGTTCTTAGCCGTGCGCGGGGAGACGGTAGAACAGTTCCGGCAGTGGCTGCACCGGCAGGCAGAGCGCAAGCTGCGCAGCTGGCTGGGGCTTTTGCTGGTGGCCGAGCGGGAGGGCTTGCAGCCCACCGAAGCCGAGGTGAACGCCGCCCTTGCGCACTGGGACGAGAAGCTGGACGGGGAGCGTACCTTCCCGGCCAACGACACCCGCAAAGTGCGCCAGCGCCTTGCCCGGGCAAGGGCTGCGGCCTTTGTAGTGGAGCATTCCACCCTTACCCCGCCGCCGGCGGAACCCCTTGTGCAGGAACCGGAAGTAAAATAATGGATCTCATGCCATGACGGGCAGTCTGCAGGCTGCCCGCCATGGCTTTTTTCTGCAAAAAAAGAGACAGCAGAGCGCCCGCAGGTGCTCCGCTGTCCCGGATATTGCAGCTTTATTCCAGATGATGCTTTTGGCAGAACCTTTTGCTTACCCAGTACATCCCGCCCCACAACAAAACCGAGAGCACAAGGTAGACCGGGTTTTTCAGGGAACTGACCAGCGACTGCCCAAAGACAGCCATCATGGCCACCATCAGTCCTTTACCTAAAAGAACAGTGCGCAGGTAGCGCTTTTCGTCAAAGTCCGACATCCCGAAGGCAAAGTGCATGAAGGAGGTGGGGGTGAAGGGCAGCAGCGACAGCATGAACAGGGAAGAGGTGTCGATGCGGTTCACCCACTGCTGCGCTTTTTCCAGCTTGGGGGAGCGGCTGGCTACCTTCCAGAAAAAGCGCTTGATGAGCCGCCGCCAGAATAAAAACATGATGGTGCCGCCCAGCGCTACGCCTGCCCAGCTGTACATAAAGCCCAGCAGACCGCCGTGCGCGGCCACGTTCAGCGCCACAATGGCGATAAGCGGCAGCGGCGGAAAAAAGGACTCCACCATAGCCAGCAGAATGGGCACAAGGGGACCCAGCCCCTCAAAGCCCGCCAGCAGCGCCTCCCAGTATTCCAGTGTTCCAAGCTGGTGCACCCAGTCCATCAGTGCGATTTGCATTCTGTGTTCGATCCCTTTCTGTGCAGCCGGTGCCGGGGCGTTCCCGGGCAGACTACGTTAAGCTTAGTATATCCATTCTCTATGACAGAGCCATGAACAGAGTGTGCATTTTTCGACACGTCATACGCTCTGCTATCTATACTACGAAACGGAAGGGGATTTTCCTGCATTTACTTTTCCGCGGCCTGCTTTTCGGCCTTGGCGCGCATCCGCTCCAGCTGGGCGGTGCGCAGCTTTTCCCAGCGGGCAAGGCTTTCGGCGTCCGGCATCTGGGCGCAGCGGGCAAAACTCCAGTGCAGGCCGTCCCGGCGGGACAGCTTGTACCGTTGGAACACGCCCTGCCCGGCGGCGTTGCCGCTGCCGGTGCAGCTGGGGCACTGGCACAGGGTATACCAGCTGTTGCTGCCCTTTTTCAGCCAGAGCTCGTCCGGCTGCAGGGTGGTGCCGCACTCCGGGCAGGGCATCTGGCTGATCTTGGGGTCAGCCCGCCATGCGTACTGCTCCACATAGCCGTGGAACACCGTAAAGTCCCGGTAGTCGCCGGGGGTCTGGCACAGGCTCTGGCGCAGGGCCTCGTCCTCGGTGGGGTAGGCGGCAAGCCCGGCGCGCAGATCCAGCAGGCGGCAGACGTCGGCGGTGTACAGCGTATCGGAAAGCGCATCGTGGAAGGGGCGCTCCATGGGGATGCCCATGCGGGTGACTACGCTTTCCAGCGTCATACCCTCGCCCTCCTTGCGGGGATGCTCCCGCAGAAAGACCTGCTGCAGATCGTACCACACAGTGGGCCTGGACTCGTCCAGATTGCACAGAAACAGGTTCTGCTTGAGCACCGGCACGTCATCCAGACCCCACTCGGCAAACTCTGCATCCGGGCCGCACCACTGCATAAAGCGGCGCAGTCCCTGCACGATGGGCTCGCCCTTGTCCAGATCTGCCTGTGTCAGGCCGGTCACCTTGGCGATATGGTGCTGCAGCTTGCGGAAGATGCGGGGGCGCAGGTGGATGGAAAAGGTGTCCAGCACGTTGGCGTCCTCGTCGATCTTCACGGCGCCGATCTCCACGATCTCGCCCCGCAGGGTCTGCTGCACCCCATGGTAGTTAAAGGTATACGGCTGGTAGCCGATGTTCCATTCCAGATCAAATAAAACCAAGTTACGCGGCATTGCTTTGTTAGTCCTCTCGTAAAATAAACTTCTCCACAGCCTCGGCTACGCCGTCGTGGTTGTTGTCGGCGGTGGTCACATAGTCGGCGCAGTCCTTTACCGGCTGCTCGGCGTTCTGCATGGCCACACCCACCCCGGCGTAGGCGATCATGGAGCGGTCGTTCAGGCCGTCGCCGCAGGCCATCAGGTTCTCGCGGGACAGCCCCATGCGGCGCAGAAGTTCCGCCAGACTGCCGTCCTTGGCCACCCCCAGCGGCACGGCCTCGATAAAGAAGGGGCTGGAGGGGTACAGGTCGGCGCGGCCTGCAAACTGCTGCTGCCCGGCGGCGCACACTGCGTCCCGGCGGGCGGGGTCCAGTGTGATGAGCATTTTGCACACAGGGTAGTTCACATAGGACGCCAGATCGTCCACATGGATCATGGGCAGCTTGGTGGTAAAGCACTCCTTGTTGGCCCACTCGTCCTTGTCCCGCTCGCAGACGATGCCCTCGCGGTTATAGGTCAGGATGGCGATATCCTGCGCGGCGGCAAAGGCGCACAGTTCGGGCACAAGGGCGGGGTCCAGCGTTTTTTCCACCAGCGTTTCGCCGGTGCGGCAGTCCACGATCTTGCCGCCGTTGTAGGACAGGATGCAGCCGCCCTTTTTGTCCAGACCCAGCTCCTCAGCCAGCGGCTGGATGCCGGCGGTGGGCCGGCCGGACGCCAGCACGATGGTGACGCCTTTTTCAATGGCGGCGTCCAGCGCGGCGCGGGTGCGCGGGGTGACGAGTTTCTGGTCGTTGGTCAGGGTGCCATCCAGATCCAGCGCCAGCACTTTGATATCAGGCATATTAAAAAGATCCTCTCGTTATAGAAGTGTATCTCAGCTTGCTCTCTCTATTGTACAATGAAAAGCCCCCTGCTTGCAACCCTTGCGGGGCGGTTCGGTGCAAAAAGTGCTCCTTCGGCGGGTGTTACAGGCAGGTTTTACCTGCTTTGCCCGGATTTTACACCGCTGCCCTTCCGTGCGCCAAAGGTTTACCTAAGTGTTACACGGGGCTGGTTTCGCCGCTGCGGGCGGTGCGCTACAATACAGGTGTTCCCACAAGAAATAATAGAACCGCCCAAGCCGGGCTGAAAAAAGAGAGGATATCTGTTATGGAGAATGCGAAAATTTCCCGCCGCAGCTTCCTGAAGGCCGGTGCCGTTGCATCGGCAGTGGGGATGCTGTCGGCTGCACCCGTAGCCGCTCACGCCGCCGAGGCAGATGCTTCTGCCGCAGCAGACGAAGAGAACGGTCTGCTGGACGTGTTCAAAAAGCCTAAGTACGTTTTCTTGTTCATCGGCGATGGCATGGGCACTGCCCAGATCCAGTCCGCACGCTTCTATAAGGGCGCTGTGGACAACAACGGCGCTGTGACTGAGGCCGACCTGAGTTTTACCGGCTTCCCGCAGGTGGGCAGCGTGACCACCTACGACAGTACCTCCTTCTGCCCGGATTCCGCTTCCACCGCCACCTCCATCGCCACCGGCCACAAGACCGAGAGCGGCGTCATCAATATGTGTCCGTGGACCCGCGATGTGCCCTACGAGACCATCGCCGAAAAGCTGCACAGCCAGAAGGGCTATAAGGTGGGTGTGATCTCCACCGTGAACATCGACCACGCCACTCCCGCTGCCTTCTATGCCCACCAGAAGACCCGCAAGAACTACTACCAGATCGGTGTGGAACTGGCAAACTCCGGCTTTGAGTACTTTGCCGGCGGCGAGTTCCAGAAGGTGAACGGCGATGGCACCGGCCCCGACAACCACACCGTGGCTGCCAACGCCGGTTACAACGTGGTCACCACGCAGGCCGACGCAGCTGCCCTGACCGCCGGTGCAGGCAAGACCCTGATCATCGCCGAGAATCTGGGCGACGGCAAGGCCATGAACTACGCCATGGACGCTGCCAACGGCGAGTGGCAGCTGACCGATTACGTCAAGAAGGGCATCGAATTGCTGAACAACAAGAAGGGCTTCTTCCTGATGACCGAGTCCGGCAAGATCGACTGGGCCTGCCACGCCAACGATGCCGCTGCCTCCATCCACGATGTGCTGGAGATGAGCAACGCGGTGCAGGCTGCTGTGGACTTCTACAACGAGCACCCCAACGAGACTTTGATCCTCGTCACCGCCGACCACGAGACCGGCGGCATGGCCATCGGCTACAAGACCACCAACTACGACACCTTCCTGACCAATCTGGCACACCAGAAGATGTCCTACGCAAAGTTCGATTCCACCTATGTGCAGGGCTACATTGCCAACAAGACCCCCTTCGAGACTGCCATGCAGGATGTGAAGAACGTCTTTGGTCTGACCCTGCCCACCGACCCCGCTGCCGCCAGCGCAGGCAAACTGCTGCTGACCGACTACGAGGTGGAAAACCTGCGCAAGGCCTACGAGCGCACCCTGAAGGTGGGCTCCTCCAGCCAGAGCAAGATGAGCCAGCAGGATTACGAGCTGTACGGCACCTACATCCCCTTCAGCATGGCTGTCTGCCACACCATCAACCACAAGTCCGGTATGGACCACACCACCTACGCCCACACCGGTGCCATGGTCAACGTGTACGCCATGGGCGTCGGTGCCGAGAAGTTCGGCGGTGTGTACGACAATACCGAGATCTACCACAAGCTGGCTGAGCTGACCAAGGTCCAGTAAGCCGGTAAGTAAGAACTTCTGATTTTCCACTCCACTTTTCCACGGCTAAACCGCATAATGTGCAAAACCCTCCCTGCCGAAAGCGCAAAGACTGCGCCCGGCCGGGAGGGTTTTGTTGTAATGTCAATGATGTGGCGATTTGCAAGAGTAAAGCGGCCCATGTTATAGAAGATAAAAAGGATCCTCTCTTGCGAAAAAACGAACCCGGAAAGTCCGCAGGCTTTCCGGGTTCGCCCTAATTTAAAATAAGCTTATGCAGCGGGCTGGGGGTCAGCGGTCACCGTAATGGTACGGCTGATGCTGTCGCAGGAGTAGTTGCCCTCGGCCTTGGCGGTCTGGGTGTAGGTGCCGGGCTCGGTAGGCACACCGTTTATCTGGCTGCTGAAGCACAGGAAGGTCTTTTTCTTGTAGGTGTAACTCACCTTGCCGTTTTCAGCCACCTGTCCGTCCGAGATCACCCTGGCGGTCAGATCGGCGCTTTGCAGCTGGGAGACGGTCATGCTGGCCGGGGCATCGGCTGCCCAGCTCAGGCTGACGTTTTCCGTCTTGGGCTTGATCCTGAACATGGCAAACCCGGCGGCGTTGATATCGCTGCTTTCCAGCGCGATAGCACCTGCAACGTACTTGCCGCTGTCCTTGGGCTGCTCGTCCAGATAGATGCGGCTCAGTGCACCCTCGGGCAGATACTTGCGGATCAGGCTCAGGGTCAGCTTCATGCCGTTGGAAACGTTCTTCACGGTGGTCAGGTAGCTGGGCGGGACAAAGAAGCTGACGGTGTCCATCACCGACACCACCTCGTCCGCCACCCGCAGCAGCACACTGACGTCATTGCCATCGATCAGCTGCTTAAGATAGCTGTATACGTTGAATTCCTCAGCCTGATCCGGGGTCTGGGACATCTTTTTTGGCAGGGGGATCAGCTTGAGCAGGGTGCGCAGCTTCTCCGAGATCATCAGGGTCACATAACCGTAGGCTTCGCCACTGGTGCCCAGCACCACAGCGATGTACTGGGTGTTTTCGGGATTGGTCTCCACATCCAGCTTATAATCGGAGCCATAGACAAGGTTACCGGTGGTCCTGATGCGGATGCTGACGATATCGTTTTCATCCTCTGCCGCGCTCAGTTCTGCGGCATCGGGCAGCGCCTCGCTGACAACAGCGGTGCTTTCCGGCTGCTGGGCTGCCGCCGAAGCAGGCATTGCCAGTACACCAAGCATCATGTTGACCGCAAGCAGCAGCGAGATCCATCGTTTGGCCTTCATACGAAAACCTCCTTTGTTGTTTGGTATCATACCCACATTTTACCGCAAAATAATCCTAGGGTCAATAACGGGATTCAAGCCGGGCGCATCATTCCCCAATATAGGTAAAGCGGGGCTGAGTAACGCCGTCCCGGGTCACGGTCTCCAGCCACATGGCGGCGGGGCGCACCCACAGCCCGCCCTCGCCGTACAGGGCGCGGTACACGACCATTTCCTCCTCGGTCTCGCTGTGGCGTGCCACGCCCAGTACCTGATATTCGTTGCCTTTAAAGTGGCGGTAGCGCCCGGGGCGCACCGGATATTGCAATTCCTTCATAATAGATCCTTTCTATTTCTGCAAAAAAGGGCTGCTGCGCCGGGCGGGTGCAGCAGCCCACAAACCTTATGTTATAAATAATATTACAGTGTGCTGTCCGTCCCATCGCCGGGGGTCTGCTCGGCAGAGTACAGCAGCATCAGGTGGTTGGCCGAGGCTTCCAGCTGGCTCTTGGCCTGCCGCAGGGCGGCTTCCTCGGTCTCGTTCATCTTTTCGGGCTTATCCTTGCGCAGGCAGCGGCGCAGGTTGGCAAGGTCGGCCTTCACGCGGGCCTTTTCGTCCTTGTCCAACTCCTTTTTGCACTTGGAAAGCGCCTCGTCTACCTTATAAGCCAGCACCTCGGCCTTGTTGTGCAGGTCCAGCCGCTCCTTGCGGCGGCTGTCCTCGGCCTCGTAGGCGGCAGCGTCTGCCATGGCGCGCTGGATCTCGTTTTCGGAAAGGTTCGTGCTGCCGGTGATGGTGATGTTCTGCTCCCGCCCGGTGGCAAGGTCTTTCGCAGATACCTTCACCACGCCGTTCACGTCGATATCAAAGGTGACCTCGATCTGGGGCTTAGACGAAAAGCTTGCCCGGATGCCGTTCAGCTTGAACTTGCCAAGGGACTTATTGTCCCGCGCAAAGTGGCGCTCGCCCTGCAAGACGTTGATCTCCACGCTGGTCTGCATGGGACGGGCGGTGGTAAAGATCTGGCTCTTGCGGGTGGGGATCATGCTGTTGCGGGTGATCAGCGGGGTGGCGACCCCGCCCAGCGTCTCGATGGACAAGGTCAGCGGGGTCACGTCCATCAGCACCAGCCCCTGCGCTGCCGCACCGGTGGCACCGGCCAGCTTGCCGCCGCCCTGCAGCAGTGCGCCCTGCACCGCTGCGCCCATGGCAACGCACTCATCCGGGTTCAGGCTGTGGCTGGGCTCCTTGCCCAGCAACTCACGCACCTGCCGCTCCACGGCGGGCATCCGGGTGCTGCCGCCTACCAGCAGCACCTTGCCCAGCTGGCTGGCAGAGATGCCGGCATCCCGCAGGGCGTTCTGCACCGGGGTCACGGTGCGGGACAGCAGATCGCCGGTCATCATCTCGAACTGCGGGCGGGACAGGGCGATATCCAAGTGATGCGGCCCGTCCTTGCCAACCGCGATAAAGGGCAGGTTCAGCTGGGCAGAGGGCGCACTGGAAAGTTCCTTCTTGGCTTTTTCCGCTTCCTCCTTCAGCCGTCCCATGGCGGCGGGGTCGCGGGTCAGGTCGATGCGGTCAGACTTTTTGAACTCTGCCACCGCGTACTCCACGATGCGCTGGTCAAAGTCGTCGCCGCCCAGATGGGTGTCGCCGCCGGTGGCAAGCACCGTAAAGGTGCCGTCCTCGATCTCGATGATGGACACGTCAAAGGTGCCGCCGCCAAGGTCGTAGACAAGGATCTTCTGCGCGGCCTCGTTGTCCAAGCCGTAGGCCACAGCGGCGGCGGTGGGCTCGTTGATGATGCGCAGCACATTCAGCCCCGCAATGCGGCCTGCATCCTGTGTGGCTTTGCGCTGGCTGTCGTCAAAATAGGCGGGCACGGTGATAACGGCCTCGGTCACCGGTTCGCCCAGATAACTCTCGGCGTCCCGGCGGATCTTGGCAAGGATCATGGCGCTGATCTCCTGCGGGGCAAGGTCTTTGCCGTCAATGTGCGCCCGGTAGTCCGAGCCCATGTACCGCTTGATGCTGGAGATCGTGCGCCCGGAGTTGGTGGCGATCTGGCGCTTGGCCGCGCCGCCCACCAGACGCTCGCCGTCCTTGGTAAAGGCCACCACGCTGGGGGTGGTGCGCTCGCCCTCTGCATTGGTGATGACCACGGGCTTGCCGCCCTCCACTACTGCTACACAGGAATTGGTCGTACCCAGATCAATGCCGATCACTTTGCTCATACTGTTTCCTCTGTTTCTTGTCCGCCGTGTCTGCGGGCTGATTTTCCTCCAGTCTATCTTACCGGATGGCTGTGACCATTTTTTAGTCCAATTGTAAAGATTCTATGTTATATGCCGCCGGAGCCGTGGGCGGCTCGTGGGTCAGCTCGTAGAGCAGCTGTTCCGCTTCCTGTAACCAGCGGTCGGCGTCCGGCTCGTGCTCCCGCTGCAAAATGGTAAAAGCCTGCTTTGCCTCTGCCGCCTGTGCCAGCGCCTTTTTGCGGGAGGTGTAGCGCGTTTCGTACTGCGCCAGCCGCAGGCAGACCCGGGGCGTGTACTCGATATCCGGCACCGCCGCCGCACTCTGCCGCGCCCGGCGGTACCACAACAGCGCCTTGCCGTTATCGCCCCGGGCGGCGCAGTCATCGCCAAGGTTCAAAAGGGCGAGGGGGTCGCCGCTTTCGGCTGCGGCCTTCCACAGCTTGCGCGCCTGCGCGGCGCTTTTGGACGCCCCGCGTCCCAGATACAGGCACTCGCCCAGCAGCGAAAGCCCGGCGGCGTTGCCCTGCTCGGCGGCTTTCTGGTAGCACTCTGCCGCTGCCGCCCAGTGTCCGGCGCGGGCAGCTTCTTTACCGGCCTCGGCCTCCTCAGCGCCGGGCCCTTCCGGGGTGTGGCCTGCGTGCAGCAGACCGTTGAGCAGCGCACCGTCCAGCGAGGCCGAGTTGCTCCACGGGTCCAGCACCACGCCGTCGATGCCCGGGGTGTCCAGCGCCAGCTGCATGGCCTGCTCCAGGGTGCGGTCAGCCATGGGGCGGCTGCCGGTGCTGCGGTCTGCACCGGCAGCTGCCACCGAGGTGAACAGCGGCAGCCAGCAGCGTCCTTTGTCGTTGCGCAGCGTCCACAAGGCAAGGCCATCGGCCTTTTCTGCCGGGATGGGGTGCTCCATCCACGGGGCGGGTGCCCCCTGCGCCGAAAGCGCCGTTTGCAGCGGCACCAGCACATGGGTCTCCAGTTCCAGCGCGTAATTCAAAGCGCTCATCAAAGACCAGAAGCTTTCCTCGTTCTGGCCTTTATACAGCCCCTGCACCGCCTGCTCGATGGCCGGGCAGCCGGTGCCGCGCGGGCTGTACACCGGTGCGGTGCGGCTGCGGCGGCTGCCCACCGGGCGGAAGCGTACCCCGCCGTCTGTTCGTCTTGCCATTGTGTTCACCATACTTCCCTATCAATATCAGTTCTAGTATAACAGGATTTGGCAGCTTGTACAATGCAAAACACAGCTGCGGCACTGGATTTTCAGGATACATCGCGTTATAATAAGGTGTATTTTGACTCCGAAGGAGGAATTTTTTTGAACCGGATGCTTGGCTACCTGAAGGGCTACAAGCGCGAAAGCGTGCTTGCACCGCTCTTTAAGATGCTGGAAGCCACCTTTGACCTGTTTGTGCCGCTGGTAATGGCCGATATCGTCAATGTGGGCATTGCAGCGCATGACCTGCACTATATTCTGGTGCGGTGCGGCCTTTTGCTGCTGCTGGCTTTCATCGGCCTTACCTGCAGCCTGACCGCGCAGTACTTTTCCGCCAAGGCGGCGGTGGGCTACTCCACCGCGCTGCGGCACGCCCTGTTTGCCCATATCCAGAGCCTGAGCTTTTCAGAGATGGATACGCTGGGCACCAGCACCCTTATCACCCGCATGACCAGCGATGTCAATCAGGTGCAAAGCGGGCTAAACCTGTTTTTGCGCCTGTTCCTGCGCAGCCCCTTTGTGGTGCTGGGTGCCATGGTCATGGCCTTTACGGTCAACGCCCGGGCGGCAATGATCTTTGTGGTCACCATCCCGCTGCTCAGCGTGGTGGTGTTCGGCGTAATGGTGGTCACCCGGCCGCTGTATAAGACGGTGCAGACCCGGCTTGACCGGGTGCTTGGCCTGACCCGCGAGAACCTGACCGGCGTGCGCGTGGTGCGCGCCTTTGATAAGGAGCAGAGTGAGATCGACCGCTTTGAGGACGCCAATGCTCTGCTGACCGGGATGCAGCTGCACGTCGGCCACCTTTCGGCGCTGATGAACCCGCTGACCTATGTGCTCATCAACCTTGCCATTGTGGCGCTGCTGTATGTGGGCAGCATCGAGATCAACGTGGGCGGCATGGCGTCTGGCGATGTCATCGCGCTGGTGAACTACATGAACCAGATCCTTGTGGAACTGGTAAAGCTTGCCAACCTCATCGTGCAGATCAGTAAGGCGCTGGCCTGCGCGGGCCGCGTGCAGGCGGTGCTGGATACCAAACCCGGCATGACCTTCCCTGCAGAACTGCTGGGCGAAGTGGCTGAGGACAAGACCGGCGATGCCGTGCGCTTTGACCATGTAGGCCTGACCTACGCCGGGGCAGGCGCACCCAGCCTGACCGATATCAGTTTTACCGCCCAAAAAGGCCAGACCATCGGCGTCATCGGCGGCACCGGCAGCGGCAAATCCAGTCTTGTGAACCTCATTCCGCGCTTTTACGATGCCACCGAGGGCAGCGTGGAGATCTTTGGCCGCCCGGTGCAAAGCTACCCCCGGGATGCTTTGCGCGGCAGGGTGGCGGTGGTCATGCAGAAGGCGCAGCTCTTCGGCGGCACCATCCGCTCCAATCTGCTGTGGGGCAACAAGGATGCCACCGATGCCGACCTGTGGGCGGCGCTGGAAACGGCACAGGCTGCGGACTTTGTGCGTGCAAAGCCCCTTGGACTGGACGAGCCGGTGGAGCAGGGCGGACGCAACCTCTCCGGCGGCCAGAAGCAGCGGCTCACCATCGCCCGTGCGCTGGTGGGCAAGCCGGACATTTTGATTTTGGATGACAGCGCCAGTGCGCTGGACTACGCCACCGACGCCGCCCTGCGCAAGGCACTGGCGGCGCTGCCCGGGGCACTGACCGTGTTCATCGTCAGCCAGCGTGCCGCCAGCTTGCAGCACGCCGACCAGATCTTAGTGCTGGATGACGGCCATCTGGTGGGCATCGGCACCCACAGCGCCCTGCGCAGCAGCTGCCCGGTGTACGAGGAGATCTACGAGAGCCAGTTCAAGAAAGGGGAGGCAGAAGCATGAGTGCAAAAGCAAAAAACAAGCTGACCCCGCAGCAGCGCAAGGCCACCCTGAACCGGGTGCTGCACAAGATACGCCCCTATAGCGCCTTTGTGGTGTGCAGCCTGCTGGTGGCGGCGGTCAGCGTAGCCGCCCAGTTGTATATCCCCATCCTGTGCGGCGATGCCATTGATAAAATGCTGGGCAAGGGCAATGTAGACCTTGCGGGGGTGCTGCGCATTGCAGTGAGCATTCTGGTGGTGGCTGCTGTTGCCGCCCTTGCGCAGTGGCTTTTGAGCGTGTGCAACAACCGCATCACCTTCTCGGTCAGCCGCGACCTGCGCAACGAGGCGCTGCGTAAGATCCAGACCCTGCCGCTGTCCTATCTGGACAGCCACCCCTCCGGCGATATCGTCAGCCGCATGGTGGCGGATGTGGACACCTTTGCGGACGGTCTGCTGATGGGCTTTACCCAGCTTTTCTCCGGCATCCTGACCATTTTTGGCACCCTGCTGTTCATGCTGCGGGAAAACGTGCCCATCACGCTGGTGGTGGTGTGCATCACCCCGCTGAGCCTTGTGGTGGCAGGCTTTCTGGCAAAGCGCAGCTACGGCTACTTCCAGAGCCAGAGCGTCGTGCGCGGCAAGCAGACCGCGCTGGTCAACGAGATGATCGAGGGCCAGAAGGTGGTGCAGGCCTTTGGTCACGAGGCCGAGAGCCTTGCCGCCTTTGACGAAGTAAACGGCCAACTGCAGGACGTGAGCCTGAAGGCCATCTTCTTCTCCAGCCTGACCAACCCCGCCACCCGCTTTGTGAACAACATCGTGTACGCGGGCGTGGGCCTTGTGGGTGCACTGTACGCTGTGCGCGGCGGCATCACCATCGGCCAGCTGAGCGTCTTTTTAAGCTACGCTAACCAGTATACGAAACCCTTCAACGAGATCTCGGGCGTGGTCACCGAATTACAGAATGCACTGGCCTGCGCTGCCCGGGTGTTCGAACTGTTGGACGCCGAGGATCAGGTGCCGGAGGCCGAAAACGCCGCCGCCTTGCAGCCGGACGGCCATGTGCAGCTGCAGGATGTGTCCTTCCGCTACCTGCCGGACCGCCCGCTCATCGAAGGGCTCTCGCTGGACGTGCAGCCCGGTCAGCGCATCGCTATCGTAGGCCCCACCGGCTGCGGCAAGACCACCCTCATCAACCTGCTCATGCGTTTCTATGATGTGAACGGCGGCAGCATCAAGGTGTCCGGCACCGATATCCGGGATGTGACCCGCGCCTCCCTGCGCGGCAGCTACGGCATGGTATTGCAGGACACATGGCTGCGTGCCGGTACGGTGCGGGAGAACATTGCCTACGGCAAACCGGACGCCACCATGGACGAGGTGATCGCCGCCGCCAAGGCTGCCCACGCCCACAGCTTTATCCGCCGTCTGCCCGAGGGGTATGATACCGTCATTGCAGAGGACGGCGGCAACATCAGTCAGGGACAAAAGCAGCTGCTCTGCATCGCCCGCGTGATGCTTTGTCTGCCGCCCATGCTGATTCTGGACGAGGCCACCTCCTCCATTGATACCCGCACCGAGGTGCGCATCCAGAAGGCCTTTGCCCGCATGATGCAGGGGCGCACCAGCTTTATTGTGGCGCACCGCCTTTCCACCATCCGGGAGGCAGATGTCATCCTTGTCATGAAGGACGGCCACATCGTGGAGCAGGGCAATCACGACCAGCTGCTGGCGCAGGGCGGCTTCTACGCCAAACTCTACAACAGCCAGTTCGAGGGCGTGCAGACCTGAGGATACTGTTGTATCCTATCCAAACTGTAATAACATATGGATAAAATGCGATTTGTTGATTAAAATGGGCTGAATGGGCACCCGTTCATAGAATGTTAATAATATATTAACATTCAGTACACCACTTTTCGATATACATAGGGCAACAAAGGCGCGCAGTGCGCCGAATCCCCGCCAAAAAGGGCAAAAACGCACAGACCGCTGTGGTGTGCGGCGGTGTTGGAAACGCCCTTGGTACAGGAAAGGAAACGTTACTTATGAAAATTGGTTTTTGGGAACTTATCGTCATCGTCATCGTGGCGTTTGTGTTCATCGGCCCGGACCAGCTGCCCGTCTACGCTAAGAAGATCGGCAAGATGCTCCGCGAGCTGAAGAAATACACCGGCGCTGCTTCTGAGGAGATTCAGAAGAACGTGGTGGAGCCGCTGAATGAGATTCAGGCACCCTTGAAGGAGGCTGTTGCCCCCCTGACCGATATCAAAAAGGATATCGACAGCAGTATGCGGGACGTGACCAAGAGTTTTACCGGCATTGGCAAGACCAGCAAGGAGGAGGCCGCAAAGAAGCAGGCTGAGACCGAGGAGGTCACCGACCTGACCGAGGATGCTGTAGAGGAACTGCCCGAGCAGCCCGCCGAAGCCCCGGCTGAAACTGCCGAGGCCGCTGAGACCGCTGAAGCGGTGGAAACCCCTGCTGAAAAGCCGGAGCAGCCCGCTGCCGAGCCGGTGGCTGAGCCTGTGCAGGAGGCCCCTGCCGCCGCCGAGGAGGCCGCCGAGGCTGCACCTGCTGAGGAAGCAAAGGTGTAAGCTGCCCCTGCTTATTTATGGATGCACCCGCGCCCGCGGTTGCCAGATACATTCTGTAATACGCCCGCCACGCGGCGCGGCAAGAAAAAGGAGATATTTATTATGCGTATTGGTACTAATGAGCTGCTGATCATTCTGGTTGTCGTTCTGCTGATCTTTGGACCCAAGAACCTGCCGAAGCTGGGCAAGATGTTCGGTAAGACCATCAACGGCTTTAAGAAGGGCATGGAGGACGAGGACGCCGAGCAGTCCGAGGAGACCGTGAAGAAGGCTGATAAGAAGGACGAAGACGAGGAGTAATTGTGGCTACAAACAAAAAGCGCAAAAAGAAAGCCGAAGTCATGGCAGAGGACGGCAGCATGACGCTGACCGGCCATCTGAAAGAACTGCGGAACCGGCTCATCATCTGCGCGGTGGTGTTTGTGGTGGGCGTAGTGGTCTCGCTGGCGTATGCAGACCGTCTGATCGATCTGCTTACCGCCATGGGCCGCGACTATTACCAGTTCGTGTCCATTGCCCCGCAGGAAAAACTGATGCAGTATTTCCGGGTGTCCATTCTGGCCGGTGTGGTGGTAACGGTGCCTGTGGCCTTTTATAACATCTACGCCTTTGCAAAGCCGGGTCTGAAAAAGAGCGAGAGCACCTTTTTCAAGCTGGTCATGCTGCTGGGTCTGATTTTGTTCTGCGTGGGCGTGCTGTTTGCCTATAAGCTCATGATGCCGTTCATGCTGCGGTTCCTCAGCACCGGCATCGAGGGTGCTGAGTACATCCAGACCACCACCAGTATCGAAAGCTACGTCAACCTCTGCCTGACCATGTTCATCATCTTTGGCTGCGTGTTCGAGATGCCGCTGATCACCATCATCCTTTCCAAGATGGGCATCATCAACCCGCAGATCCTCAAGCAGGTGCGCGGCGTAGCCATCGTGGTCATCTTCTTCATCGCCGCCGTGGTCACCCCGCCGGACATCGTGTCCCAGTGCATGGTGGCTGGCCCCATGGTGCTGCTATATTTTGTCAGCATCTTCCTGAGCGGCATCTTCTATAAGCCGCGTAATACGGATGAGGATGACGAGGAAGAAGAGGAGAGCGAGGACTGATCCCGCTTCTGCTCCGGTTTTCATCAGCTGGATCAAACGCCGCTGCACCGCATGGTGCGGCGGCTTTTTCTGTTTTTCTCTACGCCCCTTCCCGTGAAAACGCGATTCCGGGCAGACCGCAGTCTGCCCGGAATCGCTCTATTTTAAATAGGTTTTTCGCTGAATATGGCCAGCAACAACGACGACCGCCGCCAGTGGCGGAAACAGGGAGGAGTTGTTGGGGCAGCGGCCAGCAAGACGCGAGTGCCGCCCAAGGCACGATGCGGATGCTGGGTGCCGCAACCCGTAAGAAGCGGAGCGCATTCCAAATCTACCCTTGCACTGGACAATCACCCCCTGTTCGCGGTATACTGAAAGCTGAATGAAATGCAAAAAACGAGGTCGCAGCATGGTGGAACAGGCAAACGAACTGATATTGGATATCTTGCCCCTTTCGGCACAGACGGCACGGCTGGTGCGGGTGTACGGCACAGCGCCCTGCGTGGCGCTGCCGGGCACTCTGCCCGCCCCGGAGGGTGGCAGCCTTGCCCTGACCGAGCTGGGCGACTACTGCTTCTCGGAAAAGCCCCGCAGCCTGCCTGCGGCGGATGCCCTCTGCCGCTATGTGGTAAGCGCGGACGGCACGGCGCGGCTGACCCGGGCGTTCGGGCAGGCGGTGGAGCAAAAGCCCGCCCGCCGGTACGATTTTGACCTTGCCGCCCCGGCCGCGGACGAAGAGGAACTGCACCCGGTGTGCGGCAGCTTTCTGGAGGAAGTCACGCTGCCGGACAGCGTACAGGTCATCGGCAGCTGCGCCTTTTACAACTGCCGCAGTCTGCGCCTGCTCACGGTGGGCAGCGGGGGACTGACCGTGGGCAGTGATGTGTTTTTGAACTGCTTTGCGCTGGAGACCCTGCGGATGCAGGCCGCACCGGAGCAGCCCACCGGGCTGTTTGCACTGGTGAACAATATCACCGAGGCGGTGCAGGCGCAGTTCTGGCCCACCGATGCCCCCGCGCCGCTGGCGGCGCTGTGGTACCCCGCCTACTGGGAGGACATCGAGGAGACCCCCGCCCACATCCTGCTGCACACCTTTTCCGGGCAGGGATACCATTACAGACAGTGTTTTCTCGACAATAAATTCCTCCCCGCAGAATATGACGCCATCTTCCCACAGGGGCACGACGCCGATGACGCCGCCATTATGGCCATGCTCTGCTTTGCCCGTCTGCGGTATCCGTGGCAGCTGACCGAGGCCGCCGCCGGGCACTACCGGGCGTTTCTGGCAGCCAACACCGACCGGGTGTTTGCCCGCCTTTTAAAGGCGCAGGACACCGACAGTATCCGCGCCCTGCTGGCGCTGGACGTGCTGGATAAAGCCGCTTTTGCGTCCGCCGCCGCCCTTGCCGCCAAGGCAGAGAACGCCGCCGCTGCCGCCCTGCTGGCAGACGCAGAGCACAAAAAATATGCTCCCCAGCCCAAAAAGCAGCGGTACGATTTTGATTTTTGAGAGGTGACCACACGTTGCCAAAGGAAAAATTTTTCGACCCCCGCAAGCCCTTCCAGTCCCAGCGGCCGGAGACCCACGAGGAGTGGCAGGCGCGCATGGGCGGCGAGGTGCTGGCGGTGGTGCGCAGCGGGTTGTATCTGGACTTCCGGTTTCTGGATATGGCGCTCAGCGCCCTGACCCCCGCCCCGGACGAGCGCTGCCGGGTGCTGGCTACGGACGGACAGACCCTGTATTACCAGCCGCAGCGCCTGCTGCAGCTTTATCAGGAGAACCCGAAATATCTCAACCGGTTGTATCTGCACACCGTCTTTCACTGCATATTCCGGCATTTGTGGCTGAAGGGCCGCCGGGAACCGCAGCTGTGGAGCCTTGCGTGCGATATCGCGGTGGAAAGCGTCATCGACAGCTTACAGCGCAAAAGCGTGATGCGCCCGCTGACCTATGTGCGGCAGAACGCCTACCGGCAGATCACCGCTGAGGAAAAGGTTGTGGCAGCAGCGCCGGTGTACCGCTGGCTCACCCGGCAGACGCCCGGCGTGCTGCGGCAGCTGGAGCGGGAATTTGTCACCGACGACCACCGCCTGTGGCCGAAGGATGCCCCGGAGCAGCCCCAGCAGATGCCCACCCCTTTGCCGCAGAAAACGTGGCAGAAGATCGGGGAGCGGATGCAGACCGAGCTGGACCTGCGGGACAAGGAAGCAGGCGAGGGTGCCGATGCGCTGAAGCAGCAGGTGAAAGCCGCCAACCGCAGCCGCCGCAGCTACAAGGACTTTCTGCGCCGGTTCTGCGTCCTGCGCGAGGAGGTAAAGCTGGATCCGGACGAGTTCGACCTGAACTTTTACACCTATGGCCTTTCGGTGTACGGCAACCTGCCCCTGATCGAGCCGCTGGAAAGCCGGGAGAGCAAAAAGATCGAGGAACTGGCGCTGGTCATCGACACCAGCTACTCCACCTCCGGCGAACTGGTGCGCGCCTTTCTGGCCGAGACCTACACCCTGCTCAAAGGGCGGGAGAACTTTTTCCACCGCATGAATTTGCACCTCATTCAGGCCGACAACGCCGTGCGGCAGGATATCCTCATCCGCAACGAGGATGAACTCATCCATGCCATGAACCACTTTGAACTGCGGGGCGGCGGCGGAACGGACTTCCGCCCGGCCTTTGCATATGTGGACCAGCTTTGCGCCGAAAAGAAGTTTTCGAACCTGCGCGGCCTGCTGTACTTCACCGATGGCATGGGCACCTACCCGGCGCGGCGTCCCGGCTACGATACCGCCTTCCTGTTTTTGGGGGAGCGGTTCGATGACGCCAACGTGCCGCCGTGGGCGATGAAGGTGGTACTGGACGAAGAAGAATTTACCGGTGCGGCAGCCCGCCCGGCCAGCGCCCTTGCGGACGCTCTGGCCGAAGAGGATGACCTGTACCGCGAGTTGAACAACTCCTGACAAGAGGGGAAAATATTATGAATATCAAACGTGCCAAGGAAGAGATCGAGCATACCGTAAAAGCCTACCTTGCCAAGGATGCGCTGGGCGAATACGCCATTCCCGCCATCCGGCAGCGTCCCATCCTGCTGATGGGACCTCCGGGCATTGGCAAAACGCAGGTGATGGAGCAGGTGGCCCGGGAGTGTGGGGTGGCGCTGGTGGCCTACACCATCACCCACCACACCCGCCAGAGCGCCGTGGGTCTGCCCTTTATCCGGCAGCGCCACTACGGCGATAAGGATGTATCCGTGACCGAATACACCATGAGCGAGATCATTGCCAGCATCTACGCCAAAATGGAGGCCACCGGCCTTTCGGAGGGTATTCTGTTCATCGACGAGATCAACTGCGTGTCCGAGACGCTGGCGCCCACCATGCTGCAATTTTTGCAGTGCAAGACCTTTGGCAATCAGGCCGTGCCTGCGGGCTGGGTCATCGTGGCGGCAGGCAACCCGCCGGAGTACAACAAGTCCGTCCGGGATTTTGACATCGTCACCCTTGACCGCGTGCGCCGCATGGATATCGAGCCCGACCTGCCGGTGTGGAAGGACTACGCCCGCGCCGCCCATATCCACAGTGCCATCCTGAGTTATCTGGAACTGCATCCCCAGAACTTCTACCAGATCAACGCGGACGTGGATGGCACCCAGTTCGTCACCGCCCGCGGCTGGGAGGATCTTTCCAACCTGCTGGATACCTACGAGGCACTGGGCTTGCAGGCAGACGAGGAACTGATCCGGGAGTATATCCAGCACCCGAAGATCGCCGAGGACTTCTCGGCTTATCTGGATCTGTACTACAAGTACCGGGATGACTACGGCGTGGAGGAGATCCTTGCCGGGCAGGCAAAGCCCGCCGTGTTCGCACGGCTGCTGCAGGCCCCCTTTGACGAGCGGCTCAGCCTTGTCAGCCTGCTGCTGGCGGGGCTGGACACCCGCTTTACCGCCTCTTTGCAGGCAGACGCTGTGGCCGATGCCTGCTATGCCTTTTTGCGGGAGACCAAAAAGGCGCTGGCTACCCTGCCGGAGGATATCCCGGACGGCTCTGCAGAGCTGTTCAGCCAGCAGATCAAGGACTACGAGACTGAGACCCAACAAAAGCGCGACGCCGGTCTGCTGGGCAAGGCAGAACTGACCAACCGCCTGCAGGTGCAGGCGGCGCTGCACCAGTGGGAGGGCGAGCTGCGCCGTGCCAACGCCGCCGGTACGCAGGAAGCCTTTGACCTGCTGCGCGGTCAGTTCCGTGCGCTGGCAGACCAGCGCGAAGCCACCCAAAAGACTGTCGCCGCTGCGCTGGAGGCTGCTTTCGACTTTATGGAGCAGGCCTTTGCGGAAAGTCAGGAGATGGTGGTGTTCGTCACCGAACTCACGGTGAACCCCGCCTCCCACCAGTTCCTCACCGAGAACGGCTGCGAGCGGTATTTCAAGTACAACAAGGATCTGCTGCTGGATCACCGCAAGGCCGCTTTGCAGCAGGAACTTGCCGCCGAGCAGCGCCGCCACGGCGGGATGTAAGGCGCGGAAAACGGATCTATAACTTTGGGATACCGGAGCGTCTGCGGACGCTCCGGTATCCCTTTTCTCATAAGTGGGGATGCAAAAAAGGACACCGCTTTGTGCGGTGTCCTCTTTTTTGCTTATGATACTGTCCGGATCAGTGGCCGCAGCTCTCACAGTGCTCACAGTCCTCTTCCAGCTTGCCCACGATGGGCTCCGGGTCGATACCCTGACGGCGGTAGTAGTCGGACAGGGCAGCCTTGACGGCCTGCTCGGCCAGAACAGAGCAGTGCACCTTGACCGGGGGCAGACCCTCCAGAGCCTCCACAACGGCCTTGTTGGTCAGCTTCAGCGCCTCGTCCACGGTCTTGCCCTTGATCAGGTCGGTGGCCATGCTGCTGGTGGCAATGGCTGCGCCGCAGCCAAAGGTGAGGAACTTGACGTCCACGATCACATTGTTCTCGATCTTCAGGTACATCCGCATGATGTCGCCGCACTTGGGGTTGCCCACTTCACCCACGCCGTTTGCGTCGGGCAACTCACCTACGTTGTGCGGATTTGCGAAATGCTCCATGACCTTGGCACTATACATACTTGCCATAATTACTGCTCTCCCTTCAGGCTGAACTGGCGGGCCTTGTTCTGACCCTGCAGCCACATACAACTCATAGCGCGGCGGCGGGGGATGACCTCCTCCAGCACGTCACACAGATATTTTGCTTCTTCCATGGTATTCTGCGGGCCAAAGGTGAACCGCATGGAACCGTGACCGATCTCCTCAGGCACGCCGATGCTCAGCAGCACATGGCTGGGGTCCAGACTGTCGGAGTTGCAGGCAGAGCCGGTGGAGGCGCAGATGCCGTGCATATCCAGATCCAGCAGGATGGTCTCGCCCTCCAGACCCGGGAAGCTGATGTTCACATTGTTGGGCAGACGGGGTGCGCGGCCGCCGTTCAGGCGGGCTTCCGGGATGTTCTTGAGGATGCGGTCGATGACGTAATCGCGCAGCTCGCTCTCGTGGGCCATGCGCTCATCCAGATGCGCCGTGGCGATCTCCAGTGCCTTGCCCATGGCAGCAATGCCGGCCACGTTCTCGGTGCCTGCACGGTGGCGGGCCTCCTGACTGCCGCCATCGATCAGGTTCTGGGGCCATACGCCCTTACGGCAGTACAGTGCACCCATGCCCTTGGGGCCATTGAACTTGTGGGCGCTCATGGACAGCATATCCACGCCCAACTCCTTCACGTCCACGGGGATGGCACCCACAGCCTGCACGGCATCGGTGTGCATCCACACGCCGTGCTTGTGGGCGACCTCGGCAATCTCCTTGATGGGCTGGATGGTACCGATCTCGTTGTTGGCCATCATGATGCTGACCAGTGCAGTGTCGGGACGGATAGCAGCCTCCACGTCCTCGGGGCGGATATAGCCCTCGGCGGTGGGCTTGATATAGGTCACCTCAAAGCCCATGCGCTCCAGTGCAGCCATGCTGTGCATGATGGCATGGTGCTCAAAAGCGCTGGTGATGAGGTGCTTTTTGTTCTGGCGTGCCTTGGTAAAGGCAGTGCCCTTCACCGCCCAGTTGTCGGCCTCGGAGCCGCAGCTGGTAAAGAAGAGCTCAGCCGGACTTGCATTGATGGCCTTTGCCACCTGCGCACGGCCGGTGTCCACAAATTCCTTTGCCTCATAGCCGATGCTGTAATGGCTGCTGGGGTTGCCGCAGGCACCGCTCAGGGCTTTGACCATCATTTCCAGTGCCTCGGGAGCACAGGGAGTGGTGGCAGCATTATCCAGATAAACCACTTTTTCCATGTTTTCCATAGGAATGATCCTTTCTTATTGAACGCGTCTGCAGGAGCCTTGAATGCCCTGTGCAGATGCGGAATCCTTTCAACGGATAAGTTATACCATATCATTCCCTAGTATGTCAATATGAATACTGGATTTTCGTGATTCAGTCACCTTTTTTGCCCTTTCCGGTCAGTTTGCCCAGCGCTACCTTCCACTTGGGGTAGCCCCAGCGCTTATCCTCGGCAAAGTCGTCTGCCAGCTTCCACGGGAAGATGCCGCCGTCAAAGTACAGGTTTCCGGCTTCGTCCACCCGGTCCAGCTTTTTGGGCAGATAGCTTTCGTCGTAGTAGCTTTTGCGGCGGTCCGGCAGCACCCAGTGCAGCGTGCCGTCCTCATCCATGCCGGACGCCCACACGCCGAACACAAAGGTGGCAGCTTCGCCGTAGCAGTGCTGCTCAAAGCGGATGGCGCCATCGTAGTAGAACTTGATGACCTCCAGCGTGCCGGATTCCTTTTTGCCGTCCCGACCTAAAGTAGGGCGGTAATCCTGCTGGTAACGGCAGCCGCAGTGGCTGCCCGCGAACTCTTTTGCATGGAACGACATGGCATGGTTTCCTTTCTGGTATGGGTTTGTGCTTCTTATAAAGTATATAACCTTAAAAATGCCCCTCAAAATCGCCCTCGATCTCGTAGGGCCAGCTTAAAATGCCGCCAAGGTCCCGCAGGTCGGTGTAGCCAAGGCTTTCCAGCTTCTGCACGGCGTCGGCGCTGCGGCGTCCGGTGCGGCAGTATACCAGCCACAGGGCATTTTTGTCCGGCAGCACCTCGGCGGCACGGTCGATGACCTGCCCCAGCGGCAGCAGCTTTGCCCCCGGAATGTGCCCTACGGCGTATTCGTCCGGCTCGCGCACATCCACGGCCACGGCCTTGCCGGAATCCAGCAGACGGATGGCGTCTGCGGCGGTGATCTTTTCTGTCATACTCTCACTCCTCAAAGATAGGTTCTGTTCCATCCTATGATAACAGACCTTTTTTGTTTGCACAAGAGGTTTCTCCTTTGCAAAATCCGAGTAACGTGCTATACTATAAACTGCAACAAGGAGAGGACGACCATGAAATTTTCCACCAAGAGCCGCTACGCCCTGCGCCTGATGGCAGAGTTGGCGCGCTATGCGCCGGGTACGACTGTCAGCCTGAAGGAGATCAGCGAGCGGCAGAACCTGAGCCTGAAATATCTGGAGCAGATCGTCACCCCGCTGGCGCGGGTGGGGCTGGTCAAGAGCGAGCGGGGCAGTCAGGGCGGCTACCGCCTGACAAAGGATCCTGCCGACTACACCGCCGGCGAGATCCTGCGCGCCATCGAGGGCAGCGTAGCGCCCATTCCGTGCCTTGGCAGCGTGACCAACGAGTGCCCCATGTCCGAGCAGTGCTTCACCCTGCCGTTCTGGACCGGGCTGGATGAGGTGATCAACCAGTATATCGACAGCGTTACGCTGGAGCAGCTGGCAAGCCAGCTGCCCGCGCTGGATTCCACCGCGCAGGAAAACTGCTGCGGCTGCGGCGGCGCGAAAAATGAGAAATAAGTAAAAATAAGGCTTGACATTCCCCTTTGCATCGGCTATAATAATCAAGCATTCAGCGAATGTATATAGGGGTATAGCTCAGCTGGTAGAGCAGCGGTCTCCAAAACCGCGTGCCGTGAGTTCGAAACTTACTACCCCTGCCATGACGCACAGGTTCTTCGGAACTTGTGCGTTTTGTTTTTTAAACCCTCTCAGGCGCTCCCGCGCCAGATTCCCCCTTTTGCAAAAAAATTGCTTTTTTCGCAAATTTGTGCTTGACAACAGGCCGACTTTCCGATATAATAGAGCACGTTCCCGCGGTAAGACGCCGCACGAACTTGAGCGATCATGGCCCGGTAGCTCAGTTGGTTAGAGCACCAGCCTGTCACGCTGGGGGTCGTCGGTTCGAGCCCGATCCGGGTCGCCATTTGCTGCTATAGCTCAGTTGGTAGAGCGCATCCTTGGTAAGGATGAGGTCTCCAGTTCGAATCTGGATAGCAGCTCCAAAGGCAAACACCTCGAAGTCTTAGGACTTCGGGGTGTTTTTTTGCGCTTTTTTCAGGGCAGGGGGCTTGTTGCATCCTACTGCTTGTGAAAACCGCTCAAAATAGAACGACTTTTTCTCCCGGTACGTCAATTGAAGCCACCTCCGAGTTGTTATATAATTAACATAATAAATAAAACTACGGCACAGCGCTGCGTGTGCCGTACTATTTTTGGAGGTTTTGTATTATGGCTCGTTTTACTTTGCCCCGTGATCTGTACCATGGCAAGGGTGCTCTGGAAGCGCTGAAGTCCTTCACCGGCAAAAAGGCAATGATCTGTGTCGGCGGCGGCTCCATGAAGCGCTTCGGCTTTCTGGATCGTGCTGTGGAGTACCTGAAGGAAGCCGGCATGGAAGTGGAACTGTTCGAGGGCATCGAACCCGATCCTTCCGTGGAGACCGTCATGCGCGGTGCCGAGGCTATGTTGAAGTTCGAGCCAGACTGGATCATCGCCATGGGCGGCGGCTCTCCCATCGATGCTGCCAAGGCCATGTGGATCAAGTACGAGTACCCCGAGATCACCTTTGAGGAGATGTGCAAGGTGTTCGGCATCCCGCCGCTGCGCCGCAAGGCACACTTCTGCGCCATTTCCTCCACCTCCGGCACCGCTACCGAGGTGACCGCTTTCTCCATTATCACCGATTACCAGAAGGGCATCAAGTACCCCATCGCGGACTTCGAGATCACCCCGGACGTGGCCATCGTAGACCCCGATCTGGCTGAGACCATGCCCAAAAAGCTGGTTGCCCACACCGGTATGGACGCCATGACCCATGCTGTGGAGGCTTATGTTTCCACCGCACACTGCGACTACACCGATCCGCTGGCCATCTTTGCCATCCGCATGATCCAGGGCGATCTGGTGGACAGCTACAACGGTGATATGTCCAAGCGCGACTCCATGCACAACGCCCAGTGCCTTGCCGGTATGGCATTCTCCAACGCACTGTTGGGCATCGTGCACTCCATGGCCCACAAGACCGGCGCTGCCTTTGCAGACTACGGCGCACACATCATCCACGGCGCTGCCAACGCCATGTACCTGCCTAAGGTCATCGCCTTCAACGCCAAAGACCCCGAGGCCAAGAAGCGCTACGGCGTCATCGCCGATGAGATGAAGCTGGGCGGCGCAAACGATGACGAGAAGGTCGGCTTGCTCATCGAGTACCTGCGCGGCATGAACGACGCGCTGAACATCCCCCACTGCATTAAGCACTACGGCCCGGACTCCTACCCCGCCGAGCAGGGCTTTGTGCCGGAGAATGTGTTCCTCGAGCGTCTGCCCGAGATCGCCAAGAATGCCATCGCCGACGCCTGCACCGGCTCCAACCCCCGCCAGCCCAGTCAGGAGGAGATGGAGAAGCTGCTCAAGTGCTGCTACTACGATACTGAGGTGGATTTCTGATCCGTCCTTTCTTTAGTACACCTCCCCTAGCGCCAAAAGCCCCGCAGAGCACAACGCCCTGCGGGGCTTTTGCTGGTTATGCCAGACGATTTGAAATGCCCGCCGCGTGCGCCCCCTCCCGTAAAAAGGGGACACCGGAGCGTCCGCAGACGCTCCGGTGTCCCGAAAATCTAAATCATTCTTCCGCTGAAAATGGCCAGAGCAGCGCGGAGGCCATTCAAAATGGTCCTCCCGCCAGCGGAGCAAAGCTTACAGCTTGCTCAGCTGGGGACCCTGTGCGGTGTCCTTGACAGCCCAGCCCAGCTCGGTCAGCTGTGCGCGGATGGCGTCGGCAGTGGCCCAGTCCTTGGCCTTCTTGGCGGCAGCGCGCTTCTCCACCAGTTCGGTCACCTCGGCGGGCACCTCGTCCTTCTTGCGGTTGTATAGCAGCCCCAGCACGCCGGTGATCTCGTCAAAGGCGGCGGCAGCGGTCTCCAGTGCGGCCTTGCTGGAGGCAGCGGACAGGGTGTTGATCTCCTTGACCAGATCGAACACGGAGGCCAGTGCATCCGGGGTGTTCAGGTCATCGTCCATGGCGGTGCAGAACTTGGTGCGTGCCTCGGCGGCCTTTTCCTTCAGGGTCTCGTCGGTGCCAAAGTCAGTCTTGCTCAGGGCAAAGTCCAGATTCTCGCGGCAGGTGTACAGGCGCTCCAGACTGTTCTTGCAGCTCTCGATGAGGTCCACAGTGTAGTTCAGGGGCATCCGGTAGCCGGCGGTCAGCATGAAGTAGCGGATGGGCTCGTAGCCGTAGAGGTTGGCCACATCCCGCACGGTAAAGAAGTTGTGCAGGCTCTTGGACATTTTCTGGTTGTCCACGTTGATGAAGCCGTTGTGCATCCAGTAGCGGGCAAACTCGCAGCCGTTGGCGCACTCGCTCTGAGCAATCTCGTTTTCGTGGTGGGGGAAGATCAGGTCCTGACCGCCGCAGTGCAGGTCGATGGTCTTGCCCAGATGGGTGCGGCTCATGGCGCTGCACTCGATGTGCCAGCCCGGGCGGCCCATGCCGTAGGGGCTTTCCCATGCGGGCTCACCGGGCTTTGCAGCCTTCCAGACGGCAAAGTCGGCGGGATCTTCCTTCAGATCGTCCTCCATGCGGCTGCGCAGCTCGCGGTTGCCGCTCTCCAGATCGTCCAGATTCAGGTGGCTCAGCTTGCCGTAGCCGGGGTCGCTCTTCACCCGGAAGTACACGTCGCCGTTCTTGGCAACGTAGGCATGGCCGGAGTCGATCAGATCCTTGACGATATCCAAGATCTGGGGGATATGCTCGGTGGCGCGGGGCTGCACGGTGGGCTTTTCGCAGTTCAGACCGGCGGCATCCTTCAGGTACTCGGCCTCAAAGCGCTGTGCCACCTCCTTCATGGAGGTGCCCTCTTCCTGTCCCTTCTTGATGAGCTTATCGTCGATATCGGTGATGTTGGAAACGTAGATCACCTTGTTGCCCCGGTATTCCAGATAGCGGCGCAGGGTGTCGAACACGATCAGCGGGCGTGCGTTGCCAATGTGGATATAGTTGTACACGGTGGGGCCGCAGACGTAGATGCGGTACTCGCCGGGCACCTGCGGCACAAATTCTTCCTTCTGTCGGGTCAGGGTGTTGAAGATCTGCATGGTCAATTCTCCTTTTTGTTCCAAACAGAAGCCGCAAAACAAAACGCCCCCGGAGCGGTGCGCAAGGCACAACTCCGAAGGCGGTTTTAAAATCAAAATCGCGGTTCCACTTCTGTTTGTCGCTCAAAGCCGGTAACGGCGGCGCACCGCACGGCGATACTTCCCCGCAGGGGTTCCCGCTGTGTGCTGTCCGGGCGCACTTTGCGCAGCGGTCTGCAAACAGGCTTCCAGCCAGTGGCCTGTTCTCTCTGCGCAGACGGTGTGCGGCGCTACTCTGCCCGGATAAACGCATTTATCCTTTTACCCCTTTATTATAGCGGTGCGGTGCAGGGAAGTCAAGGAGGAACAAAGAACGATTCAGAATGCCCTCCGCTAACGGGTTGCGGCACCCAGCATCCGCATCGTGCCTTGGGCGGCACGCGCGTCTTGCTGGCCGCTGCCCCAACAACTCCTCCCTGTTTCCGCCACTGGCGGCGGTCGTCGTCGTTGCTCTGGGCATCTTCAGCGGAAGAATTATTCTGAATTTCGGGATATCGGAACGCCTGCGGGCGTTCCGATATCCCATTTTTACCCGTGAAAAGGGCCCCCGGAGCGTCCGCAGACGCTCCGGGGGCCAAAATCATAAATCTTCTTTCCGCTGAAATTGCGCAGAGCGAAGCGGAGCGCAATCAAAACGGTGGTGCTTTACCCGGGATACCGGTTCACTTCCAGCAGCTCTTCTGCCCGCTTTACCTGCTCTGCGGTGGGCGGTACAGCGTCCGGCAGGGGATAGGGGATGCCCAGCTTCTGCCACTTGAACAGCCCCAAGGTGTGGTAGGGCAGCACCTCCACCCGCTGCACCGTTTTCAGGCTGCGGATGAAGTCTGCTGTTTGGCGCAGCCCCTCCTCGTCATCGGTCAGCCCGGGCACAAGGACGTGCCGGATCCACAGCGGGATGCCGAGGTCAGAGATGTGCCGCGCCATGGCAAGGATGTTGGCGTTGTCCTTGCCGGTAAGCTGCCGGTGGCGCTCCGGGTCGATCTCCTTGAGGTCTAAGATCACCAGACTGGTGTTAGCCATCAGGCGGTCGAACGCCGCCAGATACGCCGGGTCATCCGGGCAGAAGGGCTGCCCGGCGGTGTCCAGCGCCGTGTGCACGCCCTTGGCGCGCGCCAGCGTAAAGAACTCGGTCAGAAAGTCCATCTGCCGCAGCGGCTCGCCGCCGCTGACCGTGATGCCGCCCTTTTTGCCCCAGTAGTTGCGGTAGCGGTATACCCGCTGGAACAGAGCCTCTGCCGTCCACGCCTCGCCGCCCTCTGCCCATGTTTCGGGGTTGTGGCAGTACTTGCACCGCAGGGCACACCCCTGCAAAAACACCACAAAGCGCACGCCGGGGCCGTCCACCGAGCCGAAGGATTCCAGCGAGTGGACGTACCCAAGAGCCTTACAGGACGCCATGGCAGGTGCGTGCCAGCACGTCCAGCTGCTGCTCGCGGGTCAGGTCGATGAACTTGACGGCGTAGCCGGAAACGCGGATGGTGAAGTTGGCGTACTCCTCCTTCTCGGGGTGCTCCATGGCGTCCAGCAGCTTCTCCTTGCCAAAGACGTTCACGTTCAGGTGGTGTGCGCCCTGATCGAAGTAGCCGTCCAGCACCTGCACCAGATTTTCCACGCGCTCGCCCTCGCTGTGACCCAGTGCCTCGGGGTTGATGGTCTGGGTGTTGGAGATGCCGTCCAGTGCCCAGTGGTAGGGCAGCTTTGCCACGGAGTTCAGCGAGGCCAGCAGGCCGTTCTGCTCTGCGCCGTAGCTGGGGGTAGCGCCGGGTGCAAACGGGGTGAAGGCGGCGCGGCCGTCCGGCAGAGCGCCGGTGTACTTGCCGTACACCACGTTGGAGGTGATGGTCAGGATGGAGGTGGTAGCCTCGGAGTTGCGGTAGGTGTGGCGCTTCTTGATCATCTCAAGGAAGGTCTTGAGCAGCCACACGCCGATCTCGTCGGCGCGGTCATCGTCGTTGCCGTACTTGGGGAAGTCGCCCTCGGTCTCAAAGCCGGTGGCAAGGCCGTTTTCATCGCGCACCACCTTCACCTTGGCGTACTTGATGGCGCTCAGGGAGTCGATGACGTGGGAGAAGCCTGCAATGCCGGTGGCAAAGGTGCGGCGCACATCGGTGTCGATGAGTGCCATCTCGGCCTCCTCGTAGTAGTACTTGTCGTGCATATACTGGATGAGGTTCAGCACGTTGACGTATAGCCCTGCCAGCCAGTCCAGCATCTGCACATACTTGGGCAGCACCTCGTCATAGGTCAGGTACTCGCTGGTGATGGGGGCGTAGTTGGGGCCGCACTGCTCGTGGCTCTTCTCGTCCACGCCGCCGTTGATGGCGTACAGCAGGCACTTGGCAAGGTTGGCGCGTGCGCCGAAGAACTGCATCTCCTTGCCGGTCTGGGTGGCAGACACGCAGCAGCAGATGGAGTAATCATCGCCCCAGACGGGCTTCATCACATCATCGTTCTCGTACTGGACGCTGCTGGTGTTGACAGACACCTTGGCGGCGTACTTCTTAAAGGCCTCCGGCAGGGCAGAGGAGTACAGCACGGTCAGGTTGGGCTCCGGTGCGGGGCCCATGTTCTCCAGCGTGTGCAGGAAGCGGTAGCAGTTCTTGGTGACCATGCTGCGGCCGTCCATGCCGATGCCGCCCACCTCCAGGGTCGCCCACACGGGGTCGCCGGAGAACAGCTGGTTGTAGCTGGGGATGCGGGCAAACTTGACCATGCGGAACTTCATGACCATGTGGTCGATCAGCTCCTGTGCCTGGGTCTCGGTCAGGGTGCCGTTGTCCAGATCACGCTGGATGTAGATGTCCAGGAAGGTGGAGATGCGGCCCACGCTCATGGCGGCGCCGTTCTGGGTCTTGATGGCGGCCAGATAGCCGAAGTACAGCCACTGGCAGGCCTCCTTGGCGTTCTTGGCGGGCTGGGAGATGTCGTAGCCGTAAGCCTCGGCCATCTTCTTCATGCCCTTCAGGGCGCTGATCTGGCGGGCAATCTCCTCGCGCAGGCGGATGACGTCATCGGTCATGGTGCCGTCGCCGCAGTTGGCAAGATCCTCCTGCTTGAACTGGATCAGGGCGTCGATGCCGTACAGGGCAACGCGGCGGTAGTCGCCCACGATGCGGCCGCGGCCGTAGGTGTCGGGCAGGCCGGTGATGATGTGGGTGTGGCGTGCCTTCTTCATCTCGGGGGTGTAGGCATCGAACACAGCCTGATTGTGGGTGCGGGTGTAGTCGGTAAAGATCTTGTGCAGCTCGGCAGAGGGCTGGTAACCGTAGGTGGTGCAGGCCTGCTCTGCCATCTTGATGCCGCCGTAGGGCATAAAGGCGCGCTTGAGGGGCTTGTCGGTCTGTAAGCCAACGATCTGCTCCAGATCCTTCATGCTTTCGTCAATATAGCCCGGGCCGTAGGAGGTCAGGCTGCTGACCACCTCGGTCTCCATATCCAGCACGCCGCCCTTGGCGCGCTCGGCCTTCTGCAGCTGCTGCAAAGCACCCCAAAGCTTATCGGTAGCCTCGGTGGGGCCTGCCAGAAAGCTTTCGTCGCCGTCATAGGGGGTGTAGTTTTTCTGGATGAAGTCACGCACATTGACCTCTTCCTTCCAGATGCGGCCTTCAAAGCCTTCCCACTGTTCAAACTGGATCATTGGAACCTCCTTGCTCCATTACGCGGTTAGCGTTTTCTAACTTCTGAGCCTTTGAAAAACCGCTCTGTATAGGCGGTTTTCTGGGGGCGAAACGGTCTTGCGCTGCCGTCTGCGGCAGCCCTTACTACAAGGTGTAGACAAAAATAAAAACCTGCCCACAAAATCTTGCGTTACTATAATAGCAAGAACCGTTTTAAAAAGCAATAGAAAACAAGTGGGTTTTCTTCCAGCAGAAAGGCTATTCTTTGGGCAGAATGTAGAAAAACGGCAGAAACCCCGGCGGTGCGCACAATTTGCGAAAAAATTTGCAAATTAAGGGTTGACAAGACTAACTGACTGTGGTATCCTGTTCTCGCAGCGGTGGTTAGCTAATTCTAACCGCGTTGCACCAGAAAAACGGAGTGTCTGCAAGCGCTCCGCTCCATTCCTCCATTCCTTTCTCTTTTCTACGGGAAGCGGCAGCACGGTTTGCTCTGCTGCTTCCGGCGCGGCACCGGCTGTGTTTGGTACCACAGCCGACGCAAAGAAAACAAAAACGGGACGTGCAGCTTGACCACCTGCACGCCCCGATTTTTGTTTTGCGAGGAAATTCCCTCTGTGCGCTAGGCCTTGAGGGATGATTTGAAATGGCCGCCGCGTGCGCTTTGGCCATAGTTTAAGGAATTTCATTTTAAATTTTGGATTCAGAAACGCCTGCGGGCGTTTCTGAATCCAGCTTTCACAGAGAGGGATGCAAGGCAAACGACAGATATGCCATCTGCCTTTACGACCCCACCCGTGAAAAGGCAGTTCGGGAAAATCCGCAGATTTTCCCGAACTGCAAATTAAAAAATATTCTTTCCGCTGAATATGCCCAGAGCAAAGCGGAGGGCATTCAAAATCGTTTTTACTTCCCCATCCCCGCCAGTTGTTCATACAGCTGCGCTGCGCCGCCGCCGGGGTATTTTACGCTGACGAAGGCGCTGTTCAGGATGCACACACCGTCAGAATACACCGTCAGCAGAAACTTCTGGTTCTCGGCATCGTCATAAAAGCTGACGGTGACCGACTGCACCGGAAAGGTGGTGTGGGTGTAGGAGGAGTATTTCTGGTTCAGCTTTTTGCGGCAGGAAACGGTGGAAAGCAATTCTGCCGCCTGTTGGAACTCTTCGCTGTTCATGGAGAGGATATGGTAGTCCATCTCGTCCCGACTGGCGAAATTCCGGATGGTCTCGGTGCGCACACTGCCCTGCGAGCTGGCGCGTACCAGCGCTTTCAGGTCGATGGGATGGTATAGCACCGCAAAAGCTGCCAGTGCAAACAGGATAAAAAATAAAGCGGTGCGTGGAATGTGGAGACTTTTCATCGGCTCACCCCTCCTTTGGCGGCTCCATTTGCGCCAGATGCCGCTGGGCGATGAAAAAGCCCACGGCGCTGGCGGCAAATACCACATAATAGCTGGCGATGCGGTAGAGCATCAGCACGCTCATCACCTCGCCCTGCCCCAGAAAGCTGCCGAACACCAGCAGAAAGGCGGTTTCGATCGAGCCCATCCCGGCTACATTGGGCAGGGCGTTGGAAACGAAGAGCATCAGGCTGGTGAGCAGCTGCACCTGCCAGAACCCCAGCGGGGAAAGCCCCATGAACCGGATACACAGGTAGGGCAGGCAGAACAGCCCGAACAGCTTGAGCGCCTGCAGGGCAAAAATTTTCAGGCAGCGGGGCTTATC
>CAKSVD010000022.1 GCA_934503275.1 uncultured Faecalibacterium sp.
CGGTCTGCGGGCACCGTAGTTGTAGCTGATGATGGGCACCATGCCGTTGTTCAGGCCGAAAATGGGCATGAACACGAAGCTCTGCAGCTTGAAGTAGACGCCGAACACCGCCACCGCCGTAGCCGAGAAAGCCATGAGGATCAGGTTCATGCCAAAGGTCATCAGGCTGCCCACGCACTGCATGGCGATGCTGGGCAGACCCACGGTGTAGATGCGGCCGATGGCCTTGGCGCTGGGCCGGAAGCCCTTGAAGCTGATCTGGATATCCGGGTTTTTGCGGGTGTTGAAGTATAACGTCATGCCTGCGCCGCAGAACTGGCCGATGACCGTTGCCACCGCCGCGCCGGTAGTGCCGGACAGCGCCTCGCCGCAGTAACCGAAGATGAAGATGGGGTCCAGAATGATGTTCACCACGGCACCCACCAGCTGGCTGATCATGCTCAGATTGGTGCGGCCGGTGGCCGCCAGCAGCTTTTCGCCCATGGTCTGGGTGAAAATGCCCAGACTGAAGATGCTGCACACCGACAGGTACCGAATGCCCTGCTGTGCAATGACGGCGTCACTGGTCTGGGCGTAGAAGTAGGGCTTCATGCAGGTAAGGCCGATGACAAAAAACACCGCAAAGCTGCACATGGAAAGGAAGATGCCGTTTTCTGCGGTGGTGTTGGCGCGGCTCTGGTTCTTTTCGCCCAGGCTCTTGCTCAGCAGGGCGTTCACGCCCACGCCGGTGCCCACGCCCACGGCGATCATGACGTTCTGCAGCGAAAAGGCCAGCGATACGGCGGTGAGGGCGCTCTCGCTGACATGGGACACGAACACCGAGTCCACCACGTTATACAGCGCCTGCACCAGCATGGAGATCATCATCGGGATGCTGAGCTTCAGCAAAAGGGGGTTGATCTCCATGGTGCCCATGATATTTTCCCGCACCTCGGCGGGTGCGGTCTGCGATTGATTTGTTTTCACGTTTTCTCCTTGCCGGAAATGTGGGCAGGGCGCAGAAGCGCCCTGCCCACGTTCTGTCGTTGTTTATTGGGTCTTGCCGGGGGTCACAGCGTCTTTCCCTTTGCGGCGGCTGCGTCCAAGATCATCTTCACGCAGGTCTCGCGGCCAAGGGCGGCGTTGATGGCCAGATCGTAGTTGTGGGCATCGCCCCAGCGGTTCTGGGTGTAGTAGTTGTAGTAGGCCGAGCGGTTGCGGTCGGTCTTTTCCACCTCGTCTTTGATGCCCTTCTCGTCCTTGGCTTTCACCAAGGGGTTGGTTTTGGCATACTGCAGACGCCACTCCTTGGGTGCATACACGAACACCCGCAGCACGTCCTTGCGCTCCCGCAGGACGTAGTCACCGCAGCGGCCAAGGATCACGCAGGGGCCTTCCTCGGCCAGCTGCTTGATGATACGGCTCTGCAGAATGAACACCTGATCGCCCAGCGGCAGCTCGTTGCCCATGGTGTACAGGCTGTACAACAGGCTGTGGGTGTGCCGTTTCTCGCTGGCGGCAACAGCCTCCTCCGACAAGCCGGAGTTCTTTGCTGCCATGGTGATCAGCTCCTTGTCGTAAAGCTTGATGCCCAGCGCATTTGCCACGTCCTCTGCGATGTAGCGTCCGCCGGTGCAGTACTCACGGCCCAAAGTGATGATCGTCTTTGCCATAATGTGTTCCTCCTGTTTCATATATCGCCCTGAAAAAGCTTACGGCTGTGCCGGGGCGTCCCCGGTCTGGCCATTGGCTTGGGGTTCTGTGCTTGCAGGTGCAGGCTTCGGCTTCGGCAACCGTACCTCTGCTACCCGCATGGTGCCGGTCTGGTCCACTGCGTACACACTGTAGCGCCCGCCTGCGGCCAGCAGCTCCGGCGGGAACTGTACCCCGCCGTCCTCGGTGCGGGTACAGCGCAAAAAGGTGCGGTGGGCGGTGGTGGCGTGCGCTACGCCGTCGTGGGGTGCGCAGGCGATCCAGCCGGAAAAATCCTCCGGCAGGTCTGCGGGCTCGCCCCGCCGCTCAAAGTAGTAAGTGCCCGGCTGGGTGCCGGCGCGCAGATCGCACCGCAGCCGCCGGGGACGGTCGGCCTCAGTCTCCCGCTGCTTTGGCCGCAGGGCAATGGCTTTGCCGGTAAAATAACGCATAAAATCCACCAGCGCCATGGTGCAGTTCACTGCGCCGTCAGTATCGGCGGTGGGGTCGTTCAGCAGCACAAAATCTGCCATTACGGCATCATCGTGGCCAAAGCCGCGCAGGCCCATCCACAGCCGCACCGGGTCGCGCTGGCCGCGCACCCGCCGCTCCACCTGCACGGCCACCGAGCAGCCGTCGTGGATCTGCTCCCGCAGGTCGGCAAGGTCCATCCATGCCTGCCAGCAGGGGTAGCCGCAGCAGCCCGCGGCAGCGGCCGCAAAGGCGGTGTTGCCGGTGCTGCGGGTGTTGCCGTCCTCCATGGCGTAGGCCACTTCTTCCGGCAGGATATCCTCGCCCCAGCGGTTCATCAGCGACGCCATGACCAGCGGCAGATCCATCTCCCGCCCAAAGCTGGGGTCGTGGGCGGAAAGGCAGTATTCCGGCAGATAGAGCCGCCGGTTCAGCGGGTGACCGTTGCGCTTTTCCCACGCAAGGGGACGCACCGCCGCCGCCAGCAGACGCACCGCCGGGGTGACTTTATCGTTGTTGGTGGAAAGGTTCACCTGCAGCTGCACGCCGGTGCCGCCGCCCGGGGCGGCTACCGTGACGGTATCGCCCATCAAAAAGATCATGCCGTCCTCGCTCTGGCTGGACACGCTGCACCGGGGGTAATCCGGCGCCCACTTGCCAAAACTCATCCAGCCTGTCCACGCCCCTGCCGCGTACACCCGGCAGCGCACCTCCACCATGGTGTCCCGGGGTGCGTGGGCGTTCCAGCTGACGTTCAGGTTGCAGAAGGCCGGCATGGCAAACTCCGGGGTGGTGTAGCTGCCGTACAAAAGGCTGCGCCCGGCCACGCTGTCCAGCACCAGTGCGCCGTTTTCCAGCGCAAGGTTGTCCAGCTGCCCGCGGGAAAAGGTCTCTGTCCCCTGCAGTACAAGATTATTCCGTTGTTCCATGGGACATCGCTCCTTTCCGCAGTGTCAGCGCTTATTCCTCCGGGGTATCGTCGTCGGTGTAGTCCTCCCTGAGGGCGGCCTCCAGCTCGGCGTCCTTCAGCTTGCGGATGTTCTCCTCGATGTGGAACACCCGGTCAATATCGCCGTACACGATCTGGCAGGACACCTCGGTGACGAACCAGAAGCCGAAGATCAGCATCAGGAAAAGGCCCAGCGGCATACACAAAATCACCACGCCCCAGAACAGCACCTGCACGATGGCGGCTGCCAGTGCATGGGGCAAAAAAGCGATCATGCAGTTGATGCTGTTTTTCAAAGTCAGGCTCAACGGCTGGTCCAGCAGCACCACCTGCGGCCACATATAGGCAAACAGCATCTGGAACAGCACCAGATTGAGCACCGTAGCCACCCACAGCGGGACGCCCACATTCGTGCCGTGGTACAGCATATTGAAGCAGAAATAGACGAGGAAGATCTGCAGCGTGACCACCACGGTGTACAACACACCGGGCACAAGGCTTGCCTTGAAGTTGCGCTTGAACGCCTTGCGGTAGGTCACCCACCAGTAGCCCGCCTCATCGCGCAGTGCGCGCAGGACGGTATCGTACATTCCGGCCAGTGCCGGGCCTGCCAGCAGACCGCCCACGGCGGCGCTGCCCAGCATCACCGGCAGGCTGTTCTGCAAAAAGCCGATGTACACCAGGCAGATGGCCGGTGCAAACCCGACGCAGGTCAGCAGGTTTGCAAGGAACATCCCGTTCATATCACGGCCTACAAGCTCAAAAAAGCGGCCGATGCCGGTCTTGCGGGGAGCGTCCTTTTCGACGCCCTTGCCGGCCTTGAAATCATTGGCAGAAGGAAAAAGCCCCATAGTAACTGCGGTACCTTTCTTACGTTTTTAACCGGCACCGCAGGCGTTTTGTCTGGAAAGTGCCATTGTGCTAGCTTTACAGATATAAATATACCTGTATTTTGTCAACTTTGCAAGATACAACCGGGCCGAATTGTAAAAAAATATTTATCTCTCCCTTTTTTGCCTAAAGTGTGCTACAATGACAATGGCATTTTTTGCAACAGGAGGAAACCATTATGAGCATTCTTCGCACCATTGCGATGTTTATTTATCTGTTCGGATATATGATCCTGCATTACGGCATCCTGCGCCGCGCCGAGCGTGCCGCAGCCGCCGGAGATACCGCCACCGTAGAGCAGATCGTGAACCAGCATATCCCCCGCTGGAGCCGGGGCATTTTAAAAGTGACCGGTGTTTCTCTGTCCGTGGATGGGCTGGAGAACATCCCCAAAGACCGCCCCTGCGTGTTCGTGGCGAACCACCGCAGCTACTACGACATCCCCTTGCTGCTGGCCGGGCTGGAAAAGCCCCACGGCATCCTTGCCAAGGAGGAACTGGAAAAGATCCCCCTGCTCAACCGCTGGATGAAGCTGCTGGGCTGCGTGTTCGTGCAGCGTGACGATGTGCGCGCCTCGGTGCGGGCACTGAACGACGCCACCGCCATCGTGGAGGGCGGCCGCAGCTTCGTCATCTTCCCCGAGGGCACCCGCTACAAGGGCGAAGAGGGCGGCGCAGGCGAGTTCAAGGCCGGTGCTTTCCGTATTGCGGTCAAGACCGGCGCCCCGGTGGTGCCGGTGGCCGTGACCGGCGCCCGCGCCCTGTTCGAGACAAACGGCAACCGCTGCCGCCCGGGCAGTGTGCGCATCAAGATCATGCCTCCCATCCAGACCGCCGGCATGAGCAAGGCCGAGCAGAAGCAGCTGCCCGACGCCGTGCGCCAGAGCATTCTGGCTGCCCTGAAGTAACAGCGTTTCCCGCCCGTTTCATCACACAGGAGAACTATTTTATGGCAAGCTACCGTTACGAACGCGACATTGACCCCAAGGACCTCAAGCCCCGCAAACAGCGGCAGTACAGCCGCAGGGAGCGCTGGGCAAACTGGTGGGACTACAACCTGAAATGGGTGCTCCTCTTCGGCATTGCCGGTGCGTTCGTAGCGTACTGCTTTATCGGGCAGTACTTCCTGACCACCCACCCGGATTACAACGTGGCGGTGGTAAGCCCCTACTACCTGCCCGAAGCCACCGTTACCGCCCTGCAAGAACAGCTTGCCGCCTATGGCGAGGACTGCAATGGCGACGGCAAGGTGGTGGTGAAGCTGAACCAGTACACCATGGCTTTCAACAGTGAGGACTCGGACGCCTATCTGGATATGGCGGGCACCACCAAGCTTTCCACCGATATCCAGAGTTCACTCAGTTCCATCTTTATCCTCTACGACCCCGCAGGCTTCCAGCAGACCACCGGCACTTTGCGGTATCTGGACGGCCATCTGCCCAAGTCCGATGCCGACAGCGACTGGTGGAACATGGTCTACCGCTGGACGGACTGCCCGGTGCTGACCGGGATGGCGCTGGGCAGCTACACCTCGGACGCAGTGCAGAGCGCCAGCGGCGACAGCCAGCAGCTGCTGGCAGATTACTATATCGGCATCCGGGGCGCATGGCTGAAGGAATCCGCTTCTCTGCTGGAAAACAGCGAGCCCCTTTGGGCAAACCTGACCGCCGGGGCTGTCTCCACCGCCGGGGAGGGGCACTGAAGATGCGCTTCCGCATTAAAGCCGGCGGCACCGCCGCACGCATCACCTTTGACCGCACCCCAAAGCCCCAGCCGCCCGCACCGCCCAGTCCCCGCGCCGCAGACCTTGATAACCCCTACGGGCGCTACTACGGCAAAGCCCGCAGCTGGGAGGATATTTTAAAAAATAAAAACAGTGATTGAGAGGCTCTCTGGTCGTCGCCGCAGGCGATGACCAGAGAGCCTCTGTTTTCTATTTTTGTCTTTTTACCCACAGCTGATTTGAAATTTTCTCCACCCTCAAATAAAGAGCGGTTTGTTGTTTCTCTGTCCCGGTTATGGTATACTTACTAGGTATCCCCGCAAAAACCGACCAAAAAGGATGTGACCCCCCATGGACGCACTGGAACAAGCCCGTGCCGAGATCGACACGGTGGATGCGCAGCTGGCTGCGCTGTTCGAGCGCCGGATGGCTGCCGTTTTGCAGGTGGCCGAATATAAGCGGGCGCACGGTCTTCCCATCTACGATGCCGCCCGGGAGGCCGCCGTACTGGAAAAGGCCGCAGCCCGCATTCAGCAGCCCGCGCTGCGCCCTTATTATAAAGACCACGTCCAGCACATGATGGACATCGCCAAGCAGTACGAAGCCGCTGCACTGGGGCAGAGCCGTGCCGCCTATCAGGGAGTGGAAGGGGCGTTTGCCCACATCGCCCTCAAGGCGCTGTTCCCCCACGCCGAGGCCGTGAGTTATTCCACATGGGACGAGGTGTTCGAGGCCGTGGCCTCGGGCGAAGCCGCCCACGGCGTGGTGCCCTTTGAAAACAGCCACGCCGGGGACGTTTCTGCCGTGCTGGACCTGTGCTATAACCACCCGGAGCTGTGGGTGGTGGACGTGTACGACCTGCCCATCTCCCAGAACCTTCTGGTGCTGCCGGGCACCCAGCTTTCCCAGCTGCGCACCGTGTACAGCCACCAGCAGGCCATCGCCCAGAGCGAGACCTTTTTAAAGCAGTTCCGTCTGCCTGCCACCGCCATGGCCAATACCGCCATGGCTGCAAAGTTCGTGGCAGAAAGCGGCGATGCCTCCAAGGCCGCCATTGCCAGCGCCGAGACTGCCGCCCTGTACGGGCTGGAGATCTTAGTGCCCAACATCAATACCGACGGCGACAACACCACCCGGTTCATCGTGCTCAGCCGCGAAAAGCCCACCGCGGGCAACCGGTTCTCGCTGCTGTTCACGGTGGACAACAAGCCCGGCAAGCTGGCGGAGGTGATCCAGGTCATCGGTGCAAGCGGCTTCAATATGGAATCCATCAAGAGCCGCCCCATGCCGCACGTCCCCTTTGAATATTATTTTTATGTAGAGCTGGTGGGCGATGCCGCCGCCGGCGAGACCGCCGCGCTGCTGCGCGAACTTGACCGCATCTGTCGGACGGTGCGGCTGTTAGGAGTGTATACAAAATGAGTGATTTTATCGGAACCAAACTGACCATGAATCTGGGCGAGCGCAGCTACGACATCATCGTCAAGCGCGGCTCGCTGGAAAACCTGTACCAGTTCGCCCGGCTGGACCGCCGGGTGGCAGTGGTCACCGACAGCGGTGTGCCTGCACAGTACGCCCAGATGGTAGCCGACCAGTGCAAGGACGCCACCATCATCACGGTGCCGCAGGGCGAGTCCAGCAAGAGTTTTAAAATTCTGGAGACCGTGCTGCGGCAGATGCTGGACTTCGGCATGGGCCGGGGCGACCTTGTGGTAGCCGTGGGCGGCGGCGTAGTGGGCGACCTTGCCGGTTTTGCCGCTTCCATTTATATGCGCGGCATCGATTTTATCAACTGCCCCACCACCACCCTTTCCATGATCGATTCCTCCATTGGCGGCAAGACCGCCGTGGATCTTGGCGACACCAAAAACATCGTGGGTGCCTTCTGGCAGCCCAAGCTGGTCATCGTGGACCCGGACACCCTGTCCACCCTGCCCCGCCGCCATTTCATCAACGGTCTGGCCGAGGCGGTCAAGGCCGGTCTTTTGGCCGACCCGGAACTGTTCTCCATCTTTGAAAAGGAGGACGTAGACGACCGCATCGGCGAGATCATCTGCCGCAGCCTGCGCTTTAAAAAGAGCATCGTGGAGCAGGACGAGACCGAGCAGGGTATGCGCAAAGCGCTGAACTTCGGCCACACCATCGGCCACGGCATCGAAGCCGTGAAGGGCATCAAGGGACGCCGCACCACCGGCCTGTTCCACGGCGAGTGCGTGGCGCTGGGGATGCTGCCCATGATCGAATCCAAGGCATTGCAAAAGCGGGTGCGCGGCGTGTACCGCCGCTTAGGTCTGCCCACCCGCACCACCTACGATAAGGAAAAGGTTCTGGCCGAGATGCTGCACGACAAAAAAGCGCAGGGCGGGCAGATCACCATCATCAAAGTGCCCGGCCTTGGCTGCTGGCGCGCCGAGACCATCCCTGTGGAGGGGCTGCGCCCGCTGCTGGGCATGGAGGACTGACCCATGAAAAACACCTTTGGCAGCGACCTTTCGCTGACCATCTTCGGCGAGAGCCACGGCCGCGCCGTGGGCGCGGTGCTGGACGGCATGGCCGCCGGTGTGCCGGTGGACGAGGCTTTTCTCGCCGCCTGCATGGATAAGCGCCGTGCCCGGGGCGACGGCCTTTCCACCCCCCGGGTGGAGGCGGACGCGGTGCAGCTGCTGTCCGGTGTGGTGAACGGCCACACCACCGGCACCGCCATCGCCCTGATGATCGAAAACCAGAACACCCGCAGCGGCGACTACGCCAAGACCGCCGACCTTCTGCGCCCCGGCCACGCAGACTTTACCGCCTACGCCAAGTACCACGGCTTTCAGGACGCCCGGGGCGGCGGGCACTTTTCCGGCCGGGTGACCGCAGCCCTCGTGGCGGGCGGCAGCATCGTGCTGGCCGCACTGCAGCGGGCGGGCATTGATATCACCACCCACATCGCCCGGTGCGCAGGTCTTGCAGATACGCCCTTTGCACTGGATGACCCCGCCGCCCTTGCGGCACAGGCAGAGACGCTTGCCAGTAAGACCGAGGGCTTTGCGGTGCTGGACGCCGCCGTGGAAGAGCCCATGAAGGCCGCCATCCGTGCCGCCGGTGCCGAGGGCGACAGCGTAGGCGGCGTGCTGGAAACTGCCATCCTCGGCCTGCCCGCCGGCATCGGTGAGCCCTACTTTGACAGCGTGGAAAGCGAAATTGCCCACTTGGCCTTTTCCATCCCGGCGGTCAAGGGCATCGAGTTCGGCACCGGCTTCGGCTTTGCCGGGCTGCGCGGCTCGGAGGCGAACGACGCCTTCCGCATGACAGCGGAGGGTGCGGTAGTCACCGCCACCAACCACAACGCCGGTATCAACGGCGGCATCGCCAACGGAATGCCGGTGGTGTTCCGCACCGCCGTCAAGCCCACCCCCAGCATCTATAAACAGCAGGATACGGTGGACTACATCGCCAAAAAGGACGCACAGCTGTCCATTCAGGGGCGGCACGACCCCTGCATCGTGCCCCGGGCCGCCATTGTGCAGACCTGCGCCGCCGCCCTTGCGGTGGGCGACCTGCTCACCGCCCGGTACGGTGCCCGGTGGATGACCGACCCCACCGGCTACCGGAAGGAGGACTGAGATGGAATACGGACTGATCGGCGGCAAGCTGGGACACTCCTACTCCAAGACCATCCATGAACTGCTCTGCGGGTACAGCTACGAGCTGTGCCCCCTGCCCACCGAGGCAGACGCCCGCGCCTTTTTGCAGCGGCGGCAGTTCAAGGCCATCAACGTGACCATCCCCTATAAAAAGCTGGTAATGGAGTACTGCTCCTTCATCGACCCCCGCGCCCGCGCCATCGGCGCAGTGAACACGGTAGTGAATAAAAACGGCCTGCTCTACGGCTACAACACCGATTATCTGGGCTTTGCCCACCTGTGCGAAGCCCACGGCGTGGAACTTGCGGGCAAGACCGTGCTCATTTTAGGCACCGGCGGCACCCACAACACCACCCGCGCGGTGGCGCTGGACAAGGGTGCAGCCAAGGTGCTGACCGTCAGCCGCACCCCCGACCCGGAAAAGGGCGAGCTGAGCTACGCCGAAGCCGTGTGCAGCGGCGCACAGGTGGTGTTCAACACCACCCCCGCCGGGATGTACCCCAACGTGGGCGTGTGCAGTCTGGACGTGGCTGCCATGCCCGGGCTGGAAGCCGTGGTGGACGTGGTATATAACCCCAACAAGACGGAACTCATTCTCCGCGCCGAGGAAGCCGGTGTGCCGGTGGCCGTAGGCGGGCTGGAGATGCTGGTGGCACAGGCGGTGTATGCCGCCGAATACTTCCTTGGCCGCAAGTTTGAGGACGCCCCGGGCGAGGTGCAGCGCATCACCGCTGCGCTGCGCCGCGAGACGCTGAACATCGCCCTTGTGGGCATGCCCTCCTGCGGCAAATCCACCCTTGGCCGCCTGCTGGCAAAGCAGCTGGGCAGACCCCTTGTGGATCTGGACGAGGAGATCGTCAAGGCAGACGGGCGCAGCATCCCGGATATTTTTGCCGCCGAGGGCGAAGAAGGCTTCCGCGCAAAGGAAGCCGCGCAGATCGCCCGTTTCGGCAAGGAAAAAGGGCTTGTGCTCTCCTGCGGCGGCGGCGCGGTGAAGAGGGCAGAGAACGTCCGCGCCCTGCGTCAGAACGGCGTGGTGCTGTTCATCGACCGGCCGGTGGAAGCGCTGGCTGTGGGCGGCGACCGTCCGCTTTCTTCCAGCGCCGAGGCACTGCGCACCATGGAGGCTCAGCGCCGCCCGCTGTACCTTGCCGCCGCAGATGCGGTGATTTCTAACACCGGCACGCTGGCCGAGACGCTGGCAGCTGCACAGGAGGCACTGGATGAAATTTTTGATTCTTAACGGGCCAAACATCAATCTGGCGCGCTGGTCTGAGCCCGGCGTGCCGGGCGAGGTGGACTACACCGGCCTGATGGACTATGTGCAGGCGGGCTGCGACCAGCTTGGCATCGAGACGGACATCTGTCAGTCCAACCACGAGGGCGACCTCATCGACGAGATCCAGTCTGCCCCGGGGCGGGTGGACGGCATCGTGCTGAACCCGGGCGGCTACGCCCATTACAGCGTGGCCATTCTGGACGCGCTGCGGTTGTGCAGCGTGCCCGCCGTAGAGGTGATGCTGGACGCCCCGGACGAACGCGAGCCCTTCCGCAAAACGGACGTGGTGTCCTTTGGCTGTCAGGGGCATTTTATCGGCGAAGGCCCGCAGGGCTACCTGCACGCCTGCATCTGGCTGGCGCAGCTGCTGCGCACCGACGGCTCCAGTAAGGCGCATATCGTGATGTAAAGAACAAACAGGAAAGGAACGACCTCTTATGATCATCTCCACCAAAAAAGGCACTTCCAAAGAGGAACTGGAAAAGATCGTTGATAAATTCGAGAAGCAGGGTCTGGACGTGACCCTGATCACCGGCAAGGACTACAACGTGTTCGGTCTGGTGGGCGACACCACCAAGATCGACGAGCGGGACGTGCTGGCAAACCCGTGGATCGACAACGTCACCCGCGTGTCTGCGCCCTATAAGCGCGCAAACCGCCTGTTCCACCCCGCAGATTCGGTCATCGACTGCGGCGGCGTGAAGATCGGCAGCAAGGAAAAGATCGCCGTCATGGCGGGCCCGTGCAGCATCGAGAACGCCGAGCAGGCCCTGCGCATCGCGCAGGGGGTCAAGGCGGGCGGCGCGGCGCTGTTCCGCGGCGGCGCCTACAAGCCCCGCACCTCCCCCTACGCCTTTCAGGGTCTGGAGACCGAGGGCATCCTGGACATGGTAAAGGCGCGTGAAGCCACCGGCCTGCCCATCGTCTCCGAGCTGATGAGCGAGGACCGCATCCCGGAATTTGAGGAGTATGTGGACGTGGTGCAGATCGGCGCACGCAATATGCAGAACTTCCAGCTGCTCAAGGCCGTGGGCAAGATGCACAAGCCTGTGCTGCTCAAGCGCGGCCTGTGCAACACCATCGAGGAGTGGATCATGAGCGCCGAGTACATCATGGCCGGCGGCAACGAGCAGGTCATCTTCTGCGAGCGCGGCATCCGCACCTTTGAAAAGTACACCCGCAATACGCTGGATCTCTCCGCCGTGCCCATCATCCACGAAAAGACCCATCTGCCCATCGTGGTAGACCCCAGCCACGCCACCGGCAAGGCCAATCTGGTAGAGCCGATGATGATCGCCGCTGTGGCCGCCGGTGCGGACGGTCTGGAGGTGGAGGTGCACTACGACCCCCAGCACGCATGGAGCGACGGCGCACAGTGCCTGACCCCGGACGCCTTTGCACAGGCCATGGCAAAGTGCCGTCAGGTGGCTTGGGCTATCGGCCGGGATATGTAAAAACGCCTTCCTGTTCAGGGAAAGCGCCAGCTACCAGCGCCCTCATCCGTCTGCTCCCTGCGTTCGCAGCCACCTTCCCCCGGCCGGGGGAAGGCTTTGGTGCAGTACCGATGCAAGGGCGAGAAAAAAGGATAACACCGCTATGCTTGTAACCATCAGACCTGCCCCCGGCGGCATCGGGGGCGTGATTGCCGCGCCGCCCAGCAAAAGCATGGCGCACCGCGCCGTGCTGTGTGCCGCGCTGGCCGTGGGGCGCTCCCACATCACCCATCTGGAATTCAGCAAGGACATCTCTGCCACCCTGTCCGCTGCCGCGCAGCTGTGCGCCGCCGTGGACACCGGCGCGGACGATGCTACTGTGCAGGGTCTTGGGCATTTTCTGCCTTTGACCGCCCCGGTAGACTGCTGCGAAAGCGGCAGCACCCTGCGGTTTTTGATCCCCATCGCCAGCCTGACCGGACAGCCGGTCACCTTTACCGGGCGCGGGCGGCTGATGGAGCGCCCGCAATCCGTATACGAAACGTTATATCGCGAGCAGAATCTACGGTTTGAGCAGTCCCCAGCCGGGCTGACCGTGGAGGGCGCACTGACCCCCGGGGACTACCGGCTGGCGGGCAACGTGTCCAGCCAGTTCATCAGCGGGCTGCTGTTCGCGCTGCCCTTGCTGCCCGGGGACAGCCAGCTGCACCTCATCCCCCCGGTGGAGAGCCGCAGCTACATCGACATGACCCGCGCCGTGCAGGCCGCCTTTGGGGTGCACAGCCGCTGGCTGGACGCAACCACCCTGCTGCTGCCGGGCGGGCAGCAGCACCGCCCCTGCGATTACACCGTGGAGGGCGATTACAGTCAGGCCGCGTTTCCGGCGGTGCTGGGCGCAGTGTGCGGCGGGGTGACCATCACCGGCCTTGCGCCGGACACCCTGCAGGGCGATGCCGCTATTCTGGACATCCTGCGCCGGTGCGGCGCGGTGTTCACCCGCACGGGCGACAGCGTCACCTTTGCAAAAGCACCCCTGCACGGGGTGGACATCGACCTTGCGGACTGCCCCGACCTTGGCCCTGTGCTGATGGTGCTGGGCTTGCTGTGCGAGGGCACCACCGTCATCCGCAACGCCCAGCGGCTGCGGCTGAAAGAGAGCGACCGCATCGCAGCCATGGAGGCCGAGCTGCGCGCCTGCGGCGGCGTGCTGGAAAGCGACGGCGGCACCATCACGGTGCACGGCTGTGCCGGGCTTCTGCACGCCCCCGCCGCCCCCCTGCACGGCCACAACGACCACCGGGTGGTCATGAGCCTTGCGGTGCTGGCTGCTGCCGCCGCACTGCCCCTGACCGTGGACGATGCCGAAGCCATCCAGAAGAGCTGGCCCGGCTTTTTTGCAGATGCAGCGCCGCTTGGCGTGGAGGTAGAAGATGCTTGATAAAACAAAACGTTATCTCGTAGTGGGTCTGGGTCTGCTGGGCGGCAAGTACGCGCTGGAACTGACCCGCGCCGGCTTCCATGTGGACGGCATCAACCGCAGCGAGGGACATTTGCAGTATGCGCTGGAGCATGGCTATATCGCCGGCGGCAAGACCCATGATTTTGAGGATCTTGTCCGGCAGGCCGACCATATCATCTTTGGCCTGTACCCCACCGCGCTGCTGGACTGGTTTGGTACCTACGGCCATCTGCTCAAGCCCGGGTGCATCTTTACGGATGTTTCCGGCGTCAAGACCGGCCTTGTAGAGCCGGTGCAGGCACTGTGCCCGGCGGGGGTGGAGTTCATTGCCAGCCACCCCATGGCAGGCCGCGAGACCTCCAGCGTGGAGCACGCCGCCGAGGTGAATTTTGCCCCGGCAAACTTCATTATCACCCCCACCGGGAAGAACACCCCGGCGGGCATCCAGTGGGCAAAGGAGCTGGCCGAGGTGCTGGGCTTCAAGCACATCTGCACCCTGACGGTGCAGGAGCACGACCGGATGATCGGCTATGTCAGCCAGCTGTGCCACGCCATTGCCGTAAGCCTGATGTGCGCCAACGACAACACCTCGCTGTGCGAGTACACCGGCGACTCCTTCCGCGACTTGACCCGCATTGCACGCATCAACGACAAAATGTGGGCAGAACTGTTTTTGTGGAACAAGCAGAACCTGATCAGCGAGATCGACCAGTTCGATTCTGCCTTGCAGGAGATGCGCGCCGCCCTTGTGGCGGACGACCGGGATAAGCTGGAAGAAATGTTCCGCCTTTCCACCCAGCGCCGCGCCGCCTTTGACAAAAAGCTGCCGGAATAAACCGTGATGGAGGTATTGCCCCATGCCCAAGCAGGAAGGACAGAAATCCAAGCTGGTAACGCTGCTGCGCATCCTTGAGCAGCGCACCGACGAAAACCACCGCCTGAACGTGCCCCAGCTGGTGCAGCTGCTGGAAAATCAGGGCATTCTGGCCGAGCGCAAGAGCATTTACAGCGACATTGACACCCTGCGCAGTCTGGGCTACGACATCCAGCTGCAGCGCGGGCGCGGCGGCGGGTACTGGATGGCCAGCCGTGCGTTCGAGCTTTCGGAGTTGAAGCTGCTGGTGGATGCGGTACAGTCCAGCAGCGTCATCTCCGCGCGCACCAACAAGCGCATCATCCACAAACTGGAAGCCCTATGCTCCGACTACGAGGGCACCCAGCTGCAGCGTCAGGTCTATGTGGACGGACGCCCCAAGACCGACAGCCAGACCCTTTTGTATAGCATCGATGCGCTGCACACCGCCATCAACCGGGGGTGTCTGGTGCAGTTCCGCTACAAGGGCAGCAGCGCCGTGCGCACCGTAAGCCCGTGGCAGCTTACGTGGGAAAACGGCTGCTACTACCTGATCGCCTATCAGGACGAAAAAGCGCCCCCGGTGCGCCACTACCGGGTGGACCGGATGGCCGGGGTGCTGGTGCTGGACGAGCCGCGCCGGGGCAAAGAGTTCTTCCGCACCTTCGACCTGCCCGCCTACCTGCGCAAGCACTTCAATATGTTCGGCGGCACCGAGTACCGGGTCACCCTGCGGTGCGCTGCCGACCTTGAGCCGGTCATGCGGGAGCGCTTTGGCCGCGAGCCGGTGTTCTGCCCGGAGGAGGACGGCCACTTCCACTTTGACGTGCCCATCTGCGTCAGCCAGCAGTTTTTCGGCTGGGTGTGCGGCTTTGGCGGCAAGGTAGAGGTCACCGCCCCCGCCGCCGTCCGCACCCAGCTGCACGAGATGGTGCAGAGCCTTGCGGAGCAGCATCGGTAAAACGATTTGAATGCGCTCCGCGTTGCTCTGCGCATCATTCAAGGAATTATATTTTTATATTTGCCAATCGGGAAAATCTGCGGAGCTTGTCGGGGCAAAGCCCCTCCATCTGCTAACGCAGACCGCTCTGCCGCTTAAAAGCCCCACTGGGGCTTTCATTGCTGCGCAAACGCGGATTTTCCCGATTGGCTTTTTCACGGGAGAGTTTCTCTGCCGTTTTCCTCTACGACCCCACCTGTGAAAATGGAACCCCGGAGCGTCCGCAGACGCTCCGGGGTTCCGAAATTATAAATAATTCTTCCGCTGAAAATGGCTAGAGCGCAGCGGAAGCCATTCTAAATCGTCCCGGCGCAAGGGCGCTTATTCCTCAAATTCCAGATCGCTGGGCTGGATGAGGTCAAGGGGAGCGGCGGGCTCGGCGATAAGGCGGCGGCTCTGGTTGAAGATGGCCTTTTCCAGCGTGTTGCGCGCCAGACGGCCATTGCCGGCGGTGCGGCTGTCCAGCGCCTGACGGCGCTTGTAGTAGCCCAGCAGCGGGAAGGTGCAGCCCTCGGCAAGGCGGTAGCCCTTGCCCTTGGCCAGCACAGCGGTGATGTCCAGCAGCTCGTCCGCGGTGTAGTCCGGGAACTCGATCTTGTTGGGGAAGCGGCTGGCAAGTCCACTGTTGGCGGTAAGGAACACCTCCATCTCCTTGGTGTAGCCCGCAAGGATGACCACCAGCTCGTCCCGGTGATCCTCCATGCCCTTTACAAGGGTGTCAATGGCCTCCAGCCCAAAGCTGTCCTGCTCTCCGCGGTACAGGCTGTACGCCTCATCAATAAACAGCACGCCCCCCAGTGCGCTCTCGATGACGCTGTTGGTCAGCGGGGCGGTGTGGCCGGTGTAGCGCCCCACAAGGTCGGCGCGGGTCACCTCCACCAGCTGCCCGCCCCCCAGCGCGCCGATGGCCTTGAGGTACTTTGCCACCAACCGGGCAATGGTGGTCTTGCCGGTGCCGGGGTTGCCGGTAAAGATCATGTGCATGGACAGGCTTGCAGTCTTAAAGCCCGCCGCTGCGCGGCGCTGCTGCACCTGTAAATTATCTGCCAGACCGAACACATACTCCTTGACCGGGGCAAGCCCCACCAGTGCATCCAGTTCGGCGCGGATCTGCTCCACTGCGCCGGTGTAGGCCGCCGGCAGCAGGCTGAACAGGTCTGCCGGGGCGGCACCGTTCAACGCAAACTGCAGCCCCTTGGGCGCGGCGGTCAGCGCCACCGTGCCGGAAAGCTTTGCATCGGTCTGCAGGCAGTACTCGCTCAGGGCGCGGAAGATGCGCTCGCAGCAGTCTGCCAGCCCCTCTGCGCCCTTTTCTTTAGAGCACTGCGCCGCCACATAGTCCCGCACCTCTGCCCCGGCGGTAAGGGTCAGGCCCAGACGGCTGTTCACCCGCTGCGCCAGCGCGTTCAGCTGCTGCGCCGCCAGCGCAGCCAGTGCCTCCGGGGTAAAGGGGGCGGTCTGGCACACATCCCCTACCGCCGCCACAAAGGGCGCGCCGAATTTATCCGCCAGCGCCTCCCGCCCCTTGCGGGAGAAGAAGATCAGGTACTTGCCGCAGGGGTCGATGCGGCTCACTGCGCCGGGGGCAAGCGCCGTGCCGGCTTCCACCAGAATGCCCTCTTTGTTGACCAGATACCGGCTGGACAGGGGCGCACCGCCCTTGACCGCAAGGTCGGAGAGGATGCGCAAAAAGCCGGGGTGGCAGCTCTCGTAGTGCTCGAACACCACGATCTCGCCCGGGGCGTGCAGCGCGGCGTACAGATCCTGCAAAAACAGCTTTTCCGCGCCGGGGTCGGGGTAGAGCGCAAGGTCCATCACCGCCATCCGGTCACTCTGCAAAAGCCCCCGCGCCGCCATGATGCGGGTAGTTTCTGCCAGCGCAAAGTGCCGCCCCGTGCCCGGTGCGCCCCACAGCAGGATCACGTTGCGGGCGGCTGCACCCTCGGTGCCCAGCACAAAGGGGCGGCGCATTGCCCGCACCACGCTGTCCACAAAGGCATCCTGCCCAAGGACAGTCTTTTTTACCTCGGCGGCAAGGCCCTCAAAGCTGCCCAGCTGCTCCGGCTTTGTGTCTGCCGTGCCCTTGGCCAGCAGGCCGTCTGCTTCCATATCCCGCAGCATCTGGCGGCTGTCCTCCAGCGCCGTCTGCACCCCGGCATCCTGCGCTTTCAGCCGGGCATTCTGCTGCTTCAGCAATTCGTCCAGCCGCTTTTGCTGCTCCAGCAGCGCCGCGTTCAGGTCCGGCAGGCCGCTGCCCGCCGGTTTTTCGGGCTGCGGCTTTTCCGGCTGCGGCTGTGCGCCGCCAAACTTCAGTCTGCCGCCCGCGCCGAACACGCCGTTCATCAAGCTTTCCCAATCGTCGGTATATGCCATGGTGCTGCCCTCCATCGGTGTTTTTCTTCCAGTATAGTGAACTGCGCGGCATTTTGCAAGGGATTCCCTCTTGAAAAAAAGCCCGTTGTCCGATACACTGAATATAGAGAATCTTACAAGAAGGAATGAAGCTGACCATGGCCGCAGAAACGCCTGCCCAGTGGAAAACACTGTTTGAAAACGAACCCTTTCACCGCGAAAATTATTATACCGGCCCCCTCGGCCCGGACTACACCCCCGGCGGCACCTGTCTGCGGCTGTGGGCACCCACCGCCGAGGCGGTCACCGTGACCTTATACCATAAGGGAGACGGCGGTGCCGTGCTGGGCACAAAGCCCCTTGTGCGCGGCGCGCAGGGGGTGTGGAGCATCTGGCTGCCCGGGGAGCAGCACGGCCGCTACTACACCTTTGCCGTCACCGTGGACGGCATCACCCGCGAGACCGGGGACCCCTACGCCCGGGCGGCGGGGGTGAACGGCGTGCGCAGCATGATCGTAGATCTTGCCCGCACTGCGCCCTCCGGGTGGGAGCGGGATGTGCGCCCCAGCATTCTCCCGGCGCAGCGCGCCGTGTGGGAGGTGAGCGTGCGGGACTTCTCGCAGGATGCCGCCAGCGGAGTGCGCCCGGCGTGGCGGGGCAAATATATGGCGTTTACCCAGCAGGGCACCACATTGCATGGCGACGGCATCCACCCCACCTGCCTGAACTACCTCAAGCGGTTGGGGGTAAAATACGTCCAGCTGATGCCCATTTTCGATTTTGGCAGCGTGGACGAGGCAAAGCCCCTGCTGCGGCAGTATAACTGGGGCTACGACCCCACCAACTTCAACGTGCCGGAGGGCAGCTACTCCACCGACCCCACCCGGGGCGAGGTGCGCATCCGGGAGTGCCGGGAGATGATCGCCGCCCTCCATGCGGCGGGCATCGGGGTGGTGATGGACGTGGTGTATAACCACACCTACCGCACCGAGAACCCCTTAAACAATACCGTGCCCTATTACTTTTTCCGCCAGAACCCGGACGGCAGCTTTTCCAACGGCAGCGGCTGCGGCAATGAGTTTGCCAGCGAGCGCCCCATGGCGCGGCGGTATCTCATCGACTCCATCCTCTACTGGGCAAGGGAGTATCACATCGACGGCTTCCGGTTCGACCTGATGGGCTTGTACGACGCCGAGAGCATCAACGCGGTGCGCGCTGCACTGGACAGCCTGCCCGGCGGGCGGGATATCCTGCTATACGGTGAACCGTGGCAGGGCGGTGCCAGCCAGCTGCACCGGTACGAGGCCAACAAGGCGAACCTTGCCATGCTCAACGAGCGGGTGGGCATCTTCTGCGATGATACCCGGGACGCCATCAAGGGCGGCTGCTTCGATGCCCGGGAGCCGGGCTATGTGGAGGGCAAGCCCGGCAGCTTCTGGGATATCGGTGGGGCGGTGGCGGCATGGTGCCGCAGCGATCGTCTGCCGCCCCACGCGCCCAGCCAGATCGTAAGCTACGTTTCCGCCCACGACAACTTTACCCTGTGGGACAAGCTGTTCTGCGTCCGCTACGAAAAGCCGGAGTTCGCCGCCCGGGATACCGTGGTGCTGGCACAGAACCGGCTGGCGGCGGGCATCTACCTGACCAGCTTCGGCCTGCCCTTCATGCAGGCAGGCGAGGAGTTCGCCCGCACCAAAAAGGGCGTAGGCAACAGCTACCGTTCTTCTCCCGCCCTGAACCGGCTGGACTGGAACCGCGCCGAGCAGTACCACGCCCTTGTGGACTACTACCGGGGGCTTCTGGCGCTGCGGGCGGTCTTTCCCCGCTTGGGCAGCACCGACCGTCACGCCCCGGAGGCCTTGCAGTTCTTTGCGCTGGAGCAGCCGCTGGTGGGCTGGACGCTGCCCGCCGTCTGGGGAGACGGCGCGGCGTGGAGCGCCTTGTGCGTCTTTTATAACCCCACCGACACCACCTGCACCGTCTCCCTGCCCGCCGGGCAGTGGAAGCTGCTGAGCGATGGCACCTCCTCCAGCCTGTGGCGCGGCCCAAGCCGCATTTTCACCGGCAATGCCCCCCTTGCGCCGTACAGCGCCACCATTTTGGGTGCGGTGTGACACGATTTAAAATGGCTTCCGCTGCGCTCTAGCCATGTTCAGCGGAAAAATTATTTTAAATTTCGGGGTTCAGAAACGCCTGCGGGCGTTTCTGAACCCCATTTTCACGGATGGGGTCGTGAAGAAAAACGGCATTTGCAGCGCCTGCTTTCTGCGAAAGCGCGGCGCTATGGGTGTGCCCGCTCCCCCGAGAGGGCCGACTTCCCCCGGCCGGGGGAAGATGTCACCGCAGGTGACAAAAAGGGGAATCTGTCGCGCAGCGACTGAGGGGCTATAAATGGAGAAGCGAAAAAAGCGTTAAAGCGATAGCGCCGACTGGCGCAGCGCTAGCTTTTTTGTGCTTCGACTTCTGCTTTAGGATTGTCAAGGGCGAGCAGCCCTTGGCCCGTTGCGGGGTGGGTGGAGTCCAGAGGTAGGGAGGGGGGAGTCGGAACACCCCTCCCTGCCTCTGGCCCAGCGGAGCGTCTTTGCACGCTTGCAGCAAGCAGTAACTTCCCCGCGGAGCGCGGTACAAACAAAAAAGCGAGAGTCTTCCGAAAAAACGGAGGGCTCTCGCCTTTTTACTATTTTCAGTTATTCTCCGCGCCCTTTTCGCCAAGGGTGACGTTAACGGTCTGCATCTGACCGCCGCGTGCAACGGTGATCTCGATGGTGTCGCCGGCCTTGTGGTTCTGCATCAGGGTGCCAAGGTCGCTCTGGGTGGCAACCTCGCTGCCGTCCATGCTCACGATGCGGTCACCGGCCTGCAGGCCTGCCTTGTCGGCAGGGCCGCCCTTGACCACCTCCACGATGTAGACACCGTAGGCGTTCACGCCCAGCTGGGCGGCGGTCTGGGCGTCGGTCACGGCATAGTAGCTGATGCCCAGATAGGGACGGCCGGTCACATAGCCGTTCTCCAGCAGTTCCTGCGCCACCTTCACGGCGTCATTTGCCGGGATGGCGAAGCCCAGACCCTCGGCATCGCTGTCGGAGGACTTTGCATTGACGATGCCCACCAGTTCGCCGTTCATGTTGAACAGACCGCCGCCGGAGTTGCCGGGGCTGACGGAGGCATCCATCTGGATCAGGGACATGGTGTTGACAGAGTTGGAACCCTGAATGCTGACGCTGCGGTTCAGTGCGCTGACGATGCCGCTGGTCACGGTGCCGCCCAGCTCACCCAAGGGGTTGCCCACAGCCATGACGCTTTCGCCCACCTTCAGGTTGTCGCTGTTGCCCACGGTGGCGGGGGTCAGACCGGTGGCGTCGACCTTGACCACGGCGATATCACTGGTGGTATCCTCGCCCACCAGCGTGGCGGGGTAATCCTTGTCGCCGATGCTCACGGTGATGTTGGAAGCGCCGCTCACCACATGGGCGCAGGTGAGGATATAGCCGTCCGAGCTGATGATGACGCCGCTGCCGGCGCCGCTCTCCACCTGACTCTGGCCATACCACGACCACTGGGAGTAGACCACCTGCTCGGTGGTGATGACCACCACGCTGGGGCTGACCATCTCGGCCACCTGTGCGGTGCTCAGGCCGGTGCCGCTGGTGGCGCTGATGGAGTTGCCGGTGCTGTCGGTGCTGCTGTCAGAGCTGGCAGGGCGTTCCACCTGCTGGATGACCACCTTGCTGCCGCCGCCGTATTTTGCGCCCACAAAGCCGCCCGCAAAGCCCATGGCGGCTGCCAGCACCAGCGCCACGGCGCTGCGTGCAAGCTTTTTGCCGCCAGACTTCTTCTTGCGGCGGGGCTTTTCCGGCTGCGCCGGGGCGCTATACTGCGGCTGCTCCGGCGGGGTGGGCGGCACGCTGCCGCCGTCTGCCGGGGCGTTACAGGCCGGGCGCACGGGCTGCGCCTCCGGCTCGTTATACTGGTTTGCAGTGTTCATGCCGCTGCTGCCCACGTTGGGGTAGCCGGTCTCGTTATTGGAAGCGGAATAATCGTATTCCCACTTGTTCTCGTTTTCCATGTTACTACATCCTTCCCTCAAAGGCCGGTCCGCAGGGACATCTGTTCCTTTGAACTGTCCCTATTGTAACCGTCAAATGTGAAAATGAATCGCTTGCGCCGTGAAGAATATGTGAAATGCGGTCCTGCTTTTCCGCCCTTGACAGCAGCGTTTCCGCTTGCTATTGTAAGGGAAGAACATCGGCCCGTCAAGGAGGAACTTTTTATGGAACTGCGCCGCACCGAGCAGGGGTTTGCCCTGTATAAAGAAAAGGACTGCATCGGGGAGTGCACCCTCTCCCCCGCCCCAAAAGGCGCGCAGCTTACCGCCCTGTGCATCCTGCCCCGGTGGCGGCGCAAGGGCTACGGCTCCTACCTGTTAAAAGAAGTATTGCGCAGCCTTGGCGGCTATGACCGCGAGGCCGCTACCGTGTTTACCGCCCCGCTGCCGGAAAACGCCGCCGAGCTTGCCTTCTGGGGCAAATTCGGCTTTGCCGCCGAGGGCGGGCAGCTGGTGCGCCGCCGCACCCCGGACTTAACAGCGGTAAAGTTCGTGCAGGACTTTTTAGCCGCCCGGCTGGTGCACCCGCAGCTGTGCGTGGACGCCACCTGCGGCAACGGCGGCGACACCGCCTTTCTGTGCAATCTGACCGCCCCCGCCGGGCGGGTGCTGGCCTTTGACGTGCAGCCCGAAGCCATCCGCTCCACCCGCACCCGGCTGGAGCAGGCAGGCGTGCCCGCCGACCGGTACAACCTTATCTGCGGCAGCCACGCCGACCTGTTACAGTATGTGCAGCCCGGCACCGCCGATGCGGTCATGTTCAACTTCGGCTGGCTGCCGGGGGCGGACCACGCGGTGTTTTCCACCGCGCAGAGCAGCATCCCCGCCTTGCAGGCGGCGCTGCAGGCGGTGCGCCCCGGCGGCATCGTGAGCGCCATCCTGTATAGCGGGGCGGTCATCGGCTCGGACGAAAAACAGGCGGTGCTGCGTTTTCTGCGGGCACTTCCGCTGAAAAGTTTCACCGTTCTGGTGTGTGATTTTGCCAATTGGGCCGAAACTGCCCCTCTGCCCTGCCTGATCCTGAAAAAATAACGAAAACCCTTGCATTATCACGCGTTTTCGTATAGAATAAGGTGCGTATGTGTAAAAACAGGAACCCTCTCAGTCACGGCTGACGCCGTGCCAGCTCCCCCGAGGGGGGAGCTTCGCGCAAAACCTCCCCCTTTCGGGGGAGGTGGCATGACGCAAAGCGGCATGACGGAGAGGGTTTTCTCAGAAAGCAGGATGGAGGCTCCCATGTAAGACACCATCTGTCTGCCATTTATTCTCTGCCTTGCATAGGCAATTTTTATAGGAGAAACTACGATCTATGACAAATCGTGAAGAGATCGAACGCCGCAGGACGTTCGCCATCATCAGCCACCCCGACGCAGGTAAGACTACCCTTACCGAAAAGCTGCTGCTGTACGGTGGAGCCATCAATCAGGCCGGCTCCGTCAAGGGCAAGCAGAGCGCCAAGCACGCCGTGTCCGACTGGATGGACATTGAAAAGCAGCGTGGTATCTCGGTCACCTCCTCGGTGCTGCAGTTCAACTACGCCGGCAAGTGCGTGAACATTCTGGACACCCCCGGCCATCAGGACTTCTCCGAGGATACCTACCGCACCCTGATGGCGGCAGACTCTGCCGTCATGGTCATCGACGCCGCAAAGGGCGTTGAGGCGCAGACCATCAAGCTGTTCAAGGTTTGCACCCTGCGCCATATCCCCATTTTTACCTTCATCAACAAGATGGACCGCGAAGCCCGCGACCCCTTTGAACTGATGGAGAACATTGAGGAAATTCTGGGCATCAAGACCTACCCCATGAACTGGCCCATCGGCTGCGGCAAGGAGTTCAAGGGCGTGTTCGACCGCAACGCGCGCAAGGTGCTGGCTTTTTCCAGCGACGGCCGCGCCAACGGCGTGAAGAAGGTCAGCGAGACCGAGGCCGAGCTGGGCGACCCCGCACTGGACGAGCTGCTGACCCCCTACCTGCACCAGCAGCTGGTGGACGAGATCGAACTGCTGGACGGCGCTGCCGAGGAGTTTGATCTGGAAAAAGTGCTGCGCGGCGAGTTGAGCCCCGTGTTCTTCGGCTCTGCTCTGACCAACTTCGGCGTGGAGCCCTTCCTTGAAAACTTTCTGCGGCTCACCTCCGCCCCGCTGGCCCGCGTGGACAGCCTGACCGGCGAGCCGGTGGACCCCTGCCGGGACGAGTTCTCCGCCTTTATCTTTAAGATCCAGGCCAACATGAACAAGGCCCACCGCGACCGCATTGCCTTTATGCGCATCTGCTCCGGCAAGTTCGAGCGCGGCATGGAGGCCTACCATGTGCAGGAGGGCAAGAACATCAAGCTGGCCACCGGCACCCAGCTGATGGCGCAGGACCGCGCCATCGTGGACGAGGCCTACGCCGGCGACATTATCGGCCTGTTTGACCCGGGCATCTTCTCCATCGGCGACACCCTGTGCACCGGCAAAAAGAAGGTCCAGTTCGCAGGCATCCCCACCTTCTCCCCGGAGCACTTTGCCCGCATTGAGCAGAAGGACACCATGAAGCGCAAGCAGTTCGTGAAGGGCATGGAGCAGATCGCGCAGGAAGGCGCCATCCAGATCTTCCGCGAAGTGGGCGGCGGCATGGAAGAAGTGGTGGTCGGCGTGGTCGGCGTGCTGCAGCTGGAAGTGCTGGAGTACCGCCTGAACACCGAGTACAACGTGGAGATCCGGATGCAGCAGCTGCCCTTTGAGCAGCTGCGCTGGGTGCAGAACGACCCCGACACCTACAATCTGCGGGATCTGGACCTGACCAGCGACACCAAGGCTGTGGAGGACATGAAGGGCAACCGTCTGCTGCTGTTCACCTCCGACTGGGCGGTGCGCTGGGCCGAGACCCACAACGAGAGCTTGCAGCTGAGCGAGTTCGGCAACATCTGATAAAAGAGCGCTGCGGAGTGCATCTGCGCTCCACAGCCTTTTTTATATAGCAACCAAGAATACAACATAGAATGCCAGACATCAGAATGAGGGTTCCCATTGCGGGGAACACTGCTGGCACGGAGGGTAAAGTATATGCAGAATATCAACATTGGCAAAAGCGGCATCGCAGTGCCGTTTCTGGGCATGGGTACATGGGCCATCGGCGGCGGTGCATGGTGGGGCGATAACGACGATGCACTGTCGGTAAAGGCCATCCAGACCGCCGTGGAGCAGGGCATCCAGTGGATCGACACTGCGCCCATCTACGGGCTGTACCACAGCGAGGAAGTGGTGGGCGAAGCCATGAAGCACATCGACCGCGACAAGGTGGTGCTTTCCACCAAGTGCGGCCTGGAGTGGCGGCACGAGACCCCCATCCTGCACAAGGTAGTGGACGGGGTGCAGGTGTACCGCGACCTTTCCGCCAAGAGCATCATTGAGGACGTGGAGGACAGCCTGCGCCGTCTGCACACCGACCATCTGGATGTGCTGTACACCCATTGGCAGAGCCCGGACTTCGGCGTGTATCCGCTGGAGGAGACCATGGAAGCCATGATGAAGCTGAAGGAGCAGGGCAAGATTCGCGCCATCGGTGCTTCCAATGTCACCTCCGACATCATCCGCGGCTACTGCAAATACGGTCAGCTGGACGTCATTCAGGAAAAGTACAGCCTGCTGACCCGCCGCATTGAAAAGCAGCTGCTGCCCACCTGCAAGGAGCTGGGCGTGTCGGTACAGGCGTACTCCCCGCTGGAGCAGGGGCTTTTGACCGGCAAGGTGACCATGGACACCACCTACCCGGAGGGCAGCACCCGCAACACCAACCCCTGCTTCCAGCCCACCCGCCGGGCACAGGCGCTGGAGCTGCTGGCAAAGTGGAGCGACCTGACCGAGAAGTACGACTGCACCATGGCGCAGCTGGTCATTGCCATGACCGCCCGCATGATCCCGGGGCTGCACGTCCTGTGCGGTGCGCGTAAGCCGGAGCAGGTGCTGGACAACGCCGGTGCGCTGCACATCAAGCTGGACGGCGCCGACGCCGTCCGCATGAAGTGGGACGTGGACGCGATCTCCTGAGGGTAAACAGAACAACACCGGAGCATCTTCGGACGCTCCGGTGTTGTTTTTTATCATTTACGTTGTTCCAGCATCGTCTGGATGCGGGTCTTGGCGCGGTAATAGGTCACCCTCGCCCATGCGGCATTGTGGCCGAAGATCGCCCCGATGCGGTCAAAGGGCAATTCGCCGAACACCCGCAGGCTGAAAACCTCCTTGTAAGGCTCTTCCAGCGCGTGCAGGCACTGGTGCACCGTAAAGGCGGCGTCTTTATCCACCAGCAGCTGCGCAATGTCCGGGGTATCGGCAGCTTTTGTTTCGGCATCCTCCAGCGGGGCAGCGTGCTTTGCGCGGCGGCAGTGGTCGTAGTAAGCGTTGCGCGCCACGGTGAACAGCCACGCCCGCACATCCTGCTTGCCGTCGTAGTCCTTCAGGCCGTCCAGCGCCCGGAAAAAGGTCTCCTGCGTCAACTCCTCCGCCAGCGCTTCGCTGCGGGTAAGCCCCTGCAAAAACAGGCAGACGTCCCGGAAGTAGAGCCGGTAGATGGTTTCAATGTCCATAGTCAGCCCTTCTCAAACACACCTTGTTCCTGTGTGACCACATCCTCAGATTCGTAAACATAGGTCTGCGTTCCATCCTCTTTTTTCAGGATGAACCGCTCCACCCGCTGACCGTCCCTGTAATAGCGGATCTCATCGGCGCATTGCACCGTCAGCAGCTGCGTGCCGGAGACCGTGATGCTGGTGTCAGAAGCCGATGTGCCCAGCAGCCCTTCCAGCGCGGCGTGAATGTGCGGGAAGGTATAGCGCACCGCCCGGACGGTGACGGATGGCTTGCCCCAGTTAAAGGAGCCTTCCAGTTCCAGCCAGACGTTTTCGCCCTGCACTTCCAGCACACAGAGGTTCGCTTCGTTTTCCTTTTTGTTGTAAGTCCAGATCTGCGCCTGTTCTGCCGTTACCGGCGTTTTTGCGCCGCCCATCCAGAACACCAGTCCAAAAGCGCACAGCACAACCAGAACCGCTGCCGCCGCTATGCGGATGCTTTTTTTCTGCAGGGTCTTTCGGATGCCCAGCAGCGGTGCATCCGGCTGGGGCTCCGGCTGCACCGGCACCGGCTTTTCCATCTGTTCCAGTTCTGCACGGCAGGCGGGGCACGCTGCAAGGTGCTGCTCCACCAGCGCGCTGCTGGCGGGGCTGGCAAGCTTTTCGGCGTACAGGGGCAGTAAGTCGCGGATCACGTCACATTCCAGTTTCATGGTCATTTCCTCCTTTGCGGGCTTTGTTGAGCCTTTTCACCCCAATAACGCACAAAGAGGAAAAACGTTACAGGTTTTTTCAAAAAATTCCCCCAGCCATGCAGAAGCGAAGGCTGAGGGAGTTTGTTCAGTTTTCCTTCCAGAACAAGCCGCCGGAGGTCTGGAACAGCAGGCGCGGGTTCACGCTCTTGCTGCCCAGTTTGAAATCCATGGTCATTTCCTCGCCCAGTGCGCCCACAGCCTGTCCCTTTTCCACGGTCTGTCCCTTGCTGACCGAAAGCTCCTGCAAGCCATACAGGTAGCTGCGCAGCCCGCAGCCGTGGTCGATGACCACCGTGTTGCCGGTAAGTTCCAGATTGCCCGCGAACACCACTGTGCCGTTGGCTGCGGCGCGGCAGGGCGCACCGGGGATGGTGTACAACTTTGTGGAGTTGGAGCGGCTGCCCTGCTGGCCGTCCGTTACTTTAATTTGCCCGTAGTCCACCAAGGTCATGGAATCCTCGGCGGGGGGCACAAAGCCGCCCTGCCACTGCTTGGCGGTGGCGGCAGCCTCGTACAACGGCCAGATGGTGCTGCGGAACTGGGCGTTGGCGCTCTCCGAAGCCGGTTCCCCGGTCTCCACCTCTGCCGTGCCGAAGTCCTTCGGCAGCACGGTCAGGGTGCGGGTGATGGTCTCGCCGTTTACCGTGACGTTCACCTCGTGCCCGCCGGAGGAGGCGTTATACGCCGCCGGGATATAGGCACGCCAGCCGTCTGCGGCGCGCACACACTGCACACTGCCGAGGTCGGTCTCGATGGTGGGCACGGCGTCCCCGGTCATGCCGGAGATGCGCACGCCCACCGTGCCGCCCTGCTCCACACGCTCGGCGGAAAGTTCCACCTCCGCGCTGGCCTGCAGGGTAAAGCGGAAACTGTACCGGTACCAGCCGGTGGGCTTTGCGGGGCGCTCCAGCCCTAAGTTTTTGCGCAGCTGCCCGGTGCTGCCGCCCTCGAATTGGCCGATGGTGCCGCCCTTGGGCACACGCCACGCGGTCAACTCCGCCTTATACTCGCCGTTTGCGGGGAAGAGGAAGTTCTGGTACTCCCCTGCACTGCCCGCAAACAGCGCATCCCCCGCCGCATTCTGGATGGTCAGGGCGGTGTAGCCCGTCCAGTCCGGCACTGTAAGTTCCGGGTGGGCGGTGTACAGCACACCCAGCTTCTGCACGCTCAGGGTGGCGGGGCTGGCGAATACCTTATCCAGCTGCCCGCCCAGCAGCGGCACCTGCCAGCAGGAGCCGTTCGGCTCCAGCGCCTGCCCGCCGAACTGCGCCGCACTGTCCGGGCAGCCGCCCTCGGTGGTAAAGGCATAGCTTACCCCCATCACAGCCGCCAGCAGCACCACCACGCCCAGCGCCACACTGATGATCCAGAGCAAAAAACGCTTCATGTTCCTTCTCCTTATGTACAAAAAGGGCGCACCGGGGCAAGTCCGTTCAGACAGACCGCTCCGTGCGCCCCGATGCGCTTATCTTCCCGGCAGTTTCCGGTATTTCAGGATCATTCTGCCTCGGTCTCGTCCTCAGCAGCGGCTTCCTCCGGCTCTACGGTTTCTGCGTCATCCTCGCCGAACAGCAGGCGCTCGTATTCGTCCAGTTCCTTCTCGCGGCGGTTCAGGTAAAGTGCCACAGCAGCCAGCGCACCAGCCACAGCAGCCAGAACAGCGATCACAGCGACCAAGCAAGATTTTTTCATAGATTCAGTACACTCCTTTTTGCAGTTGAAACGTTGTTTCAGCTTGATTTTTCCAGCGGGCGTCCCGCAAAAGGATCTTGATTCAAGCGGCAGCCAGCGCCGCCTTGCAGCTTTTATTATACCCGTTCGCGCCCAAAATTACAACCGTTGCGCCCCAATTTTCACGCCCCGAGGGTGCTGCGGGGCGCACTTTGGGCAGTGTGCCGGTTTTGGCGCGGTGCATCACAGCAAATTGCCAAACCTACAACAGCAGCGGCTTGTACGCCCGGAACGCCCCGGGCAGGGTGTAGGTGGTGCGCAGGGCCTCCCGGCTTGCCCAGACATAGCCCGCCGGGGCACTCTGCGCCGGAACGTGCAGCTGCACGCCGGACATGAGCCACTCGATATGGGTAAAGATATGCTTTGCGGCGGGCAGGGCGGCGGGGGCTGCCGTGCCGGTGTCCAGCCCCAGTGCCGCCAGCCGCGCCAGCACCTCGGCCTGCAAAAGATGCTCGTCCTCCCACAATACCGGCTGCCACAGCCCGGCCAGCAGACCTTTTTGCGGCCGCTGCTGCACCAGAAAGCCCGCCGGGCTTTCCACCAGTGCCAGCGTTACCGGCACAAGCTTGCGGGGCTTCGGCTTTGCCTTTTGGGGCAGCTGGGCGGTGGTGCCCGCCGCCCGGGCGCGGCAAACTTCCGCCAGCGGGCACTGCCCGCACAGGGGTGCGCCGTTGGGCACGCAGACCAGCGCGCCCAGTTCCATCAGCGCCTGATTGTAATCCCCGGCCTTTTCCGGCGGCTGATGCTCCATGACCCGGGCGATAAAGGCCTTTTTTACCGCCGGCTCTGTAATTACACCCGGGTCATTATACAGGCGGGAAAACACCCGCAGCACATTGCCATCCACAGCGGGCACAGCCAGCCCGAAGCTGATGGACGCGATGGCCCCGGCGGTGTACTCCCCAATGCCGGGCAGCGCGCGCAGGGCGGCGTAATCGGCAGGCAGCTGCCCGCCGTACTGCGCACAGACAAGCTTTGCGGCCTTTTGCAGGTTGCGTACCCGGCTGTAATAGCCCAGCCCTTCCCACAGCTTATGCAGCTTTTCCTCCTCGCAGGCGGCAAGCGCGGGGATATCCGGCAGTTCTTCCAGAAAGCGGTAGTAATACGGCAGCACCGCCGAAACCCGGGTCTGCTGCAGCATCACCTCGCTGAGCCACACATGGTAGGGGGTGGGGTCCTCCCGGAAGGGCAGGCTGCGGCGGTTTTTGTAAAACCACTCCAAGAGGGCGGGTGAAATGTTTTCCACTTGTTTTGTGCTCCTTGTTGAAAAATGAAGAACAAGAAAGCCGCCGCAGAGGCGGCGGCTTTCTTTGATTCACAGTATGCGCGCTTCTCAGAAGCCGTATGCGGTGCGGGGGAAGGGCAGCACGTCACGGATGTTCTGGATGCCGGTGAGGTACATGATCATGCGCTCAAAGCCCAAGCCGTAGCCTGCGTGCTCCACGCCGCCGAACTTGCGCAGGTTCAAATACCACTCGTAGTTGGTCTTGTCCATGCCCAGTTCGTCCATGCGGGCCACCAACTTGCCGTAGTCCTCTTCACGCTGGCTGCCGCCGATCAACTCGCCGATGCCGGGCACCAGCATATCTGCTGCGGCCACGGTCTTGCCGTCGGCGTTCTGCTTCATGTAGAAGCTCTTGATTTCCTTGGGGTAGTCGGTGACAAAGACCGGCTTCTTGAACACCACCTCGGTCAGGTAGCGCTCGTGCTCGGTCTGGATATCCACGCCCCACTCCACGGGGTACTGGAACTTCTTGTTGTTCTTTTCCAGGATCTCAACGGCCTCGGTGTAGCTGATGCGGCCGAACTCGCTGTTTGCCACCAGTTCCAGACGCTCGACAAGGCCCTTGTCGATGAACTGGTTGAAGAAGGCCATCTCGTCCGGGCAGTTGTCCAGCACATAGCGGATGACGAACTTGATCATAGCCTCGGCGTTGTCCATGTAGCCGTTCAGGTCGCAGAAGGCCATCTCCGGCTCGATCATCCAGAACTCCGCAGCGTGGCGGGTGGTAAAGCTCTTCTC
>CAKSVD010000023.1 GCA_934503275.1 uncultured Faecalibacterium sp.
GGCCGACGAGGCTCGAACTCGCTACCTCCACCTTGGCAAGGTGGCGCTCTACCAGATGAGCTACGGCCGCATATTGGGAAACCCTGTTGGGTTTCCTTGACGTGGTGCCTCCGATCGGAATCGAACCAATGACACGGGGATTTTCAGTCCCCTGCTCTACCGACTGAGCTACAGAGGCGCACCGGACGATGATTATTATACCTGAAATTTCGATTTTGTAAAGGGGTAAATGCAAACTTTTTTGAAAAAATTGAAAAGTTTTTGTTTTCCGGCGTCTCTGCGTGCAAAATAAGAACGACTTTTTTCGCGGTTTTCGTGCCGGAGGCAGCACGGGAAAAGAGAGAAAGAATATTTGACAAGCTTTACAACCTATGGTTTAATAAAAGAAAAGAACACAGACGCCAAGGCTTACAGAGATGCTGTTATATTTCTTATATAATAGAAAGGGCAGGTGTCTGCTTTGATTACAGGACGTCCTGCGCGGCACAGCTGCGGCGGGACGGGAGGAGCAGCATGGCAAAAAAACAGGAATATGGCAACGAGAGCATTACCTCGTTAAAGGGCGCCGACCGTGTGCGCAAGCGCCCGGCGGTCATCTTTGGCTCGGACGGCGTGGAGGGCTGTGCCCACTCGATCTTTGAGATCGTGTCCAACTCCATTGATGAGGCCCGCGACGGCCACGGCGATACCATCAACGTGACCCGCTGCAAGGACGGCAGCGTCATCGTGGAGGACTTTGGCCGCGGTATGCCCGTGGACTGGAACAACGGCGAGGGACGCTTCAACTGGGAGCTGCTGTTCTGCGAGATGTACGCAGGCGGCAAGTACGGCGAGGGCGAGGATAACTACGAGTTCAGCCTTGGCCTGAACGGTCTGGGTCTGTGCGCCACCCAGTACGCCTCGGCGTGGATGACCGCCGATATCTACCGCGACGGCTACCACTATCATCTGGACTTTAAAAAGGGCGAGAATGTGGGCGGCCTGCAGAAGGAGCCCTACAAGGGACGCCGCACCGGCAGTATCATCCACTGGAAGCCGGACGATGAGGTGTTTACCGATATCGATGTGCCCGGCAGCTACTATAAGGATGTGCTGCGCCGTCAGGCTGTGGTCAACGCTGGGCTTACCCTCAACTTTACCGATGAAAAGGAAAAAGACCCCGCCACCGGCAAGCCGTGGCACGAAAGCTGGTGCTACCAGAACGGCATCGCGGACTATGTGGCAGAAGTAGCAGGGGAGGACACCCTGACCCCGGTGTTCGGCTGCGAGAGCGAGGCCGTGGGTCGGGACCGCGAGGACCAGCCGGACTACAAGGTGCGCATGAGTGCGGCTTTTTGCTTCTCTAATAAGGTACAGTTGCTGGAGTACTACCACAACTCCTCGTGGCTGGAGCACGGCGGCAGCCCGGAGCACGCGGTGCGCACCGCCTTTGTCTACCAGATCAACAAGTACCTGAAGGAAAAGAACCTGTACAAAAAAGGCGAGAGCGCCATCAGCTTTCAGGATGTGCAGGACTGTCTGGTGTATGTGTCCTCCAGCTTTTCCACCCGTACCAGCTACGAGAACCAGACCAAAAAGGCCATCACCAATAAATTTGTCTCGCAGGCCATGACCGATTTCCTCAAGCATTATCTGGAAGTGTATTTTCTGGAAAAGCCGGAGGAGGCTCAGAAGATCTGCCAACAGGTTCTGGTGAACAAGCAGAGCCGCGAGCACGCGGAAAAAACGCGCCAGAGCATCAAAAAGACGCTCTCTACGCAAATCGACCTGGCCAACCGCGTGCAGAAGTTCGTGGACTGCCGCACCCGGGACGCCGCCCGCCGCGAATTGTATATCGTGGAGGGCGACTCGGCTATGGGCGCGGTCAAGTCCAGCCGAGACAGCGAATATCAGGCCATTATGCCCATCCGCGGCAAGATCCTGAACTGCCTGAAGGCGGATTATGCCCGCATCTTCAAGTCGGACGTCATTGTGGACCTCATCAAGGTGATGGGCTGCGGCGTGGAACTGGGCGGCAAGCACAACAAGGAACTGGCTACCTTTAACCTCGAAAACCTGCGGTTCAATAAGATCGTCATCTGTACCGATGCCGACGTGGACGGCTACCAGATCCGCACCCTTGTGCTGACCATGCTCTACCGCCTTACCCCCACCCTGATCAACAAGGGCTATGTGTATATTGCAGAGTCGCCTTTGTACGAGATCAGCACGAAGGACCGCACTTATTTTGCTTATACCGAGCCGGAAAAGGCCGCTTTTCTGGAAAAGATCGGGGATAAAAAATACACCATCCAGCGCTCCAAAGGCTTGGGCGAGAACGACCCCGAAATGATGTGGTTGACCACCATGAACCCGGAAAGCCGCCGTCTTATCAAAGTAATGCCCACCGATGTGGTGCAGACCGCGCAGGTGTTCGATATCCTGCTGGGCGACAATCTGGCAGGCCGCAAGGAGCATATCGCGCAGCACGGCGCAGAGTATCTGGATGATCTGGACGTGAGCTGATGATTTTAAATTGCCTCCGCTTGCGCTCTGGCAATGAAAGAGGTAATGTTATTTTAATTTGGTGATTTGTCGCAGCCTGCGGGCTGCTCCAAATCACGTTTTCACGAAGAAGGCCCCAACGGGTCACGGCATTTTAAGGGAAAAATGCAGAAAACCGGAACGGCTCCATCTGTGAAAGAGCAGCTCAGGATGGCCCGCAGGCCATCCTGAGCTGCAAAAATAAAAATATTTTCCGCTGAATATGGGCAGAGCGAGAGCGGCGCCCATTTAAAATCGTCAAGAGGTTAGAAGATGCCTAGAAAATCGACCAAGAAAACCTTAAAGCCGGTGCGCCCGCAGCTGGGCGATGGCGTTGAAATCTTAAATGCAGGCAGCGTGCTGGAGGATCCCATTACCCGCACGCTGGAAACGAACTATATGCCCTACGCCATGAGCGTCATCGTCAGCCGCGCTTTGCCGGAGATCGACGGCTTCAAGCCGGCGCACCGCAAGCTGCTGTACACCATGTACGAGATGGGGCTGCTCAAGGGCGCACGCACCAAATCTGCCAACATCGTGGGCAGCACCATGCACCTGAACCCCCACGGCGATGCCGCCATCTACGACACCATGGTGCGCATGGGCCGCGGCAACGAGAGCCTGCTGGTGCCCTTTGTGGACAGCAAGGGCAACTTCGGCAAGGCCTACAGCCGGGATATGTCCTGCGCTGCCGCCCGTTACACCGAGGCAAAGCTGGAAAGCGTGTGCGAGGAACTGTTCCGGGATATTGACAAGGAGACCGTGGACTTTGTGCCCAACTACGACAGCACCACCACCGAGCCCACCTTGCTGCCGGTCACCTTCCCCACCATTCTGGCCAATAATACGCTGGGCATCGCGGTGGGCATGGCCTGCAACATCTGCTCCTTCAATCTGGCAGAACTGTGCGCCACCACCGTGGCGCTGATGAAGGACGAACACCACGATATCGGCACCACCATGCCCGCCCCGGACTTTGTGGGCGGCGGCCAGATTCTGTACGATGAAGCGCAGATGCGTGAAATTTACGAGAACGGCCGCGGCAGCGTAAAGGTGCGTGCCCGCTACAGCGCAGTGCCTGGCGAAAATATGATCGAGGTCACCCAGATCCCGCCCACCACCACGGTGGAGGCCATCATGGATAAGATCGCGGAACTGGTCAAGACCGGCAAGGTCAAGGAAATCAGCGATATGCGTGATGAGACCGACCTGAACGGTCTGAAGCTGACGCTGGACCTCAAGCGCGGCGTGGATGCCGACAAGCTGATGGCAAAACTGTTCAAGGCCACCCCGCTGGAGGACAGCTTCAGCTGCAACTTCAACATTCTGGTGTCCGGCCAGCCCCGTGTTATGGGCGTGCGGGAGATTTTGAAGGAGTGGACGGCGTTCCGCGTCGAGTGCGTGCGCCGCCGCACCTACTACGACCTGCACGGCAAGGAAAAGCGGCTGCACCTTTTGCAGGGTCTTGCCGCCATTTTGCTGGATATCGACAAGGCCATCCGCATCATCCGCACTACCGAGGAGGAGACCGAGGTGGTACCCAACCTGATGATCGGCTTTGGTATTGACGAGGTGCAGGCGGACTATGTGGCAGAGATCAAGCTGCGCCATCTGAACCGGGAATACATCCTCAAGCGCACCGGCGAGATCGAGCAGCTGGAAAAGGATATTGCCGACCTGAACGATGTGCTGGCAAAGCCCGCCCGCATCCGCCGCATCATCATCAACGAACTGAACGATGTAGCAAAGAAATACGGCAAGCCCCGCTGCAGCGAGATCTTGTACGACCTGCCCGAGGAGGAGGCCGCCGCCGAGGAGGAGACCGTGCCGGACTACCCGGTGACCGTGTTCTTTACCCGGGAGGGCTACTTTAAAAAGATCCCGCCCCAGAGCCTGCGCACTGCCGGTGCGCATAAGCTGAAGGAGGGCGACGAGATCGTCCAGCAGCTGGAGACCCGCAACAACGTGGAGGCACTGTTCTTTACCGACAAGCAGCAGGTGTACAAGGTGCGTCTGGCAGAACTGGAGGACGGCAAGGTAGCCCAGATGGGCATTTTTATCCCGGGGCGGTTGGGTATGGACGAGGGCGAAAATGTGCTGAGCATGGTCATTACCGGCGATTATAGCGGTTATATGCTGTTCTTCTTTGCCAGCGGCAAGTGCGCTAAAATTCCTCTCAGCTCCTACGCCACCAAGCAGAACCGCCGCAAGCTGCTGAAGGCTTACAGTGATAAGGAGCCGCTTGCCCTGATGCTCTACCTGCCGGAGGAGACCGAACTTGCCATCCGCACCAGCGCCAGCCGGATGCTGCTGGTGGGTACGGCGCAGATCGCTGCCAAGACCACCCGCGACAGTCAGGGCGTGGCGGTGGTCACCCTGAAAAAGAATCAGACCATCGCCTCGGTGGTACCGGCGGATACGCTGGAGTTGGCGAACCCCCACCGCTACCGCGTGCGCAGTCTGCCCGCCACCGGTGCGCTGATCCGCGCCGAGGACGAGGGCGAGCAGATGAGCCTGCTTTGATTGGTAGGCAGTGGGAAGCTTTCCTTCGCAAATGAGTCCGGAACCCCCTGTTCCGCCCCAGTGCTGCGCACCGGGGCCCCACTTCGCCGGAATTTGCTCAGGAAACTCCCCACCGCCTTTCCAAAAAGTCCCATCTTGTGAAGATAGGGAAACGGAGCGCCCGCAGGCGTGCCGTTTCCCCGAAAACAAAAATATTCTTTCCGCTGTTATTGTCAGAGCGAAGCGGAGACGATTTTAAATCCTTTATCCTGAAAAGAGGAAAGCTGTCATGCAAAATATCGACCTGATCTGTGTGGGCAAGCTGAACGCCAAATATTTTGCCGAGGGCGTGGCAGAGTACCAGAAGCGTCTGGCTGCTTTTGCCGCCTTCCGCATCATTGAACTACCGGAGGAAAAGATCGAGGAGAAAAACGCCTCGGACGCCGTGGTAAAAAAGGCGCTGGACAAGGAGGGAAAAGCCATCCTCTCCAATGTGCGCAAGGGTGCTGCCATCGTGGCCATGTGCATCGAGGGCAAGCAGATCTCCTCCGACGAGTTGGCGCAGTTTCTGGCGCAGCGCGCCGGCAGCGGGGCAGGGGATGTGGCCTTTGTTATCGGCTCGTCCCACGGCCTGTCCGATGAGGTGAAAAAGGCCGCTGCCCTCAAGTTCAGCATGGGACGTATCACCATGCCCCATCAGCTGGCGCGGCTGGTGCTCACCGAGCAGATCTACCGCGCCTGCACCATCAATGCGGGCATGAAATACCACAAGTAAGGGCAAGAGCTGTTTGTCATTCTGGGCTTCCGGAGCGTCTGTGGATATTCCGGAGGCCCATTTTTACGGAAAAAATACCGTGGAAGCAATTTCCATCTTTTCTTTTTGGGCTGCTTTTATTATACTGATAACATGGAGCAGTGCGCTGCCCGATAAAACAAATCTTTGTCACCTGCGGTGACATTTCTCCCCGGCGCGGGGAGAATATGTCCCTTCCGGGGGAAGCCTTCAATCGGCTGATCGATTTCCGTGACTGAAGCATTTGCCGGGCTTTACAAGCGGGGCAAAACATGGTACAGTAAATATACTGTGCTTGTGCAAGCCACAAGCACGCCCGGCGGTGGGAAAGCCGCCGGAACACAACACGATACGACACGGCAAACCAGCCGCGGACGGAAAGGATGTACTACAATGGAACAGAGCGAAAAGACCCTTGACATGATCGTCAATCTTTGCAAGAACCGTGGTTATGTGTTCCCCGGTTCCGAGATCTACGGCGGTCTGGCCAACAGCTGGGACTACGGCCCCCTTGGCGTGGAGTTCAAGAACAACGTCAAAAAGGCATGGCTGAAAAAGTTTGTGCAGGAAAGCCCCTATAACGTGGGTTTGGATGCTGCCATCATCATGAACCCGCAGACCTGGGTGACCACCGGCCATGTGTCCAGCTTCTCGGACCCCCTGCTGGACTGCCGCGCCTGCAAGGCACGCCACCGCGCCGACAAGCTGATCGGTGAGGAGCACCCCGAGGTGAACGTGGACGCCATGAGCTTTGACGAGATGGATGCTTTCATCGCAGAGCACGAGGATATCGTCTGCCCCGTGTGCGGCAAGCACGATTTTACCCCCATCCGCAAGTTCAACCTGATGTTCAAGACCGCTATCGGCGTGACCGAGGATAGCTCCTCCACCTGCTATCTGCGTCCCGAGACCGCACAGGGCATCTTTGTCAACTTTGCCAACATCCAGCGCACCACCCGCCGCAAGCTGCCCTTCGGCGTGTGTCAGGTGGGCAAGGCCTTCCGCAACGAGATCACCCCGGGCAACTTCACCTTCCGCACCCGCGAGTTCGAGCAGATGGAGTGCGAGTTCTTCTGCAAGCCCGGCACCGATCTGGACTGGTTCGCTTACTGGAAGGACTACTGCGAGAACTGGCTGCTGAGCCTTGGCATCAAGAAGGAGCACCTGCGTCTGCGTGACCACGAGCCCGCAGAACTGGCCTTCTATAGCCGCGCTACCACCGATATCGAGTATGCCTTCCCGTTCACCGACTGGGGCGAACTGTGGGGCATTGCAGACCGTACCAACTACGACCTGACCCGCCATCAGGAAGCCTCCGGCAAGAGTCTGGAGTACTTCGACAGCGAGACCAATGAGCACTACATCCCCTACGTCATCGAGCCCTCTCTGGGCTGCGACCGTGTGGCACTGGCTTTCCTGTGCGAGGCTTACGACGAGGAGCACCTGACCGACAGCAAGGGCAAGGAGGATATCCGCACCGTGCTGCGTCTGCATCCGGCTCTGGCTCCCTACAAGTGCGCCGTGCTGCCCCTGAGCAAGAAGCTGGGCGAGAAGGCCATGGAGATCCGCAACGAGCTGAGCAAGTACTTCATGGTGGATTACGACGATACCGGTTCCATCGGCAAGCGTTACCGCCGCGAGGACGAGATCGGCACCCCGTTCTGCATCACCGTGGACTTTGACACCGTGGGCGACGAAGCCAAGGGCATTGCTGCCGACAACTGCGTCACCGTCCGTGACCGTGACACTATGGAGCAGGTGCGTATGCCCGTCAGCGAGTTGAAGAACTACATCGAGAGCAAGATCGAGTTCTAAAAAATACGCTATCATGCAAAAAAAAGCAGCCCCGCCGGAGCACCGGCGGGGCTGCTTTTTTAGTGTTGTGACGGCTGAAAAAAGTGGCTCGGAAGCGTCCGCAGACGTTTCTGAGCCACAAAATTATAATTGTCAGGAGAGCAGCTTAATGCTGGGCGAAAATCTTTACCTCGTCCTTGTCCATAAAGGCTGCGCCCGCAAAGCCTGCGGCTTCCAGCTGACCCAGCTGCTTGCCCAGCTTTTTGCCCTGCGGCAGCACGGTGACGTTGTACTGCTCGCGCAGCGCGGCGGCCTTGCTCAGCACGGCAGGGAAGTCAACGTCCTTGCCATACAGCAGGGCGATCTTCTGCTTTGCACCGGGGATCTGGTAGCCCTGCTCCAGCAGAATGCCGCACACCCGCTCGAAGCCGATGGAGAAGCCCACGGCGGGCACCTGCACGCCAAGGAACTTGCCCACCATGTTGTCGTAGCGTCCGCCGCCGGCCACAGCACCGCTGAACTGCGGGCAGGTCACTTCAAACACCATGCCGGTGTAGTAGCCCTGACCGCGCACCAGACTGGGGCAGTAGGCCACCTGATAGCGGCCGGCAGCCAGCGTATTGGCGGTGGCCAGCACATACTTCAGGTCATCGGCAATGGCGGGGTCGGCGCAGCGGGCAGCCACGGCGTCCAGCGTCACGTCCCCGGCGGCAATAAAGTCTGCCAGTGCGTGGATGGCGCTTTCCGGCAGCTGCTTCTCGGTCAACTCCGCCTTCACGCCCTCGGCACCGATCTTGTCCATCTTGTCAAAGGTGATGCAGACGGAATCCAACGTGTCGGCGGCAAAGCCCATGCTCTCCAGCATTCCGCGCAGGATGCGGCGGTCGTTGATGTTGACGGTAAAGCCGGTAAAGCCGATGTTCAGCAGAGCGCGGGTGGTCACGTCGATCAGTTCCACTTCGGCGTTGGGGGAGGCATCGCCCAGAATGTCGATATCGCACTGCACGAACTCCCGCAGACGGCCCTTCTGCGGGCGCTCGGCGCGGAACACCCGGTCGGTCTGGATGACCTTGAAGGGGCTGGGCAGCTTATCCTTGTTGGCGGCGTAGTAGCGGCTCAGCGGCAGGGTAAGATCGTAGCGCAGACCCATGTCGGACAGCTGCTTGGGGTCGCCGGTGTTCAGGGCTGCGGTCAGCTTGTCGCCGCGCTTGAGCACCTTGAAGATCAGGTTCAGGTTGTCGCCGCCGTCGGACTTGTCCAGATTTTCCATATCCTCCAGCATGGGGGTGGAGATGCGCTCGAAGCCGGCAGAGCGGTAGGTCTCCAGAATTTTGCCCTGAATGTAATCGCGCAGGGTCTGCTCAGCGGGCAGCAGGTCCCGCATACCCTTCAAAGCCTGTGTTTTCATAACAGTAATTCCTCTCTATCTGTAAATTGTACCCGCCCTCGATGCCTGAAAAGGGGCGGGAGCGTTTTTAACTCAGTACTTTATCATTATAAAGGATAATGCCGGATTGTCAATCCAAATGGGCACACTATCGCAAATTGCACAAATCTTTGAGGTGAAGGTATGAAACAGCAGTTTGCAGCAAAACACCCGTGGACGATTCTGGCTGCGGGGGCAGCCATTCAGGTGCTTACCGGCTTACCGGCGGCATGGGGCGTATTTCAGCAGCCGGTCATGGAGGAATACGGCCTTTCGGAGCAGGGGGCGGGCTACGCCTTTGCCTTGCTTATTGCCGCTTTTGGGGTGGGGTGTGTGCTGGGCGGCTTTTTGCAGGATAAAAAGGGCCCGCGCTGCGCGGCATTGTGGGGCACAGCTCTGCTTTGCGGCGGCTTTTTTGCAGCAGCTTTTCTGCCGGACTGGGCAGGGAGGGGGTTCTTTCTGGCATTCAGCATCCCGGCGGGGCTGGGTACGGCCTTTTTGTACCCCTCTATCCAGTCCTGCGCCCAAAAGTGGTACGCGGGGCGCAAAGGACTGGCGACCGGGGTCATCGGCGGGGCAGTGGGGCTTTCCGGTGCATTTCTTACCCTGTTCGTCCGAGCAGCGCTGCGGGGCTTTGGCCCGGTGCAGGGCATCCGGGGCGCCTTCTGGGCACTTGGCGCGCTCACCCTGCCGGTGTGCCTTGTGGGCAGCGCGGTGCTCAGCGACCCGCCGCAGCAAAAGCAGCAGCCAAGCGGCAAAAACGGCATCGACCTCTCCCCGGGGCAGATGCTGCGCACGAGGCAGTATTGGCTGTGCGCGGGCGCAGTGTGCTTTTCCACCCCGGCAGTGCTGCTGTTCAGTCCCATCATCTTAAAGCTGGGCATGGAGCGCGGGCTGGACGAGACTGCCGCACTGTGGAGCATTGTGCTGGGCAGCGTGGGCAGCGCCGCAGGGCGGATGCTGATGCCCATGCTCAGCGACCATATCGGCCGCCGCGCCACCGACCTTGGGCTGTTTGCGGCCTCACTGGGTTTGTCGGCGGCGTTCTGGGCGGCGCAGGGCTGGTGGGTGGTGGTGTGCTACGCCGGGCTCACCTTCTGCTACTCGGCACTGGCGGCGGTGCTGCCTGCCCTTTCCACCGACCTGTTCGGCCTGCCTCATGCGGGGGTGAACTACGGCTTTCTGGCCTTGGGACAGAGCGTGGGCAGCCTTGCGTTCCCCTTTGCAGCCAATCTGCTGGCGCTGGAGAACGGGCGGCACCTGCTTGCCATGGCCGGTGCGGCGGCGGGTTTTGCGGCCATTTGGGCGCTGCATCCGGTGCAGAAAGACCCGCGCTGAAACGCGCAAAAAGAAAAGACTGCAAAAAGTTTGCCGGTGCTTACGGCAGAATTGACAAAAACTTGACGACTGTTTTGTATAAAGCGGTGGAAATGACAGTTAGCGCCGGATGACCGTAAAACCCGGCTGTACTTTTTACAGGAAATGACTTGCAAAATTCGTCCGTTTTCTCTATAATAAAACTATGCGTGGTAGTACCGGTGCAGGCGCTGAAAGAGAGCAGTGCACCCGGTTCGGATGCAAGCAGCAGAGAGCAGCAGCTGTGCCGGCAGGGCGCGGCAGCGGCTTTGTGTTGCCAAAGCGACATTTGTCAAAAGGAGAGTATGATTATGACCTATTCGCAGCAAGTACAGAATATGTGCCCGATCACCAAAGGTCCTAAGCATGGTCCGGCTCCCATCCCCGAAGAGGGCGCATGGGTCAAGGCCTATGAGATCAAGGACATCAGCGGCTACACCCATGGTGTGGGCTGGTGTGCACCCCAGCAGGGCACCTGCAAGCTGTCCCTGAACATCAAGAACGGCGTCATCGAAGAGGCTCTGGTGGAGACCATCGGCTGCTCCGGCATGACCCACTCTGCTGCTATGGCAGGCGAGATCCTGCCCGGCAAGACCATTCTGGAAGCTCTGAACACCGACCTGGTGTGCGACGCCATCAACGTGGCTATGCGCGAGCTGTTCCTGCAGATCGTCTACGGCCGCAGCCAGACCGCTTTCTCTGAGGACGGTCTGCCCATCGGCGCAGGTCTGGACGACCTGGGCAAGGGTCTGCGCTCCATGACCGGCACCATCTTCTCCACCAAGGAGAAGGGCGTGCGCTACCTGGAACTGACCGAGGGCTACATCAACAAGCTGGCAGTGGACGCTAACGATGAGGTCATCGGCTATCAGTTCGTCAAGCTGGGCAAGATGATGGAGGATATCCGTCACGGCAAGACCCCCAACGAGGCTTACGAGAAGAACGTGGGTACTTACGGCCGCTTCAGCAAGGAGCAGGGCGCTGTGAAGTACATCGACCCGCGTGAGGAATAAGAGAGGAGGAACAACTCAATGGCAACTTTTGAATCTATGGATCGCCGTATGCCTAAAATCGAGGCATGCCTGAAGGCTAACGGTCTGGAGTCTCTGGACGCTTGCAACGAGATGCTCCTCGCTAAGGGCATCGACTGCGACAAGATCGTCCGCGGCGTGCAGCCCATCTGCTTTGATAACGCTGTCTGGGCTTACACTCTGGGCACCGCTATCGCTGTGAAGCGCGGCCTGACCGATGCTGCCGAGTGCGCAGCTGCTATCGGTGAGGGTCTGGAAGCTTTCACCATCCCCGGCTCTGTTGCTGAGCAGCGTCAGGTCGGTCTGGGCCACGGCAACCTGGGCGCTCGTCTGCTGAGCGAGGACACCACCTGCTTCGCTTTCCTGGCAGGCCACGAGTCCTTTGCTGCTGCTGAGGGTGCCATCGGCATCGCCCGCACCGCAAACAAGGTCCGCAAGACCCCCCTGCGCGTCATCCTGAACGGCCTGGGCAAGGACGCAGCTTACATCATTTCCCGTATCAACGGCTTCACCTATGTGCAGACCGAGTACGATATCCCCACCCAGACCCTGAAGGTCGTCAAGGAGATCCCCTTCTCCGAGGGTGAGCGCGCAGCCGTTAAGTGCTACGGCGCTAACGACGTTATGGAAGGCGTTGCCATCATGAAGAAGGAGGACGTGCAGTGCTCCATCACCGGCAACTCCACCAACCCCGTCCGCTTCCAGCATCTGGTTGCCGGCACCTACAAGAAGTGGGCTATCGAGAACGGCAAGAAGTACTTCTCCGTTGCTTCCGGCGGCGGCACCGGCCGTACCCTGCACCCCGATAACGTGGCTGCAGGCCCCGCAAGCTACGGCCTGACCGACTCTCTGGGCCGCGTACACGGTGATGCTCAGTTCGCTGGCTCCTCTTCTGTGCCCGCACACGTTGAGATGATGGGCCTGATCGGCATGGGCAACAACCCCATGGTCGGTGCAACCGTTGCTTGCGCTGTTGCCGCAGCTCAGGCTAACGCCTAAGTCTTTCCTAAGTTTCAGCGAGGGGGAGCTGCTTTCCGAATGAGCAGTTCCCCCTTTTTTGCTGATAGATATCCGAAAACAAGCTACCCGAAAATGAGAAGGAAGAAACAATGAAAAAGAATCAGATCCGCAAGAGCGTGGCTGCGCTGGCCATGGCGGCTGTTGTAAGCGTCAGCCTGCTGGGCTACGGCTGTGGCAGCAAGCCTGCCTCCTCCACCGCAGGCGTGTCCGGCGAGTTCACCGGCACCGCCAAGGGCATGGGCGGCGATGTTACCGTCACTCTGACTTTGACCGACGGCAAGATCACCGGCTGTACCGCCGAGGGCAAGGACGAGACCCCCGGCATCGGCACCATGGCTCTGGAGCAGCTGCCCGGCGAGATTGCCGAGAGCGGCAGCATTGCCGTGGACGGCGTGGCCACTGCAACCATCACCTCCGACGCTATCAAGGAGGCTGCCGCTGCCGCTCTGGTCGCAGCCGGCCTGAACGCTGATGACTACAAGACCGAGGTCAAGGCTGAGGAGAACAAGGCCGAGGACTCTACCATTGACGCAGACATTGCCATCGTGGGTGCAGGCGGTGCAGGTATGACTGCTGCCATCACTGCTGCTGCCGAGGGCAAGAGCGTGGTCATTCTGGAAAGCCAGCCCATGGTGGGCGGCAACTCCGTGCGCGCTACCGGCGGCATGAACGCCGGCAAGACCGTGTATCAGGACGAGAACGAGTTCGGCGAGTCCGCAGGCGTGGAAAAGACCCTGAAGACCGCTGCTGAAAAGTATGCCGACAACGCTACCATCACCGCTCTGGCAAAGACTGTCTCTGAGCAGTGGGCTGCTTATCAGGCAGACCCCAAGGGCTACTTCGACTCTGTGGAGCTGATGGAGCTGGACACCATGATCGGCGGCAAGGGCATCAACGACCCCGCACTGGTGGAGACCCTGTGCTCCAACAGCGCTGACGCCATCGACTGGCTGGACGAGCACGGCATTACCCTGCACAGCGTTTCCAGCTTCGGCGGCGCATCCGTCAAGCGTATCCACCGCCCCGTGAATGATGAGGGCAAGACCGTTTCTGTGGGCTCCTACATGATCCCCCTGCTGCAGGAGAACTGCGACAAGGCAGGCGTGCAGACCCTGCTGAATACCACCGCTACCGAGCTGCTGACCGATGCAAACGGCGCCGTTGTGGGCGTGAAGGCTACCGGTTCCACCGGCGAGACCATCACCGTGAATGCCAAGGCTGTGGTGCTGACCAGCGGCGGCTTCGGCGCAAATCTGGACATGGTCACCGAGTACAAGCCTGAACTGAAGGGCTTTATGACCACCAACGCCGCAGGCGCACAGGGTCAGGGCATTGAGATGGCTACCGCTGTGGGCGCTGACACTGTGGACATGGATCAGATCCAGATCCACCCCACCGTGGAGGCTAACACTGCTGCTCTGATCACCGAGGGTCTGCGCGGCGACGGCGCTGTGCTGATCAACGCCGAGGGCAAGCGCTTCATCGACGAAGTGGGCACCCGTGACGTGGTTTCCGCTGCCGAGATCGCTCAGACCGGCAGCTACAGCTGGCTGGTGGTGGATCAGGCTATGGCCGATGCCTCCAGCGTCATTCAGGGCTACATCAAGAAGGGCTACACCGTGACCGGCCAGACTTACGAGGAACTGGCAAAGGCTATGGGCGTGGACGAGGCTGCTTTTGCCGAGACCATGAAGACCTGGAACGGCTACGTTGAGGCCAAGAACGACCCCGACTTTGGCCGCACCAGCTTTGCAAAGGCTCTGGATACCGCTCCCTACTACGCCATCAAGGTCACCGCAGGTGTGCACCACACCATGGGCGGCCTGAAGATCAACACCAACACCGAGGTGCTGAAGGCTGACGGCTCTGTGATCCCCGGCCTGTTCGCAGCAGGTGAGGTGACCGGCGGCGTGCACGGTGCAAACCGTCTGGGCGGCAACGCTGTGGCCGACTTTACTGTTTTTGGCCGCATTGCCGGTGCAGCTGCCAGCAAGTATGCTGCATGAGCATAAAACAAAAAAATTCTGACACCGCCGCCCCCAAGGACAGCGTGTGGAAGAAAAATGTGATCTTTGCACTGGTGGTGCTGGCGCTGGCCGCAGGTATTTTTCTTGCGGTGCGGGCGCAGCACCCCGCCAAGGGCAGCGGCTTACAGGCCGTTGTGGATTTCGGTGACGGCGTTACCGAGACCCTGCCCCTTGCGCAGGATCATGATTACCTGTACGAGGTAGGGGACTACCTTGTGCACCTGCAGGTGAAGGATGGCGCCATTGCGTTTTTGGACAGTCAATGCCCAGACCATGTCTGTGAGCAATTCGGCTGGCTGGACAAGGACGGTGCATGGGCCGCCTGTGTGCCCGCAGGGGTGTATGTGGTGGTAGAGCCCACCGCAGACGCAGGGTAAATCAAACAAAGAAAACGGCATCCGGAGGGAAACCTCTGGGTGCCGTTTTTTGCTTGAATAAAGGCTGTTTTTTGTTAAAAAAGTCTGAAACTTTGTGGAAATGACGTGAAACGAAAAATGGACGCTTGTTTATCTGGGCAAAATGCGCTACACTACAAATAAGAGTTTCTGACGGGTGCTTTTGCAAAGAGCACCTTGTCATAAAAGAACCTAGGAGGAACGGCAAGAATGATCTGGAACAAGTCTAAACAGCCCGCCGACCCGCAGCAGGGCACAGCAGCTGCACCGAAAAAAGGCGGTGCGGCAGCCTTTGCCCAAAAGAACTGGAAGTGGCTGGTGCCGGTGGCCATTGTGGTGCTGGCAGGCGGCTGGTGGCTGCTGAAGCCCAAGAGCGCAAAGCCCGCCAACGTGGATACTTCCTATACAGAAGCAGCGCCGGAGACCCGGGATGTCTCCAACACGCTCAGCGGCACCGGTACGCTGAAGCCCGCCAATACCTACAACGTTAAATCGCTGGTGGCTGGCAAGGTGCTGACCGGCAGCTTTGAAGAGGGCGATATCGTGGAGGAGGGCACTGTGCTGTACACGGTGGATTCCTCCGACGCCACCACCAAGGTGGAGCAGGCTGCCATCACCCTGCAGCAGGCGCAGCGCAGCTACGATAAGACCGCCGACCGTCAGTATGTGCGTGCCGAGGTGGCGGGCGTTGTCAGCAGCCTGAAGGTGAACAAGGGCGATGAGGTAAAGAGCGGTCAGGAAGTGGCCGTGGTGCGGGACAGCTCCAAGATGAATCTGGTGCTGGAGTTCCCGGCTGCGGATGCCGCCAACTTCTCGGCGGGGCAGACCGCCGAGGTGACGCTGGACGGTACCTTTGAGGTGCTGCCCGGCACCATTACCGCCGTGACCGGCACCGATGCCCTGAGCACCGGCAACCTGCTTACCCGCACCGTGACCATCTCGGTGTCCAACGCGGGCGGCCTGACCACGGCACAGGCTGCAACGGCTACCGTTAACGGGGTCAGCTGCGTTGCAGCGGCAAACCTCCAGTATCAGGCCGAGCGCACCCTGACTGCGCTGGCCTCCGGTACCGTCACCGCCATCAATGTGCGGGAGGGCGGCAGCGTGAACAAGGACGACATCATCCTGACCCTCAACGGTGAGGAACTGACCGAGTCTATCCAGTCCGCTTCCGAGACCCTGCGCGGTGCGGAACTGTCCATGCAGAATATGCAGGACACCATGGATAACTACACCATCACCTCGCCCATCAGCGGCACCATCATCGAGAAAAATGCCAAGGTGGGCGATGCTCTGAGCACCGGCAGCGACCTGTGCACCATCTATGACCTGAGTTATCTGGAAATGACCATCAATGTGGACGAGTTGCAGGTCAGCAGCCTGAAGGTAGGGCAGTCCGTACAGGTTACCGCAGACGCCGTGAAGGATAAGACCTACGAGGGTCTGGTCACCCGTGTGTCCATGAAGGGCGATACCAGCGGCGGCACCACCACCTACCCGGTGACCGTGCGCATTGACGAGACCGATGGTCTGCGCCCGGGCATGAACGCCAACGCCGAGATCGTGGTGGCGCAGGCGAAAAATGCGCTCACGGTGCCTAACGCTGCCATCGTGCGGGTCAATTATGTGCTGGTGCGGCAGGACTCGCCCAGCGCCGTGAACGCCGATGCCTCCATGAGCGCACCGGAGGGTTATGTGTACGTCAAGGTCAAGACCGGCGTCAGCGATGACAACTATACGCAGGTGACCAGCGGCCTGTCCGAGAGCGATACCATCGCCTACGACCCCAGTTCCGTGAGCAGCGACAGCTACTATGACGACGGCGGCTACGACTACTCTGACGGTGAAGTGATCGGCGGCGCCGGAAACGCCGCAGACCTCACTGAGGGCGGTGAGGAAGTGCTGCCGGAGGAGACGGAGAACGGTGAAGAACCCGCAGCGGACGGCGAGAAGTCAGCAGACGGCATCGACCCTGCCGAGGCCGGCACAGTCGTGGTAGATTGACGCAGGAGGGATGAATGAGCGCTCTGATCGAGTTTGATGCGGTGTGCAAGTATTACCAGATGGGCGATACCACGGTAAAGGCTGCCGACCACATCACCATGAAAATCGAAAAAGGCGAGTTCGTGGCCATCGTGGGCCAGTCCGGCTCGGGCAAATCCACCTGCATGAACATCATCGGCTGTCTGGATGTGCCCACCTACGGCACCTACCGGCTCAACGGCCGGGATGTGGGCAAGATGAACCGCAACGAACTGGCCGCCATCCGTAACGAAATGCTGGGCTTTATCTTCCAGCAATACAATCTGCTGCCCAAGCTGAACCTGATGGAAAACGTGGAGGTGCCGCTGGTGTATGCGGGCATCTCCCGCGCCGATCGCCACATCCGCGCCCGGGAGGTACTGGAGCAGGTGGGGCTTGGCGACAAGCTGAAAAACCGCCCCAACCAGCTTTCCGGCGGTCAGCAGCAGCGTGTGTCCATCGCGCGGGCACTGGTGCGCAACCCGCCGGTCATTCTGGCGGACGAGCCCACCGGTGCGCTGGACTCCCATACCGGTCGCGAGGTGCTGGGGCTTTTGCAGCAGCTGCACAAGCAGGGACACACCGTGGTGCTGATCACCCACGACAACTCCATTGCCGTGCAGGCCGACCGCATCATCCGGCTGGAGGACGGTCAGGTGGTGTATGACGGCGACTCTCACGCACCGGAGGCCATGGTGCAGCCTACTTTGCTGCCCGAAACGCCGGAAAAGGAGGAACAGGCATGATCTTTGAAACCTTCCGGCAGGCCATCCAGAACGTGTGGAGCAACAAGCTACGCACCTTTCTGACCATGCTGGGCATCATCATCGGCGTGATGGCGGTCATCGTCATCGTGGGTCTGGGCAACGGCATGACCAAAAGTATGCGGGACAGCTTTTCCGCACTGGGCACAAACACCCTCAGCATTCAGGTGTGGGGCTACGGCTCCCGCACCGTGCCGGTGGAGGAGATGTACGATATCTGCCAGCGGCATTCCGACCTGATCAAGGCGGTGTCGCCCCAGATTGAAATGAGCGGCAAGGCCAGCGGCACGCTGAAGATCGGCACCACCAGCTACCGCTGGTCCAATATAAGCGGCGTGGACGAGAACTACACCGAAATGAAAAACTACCAGCTTGCACAGGGACGCGGCCTGCAATACATGGATATGCAGGACAACAAGCAGGTCTGCATCATTGGCGATTACCTGAACCGGGTGGCCTTTGGCGGCAACGGTGTGGGACAGACGCTTAAAATTGGTGCCAACAAGTTCCGCATCGTGGGCGTGCTGGCACCCAAGGTCAGCGACCCCACCATGCAGCAGGGCAGCGATGATGACTGCGTTTACCTGCCCTACACCACCGTGATGCGGCTCTCCAGCCAGAGTTCGGTCAACAACTATACGGCGGTGATGACCGACGAAAACTTTGCTAACGAGGCCAAGACCACGATGGAAGAGGAACTGATGTCGATCCTCAAGACCGAAAACGGCTACTATGTGTACAGCGCCAGCGAGTGGCTGGAGGAAATGAACAAGATGATCAACATGGTCATCGTGATACTTACCGGCATTGCCAGCATTTCGCTGCTGGTGGGCGGCATCGGCATTATGAACATCATGCTGGTGTCGGTGACCGAGCGCACCCGCGAGATCGGCATCCGCAAGGCGTTGGGCGCAAAGGAACGCACCATTCTGGCGCAGTTCGTGGTGGAAGCCGCCACCACCTCCGCACTGGGCGGCGTTTTAGGCATTGCACTGGGCTATGTGGTGTCCATGGCGGCGAACAGGGTGCTGCCCATGTTCATGACCGATACCACTGTTACGGTAAGCCCCTCCCTCAACTCCATTGTGGTGGCCTTTGGCATCTCGGTGGGCATCGGCGTGCTGTTCGGCTATCTGCCGGCGCGGCGCGCAGCCCGGCTGAACCCCATTGAAGCATTGCGCTACGATTGATCGCGGCGGCGTGATAAACAAAGAACAAGAGGTACGACCAATGAAAAAACGGATTCTCGCATTTCTGCTGGCGGTCAGCATTGCGGTGTCGGTGCTGGTGCTGCCGGTCTCGGCGGCCAGCATCAACAACACGGCCCTGCAGACGGCTATCACTCTGGGCGCTGTGCCCACCGGTCAGGAACTGGGCGCCAACATTACCCGCGGCGCCTTTGCCAAAATGCTGGTGTCCTTTTCCACCTACCGGGAGAGTGTAAGCGCACAGGGCACGGTGGGTACTTTGTACCGGGATGTGCCCGGCACCTCCCAGTGGGCACCCTACATCCGCATTGCAGTGCAGCAGGGCTGGATGAACGGCTACACCGACGGCTCCTTCCGCCCGGACAACACCGTCACGCTGGAGGAAGCCTGCGCGGCGGTGCTGAAGCTGCTGAGTTATAAGACCACCGACCTGACCGGCTCCTTCCCGCAGGCACAGCTGAGCAAGGCGCAGCAGATCGGTCTGCGGGATCAGCTGACCTGTACGCAGGGACAGGCCATGACCTACGAGCAGTGCACCTTGCTGTTGTATAATGCCCTGCGTGCCAACACCGCCAGCGGCAGCGCCTACGGCAGTTCGCTGGGCTTTACGGTGTCCAACGGTCAGGTGGATACCTCCTCGGTGCTGCTCAAGAGCCGCAAGGGCCCCTTTGTGGCAGAGGAGGGTACCCAGATGCCCTTTACGCCGTTGAGCGTGTACCGCAACGATAAGGCCTCTGCCTCGGCAGAACTGAACAAGTACGATGTGTACTATTACAGCGAGAGCCTGCAGACGGTGTGGATCTACACCCGCCGCGCCGCAGGCCGCATCACGGCGGTATCGCCCAGCGCCAGCGCGCCCACCGCGCTGACCGTGGCAGGTAGCACCTATACGCTGGGCAGTTCTGCCGTGGCGTCCAAGATCTCCTCTCTGAACGGCGGCGGCGTGGGTGAGGTAGTCACCCTGCTGCTGGGTATGGATAACGAGGTGGCCGATGTGATCACCGGCGAGGAGGCCGACAGCGTGTTCTACGGCGTGGTGCAGACCGCCACCCGCAGCCTTGTAGAGGATAACGGCGCCGATGTGCTGCAAAAGATCTCGGTGATGTGCACCGACGGCATCATCCGCACCGTGAACATCGACAAAAGCCTGAACTACCCCACCGGCTGGCTGGTGGAGATCAGCGTGACCCCCGAGGGGGAGCAGGTGACCGCCATCGCGTCCAAATCGGTCAGCGGCACCATCAACGACACCGCCACCGCGCTGGGAGACTATGCTCTGGCCGATGACGTACAAATTCTGGATACGACATCGGAGGGGTTGGCTGGGACGGTTCGTCCCGGCCGAATAGCGGGGACAGAACTGAATGCCCTGACCGTGCGCTACTATACGCTGAACGAACAGGGGCAGATCGACCGTCTGATTTTGAATGATGTCACCGGCGATCTGTGGAAATACGGTGTGCTGGACGATGTGAAGAATCTGGCCGTCAATGCCGGCTCCATTCTGGGCGGGCTGACCGGCAGCGGCTCCGGGAACAGTTCCTCCGGCTCCGGCAGCGGCTCCACCGGGGGTGGTTCCTCCGGCTCTACCGGCGGCAACACCAACAACACGACTGTGGCGGATGATCTGCGCAGTGTGCTGGTGCCCACCACCAGCGAGATATTGTGGGGCGTCATTGACGGCTCGCTGCTGAGCACGGTCTGGAACCGCATCACCAGCAGTTCCGGCTCGCTGCTGAGCATCGGTCTCAAGCAGCTGGCCGACATTACCGGCCAGCCCATGAGCACCATCCTCAACTTTGTGGGCGGTGGCGCTACTTATATCTGCTACGTCAACGGCAGTCAGGCCAGCTTTTCTACCTCCATCAAGTATCCGGTGCTGGCGGGCGGTCTGGCAGTACGGCAGAACGTGAACGGCACGGTAAAGGCCATGATCCAGCTGATGCCCATGAAGATCGACAGGGTGGGCGCAGCCTCGGTGATGAGCAACGGAACCCGCTACGAGACGGCAGATGATATGCAAGTGTATCTGTGGTACAAGGGCCAATACTACGCCACCAAACTCTCCGAAGTAAACTCCGAGGATTACTATCTGACCGGCTGGTATGATAACTTTGGCTGCGCAGCAGGCAAGCGCGTGCGTGTGATCGTGGCAGTCAAAAAGGACTGATGGACTACTATGACCCCCGGCGCAGGGCTTTGCGGGCGGTGCGGCAGCTGCTCTACCCGCGCGAGTGCCCCTTCTGCGGCCGGGTGCTGGGGGATGTACGGGATTGCCCGGACTGCGCAGAGCAGCTGGAAGCGCTGCGCCGTAAGCCGGGCATCCGGCTGGACCCGGCGCAGCACTATATCAGCAATCTGGCCGGTGCTGCCGCGCCCTACCGCTACAGCGGCTGTGTGCGGCGCGGCATTCTGAACGCGAAATATCAAGGCAAGCCGTGGCGGGCTGTGGAGATGGGCAACCGTCTGGTGCAGCTGGCCTTTGGCGGGGAACTGACCGTGCAGTACGGCGAGCTGCTCCCGCAGTCGGTGCCGTGGGCAGCCATCGGGTACGACCTGATCGTGCCGGTGCCGGCTTCCGGCACAAGGCGCGGCTACAACGTGCCGGAGTTGATGGCGCTGCCACTGGCCAAGGCCATGGAGGTGCCGTTGGCACCGCGGGCATTGGAGCGTACCCGGGCAAAACGGCATCAGGCCGGTCTGCCGCTGGAGCAGCGCATTGCCAACGTAGCAGGTGCTTTCCGGGCGGCACAGCCGCAGCGAGTGGAGGGCAAGCGCATTCTGCTGGTGGATGACGTCATCACCACCGGCACAACGGCTGCCGCCTGCGCGCAGGCGCTGCTCCATGCCGGGGCAGACAGCGTGTTCGCGCTGGCTTTTGCCACGGTGGAGTTTGGTACACCGCCGGACGACACCACTCCCATCCGCGAGGACAACGAGGAAGATGCGTATTGCGATTTTTGAAAATAACGCTCTTTCGCGCATCTCTCCGGCGGGCATAAAACAGGACCGTAAAATGTAAAAACTGCATCAGAAATTTGGAAAAAGCGCTTGACAAAACAGGCAAAGTCGGGTATACTAATCAAGCTGTGAGCGACAAACGCAAACAGATATCCGGGTGTAGCGCAGTTTTGGTAGCGCGCTTGAATGGGGTTCAAGAGGCCGTGAGTTCGATTCTCGCCACTCGGACCAAACAAAAATAATCCGAACTTGTTTCCGATAGGAGATGGGTTCGGATTATTTGTTTTCTTCGGAAAATTAGCGTTTGCGAAGCAATGAAAGCCCCAGTGGGGCTTTTAAGCGACGGAACGATCTGCGCTAGCAGATGGAGGGGCTTTGCCCCGACAAGTTCCACGCAGGTGTCCGTGGAAGATAAAATCCGAAATCATAGATTGACCGATAATTATATATGCAAATCGAAGGAGTTGATCAGGCACTATGGATAAACTTGTATATCAATATATAAAACGCTACGAGCCTAATGTAGAAGCGGATGATTTGTCTAACTTGAAAAAGCAATTGGTTATATTGCTAAATAAGCTTCATGATAACAAATCGGTTTATAAAAACTTACCATTTGATTATATGCCAGTAGGTGAACAGTTAAAACTAATGCATCATCTCCGGACTTCGCCGGTGGCAGGAAGACAAATTATATCCAATATGACAAAAATCGATGCTGATAGATCTTTTTTAGAATTTGCTTGTCCGTCGTTAAATAATGTTTTTTCGAGCGATAGTGAACTTCGAGAAATTCGTGAGAACCTTTTAAGTCTGGACCAATGGGTTCTCGATACACGATTTCAGATTCGATCGACTAAAGACAGCCGTTTTCTTCTTTTGAATCTTATGAGAACTAATTCGAATATTTTACGATGCTATCAAGATGAAGATTGTAGATTGCTGATTATGGGAGTAGGGTTAGCAGGATTTGAGCGATTGAGGAGCTATATTGACTATGTTGCGAATGCATTATTACAGTTCCTGGTATATCATATTGTAGTTAATAAAAAAGAAAAAGCACTTGCTATTATTTCTCAGCTATGCATAAAAGCAGATGATTTAGATAAAGTCATGGATAAGAAATTGGAACAGCAACATCAAAAATGGAAAATTAATCCAATTAAGTTGACGGCAGAGCTTGTTTCTGGTGGCTTTAGCGATTTTTTAACGCATCGCAGCCGTTTTGAAGAAGAAATCCATATCAAGCAGCTTCTGGTGGAAGAAATGAAAAATCGACCGGATTTTTTTGGTGAAATTCCATCAAAATACATTTCATCCAAGCGACTCATACAACCTACAGAACTTCAAACTATTGAATCAATCATTACAGAAGGAAAACACGTCAACAATTATGGAAGAAAGCTTTTAAACACACAAAAATTTATTGATGTTTTTTCTTCATACGGTGGTCGAAGTTGCAATTCCCTGTGCTTGATGGATCTGAAAGTCTATTTTCGAGAAATTTATCTTAGCCATGTATGTTATGCACGAAAGCAAGCTGCATCTATTGTTTCTGAATATCTATCGGACGTTAGTGCCTGTTCGCCAACATTCTCACTGGATTCTTTTCCACAATTTCGGTTGAAAAAGCAATACATTTTTCTTCGAGAAAAAATCAATCGTGGGTATTTTCGTGAAACGGGTTTATCCAAAGCGTATGTTTCAAAATTTTCATTTGAAGAAAAGCTCTACACGCTGCTGTTAAAACCGTATCTTTTTTACTCACTTTCTGACGGTGTGAATGCTGTATACGAGATATACTCTGAATTCCTGCAAGAATACTATGATTTGTTGGCCGAGTAATTTTTTTGCAAAACTCATTCCTCGAAAATTTTTACAACATGCTGTAAAATGAAGATGTTCGCAATATATCTCTCAGGAAGGAACTTTTTTATGGCACAAAAGAATTTGATAGTATATGGAAAAAACGGAAAACGAATCGGCGGTGGAGCTGCACAATTGAAGCAAATCAAAAATTATGGAGGCTGGGATGCATATAATCGCGAGGTTTTTAAAGCTGGATATGAATATGGTTGGAAAGGGGCATGCAGTTCATTTATGAAAAAGATGGATAGAAGTTCTTTTAAAAAGTAACAATTTAGACTGCTATAACTAAGATGGATTATCTAAGAATGTAGGAATTGATTTGTTCAAAAACAGGGTGCGCCCTGCGGACGCACCCTGCCAAAATCCACATACGATAGCGATATGTACAACAGGGCGTTCCCCGTAGCAGAGTTCCCATAAAACAGTATTTGCAAAAGTTCCCTAAATGGGGAAGATTTGGCGTGACTTCGGTCACGCCTTTTCTTTTGCTTCCAGTTCATCCAGAGGGATGTACCCCAGCCCATCGTACTTGATATGGATGTGCTGCACCCGCTTTCCGCTGGACTTATCCGGGGCATCCACATAGATGGCCGACACCAGTTCACGGAGAGCATAAGGGGTGAGTTCTTCAATATGAACGTACTTGTGCGCGTTCTGGACGAACTTTTCAATATTCTCGATCTGCTGTTCCTGTACTTCAATTTCCTGCTGGATGGAGAGAACTTCCTCTTCCAGCTGCTTCTGTTCGGCATCGTAGCTCTGACTCATCATGTCGAAGCGGTCATCGCTAAGCTTTCCGTTAACATTGTCCTCGTAAATCTTCATGAACAGCCGTTTGAGGTCTGCGATCCGCTTCTCATTCCGGGCAAGCTGCTTCTTCAGGACAGTCAGCTTTTCGGTGCTTTCCACCCGAAGCTGCTCCTCCATGACCTTGCGGAAGTAGTCCTCATGACGGAGAATGTAGTCCGTCACCCGCTGAACATGGCTTAGCACACGGCCCTCCAAAACCTTTACCCGGATGAAGTGTCCCTTGCACTTGCTCCCGTTCTTCTTGTGCAGAGAGCAATCAAAGAAGTCTTGACTGAAGTCCCTGTGATTGGACGAACCATATTGCATCTTGGAACCGCAGTCAGCGCAGTAGACCATACCGGAGAAAATGCTGCTCTTGCCTGTCCGGGTCATGCGGTGACGCTGGCTACGAATCTCCTGAACCTTTTCAAACACATCATCGTCAATAATGCGCTCATGTGTATCCGGAAAGATAGCCTGATTTTCCACGGGATTCAGATGTCTCTTTTTATCCCAGATAGAGTTAGTATAGGTCTTAAAGTTGACTGTGCAGCCAGTGTACTCCCGGCGTTCCAGAATCGAACTTACTGCTCTTTTATCCCAGCGATAAGGGTCTTCCGGGGCGGGTGAGTTCGTACTCAGGCCATGGCTCAACTTATAGGCGGTGGGAGTCAGAACTTTGTCCACCCACAGTTGGTTTGCAATTTGGGTCGGGCCACGGCCTTCCATGCACATGGAGAAGATGCGCTTCACGATTGCAGCCGCTTCTGAATCAACAAGCCAATGTTTCGGGTTCTCCGGGTCTTTCACATAGCCGTACGGCACATTGACCGTCAGCGGTACTCCACGCTCTCCCTTGGCCTTCTGAACAGCCCGAATCTTGCGGCTGGTATCGCGAGCGTAAAACTCGTTGAACCAGTTCTTAATGCCCGCAAAATCGTTGTTTACGCTGTTCGGGTCAATGGTGTCGTAGTTGTCGTTAATGGCAATGTAGCGAACGCCATACTGGGGAAAGGTGAAGTTGGTGTACAGACCTGTCAAGGCAGAATTACGCCCCAGTCGGGACAGGTCTTTCGTAATAACGATTCCTACACGTCCTGCTTCGATCTCGGCCAGCATACTCTGAAAGCCGGGACGGTCATAGTTCGTGCCGGAGTAGCCATCATCCACAAAGAATACCGGGTTCGGGAAGTGGTTCTTTTTGGCGTATTCCAGAAGGATGGCCTTCTGGTTCTCAATGGACAGGCTTTCGCCGAGCCGTGCGTCCTCTTGCGACAGTCGGCAGTAAAGTGCGGTGATTTTATTCGTTGCTCCAGACATTGTTGTGTCCTCCTTATTCTGTGGAGCAACTGTCAGTACAGGATTGGTTACCGGATCAAGTATAGCAGAATTGGACGCAGTTGTCATTCGTCTGCACCCTCATCTTCAAATTTTTGCTGGGCGTTCTTGGCAACAATGCGCTCCAGTTTCTTCAAAAAGGATTCCTTGCCCTCATAGCTGCCGGTCACGGTGTAGGTGGTGTGACCGACTTTCTCCGTGGTGGTCAGTTCAGGAATCCAGAATGCAGACAGGTTCTTGACATGAAGATTGCCGTTCTCATCTACATAGGAGCCGTGCTTCTTCTGCTCTTCGGTCAAGGGCTGCCGCTTGAAATAGATTTCGTTTTCGGAGATGCTCACGGTTTCGCTGGCTTGCTCCTTCGGGGCATCGTCATACAGCTGGGCAAAAAATGCCAGTGCATCTTCGGGTGAGTCTTCCTCCATGAGCTGCTCGAAAACTCGCTGTTCCTCTGCCGAGAGGTTGTTCCATGCGGCTTCCAACTCCTGCTCGTTGGCTGCGTTGACAAAGGCTTCGATTTCTTTTTTCATGGTGCATCCTCCTTTGGCTGCGGAAAGCGTTTTTCAAAAAGTATGGGTTTTCGTGAGAGCAAGAATCGTCCCGTGGCCACAAATTTTCAATTCTTGAAAATTTCCTGTCCCCTTTAGGACAGCTTCTTGTTGGGGCGTGCCTGCCCCAAACCCTGCCAGATAAAAGCAAAGGGGCATTATCTGCCCCGATGCTTTTCCTTTCGCTTCTGCTGTTTCAGTTCAAACTGACGTTGCTTTTCTGCTTCGCGTTGTTTACGGCTAAGTGCTTTTCGCACCAGCTTGTTTTCTTCTCGCTGCATTTGCAACGCCTGCTGTGACTTTGTACTGATTCCTGTGGCAACTGTTTCCTTTCGGATTTTCCGTTGCAATCGCTTTGGGTTCACAGACTCTTTCTTTACAACTGTCTCAACAGATGGACTGAAGTGCAGCCGACTGTAATTCTTGAGCAGATACTCCCAGACTTCATAGTCCTTTGGTTCTGCACCAAACACGACTTTACACACTGAAAGCTTTCTTCTCTCAATACGTTCAAATACTCCGATCCAGAATGGAGCCTCAAAAAATACAGTCAGCTTTGTAGAATCAATGTCCATAACGAAACCCTCCTGAAATAAATCCTTACAGGAACGGACAACCCGGAGGGGAAGGTTACTTACCTACACCGTGCGGTGTAGACGGCTGGGCTACCTACCAGCTCTGGCATCTCTCAGAAAGAAATGCGTTGCGTTTTTATCCTGCTTTTATTATATAAAGCACATCCCTGTGCATTATATCTACCTTAATTGGTTTTCCAAGTGAAGTATACCACACTCGTGGTCAAATGACCACCCATATATACGAGAATTTGGCTGTTTTACTGCGTACGTGCGTACCAACCTTCCGTACGCACGTACGCAGCGATTTGTCCGAAACGCGCTCTATACAGCCGTTCCTCCTCGGAGAGCCCACTACACTTTGCAGACCGCAGGGATGAAAGTGTTATAGTGGGTTATTACACTTCCGCAGAAGTGCCTTTTCCTCGCCGCAAACAGCCGGGGTGCGCCTTTGTGAGAGGCTTTCTATGCGGCGAATCCACATCGCCCACAAGCGATGTGAGCAGGGATTCTAAGGGGCGCAGCACCCTCTTGGCACACGACTTTGGTGCAAAGTCTAGTGTGTTACACCTTGCCAAAGGCGCACACGTTCCTGAAATGCAAAAAACCCCATGCCCAACACCTTGACGGTGCAGACATGGGACTTGGTGCTTCCTCGGCCTAGCCAGGTACTCGTAACCAATCCTGACAGGGCAGTTGCCGTGTCATTTCTCGAAAACTGTTTTACAGATACCTAGCACCCGGACGCACCCTGCCAAAATCCACATACGATATGTACAACAGGGCGTTCCCCGTCGGGAACGCTCTGCTTTTCTTTGCTGGGGATATGATGAGCCTGCTCCGCCTGCCATGCGGCAAACTCCCGCTGGCCTTCCTCGCTGTTCCAGCAGGCAAGGATGGCCGGGTAGAATGCCCGCGCCAGACGTTCGATGGCTTCATCGGGATAGGGGGAAGTGTTCGTGGACTTTTTCTTTTTGTTCAAACGCACGCTCCTTTGACTGTCCCACCATGGCAAAGCTGGGCGAGAAAATCAAAGTTCCAATTTTTATCAGGCGCAAGGGCGCGGATGCTTTCCGCCCTGCACTTGCGGCTGGTGGCTCGTTGATGGCTTACAAGTGCCTGTCGTTATGCGACTTTTTCATCATTCAGCATTTCTTCAAACTGTGCCATATACGCCTTGTGCTGCTTGAGGATCTTCGTGGTCTCCACTTTCACATAGGCATCATCAGGCACCTTGGGGAGATACTTCATCAGGAAATCAACATCCTGCTGGATTCGCCGGACGGCAGCTTCCAGTGCAGAATAGTTGATTCCGTAGATTCGTTTCTGCGGAGCAGGGCGGTCCTCCGGGTGCAGAATTTCGTGCACGATCTGCTTGCGGTTCGGAAAATCTGCTCTGGCAAGACGGTGCATATCGGCATCACGGACTTTGAACTGCCCGGACAGAATCTTCTCCTGCATACCGGGCACCATCTGTTCCATGATCTCTACGCCCCGCATGAACTTTTCCGAGCGGGCAACATAGGATTCGCTAACGTTGTTCCGCTCTGCAATCTGCTTGCGGATACTTGTTTCCGCAGAGGTGGGAGGAATTGTGTCAATTTGACACAATTCCTCTTGAACAGCTTCCTGCGTGGCTGTCGTGTACTGATTGTTGCCGTTTCCACCGGGCTTTCGATGCTCCACACTGTACTGCTTTCCAATGAGGAACTTCTTCTGCTCCGGAGTGAGGTTGCGCCGCCCCAACTGGTTCTTACAAATCCAAGCGAGAACTTCTTCTCTGCTTTCAAACGGGAGCGGCATCGTGGAGAAAGAGATTTCGGGATGCTCCTGAACGATCTCATAACGATTGTGGCCATCAACAAGGGTGTTGTTCCAAACGATCAAAGGAGAGATCAGCTTGCCCTCTTTGAGGATGTTTTCTTCAAGCTGCTTAAATTCATCATCGGTCAGAGGAGGAATCTGGGACTGGAACTCCGGGTCGATTTTCAAGTTGATCATACGCACACTCCTTTATCTCTCCTGCTGCGCCGATTCTTCCTCCCGGAAAAAGGACGCAACATTCTGCTTTGCGATTTTCAGCTTGAGCAGTTCTTCCTTGGTTTCCTTGTACTGCTCGTAGAACTGCGCCTTTTCAGAGGCCAGCGCGCAGTATTCCGCTTCCAGCTTATTCGGACTGGGCAGCTTGGTGATGTTGTTTGCCTTGAGATAGGCTACTGCCGCCCGGTACGCTATCAGCTCTGCACGGTGCTGTTCTTCAAAGGTTGCGGAGCAATCTTTTTGGTATTTCTATAAATAACAATCAAGAGGGCGACAGCTTTTGTTGTCACCCTCTTGATTATTATTTATTGTTCCCACGTTTTGGCTTTTTGTCGGACATTTATAATTTGGAGCTGGTATAGAATGCTGGGAATTGCAGAAGCCAATGAAAAAATACCCAAGACAATAGAATGCTTGATAATGGCAAACAGTGCAAATAGGAGCAGCAGAAATAGCCATGGGTTACGCAAATTGCGGTAGTATTTTTCTTTATCGGCATAAGAAGTATGAAGTTCAAAAGGCTTTCCGTCGTTTGATTTTTCTACAATCAATAGTTCCCTGTTAAAAGTTGTTGCGTTTGTTGCAATACAACCGCCCATTTCCGCCCATGGACGCAATCGAACTTTTCCGACAGAATAGTTTAGATTGATATTTTTGAAAAATACCTTGTAGCCCATATCCTCCAAAAAATCAGCGTAGTCCGTTGCATCCTCTTTTGATTTTTCTCCGATAAACTCTACACAATAGGTCACTTCATCAGGACTGCATTCTTCAAATTCATAGAGCACCCTCCCTGTCCGGACAAGTCGATAGCCTTTTTCGGACATTTTGTTTAACCATTTTGCCTGTGCATTTAGCAATCCACCAAAGAAGCGATAACATTTTTTACTCATACGGCACCTCCAATAATTTCACTTGCAATGCTTACAAGTTCGGTTAGTCTTGCAAGCTCTTTTTCTGCAATTTCTTTTCCCTGTGCTGTAATGTGGTATTCTTTTTTTCTTCCCTCACTATCGCCATAAGGTTCAATCCACTTCTTGTCCTGCAAAGAGTTTAATGCTCCATATAAAGTGCCTGCGCCTAGGGAAAGCCGTCCGTCTGTTTTTTCTTCAATAAACTGCATAACAGCGTATCCGTGTTTTGGTGTATAAAGAGAAAGCAAAATATAAAAGGTGACTTCTGTAAGCGCACCGCCTTTTGCATTATCGCGCATGGTTTGCCTCCTTGTTACGGTTACTGTAATAAATATATCACTAACCGTAATATTCGTCAAGCAGATTCATGAAAATTATTTAATGGGTGTGTGAAAGAAGAACGGTCTGCTCTCTATTCGTTTTGTTGTTCGGCGTGTCGTGGTGCTGGGAATTGCTAGGGGTCGATTGAACATTCGTTTTGGTCATTGTACCTC
>CAKSVD010000024.1 GCA_934503275.1 uncultured Faecalibacterium sp.
TCCCCATCTCCATCCTGTTTGTCATCATGCAGAAGTTCTACGTCGAGGGCATCACCTCCGGCGCGGACAAGGGTTAAACCGCTATCTTCTTTCTTCTTCATCATAAAAGCAATCCTCACAGTCCTTTTTGTGGCTGTGGGGATTGCTTTTTCTCAATGGCGGTAGGAAAGCAGTTTATTCATGGTGAACCTCATTTCTATGTAAAACGGTGTCTGTTCGGATGTCCTAAACCCTGCCATAAAACCGGCGATTGATTTGTCCATTGGGCTTTGTTTTGCCCGTCTGCACATTTTTGCGCACTTTTTGCACACCGGCGGGAAAGCCGTGTTTTTCCTTGCATTGTCTGCATTCTGTGCATCGTGGCGGAACTTGTCTGGGCAAAGCCCCTCCATCTTGCTGCGCAAACGCGAACTTTGCTCTGCAAAAGGCATGTTGGAGTTCAGATGTAAAGAAAAAACGGCAAAGCAGATAAAATCCACTTTACCGTTTTATAGCAATTCAACTTCTTCATGTAACAGCAATAGCGTTGAATTGCATATCGCAAATTGCTGTTTTAACGTTCCACTGATTTCTTGCCTTGCGATCAAGAAAGTACTTCTGCTAAACACTCTACATTGAAAATGCAATCGTACACTGCTATAATAAAATTGTGGTATTATCACCAAAAAATCAAGATGCAAAGCGTTTGCGATTGGCAAACATTCAGGAGGAACGCATGGTAACAGGAGCCATTAAAAATAAGGTAGACAAGATCTGGACGGACATCTGGGCAGGCGGCATCACCAATCCGCTGACCGTCATTGAACAGCTGACCTATCTCATGTTCATCCGGTCACTGGACGAGAAAGAACTTGCCACCGAAGATTTTGAGAACATGGCGGGCGAAAAGATGGAGCACATCTTCCCGGCCAGCGAAGCAGGACAGTCTATGCGGTGGAGCCGTTTCAAGGATAAAGATTCCCGCGAAATTTTCCTGACCATGCAGCAGCGGGTGTTCCCTGCCATTAAAAAGATGAAATATGGTCGTCTGCCGGACTTTGATGCAAACGGCGAGCTGGTGGAAATCGAGGACGACCCCACCCGCCCGGACGAGGGCAACACTGCCTTTGCACGGTACATGGATGATGCCATGTTCCTGATCCCCACGCCGGACGACTTTATCTGCGACCCCGCCTGCGGCACGGCAGGCTTTCTGGTGTCCAGTGCACAGTATCTCCGCGCCCACTACGAGGACACCATGACTCCGGAGCAGTGGCAGCATTTTGCAGGGCCGATGTTCGCAGGCTTTGACATGGACCGCACCATGCTGCGCATTTCGGCCATGAACCTGATGCTTCACTCCATCACCAACCCGGATATCGACTATAAGGACAGCGTTTCTAAACAAAACTCCATTTGCAGCAGATACACGGTCTGCCTTGCGAATCCGCCGTTTAAGGGCACCGTGGACGCCGAGAGCATCAACGACGACCTGAAAGCCGTCACCAACACCAAAAAGACGGAGCTTTTGTTCCTTGCGCTCTTCCTGCGGATGCTCAAAACCGGCGGACGCTGCGCCTGCATCGTGCCGGACGGCGTGCTGTTCGGTTCCAGCAAGGCGCACCAGAGCATCCGAAAAGAACTGATTGAAAACCATCAGCTGCGGGCGGTCATCTCCATGCCTTCCGGCGTGTTCAAGCCCTATGCGGGCGTGTCCACGGCGGTGTTGGTGTTTACCAAGACCGGTGCGGGCGGCACCGATAAGGTGTGGTTCTACGATATGAAAGCCGACGGCTTCTCGCTGGACGATAAGCGTACCGAGGTGAAGGATAACGACATCCCGGACATCATCGCCCGGTTCCACAACCTCGACGCAGAAGCTGACCGCAAGCGCACAGAGCAGAGTTTCTTTGTGCCCAAAGAAGAAATTGCCGCCAACGGGTACGATTTATCCATCAATAAGTACAAAGAGACCGAGTATGTGCCGGTGGAGTACCCCTCGACTACAGAAATTCTGGCTGACCTGCATGAGCTGGAAATGGAGATCACCAAGGGTCTGGCAGAGTTGGAGGAGATGGTGTGATGGCGAAGTTGGGAGATATTGCAACATACATAAATGGATATGCCTTCAAACCACAAGATTGGTCAGACGAAGGTATTCCAATTATTCGGATTCAGGACTTGACCGGAAATTCGTATCAGGCAAACCGTTATAATGGTGAATACGCATCCAAATATGAAGTAAACGATGGAGATGTTTTGATTTCATGGTCTGCCAGTCTTGGCGTATACATTTGGCATGGAGAAAAGGCAGTATTAAATCAGCATATTTTCAAGGTCGTTTTTGATAAAGAAAGAATCTCAAAAGATTTTTTCGTACATCAGGTAGGTTTGATTCTGGAAAACGCTGCATCCGATGCACATGGCGCAACAATGAAGCATTTGACCAAGCCCGTTTTTGACGCGCTGCCATTTTACTTGCCACCGTATGAAAAGCAGTGCGAAATTGCAGAAGTCCTTGATAAAGTAACGAGTTTGATTTCTCTCCGCAAGCAGCAGCTTGCTAAACTGGACGAACTGGTAAAGGCACGGTTTGTGGAAATGTTTGGGGATCCTGTAAGTAATCCAAAACACTGGAAAACTGCATTTCTTCTTGACATAGGATATTGTAAAAATGGAATGAACTTTCACAAAGGTGATTCCGGTGTGGAGATTCATTGTCTTGGCGTGGGGGATTTCAAAAATCGTACAATGATCCAAAATGTTGAAGATTTACCATTTGTTTCACTTAATGAATTGCCTGATCCTGAGTATTTACTTAGAGATAATGACATTATATTTGTTCGTTCCAATGGGAACAAAGAACTTGTAGGGCGCTGTTTGGCCATTTATCCCGGAAGTATTCCCGTTACATATAGCGGTTTCTGTATCAGATATCGTTTGACCAGTACAAATATTGATACCCCTTATTTACTTCAAGTTCTAAAGACTGACTCTATTCGAAAAAAGATGACTGGGCGTGGTGCAAATATTCAGAACTTAAATCAGCAAACCTTGTCACAGCTTCTCGTTCCAATCCCCCCGCTTTCCCTGCAAAACGAATTTGCCGCCTTTGTGGAACGTGTAGATCAGCAGAAGCAGACCGTACAGCAGAGCCTTGAAAAGCTGGAACTGATGAAAAAGGCACTGATGCAGGAATATTTTGGGTGAGGTGTTGTAAGGCGTTAGTCTAAAGAGGTATAATAAACCTAACGATAGTATTTTGAAAGGAGCATACGGATATGACTTTTGAAGAGGAAAAAGACTACAACAACGCAAAATTCGATATTTTGAAGGCTAAGCACTCTTTTCAAAAACTTAAGCCCGAACTACAGAGACAACTCGCAAAAGAACTGGTTGAGACTGAAGCGGGCGCTTCTGCTTGGCAGATTTTTCAGAACATGAGTAATATTCAGAGGTGAGATTATGGAGCACTTTATTACAAGCATCCGCATCAATGAGGTTCGACACCTGAAAAATATTGAAATTAAGTTGAACCCTGAAAAGCGCCAGCATCTTATCCTGACCGGTAAAAATGGCTCGGGCAAAACTTCTGTACTGAGAGCCATGAAAAGCTATTTACAGGCAATCAACGATGGAAAGTTGAACAATTTAAATGGCATATATCGTGAATGGGTACAAAATTCTTTGCAACAATATGAAAATGCAAAAACCGCAGATGAAAGATATAAGTGTGAGAAGGAACTAGAACAAAATCAAGGATTTATAAAAAAATACGATAAGGGCGTGGAAGTCTTTTTCGCTAGCATGAGTGATATAGTTTCCCTATATGCCAATGGGGAATTTATAACAGCTTATTTTGCAGCAGATAGAAATTCTAAAATTCGGCGTGTTCATGGCGCAGAGGATGTCAAGCTTGCAGGCCGTTATTCACTTGATTCTGATCCATCTGAAATACTACTGAAATATATGGTTCATCTTAAAACTCAGCAATCTTATGCTAGAAATGAGCATGACGAATCCACAGCAATAAAAATAGATGCATGGTTTACACGTTTCGAGAATGCTTTTAAAGTGCTTTTATGCAATGATAGCATACGACTCATCTATGATTACAAAAATTATAATTTTCTCATCGAGCAAGCTGGCCGCAATCCTTATAGCTTCGATGAACTTTCTGACGGTTACTCTGCAATTATTGGCATCGTAGCAGACTTGATTCTTCGCATGGATCGCAACTGGCTATTGAAGGGTGAGTTGAGCCAGTACGACGTGGAAGGCGTTGTATTGATCGATGAGTTGGAGACGCACCTTCATGTAGAACTTCAGCGCAAGATTCTGCCTTTCCTGACGGAGTTCTTCCCGAGGATTCAATTTATTATTACAACACACTCGGCCTATATCCTCAATTCTATCAGCAACGCTTGTATCTACGATTTGGAAAAGCAAGTGCGATTTGCTGATCTTTCAAGCTATTCAGCAGATGAGATCGCCGAGGGCTATTTTGACGCACAAAACTATTCTGCCACTATGCAGGATAAAATTCTTCGGTATCAGCATCTTGTCAAGCAGGAAGAGCTTTCCGATAGTGAAAAGGCCGAGCGCGCCCAATTGAGAATTGAATTGAAAAGCGCGAACAAACTATTAGAAGAAGACATTTCCGATGAATTCAATCGAATTGAAGAAAAGAAGGATTCTAATGGTTAAGATTGAACGAACAAATGGGGAAAACGCTAAAGTTGCAATAGCGTCTCTTGAAAAAGAAAAGCAAAAAAAGAATGGCAATTACAACGCCCCTGAGATTTTTGATGCAATAAATGAAATATTTCACGGAAAATGTTATTTGTGCGAACAACGAGGGTTTTACCAAGTCGAGCATTTGATTCCACATAAAGGCAACAAAGATCTTGAATTTGAATGGAACAATTTGTTTTTGGCCTGTCCTCATTGTAATAATATAAAAAGAGCCAAATACACTCCGATTCTGGATTGCTGTAAAGTGGATGTTGATCAAAAAATTGCATTTCGTAAGCATGGATATTGGGGAACGGAAGAATATCTAGAGTTCACCGCACTATCTGATGATGCAGAAACAGAAATGACAGTTAAGCTATTAGAAGAGATTCATCATGGCTCTACGCCGCAAAAGCAAGCAGAAGCCAAAATACTTTATGTTAAGATTGTAAAAGCTATGCGCACATTCAAAAACTATGTACTGGAGTATGAAGCGGCTAAGGGGCAGACAAAACTGGATACGTTAGAATTAATAAAACTAGAGTTAAAGTCCACTTCCGAATTCACTGCTTTTAAGCGTTGGTTAATTCGAGATGCAAAGGAAAAATACCCGGAGTTACAACAATACTGCCAATAATCGTTCTACATAAAGGAGCTGATTTTTATGTCCAACTTCTCCTATCTCTCCACCCGCCCCGAATACTCCCTCTTCGCTAATTCCGCCATCGAGGCCGAGAAAGTGTTCTCCACCTCCCCGGCGATGTGCGCGGTGGGGTGCCGGAAGGCGTTGGAGTTGGCGGTGAAGTGGGTGTATGCGGCAGACAAGACCATCACGATGCCCTACAAGGACAACCTGCAATCCTTGTTGCATGAGGAGAGTTTCCGGTTCGCGGTAGACCGCAATGTATGGAGCGTGCTGCCCAGCATCGTGAAGGCGGGCAATCTGGCGGTACATACGGGGCATAGCGTGTCGGCGGCGGATGCAGTGTTCAGCCTGCGGGGGCTGTTCGACTTCATCCAGTGGGTGGATTACTGCTATGGCACGGACTATGTGGAGCGCTCCTTTGATGAAACAGCCATCCCCGGCGAGAAAGTGGAGTTGGACAAAAAGAAGATCCGGGAACAGGAAAGCCTGCTGACCCAGAAGGATGCCGAGCTGGAAGCCCTGCGCAAGCAGGTGGAGAGCCTTTCGGCGGCGTACACGGCCAGCAAACAGCAGAACCAGCAGAGTCGCAGTTTCACCGCCGCCGACCTGACCGAAGCCGAGACACGGCAGAAGATCATCGACATCGACCTCAAGGCCATGGGCTGGAAGTTCACCGGGCCGGACGCTGATGTGCGCACCGAGTACGAAGTGGACAACATGAACGGCGTGCTGGGGCAGAAGGGCTATGCGGACTATGTGCTGATGGGCAAGGACGGCTTGCCGCTGGCGGTCATCGAGGCCAAGCGCAGCACCAAGGACCCCAACATCGGGCGCAAGCAGGCTCAGCTTTATGCAGACTGTCTGGAGCAGAAGTTTGGCCGCCGTCCGATGCTGTTTACCACCAACGGCTACACCACCTATTTCTGGGATGAGCAGAGCGGCCCGCAGCGTGCCGTGAGCGGGGTGTTCTGCAAGGACGACTTGCAGAAGCTGATGAACCGCCGCACCGAGAAAAAGCCGCTGGACACCATCGAAATTGACGATAAAATCACCGACCGTTACTATCAGAAAAACGCCATCCGGGCAGTCTGCGCCCACATTACGCAGGGCTTCCGGCGCAATCTGCTGGTCATGGCAACGGGCACAGGCAAGACCCGCACCGCATCCAGCCTGACCGATGTGCTGAGCCGGGGCGGTCATGTGACCAACGTGCTCTTTCTGGCCGACCGCACCGCGCTGGTCAAGCAGGCAAAGGACGACTTCAAGAAGTATCTGCCCGACCAGTCGCTTTGCAACCTGTGCTCCTCTAAGGACGATAAGGCCGCGCGCATCGTGTTTTCCACCTATCCCACCATGCTCAACGCCATCGACAACGCCAAGACCAAGGACGGCGTGCCGCTGTTTTCGCCCGCCCACTTTGACCTCATCATCGTGGACGAGAGCCACCGCAGCATTTTCAAGAAATACCGCGCCATTTTTGATTATTTCGATGCGGTTCTGGTGGGTCTGACCGCCACCCCGAAAACCGACGTGGACCGCAACACCTACGACTTTTTCGAGATGGAGCACGGCATCCCCACCTACGCCTACGATTACGACACGGCGGTCTACACCGACCATGTGCTGGTGCCTTACTACAACTACGAGGTCAAGACGAAATTCACAGAAGAGGGCATCCACTACGATCAGCTTTCGCCGGAGGACAAAGCCCGCTACGAGGATGATTTTGCCGAGGACGACACCCTGCCCAGCTTTATCCCGTCCGAAAAACTGAACAAGTTCATCTTTAATGCCAACACTGTGGACACCGTGTTACAGGACCTGATGGAGCGGGGCATCAAGGTGGCGGGCGGCGACCGCATCGGCAAGACCATTGTCTTTGCCCAGAACAAGCGCCACGCGGAGTTTATCCGGGAGCGGTTTTGCAAGCTGTATCCGCAGCTGGAACAGCAGTATCCCGGCTTCATCCAGCGGGTCGTCTGTGACGATGCCTATGCGCAGTCCATCATTGACGACTTCAAGCAGCCGGACAAGCCGCCGTTTATTGCGGTCTCGGTGGATATGATGGACACCGGCATCGATGTGCCGGAGTGTGTGAACCTCGTCTTTTTCAAAAAGGTGCGCAGCAAAACGAAATTCTGGCAGATGATAGGCCGTGGCACGCGGCTCTGCCCATCCCTTGCCTGCGTGGATGCCATCGACGGCGAATATACGGGCAAACGGCGGTTTCTGATCTTCGACTACTGCGGCAACTTTGAGTTCTTCCGCCAAAAGCCAAACGGCTACGAGAGTACCGACACCAAGAGCCTGTCCGAAAGCATTTTCTGCAAACAGGTGCGCATTGCCGCCGCGCTGCAGGATGGCGCATACACGGATGAAAAATACCAGAGCTGGCGCAATGTCCTTACCGAAACCTGTCGGGCTGAGGTGGGCGCTCTGAACCCGGAACTGGTCTCTGTGCGCCTGCACCGGAAGGCCGTGGAACACTACCAGAAACCGGAAGCGTTCACCGCCCTGTCCGAAACGGACAAGGGCACCTTAATGCGGGAAGTCGCACCGCTCATCTCGCTGGACGATAAGGACGAGGCCGCCAAGCGGTTCGATAACTTTGTGTATGGTCTGCTGCTCTGTGAACTGGAAGGTCTGCCGGGGCTGAGCCGCGCCCAGAAACAGCTGCGCAGCACAGCGGCAATGCTGGAAGGGAAAGCTACCATCCCGCAGGTGCAGACAAAGCTACCCCTCATCCGGGAGGTGCAGACAGACGAATTTTTGACCTCGCATGATCTGCTCCGCTTTGATGAAATGCGGCAGGAACTGCGGGAGCTTATCAAGTTTCTGGTGGAGGGCGGCGAGGGGCAAAAGCCTGTCTACACGGCCCTTGCCGACCCGGTACTGGAACAGACCGAGGGCAAAACGCTGGATCCCGGCTACGATTTCGGCGAGTACCGGGAACGTGTGAACCGCTACATCATGGAGCACCGCAGCGATACGCTGGCCATCCACAAGCTGACCCAGAACATTCCACTTTCTCAGGGTGACTATACCGAGCTGGAACATATCTTTACCTGTGAGCTGGGCAGCAAAGAGGACTATGCACGGGAGTTTCGGGATACACCCTTTGGTCTGCTGGTGCGTAAAGTGGCAAAGCTGGACCACGATGCTGCCATGCAGGCCTTTTCAAAATTTATCAATGACGAATCGCTGAATGCAAAGCAGATCGCGTTCGTGCAGAAGGTCATCCATTACATCGAGCAGAACGGTTATGTGGAAAGCAAAGCGGTGTTGATGAAACCACCCTTTGACCAGCCCATCCTGTTCACCCGTCTGTTTGACGGCAAAATGGGCGGTGAGCTGATGAAAACAATCAATTCGGTGAAAGAGAATGCCACCCATGTGACTGCATAAAGTAGTGGAATGTACTGATGTGGTCACTCAAATCGCCACCAAGTCATGGATCAAAAATCATCATTTTTTTGTCCAAGAGTAAGTGCACGGTCTCTGCGCACTTTTTGCACACCGGCGCACGAAAATGCCCACCCACCGTGGTTTTCCACAGGTGGGCGGGCGTTCTTTTATGCCGTGCTCGGTTCTTTTGTCCCTTCAGCTGCACACGCTGCCGTCCGGGCGAAAGAACCGGACGTGCTTTTGCCACTGGGTGGGGCTGATGGTGCGGCGGTAGCAGTCGGTCAATGCCTCTACCGCAGCCTCCGGGGCAAGGGAGGCACAGCCCGGGCAGTCCAGCACCAGAATGCGGAACCATGCGTCAAAAAGATGCTCGGTGTAGTGGGTATCCCACGCGCCGCAGCGGGCGTAAAAGCCCAGCCGCCGCACCGCCATGGCGGTGTCTTCGGCCTTTTCCGGCATCTCGGCTTCAATAAGGATGGCCTCGGCGTCGCCCTCTTGGGCGGGCAGCTGCGCCAGCAGCTGCGCCCCGATGCCGTGGGCGCGGTAGGCGGGCACCACGGCAAAATAATCCAGCTGGCTCACCCGGCAGCCCTCCGGCCGCACCATCAAAAGATAAGCCGCCAGCGTGTCACCGTCAAACACGCCCCAAGTGTGGGCGGTGCCGTCCGCTTCGCTGGTCAGGATCATGCTCAAAGGCTTCAGTTCCCCGGCGGGGAAGTCCCGCCGCATCTCGTTCAGATACACCTCGGTCAGCTCGGGGCCGGTGAGCAGCCGCCATGTGAAGGTTTTGGTACACATACGATAAAGATCCCTTTCCGATGCTGCTTTGCGCAGCATCACGTTTTTTCCTGTCCTGTATAGCATACCGGATGTTCTGCATAAAGTCAATCTGTGCATCTTTTCGGGCGGCAGCGCCGCCGGTTTTGCCAAGGGGCTTGCATCCCGGCGCAGAATCGGGTACTATACAGGTGACAGAATTTTTCCCTCCGGCGCTGCCGGAAGGGCGAGGAAAAAAGGAGACTTGTACTATGGAATGGACCGATATCCGCCTGACCGTGGCCAAGGCTGATGCCGAAAACGCCGAGGCCGTTGCCACCCTGATCGCCGAGGGCGGCATCTACATCGAGGATTACAGCGACATCGAGCAGCAGGTGGCCGAGATCGCCCATGTGGATCTGATCGAGCAGGAACTGCTGGACAAGCCCCGGGATACCGTGATCATCCATCTGTATCTGGAGCCGGGCGCTTCTCAGGTGGAAACGCTGGCGCTCATCGCTGCCCGCATGGAAGCCGCCGGCATCCCCTACACCGTGGAGACCGAGGGCGTGGAGCAGGAGGACTGGCAGAACGGCTGGCGCAAATACTACCACCCCATGGAGATCGGCAGCCGTCTGGCTGTGGTGCCCTCGTGGCAGCAGTACGACACCGACCGGGTCAAGCTGATCCTTGACCCCGGCCTTGCCTTTGGCACCGGCGGTCACGAGACCACCAGTCTCTGCCTTGAGGCACTGGACGAGCAGGTGCGCGGCGGCGAGCGGGTGCTGGATATCGGCACCGGCAGCGGCATCCTTGCCATTGCCGCCCTCAAGCTGGGCGCTGCCAGCGCCGAGGGCGTGGACATCGACCCTGTGGCGGTGCGCACCGCCGGAGAGAACGCCGCTTTGAACGGCGTGCAGGACAAGCTGACCGTGCTGGTGGGCGATTTGTCCGACAAGGCCAGCGGCACTTATGACATCATCACCGCAAACATCGTGGCCAACGCCATCCTGAGCCTTGCGCCCGCCGTGCCCGGCCTGATGGCCGAGGGCGCCACCTTTATTGCCAGCGGCATCATCGACAGCCGCAAGGACGAAGTGATCGCCGGGTTGGAAAAGGCAGGTCTCGCCGTAGCAGAGGTCAAGGAAAAGCGCGGCTGGGAGTGCATCGTCTGCAAAAAGGCCTGATATCTAAATATTGTAAAAAGGAGCGCACAGTATGCCGCACCGCTACTTTACCACCGAGATCTCCGACGGCACCGCCACCCTGCGGGGTGCGGACGCCCATCACCTTGCCCGGGTGATGCGGGCAAAGCCGGGGGATACTGTCATCCTCTGCGACGGCAATGCCGTGGAGTACACCGCCACCATTACCGGCTTTGGGGAGGACAGGGTAGACTTTGCCGTAGAGCCGGGCTACCCCAGCGCCGCCGAGCCCACCGTGGAGGTGACTTTGCTGGCAGGCTACCCCAAGCAGGACAAGCTGGAGCAGATCATCAAGCACGGGGTCGAGCTGGGCGCTGCCCACATCGTGCCCTTCTTCAGCCGCTACTGCGTGGCTGCCCCCAAAAAAGAGGAGCAGAAGAACGAGCGCTACAACCGCATTGCGCTGGAAGCCGCCAAGCAGTGCGGCCGGGGCGTTCTGCCGGACGTAGCCCTGCCGCTGCCGAACTTCGGGGCGGTGTGCCGCAGCTTTGACCAGTACGATCTGGTGCTGTTCTGCTACGAGTGCGGCGGTGCGCCCCTGCGCCAGCTGCTGGCTGAGGCAAAGCCCGCCGACGGGCAGAAGCTGCGCCTTGCCATCGTTACCGGCGCAGAGGGCGGCTTTGCCGCCGAGGAGGCCGAAATGGCCGCCAAGGCCGGGGCGAAAACGGTAGGTCTTGGCCCCCGCATCCTCCGGTGCGAGACCGCCCCGCTGGCGGTGCTCTCTGCCGTCATGACCCTGACCGGGAATCTGGAGTAAGAAACAATAAGAGGCTGCTGCACAAAGGTTTGTGCAACAGCCTCTTATTATTTTGCGTTACATTACGCTCTGTAAAGCATTTTTAGGTATTTTCCCCTGCATCCGGGTGGGCATCGGTGTCCAGCAGGGCTTGCTTTACCTTGAGCAGGTTCTGGGGGCTTACCGAGAAGCTGCGCAGACCAAGGTGCAGGTACTGCGCCGTGTTGGCGGGGTTGCCCACGGCAAGGCCGCAGATGGTCACCGGGACGTGGTGCGCATTGGCGGCATCCATCACCATGGTGATCAGCTTTTTCATGGCCGGGCTGGCGGGGCGGTAGTAGTGCTCTGCGCTGGCAAGCTCCCGGTCGGCGGCGTGGGTGTACTGGGTCAGGTCGTTGGTGCCGATGACCAGAAAATCGCAGCCGTGGGCTACAAAGTCCTCCACGGTCAGGCAGGCGGCAGGGATGCTCAGCATCACGCCGAACTGGGTGTTCTCGTTAAAGGGCACGCCCCGCTCCCGCAGGTTCTGGCGGCAGTGCTCCACGATGCTCATGGCGGCGTCCCAGTCCTCTACCTCGGTCACCATGGGGAACATCACCCGCAGCGGCCCGCGCGCGGCGGCGCGCAGCAAGGCGCAGATCTGGGTCTGGAACTGTTGGGGCTGGCGCAGGCTGTTGCGGATGCCGCGCAGGCCGAGTTTGGAGGACTGCGGCCCCTGATTGGCATCGGCCACGGTGCGGTCGGAGCCAAAGTCGAAGGTGCGCACGGTCACCGGACAGCCGTTTGCCGCCGCCAGACAGGAGCAGTAGAAGAAATACTGCTCCTGCTCGTCCAGAATGCGCCCGGGCAGCATCATGTAGCCGCTGCGCAGCAGCCCCACGCCCTTGGCGCCGGACTGCATGGCGGTGTCGATGTCCTCCGGGCCGAAGCAGTTGGCCAGCAGTTCAAAGGGCACACCGTCCCGCGTTTCGTCCGGCAGGCTGTGCAGCTGCTTCATCTCCGCATCCTCGCGCTGAAGCTGGCAGATGCTGGCCTCCGCCTGCTGGCGGGCGACGGCGTCCGGGTCAAGGATGCAGTTGCCGTTGGTTGCGTCCAGAATGACGGTGCGGCCGTCGCAGTCGTCCAGAAAATCCTTGCCCACCTGCACGATGCCCGGGATGTTCATTGCCCGGGCAATGATGGCGGCGTGGCTCTGGCCGCTGCCCTCAGCGGTGATGACGCCTAAGATCATGCCCGAGGGCACACTGAACAGGTCGGTGGGCATCAGCCGGTCGGCGGCAAGGATCACCGGATGATCCAGCGCCAGCCACACCCGGGGGCGGTTGGTCAGGATATTGATCACCCGGCGGGTGGCGTCCAGAATATCCACGCTGCGCAGCTGCATATAGGGGTTATCCTTCATGTTGGCAAGCTGGTCGGCGTAGCGCTGCCCCACCTGATGCATCGCCGCCGAGGCGCTGATGCCCGCATTGATGCAAAAGCGCACCTCGTTCATCATGCCCTCATCGTCCAGCATCATGCTCTGGAACAAAAAGATGGCCTGCTCGGTGGGGGCGGCGCGCTCTGCCATGGAGTCCAGTTCATTCTGCGCCGTGTGCACGGCGTTTGCCAGCAGCCGCAGCTCCCGCTCCGGGTTGAAGGGGCTGTGGCTGAAGGTCTCCACATGGTGCTCCAGTCGGCTCACCTGACCCAGCACCAGCCCCGGGGAAGCGGATACGCCTTTATAAACCTTCATCTTTTGTCACCTCCGGCAAAGCCGGTGCGGTCAAAGTGTGCCACACCAGCGCCTGTAAGAATGTATTGGGCAGCAAAGCGGCCAGCGCCGCCTGTCCGGCGGTGCTGCTGCCCGTAAACAGCGGAGCAAAGCTTTCCATGCGGTCTTTGTCGCACGCCGCCAGAAACGCCTCGGCCAGCGTCCGGGTGGTGTAGAAACGGGTGGGGTCCACCCTGGCGTCCTCGGCGGCGGCTTCCAGCGGGGCAAGCTGCGCGTCCTTCATCCGTGCCAGCAGCAAAGCGGCGTCGGCGGTCAGGGTGACAGGGTACTTCTCCCGCACCTCCTTCTGCACGGCGTCAAAGGCTGCGCGGAAGGCTTCGGCATCGGCGCTGCTGTCCGCACCGCTGTCCACCGCGTAGGCGCAGCCCCGGATGCGGCCAAAGGCGCGCAGGGTGTCGTAGTAGCCCAGCTCCATGTTGCGCTTTGCGGTGTCGGGGTCGAAGTGGAGGATATCGCCCAGTTCCCAGTAGCTGCGGATCATGGTGGTGGGCAGGCCGGTCAGGTTGGGGCGGGTGATGCCCACGCCCTCCAGATCCACACAGACCAGTTCCTCTGCGCCCATGGTCTTGGCAAGGCCGGTGGGCATATTATCGCTGTACCCGCCGTCCAGAAACTTTACCCCGTCGATCTGCCGCGCCCGCAGGGCGGGGAAGCAGGCCGCCGAGGCCATCAGGTAGTCCCGCACCTGCCCGGCGGGGATATCCTCCAGCGTCAGTTCCCGGGGACGCAGCCCGCGCTGCTCCACCGTCACGATGCCGAACCGGATGGGCGCTGCCCGCAGCGCCTCCTCGTCCAGCACCCGCTCCACGATCTCTTCCAGCGGGGTCACATCCATGCCGCCTTCCTTTACCACCCGGAGCAGAAACTGGTGCAGGGCAGAAAGGTCGGCGTTTTCCTCCGGCAGCTCCATCACATCCCGGCTGCGGATGGTCAGCCACATATCCCGGGCGGTCTCGTACCGGTCCAGCACGAACATGGCGCCGTTCAGCCCGCCTACGCTGGTGCCGGTGATGATCTGCGGGTGCCAGTCCAGTTCCATCAAAGCCCGCCAGACGCCTACCTGATAGCTGCCGCGCGCACCGCCGCCTGCCAGCACCAGCGCCTTTTGCGTGGGTTCTCTGCGTTCCATATCAAGCCCTCCCATGCACGTTCCCGGTATTTTCTAAAATTGTTATAATTATACCATACTTTTGGGTAAAATTCTCCCGCTTTTTCGGGGATGATGCCTTTTTCCTGTGAAAGTTTCGTGCTATACTAACCGGAGATGAGTATAAAGGCGGCCCGGAGGGCGCACAACAGGAGGAACATATGCACTGCAAACAATGGATCTTTGATATGGACGGCACCCTGACCGACAGCATGGTGGTGGTGTGGGAGGGCGCCCCGGAGGCGCTGCTGGCACGCTTTGGCCGCACCCCGAAGGCAGACCTGCACGAGACCCTGCTGACCATGGGCATGGAGGACGGCGCACAGTACCTCATCCGGGAGTATGCGCTGCCGCTGGACAGGAACGGCTATCTGGGCGTGATGCGCGAGGTGATCGCCCAGTTGTACGAGAAGGTGGAACTGAAGCCCGGCGTGCGGGACGCCCTTGCCCGGCTGCGGGCAGAGGGCGCACGGATGTGCATTTGCTCCAACACATGGAGCAGCCAGTGCCGCACCGTGCTGACCCGCCTTGGCATCGACGAATACTTTGATTTTTACATCGAGGCACGGGGTGCCATGAGCAAAAGCAGTCCCGCCCCCTTTATGGAGGCGCTGCACCGCCTTGGCGGCACAGACCCCGCCGGGTGCGCCGTGTGCGAGGACGCCCTTTATGCCGCCCAGACCGCCCACGATGCCGGCTTTTATCTGGTGGGCATTCAGGACACCACCAGCGCCGCAGATGCCCCCGCCCTGCGCCGGATCTGCAATCAGTTCTTGCCGGACTGGACCGTGCTGGACTGGGCGCAGGCGTAAGATTTTACAAAACTGCCACAATACGGCGCTCTTGTAATCCGGGCGCCGCAGGAGTATGATAGTAGTAATACTCAAATTTTGTCGTCAAAAAAGGAGGCCCCGCCATGACGAACCCTCTCGTCAGCATCATCGTGCCCGTGTACAACGCCCAGAAGGGGCTTTCCCGCTGTCTGGAAAGCATTTGCAGCCAGACCTATCAGGAGTTGGAGATCATTCTGCTGAACGATGGCTCCACGGATGACAGCCTTGCCATCTGCGAGCAGTTCCGGGCAAGGGATGCCCGCATCGTGGTGGTGGATAAGGAGAACGAGGGCGTTTCCCGCACGCGGAACGCCGGGCTTGCCCTTGCGCAGGGAGACTATATCCAGTTTGCGGACAGCGATGACCTTCTGGACCCCGATTACACCCAGAACCTTGTGCAGGCCGCCTTGCAGCACAGCGCCGACCTTGTGATCGCCCCGTACTGGATGGTGATCCCCTCCAACTCCAGCAAGACCGGGCACGCGCTGGAAACGCTGCAGACCTCGCTGGGCATCGAGCCGGAAGCGCCCAAGACCGAGGTGCACAAGTACGGCTTTCTGCCGCAGGGCGTTTACAGCCGGGAGGACTACGCCCGCCGCCTGATGCAGCAGCCCGCCTCCTTTTACTACGGCGTGCTGTGGAACAAGCTCTACCGCCGGGAGATCATTGCACAGAACCAGCTGGGCTTTGCGCCCGATGTGCACTTGGCCGAGGATCTGATCTTCAACATGGGGTACCTTGAGCACGCGAAGGTGTTCGTTTCCATCCCCGAAGCCGGGTATCATTATATCCAAAACCCCAAAAGCATCTGCCATACCCAGATCGATCTGCGCGGGCTTGTGGAGAACAAAACACAGGTCTTTCAGCTGTTCAAGAACGTGTACACCCGCCTTGGGCTATACGAGGAACTGCAGCCCCAGATCTACAAATTCCTGTTCGCCTTTTCGGAGAGCGGGGTACCCTCGGACAGCCTGCAGGGCGCTTTGCTGGAGGCGATGTCCCGCCTGAACGATGCCTCTGTCCAGCCCGAGCCCTCCCGCAAAAAGCCCCGCCGCAAGCTCAAAAAGCACGCCCGCCGCAAAAAGCCCCGGCATAAGGAAGAATAAATCGTCAAGCAAAAGCCGCTTGTCTTTACGGTCGTTCCCGTGAAAATGGAATACCGGAGCGTCCGCAGACGCTCCGGTATTCCGAAATTTAAAATAAACTTTCCGCTTTAAAGCAAAAAGTCGCCGCACGAATGTGCGGCGACTTTTTACTTTTTACCCTACCCGGGCGCAGAAGGCCTCCCGGACGGCGGCTTCCCGCCCGCGGGGGATGGGAATGCGTGCCCCGCTGCGCATCCGTACCTCGCCGGGTGCCAGCAGCTGCACCGCCTCCAGATTGACCACATAGGAGCGGTGCGGCTGCACAAAGCGACCGTCCGCAAGCAGCGGCTGCGCCACCGCAGAAAAGGGCACCCGCAGCGAGAGGGAGGCCACATCCTCCCCGGTGGTCAGGTGGAAGTGCACGATATGATGGGTGCATTCCAGATATTCAAGTTCGGCATAGGCCAGCGCCCGCACGCCGTCTGCGGTGGTCACAGTAAGGGTGGGGCCGTATTCCGGCTCCACCGCCCGCTTGAGCAGGGCCGAGACCTCCGTCTGGTGCACCGGCTGCAGCAGATACTGCATGGCGTCCACCCGGTAGGCGCTGTAGGCGTGGGCCGGGGTGCGTGCCACAAAGGCCAGCGGCGCGCGGCGGCCCCGGCGGCGCAGTTCTGCCGCCGCCGTAAGGCCTTCGGGCCGGGCTACCGCCGCAAGTTCAATAAGGTACAACTCGTACCGCAGCCCGGCGGCATCCTGCTGCAAAAGCGTCTCCGGGCTTTGCAGCTGCTCCACGATGCAGGCGTCCTCCCGCCGGGCGAAGAACTCCATGCACTGGTGCTCCAGCCTGCTGCGCAGCGCCACGTCCGGGCTGCAGATCGCAATGTGAAAGATCATGGTTCGGTTTCCTTTGCAGGGCAGACGATTTGGAATGGCCTCCGCGTACGCGCCGAACCCTCTCAGTCATCGCTGCGCGATGCCAGCTCCCCCAAGGGGGGGAGCTTTATTTGCACTGATCGGAAGGTTCATAAAAGCTCCCCCTTTCGGGGGAGCTGGCGCGTCAGCGCCTGAGAGGGTTTATCCTCAGCAGCCGATGGCGGCGCACTTCTCAGCCAGCCATGCGCGCTCGTCCTCGGTCAGGCGGGGTGCCAGCTGCTCGAACACCTTGCGGTGGTAATCGTTCAGCCAGGCGACCTGCTCCTTGTCCAGCACGCCGGGCACGATGGGAGAGGTGGCAATGGGCACAAAGGTGATGGGACGGAAGGCAAGGAAGGTGCCGTACTGGTTGTCGGCCTTGTGGTAGCACTCGATCTCGTTCTCGATGCGGATGCCCACCTCGCCGGCCTCGTACACGCCGGGCTCGTCGGTGACGATCATACCCGGGCGCATCAGGGTGGTGTTGCGGCCGTTCAAAGCGTGGGGGCCCTCATGGACGTTGCCCACAAAGCTGACGCTGTGGCCGGTGCCGCAGCGGTAGTTGATGAGGTGACGCCACAGCGGCTCGCGGGCGATGGTGTCCAGCATGTGGCAGTCGCAGTAATCCAGCCAGACGGCCTTGGCAATGTCGATGTGGCACTGCAAGGTCCAGGTATAGAACAGCCGCTCGTCCTCGGTCAGTTCGCCCAGCGGGTAGGTGCGGGTGATGTCGGTGGTGCCGTCCAGATAGGTAGCGCCGCTGTCCACCAGCAAAAAGCCCTTGCGCTGCAGAACGGCGTGATCCTCCGGGGTGGCGTGGTAGTGCATCATGGCTGCGTTGCCGCCGTAGGCTGCAATGGTGCCAAAGCTTTCCACAAGGAACTTATCATCTGCGCTGCGGTACTTGTGCAGGATCTCGTCCACGGTCAACTCGGTCAGTTCTTCGCCGGAAGCCAGACGGTTCTCCAGTTCGATCTGGAACCGCACCATGGCAACGGCATCCCGCAGATGGGTCTCGCGCAGGTGTGCCAGTTCCACCTCGTTCTTCACGCCCTTCATGGCAAGCAACGGATCGGCGGCGTCCTTTACGGTCAGTGCGGGGTTGTTTTCCAGCACCTGATACACGGCGTAGTTCACGGTAGCGCTCTCGGCCAGCACGGTCTGGGGCTCGGTCTCGGCGGCCATCCCGTCCAGAATGCTGTCGTAGTCGGCCAGCGTCACGCCGTTGGCCTCCAGTTCTGCCTTGGCCTCCGGGGTGACCCGCGCCTGATCAATGAACAGCACGGCGCGATCCGGGGTAACATAGCAGTAGGCCATGGCGTAGGGGGTGCACTCGATATCCATGGCGCGCAGGTTCAAAAGCCAAGCCAGATTATCCAGCTTGCCCACCAGCTGGGCGGTGCAGCCCTGCTCCTTCAGCTTGCCGCGCAGCTGCTCCAGCTTTTCCGCCGGGGAGAAGCCTGCGTACTCCTTGGGCAGGATCCATGCCGGGGTAGCCGGGCGGGCAGGGCGGCCCTCCACCCACAGCTCATCCTCCAAGAACAGGGTCTTGATGCTGCCGTGCTTGGGCTCCAGTTCCTTTTTCAGGTTATTGACCAGTGCACAGTTGGCGGTCAGGCCGCACAGACCCAGCGTGCCGCCCTCGGGCAGCACCTTGCCGCAGTATTCCTCGGCGGTGGGCACGCCCGGCTCGCCCATGCGCATCAGCTGGATCTCGGTACCGGCGATCTCCTTTTCTGCCTGCACAAAGTACCGGCCGTCTGCCCAAACGGCGCTCTCGGTCATGGTGACCACAAAGTTGGAGTTTTCGCCGTGGAAACCAGAGAAGTAGGTCAGGGAGGTGTAGTGGTCGGGCAGATACTCGCTGGAATGCGGATCGCCCACCGGGATCAGATAGACGTCCACGCCGTTTGCCTTCATAGCGGCACGCAGCGCGGCCAAACGCTCGGGAACCGTGTTCATACTCATAACAAAAGCCCTCTTTCTGTCATTTGCCGGAAAAACGTCCGGCGGCGATGGTTTGCTGCTGCTATTGTATCATTCTGCGGGGAAGAATGCAATGCAGGAGGCGAGAGCAAAAAAAGTTACAATTTTTTCTTGAAAAAGGGCGGTTTTCCATTGACAGGGTTGTTATAATAGAGGTGTAGTATTTTTGGGTCAGCACTCTGCGGCCCTTTGCGCTAACAACTGCGAATATTGCGATAAAAAGAAAGAGGCATTTGGATCATGACTAAAATTGATATCTTCTCCGGCTTCCTTGGCGCCGGCAAAACCACTCTGATCAAAAAGCTGATCACCGAGGCCTTTGCAGGCCAGCAGGTGGTGCTGATCGAGAACGAGTTCGGCGAGATCGGCATTGACGGCGGCTTTTTGAAGGAAAGCGGCATCCAGATCAACGAGCTGAACGCCGGCTGCATCTGCTGCTCTCTGGTGGGCGATTTCCGCACCGCTCTGCAGCAGGTGGTGGAGCAGTACCACCCCGACCGCATCGTCATCGAGCCCTCGGGCGTTGGCAAGCTGAGCGATGTGACCCGCGCCGTGGAGGGCGTGGCCGAGCATCTGGACGTGCAGCTGAACAGCTTTGTCACCGTGGCCGATGTGAACAAGGTCAAGATGTATATGAAGAACTTCGGCGAGTTCTACGATGATCAGATCAGCCACGCAAGCTGCATCCTGCTCAGCCGCACCCAGACCGCCAGCGAGGAAAAGATCGCCGCTGCCGTGGCAATGCTGCGGGAAAAGAACCCCACCGCCACCATCGTGACCACCGCATGGGATCACCTGACCGGTGAGCAGATCCTGAAGGCCATGTCCACCAAGGATGACTTCAAGGCCGAGCTGATCGCCATGGCTGCCAAGGCAAACGAGGAGCACGCCCACGAGGACGAGGAAGAAGAGCACGAGCATCACCATCATCACTACGATGAGAACGGTGTGTGCAGCTGCGGCCATCATCATGACCATGATGATGACGAGGATGACGAGGAGGAGCACGAGCATCATCACCACGACCACGACGAGCATGACCACGATGACCATTGCTGCTGCGGCCACCACCACGATCATGACCATGACGAGGATGATGACGAGCATGAGCATCACCATGACCATGACGAGCATGACCACGAGGAGCACGAGCATCATCACGACCATGACGGTCATTGCTGCTGCGGTCATCATCATCACGACCACCACGCCGATGAAGTGTTCACCAGCTGGGGCGTGGAGACTGCCCGCAAGTTCACCAAGGCCGAGGTGGAGCACGCCCTCACCGAGCTGGATACCGGCAATTACGGCATGATCCTGCGCAGCAAGGGCATCGTGGACGGCGGCGCAGACGGCTGGCTGGAGTTCGACTATGTGCCCGGCGAGTGGGAAGTGCGCAGCCGCAGCGCAGACGTGGGTGGCAAGCTGGTGGTCATCGGCTCCAAGCTGAACGAGACCGCCATCGCCCAGCTGTTCGGCTGCTGACCCCTTCAGTCAATGCCTGACGGCATTGCCGGCTCCCCCCCCCAAGGGGGGCGCCTATCATTGATAAAAGGAGCAACCATTTATTATGGCAAAAGAGATCCCGGTCTACCTGTTTGTGGGCTTTCTGGAAAGCGGCAAGACCAAGTTTATTCAGGAGACCTTTGAAGACCCCAATTTCGACTCCGGCGACAAGACCCTGCTGCTGGTCTGCGAGGAGGGCGAAGAGGAATACAACGAGAAGAAGTTCGCCTTTCCCGGCGTGACCGTGAAGGTGCTGGAGGATAAGTCCGAACTGAACCCCCAGAACCTTGCAAAGCTGGGCAAGGAAGCGGACGCAGGCCGCGTGGTCATCGAGTACAACGGCATGTGGCTGCTGCAGGACTTGGCCGAGGCGCTGCCCGAAAACTGGCTGGTGTACCAGTGCATCGCCACCGCCGACGGCACCACCGCCCTGACCTACGCCCGCGACAACTCCATGCGCAGCCTGATGCTGGACAAGATCGCCCGCAGCGAGCTGATCGTGTTCAACCGCGCCGAGGCCGTGAATAACGATGACGCCCGGCAGGAGCTGCACAAGCTGGTGCGGCAGGCTTCCCGCAAGTGCGATATCGCCTACGAGTTCAAGGACGGCAGCGTAGCCTATGATGATATCCCCGACCCGCTGCCCTTTGATATCAACGCCGATCCCATCGACATCCCGGATGACGATTTCGGCATCTGGTACATGGACTGTCAGGACGAGCCCCAGAAGTACACCGGCAAGACGGTGCGCTTTCTGGCACAGGTCTGCCAGACCAACCGCGCCGGCAAAAACAGCTTTGTGCCCGGCCGCTTTGCCATGACCTGCTGCGTGCAGGACATCCAGTTTGTGGGCTTCCCCTGCAGCTACGATGGCTACAAGGCGCTGGAGCAGCGCGCATGGGTGCGGGTGACCGCCAAGGTGGGCTACAAGTTCCACAACATCTACCGGGGCAAGGGCCCGGTGCTGACCGCCGTATCGGTGGAGCCCGCCGAAAAGCCTCTGGAAGAGGTTGTAACGTTCTCTTAACGTTTCTTTATAACAAGGAGGTTCTGGTATGAAAACTCTGTTCCGTATTCTTGGCACGGCTGCTGCCGTGGCCGTCACTGGCGCTGCCATCGTGGTGCTGGACAAGATCCTGAACCAGAAAGACCCGCTCCATGTGGAGGAGGTCGAGTTCCCGGAGGAAGCCGAAAAGGACGCCGAGGAGGCCGAAAAGACCGCCGAGGCCTACGCAGAGGCCGAGGCCAAGGAAGAGGCAAAGGCTGCCGACGCTGCCGCTGAGGAAGCCGCACAGGAAGCACCCGCCCCTGCCCCTGCTGAGAACGCGCCCCAGACCCAGCCGGAGACCGCCGCCGAGCGCCCGGTGTACGACCCCGAAGCCCCGAACGCCAACCCCGTGGAGGCCGGCCCCGCCGTTGCCCCCAAGGACGAGAGCGGCAAGTTCGATGCCACCAAGATCGCTGATGCCAAGGACTTCGGCGACTGGGAGGAGCAGGGCTGCAAGGGCTGAGCCCCGGACAGAACCAAAGCATGACAAAGCACCCCGGAAGCGCTGCGGCGCTTCCGGGGTGCTTTTGCCTTACTATGCTTCATCATTTTCTGCGCGCAGCATCCGGTATCCGACACCAACATGGGTCTGGATCAGATGCGGCGCATCCGGGTATCGTTCCAATTTTTTGCGCAGGGATGCCATGTAAACTCGCAAGGAAGCAATGTCATTTTCCTGCGTACTGCCCCATACTTTCTGCGTGAGGGAGGTATGCGTCAGCACTTTGCCCACATTATGCGCCAGCACACACAGCAGCTTGTACTCGATGGGGGTCAAATGCAATTCATTCTCGCTCAGCCAGACACAGCCTGCCGAGAAGTCGATCTTCAAAGGACCATTGACAAAAACCGGACTATTTATGCCGTCAGAAGCCAGCAGATTCAATCGGCGCTGCGTTACACGCAGTCTTGCCAGCAGCTCATCCACGGAAAACGGCTTTGTCAGATAATCGTCTGCGCCATTGTCCAGTGCCTCGATCTTATCAGAATCTTCGCTCCGGGCACTCAGGACGATGATGGGCAGGTTCGACCATGTGCGGACGCTGCGGATGACCTCGATGCCGTCTATATCGGGCAGCCCAAGATCCAGCAGCATGATGTCCGGATTGTGGCTGGTAGTCATCATGATCGCCGTTTCCCCATTGGAAGCAGTCAGATATTTATAGCCGTGGGTTTTCAGGGTCGTTGTGATCAGACACCGTACAGGAACATCATCCTCTACGACCAGAATGGACGGCTTATTCATGAATGTTCACCTCGCTTTGCGGCAATGCAAAGGAAAAGACACTGCCATTGGGAATGTTGTCACGCAGGGTCAATGTTCCGCCGTGAGCCGTCAGGATCGCTTGGCAGAGGGGCAAGCCCAGTCCAAGGCTGCGGTGGCTGTCTGCGATGCGGCTCTGCCCGGTATAAAACATCTCGAACACCTGTGCTTTTGCGCGATCCGGAATGCCGGGACCGTTATCTGCAACTTCCACTACGACCTGATGGTCTTTCCGGTAAGCCGAAATCTGAATGACCGAGCCCACGGGGGTGTATTTGATGGCGTTATCCACCAGATTGACAACGACCTGCATGATCAGCCGTGCATCCACATTGACCAGGAGGATCTCGTCCCCATACTGTGTTGTGATGGTGTGTTCGCAGCTTTTCCGGTTGACATGATGCAGTGCTTCTTCGATCATTTCGTCCATCAGCTGCGGCGAGATCTGCAGATTCATCCGCCCATCTTCAATGCGGGTGATGGAAAGCAGATTTTCCACCAGACCGATCAGCCATTGCGCATCGTCAAAAATATCGGTGCAGATCTTGTTCCGGGTCTCTGTATCCAGCGTTTCTCCGTTGGAAAGCAGATTGCTGGCATTGCCGGAAATGGAGGTCAGCGGGGTGCGCAGGTCATGGGAGATCGTGCGCAGCAGGTTTGCCCGCAGCTCTTCATTTCTTGCCTGCACGGTTGCCTGCTCTTTTTCCAGTGCGTTTCTGCGGTTTTCGATGGCCAGCGCGCCTTCGCCCAGAATGGAAAGCAGCACACTGTTTTCAAAGGCATCCAGCGGTTTTTCGGACAGATCGATCCCGATCACTCCAAACACGCCGCCTCCGGTCCGAAGTGCAAGATAAAGCCCCTTTGCATCCGGGTAGCTATCCGTGCCTGCGCCGGAACGCTTTTTGTTGGCAAACGTCCAGTTTGCTGCATCCCGTTCTTCCGGTGCAGAAAAGATGTTACACGGCACTTCCCCATCAATCTCAAAAACCTGTTCTGACCCAAGATCTCCGTTTTGTTCCGGGTAAACGATCAGGCTCCGGTTCAGCAGCTTCATCAACTGGGACGCTGTCTGAGAGAGGATTTCTTCCTCGCTTTTTGCTCTCTGTAAAAGCTGATTTGTATCAAACAGTATTTTTGTACGGAACGCTGCCTGCGCAGACATTTTTGCATGATCCTTCAGCCGCGTTGTCAGGGCGCAGGTAATGATTGCAGAGGTCAGCATCAGGGCAAATGTAACCTGATAACCGGGATCATACGCATGGAATGTCAGGTATGGCTCGGTCATAAAGAAATTGTACAATGCTACACTGGCAATGGACCCCAGCACACCGCAGGTGTAGCCGCTGGTACACAATGCGGTGAACAGCACCCCCAGCATATAGAGCATAATAATATTATAGCGTGCAAAGTCCAGTTGCAAGAAAAAGAAGCCGATGAGCGTGATGCAGCTCAGGATGCCTGCGGTGATCAGCAGATCACGGACAGAAGGCAGAAGCGGACGGGTGAACAGCTTCCGTCCTGAACCGTAGCCGTTCTCTGCAGAAGCATCCGGGATGATATAAATATCCAGATTGGGTGCAGTCAGCGTCAATTTTTCAGTCAGTGACGGTCCACTCCAGAAATGGCGGCGATGTACGCTGGAGCGCCCCAGCACGATTTTTGTAATGCCGGAGATGCGGGCAAACTCTGCGATCTGCTGCGGAATGTCATCCCCGTAGATCGTAGAAATGTCGGCACCTGCCTGCTCTGCCATACGAATGTGCTGCTGCAAACGCCGACGATCTTCTTTTCCCATCTGATCCGAATCAGGCGTCCGGACATACAGAGCTGTAAAGGTCCCTCCAAACGCCTTTGCCATCGTTGCTGCCGTCCGCACGATCTTTGCATTGGAGGGAGAGGACGACAGACACGCCAGAATATGTTCAGTGGGTGGGTCGTTCTGATTCATAAAGATCACCTGCCTTGCCCACAGTATAGCACAATTTGATGGTCACGACCACCAGCCGCGTCTTTTTCCTTCCTGTCGAAGGATCTCCTGTCGTATGTGATCCAGCGCATCTGCTGCCCAAAAACCACTCAACATGACTCCAAGAACCATCAATAACAAAGCGACATCCATATGATCCGTCCTATCTTTTTAGAGCCGGAAACACTTCTGGATCGATGCGTATTTTCCCAAAACCAGCATACTTTCATCCCGGCACAGCTGCGTATCCGGCGTGATGTTCATATCGAGCTTTCCGTCTTTTTTCAGCGCAAGAATATTGATGTTATACTTTTTTCGGATATTGATCTCGCCGATCGTGCGATCCATCCATTCCGGCGGAATGGTCACTTCCATGATGGCGTGGTCGTCCTGCAGCTCGATATAATCCAGAATGTGTTCGGAGCTGTATCGGATCGCTGCCCACTTTGCCAGCTGCTTTTCCGGGTAGACCACTTCATCCGCACCGTTGCGCAGCAGAAACTTGGCTTGCACATCCCGCTCTGCACGAGAGACCACAAGCTTTGCCCCCAACTCTTTGAGCAGCGATGTTGTTTCCAACGAACTCTGAAAATTGCCGCCGATCGTTACGATGCACACATCAAAATTGCCAACACCAAGGGAGCGCAGAAAGTATTCGCTGGTGCTGTCACCGATCTGTGCATTCGTCACATAGGAAAGCACGGCGTTCACACGGTCTTCGTTGCTGTCGATCGCCATGACCTGATGACCCAGCTCATTCAGTTCCTGCGCAATATGGCGGCCAAAACGGCCAAGCCCGATCAAAAGAATCGATTTCATACTTGTCTCCTTTATCCGATTGCAATTTTCTCCTGCGGCAGACGAGAGTGGGCAGGGCTGCTGCCAAATGCCGCATAGATCAACGTCAATCCGCCAACACGTCCCAAAAACATCAGTGCGATCAGCACCCCCTGCGAAAGGATGCCCAACTGCGGCGTGATGCCCAATGTCAGACCCACCGTTGCCACAGCCGAAGCAGTCTCATACAAACAGACCGACATCGGCAGCTGCTCTGCCGTAGCAATGACAAAGGCTCCGAGGAAGAACAGCGTCAAATACATCCCTGCGATCGTGGCAGCATTCTTGACCGCGGAACCATCTATGCGCCGCCCGAAAAATTCGGCATCTTCTCTGCGGCGGAAGGTCGCCCACATATTGGCCAGCAGAACGGCAAATGTTGTGGTTTTCATGCCGCCTGCCGTAGAGCCGGGCGAACCGCCCAACAGCATCAGAACCACCATCAATGCCTGTGAAGTGCTGCCCATCGCAGCAAGATCAGCGGTGTTAAAGCCGGCAGTACGAGGGGTAACGGATTGGAACATCGACAATAAAATGCGCTGCCGGGCAGAGCCTGCCGTGAACTCGAAGCAATAAAAGTACAGCGTCGGCAGTACCAGAAGAAACGCCGTTGTGACAAGGATCACCTTGCTCTGCATCCGGTAACGGTGAAAATCAAGGCGATATGTACAAATGTCCTCCCATGTCAGAAAGCCAAGGCCGCCAAAGACGATCAGGGCCGCGATCACTGTGGTAAGCAATGGGTCACCTGCATACCGTGTCAGCGAAACAAATTTTGCCCCCTCTGTTCCCAGCAGGTCAAAACCGGCATTGCAGAACGCCGAAATGGAATGAAACAGTGCATACCAGATCCCGCGCAAACCATAATCGGCGCAAAATGTCGGCAGCAGCAGTGCAGCACCGGCCAATTCAAACAGGGCGGTGATCCGCAGAATAAAGCCTGTCAGCCGCACGATGCCGCCCATCTGCGGGGCAGCCGTAGCTTCCTGCATCGTGCTGCGCTGCTTGAGGGAGATCTTTCGCCCGGAAAGCAGCGCAAAGGCAGCACCTACTGTAATGACGCCCAGTCCTCCGATCTGGATCAGAAGAAGAATCACGCTCTGCCCGAATGCTGACCAGTAGCTGCCGGTATCCTGAACCACAAGCCCGGTCACGCAAAGGGCAGAAGTGGAAGTAAACAGTGCCTCGTGGAACGGTGTGACGCACCGCTGCTGTGCAGCGATCGGGAGCATCAGAAGCAATGCGCCCACCAGATCAACTGCCGCAAACCCTGCAATAATGACCTGAAAAGAAGAAAAACGATGCCGCCTGTAATGAGGATATTGAATCATAAAAGCTCCTTTACCTATCCGTGTGCATAAAGATTAGCATGGAATAAATAAAGGAGCCGTAAAGAAAATTGTAGAAGTATAAAGATTCCATTAAAATTGATCGGGCAACACCCCGGCACAGCGGGCAGAGCTGGACTGGCTGCTCTGCAATAGAAAATGCCCGCCCACCTGTGGGAAACCACGGTGGGCGGGCATTTTATGGTTTATCGTTTGCGCGCTGTAAAAGCGTTCAGAGGGCGGTGGGCTGGGGTACCAGCCGGAAGAGCATTACGGGCAGCTCGCTGTTTGCAAAATCCAGCGTAAAGATGAGTTTGCCGCGCTCTGTTTCAAACGGCAGCTCGGCCTGTGTGCCGTCCGGGGCAATGCGCACAAGCTTTTTGCCTTCCAGCAGTCCGGCGGGCAGCGCAAGCTTTACCCGGCCGGTGGGCTGCGTCAGGCTGCCCGCGGTCTCAAATGCCACACTCAGGTATTTCCCATTCGTCCGTGCGGTCACATCCTCCGCAGAAAGGCTGCCGCTGGCAGCCCACGCCGTTGCTGCTTCGATCTTTTCCAGCTGTGCGGCGTTTTCTACCTGCCCGCACACGGGGCAGAAGATCAGCGTTTCGCCTTCCGCAGTGCGGAAATTGAACTTCCGGCAATCGGTGCTGCCAGTGTGCGCGCAGCCCTGCCGCAGACAATCGGCGCTCTGAGAGCCGGTTCCATTCGGGGACCATGCACCGAACTGGTGCCCCAGCTTATCGGTCGGGTCTGCGGTGTAGCTATCCTTGCAGCGGGAGCAGGTAAAAACAGTATAGCCGTCTGCTTCACAGGTAGGCTCTACGGTAACAGCCTGATAATCGTGGTTCAGCGCGGGCTGCTCTGTATAGGTGGTATGGTCACAACGGGAGCAGGTATCGTAGGCATTCCAACCCTTTTCCGTACAGGTGGGGGCTTTTGCTGCGTGCTGCTTCAAATCATGGTTCAGCGCGGGCAGCTCTGTATAGGTGGTATAGTCACAACGGGAGCAGGTATCGTAGGCGTTCCACCCCTTTTCCGTACAGTTAGGGGCTTTTGCTGCGTGCTGCTTCAAATCATGGTTCAGCGCGGGCTGCTCTGCATAGGTGGTATAGTCACAACGGGAGCAGGTTTCGTAAGCGTTCCAGCCGATTCCCGTACAGGTAGGGGCTTTTGCTGCGTGCTGCTTCAAATCATGATTCAGCGCGGGCTGCTCTGCATAGGTGGTATAGTCGCAGTTTTTGCAGGTATCGTAGGCGTTCCAGCCCTTTTCCGTACAGGTGGGAGCTTGCGCGTCGTGCTGCACCAGAGCATGGTTCAGCGCGGGCCGCTCCACATAGGTGGTATAGTCGCAGCGGGAACAGGTTTCGTAGGCATCCCAGCCGGGTTCCGTACAGGTAGGAGCTTTTGCTGCGTGCTGCTCCAGAGCATGGTTCAGTGCGGGCAGCTCTTTGCGGGTGGTATAGTCGCAGCGGGAGCAGGTTTCGTAGGCGTTCCACCCCTTTTCCGTACAGGTGGGGGCTTGCGCTGCGTGCTGCTCCAAATCATGATTCAGCGCGGGCAGTTCCTGATAGGTGTTATAGTCGCAGCGGTAGCAGGTTTCGTAAGCGTTCCAGCCCTTTTCCGTACAGGTAGGGGCTTTTGCTGCGTGCTGCTTCAAATCATGGTTCAGTGCGGGCAGCAACGGAGTGGCGAAATAGTCGCAGCGGTAGCAGTTTTCGTAAGCCCAGCCCTCTTCCGTACAGGTGGGGGCTTTTATCACGCGCTGCCTCAGATAATGTTTCAGCGCGGGCCGCTCCACATAGGTGGTATAGTCACAACGAGAGCAGGTTTCGTAAGCATCACAGCCGGGTTCCGTACAGGTGGCAGCTTTTGCTGCGTGCTGCTCCAAATCATGGTTCAGTGCGGGCTGCTCTGCATAGGTGGTATAGTCACAACGAGAGCAGGTTTCGTAAGCATCCCAGCCAATTCCCGTGCAGGTGGGGGCTTTTGCTGCGTGCTGCTCCAGATCATGCTGTGCAGGCCGTTCCACATAGGTGGTATGGTCGCAGCGGGAGCAGGTTTCGTAAGCATCCCAGCCCTTTTCCGTACAGGTGGGGGCTTTTGCTGCGTGCTGCTTCAAATCATGGTTCAGTGCGGGCTGCTCCGCGTAGGTGGTATAGTCACAACGGGAGCAGGTTTCGTAGGCGTTCCAACCCTTTTCCGTACAGGTAGGGGCTTTTGCTGCGTGCTGCTCTAAATCATGTTTTAGCGCGGGGATTGCTCGAAAAGTGGTATAGTAGCAGCGGGGACAGGTGTCGAAAGCGTCCCAGCCGGGTTTCGTACAGGTGGGGGCTTGCGCATCATAATGCACCAGAGCATGATTATTTAGGTTTCTTTTGCCGTATTTCCCACCACACGCCTCACAGACCGCTTTGGTGGTGCAGGTTGCTGTGCCACCGGTACAGCTTGCGGTACCATTTAAGCCGCAGCGCAAGCAAATGATGCGGTGCGTGCCGTTGCCAAGGGAGGCGTTCGCCGGAGTTTTCCATTTGTGACCGAGAATGCCGTATTCCGCGCCGCATTTTTCACAGGTTTTGCCTGTGGTGCAGGTGGGCGTTTCGGTGCCGCCGGTATGGTCCGAAAGATCTCCATAAACAATGCTGTTCTTCCTGCCGCAGACTGAGCATTTTATATGGATCCTATGCTTGGTTGAATCAACTTTTGTATATCCGAGGATCTCATAGTTTCTTTGTTGCATACAGACGAAGCAGTACGTATAGATAGAATCTGCCGCTTTAACGTTTAACACGATCCCCGGTATCAGGCACACCATTGCCAGCACCGTCAAACACCGGATCAGCCATTTTTTCATGTTACTCCCTCCTTGTCATCAAGCCTTGTTATCCTTTCAGATCAAACTGCACGGACAGCGATGCAAGCACGGCATCTACCACCTTCCGCGCCTCGGCAAGCATATCGATCTCCGCCACAAAAGCGATGACCTGCTCGCGCTCCTGCGCGGGGACCTGCAGCGCACTCAGGC
>CAKSVD010000025.1 GCA_934503275.1 uncultured Faecalibacterium sp.
GAAAGCAGAAAATAGGTCTCGGCGTAGTGCATCACGTCCGCATCAATGGAGCCGAAGATGCCCCGCAGGATGGCGTGCCGCCCGCCGATGACCACCGCCGCCACCAGCACGCTGAAGCTGGACAGCACGAACAGGATCTGTGCCGCGGCCGCCTTGGCGTTTTTCGGCTCCTGATGGCCGATGTACTGGCTGGTGACCACCGCGCCGCCGGTAGCCAGTGCGCTCATGATCTGGATCATCAGGGTGTTGAAGCTGTCCACAAGGCTCACGCCGGACACGGCGGCTTCGCCCACCGAGGATACCATTAAGGTATCAGCCAGACCAATGGTCACGCTTAACGCCTGCTCTGCGATCAGCGGCAGCAGCAGCGCCACCAGCGCCTGCCGTGGAAACAGGGGAGTGGATGTGAATTTGGACGATTGCATGAGACCCTCCGTTGCAATGACAAAAAAGCGGTTCGAATGCTCTTATCATACAGCGGATACGGTCGAAATGCAAGCGTTGTATACAATAAAACCCCTGCTTATGCAAATTCCTTGCTGGGTACGGCGGGGTAGCCATAGTAAACGATGTAATCAAAGGGCACTGCCGGGTCGGCGTTGCACTTATCGCTGTAGCGGCGCACGCTGGCGGCAAGGCTTGCCGGGGTAGGCGGGGTGCCGGGGTCTACCTTGTCGGTGCACACGGTGTTCCACACCGCCGCGCCAAAGGCAGCGCAGTTGTGCCATGCCGACCACTTGTCCGCTGCGGCAAGGGCGGCGTTTACAGTTGCCAGCTGCTCCGCGTTCATGGAAAGCTGCATACAGTTCAGGTTGACATAAAAATCCGGGAGATAGTGCGTATTATAGCTTTCGATGTTATACCACAGCCCGGCGTGCTCCCGGTTGTTGCCCCGGGTGCCCATGGTAATGCTGGTGCCCGGCGCAATGGAAAGCCCGCCCACCACAAGGTCGGCATCAGTGTTGTTGGTTACCGCAAGAAACACATGACCGTCGATGTTCAGGGGCGCATCTTTTTCCACATAGGTGGTGTAAAGCCGCAGCACCGCCACAGCATCCTCGGCAGGAGCGGCACCGGCGGCATCTGCCGGGGTCTGCACCGCGCAGGGAGCAAAGCGGTAGGCCGTGCCGTGCTGGGCAAGGAAGGCGTAGGCGTTCCACAGCGAGGTCTCGGTGCCGGTGCGGGCGGTCAGGGTGCGGGGCTCCTTGGCTGTGGGCTGGGCAGCGGGCACGTCCTCGGCATAGGCGGTAAGGCTTATGCACAGCGCAAGGCCGAGGGCAAGCAGCAGGCGGGAAAGCTTTTTCATGGGGATTCCTCCGTATCAGCAATATTTTCTATAAGCTTAAAGCATTTTACCGGTCAGGTCAAGCTGTTTGTTGCCCTTTACCCATGGGCACAGTTGTGTTAAAATAAGGTTGCAGCCCGCCCCGCTGTGCAGGAGAGGGGTGCGGCCTTTGGTAAATGATAAGGTAAAGACCCATAAGGGGGTACAGTATGCAGCAAACTGCGCATAAGGTCGTTGTCATCGGACATCGCAACCCGGACACCGACTCCATCTGCTCTGCCATTGCCTATGCAGAGCTGAAAAACAAGACCAGCGATCTGGTCTGCGAAGCCCGGCGTGCGGGCAAGATGAATCAGGAAACAGAATTTGTGCTGAAAAAGTTTGGGGTCACGCCGCCCCGGATGTGCACCGACGTCAACCCTAAGATCCGGGACGTGGACTACCGGCAGGTACCCGGCATCCCCGGCTCCACCAGCCTGCGCAAGGCGTGGGAGATCATGCGCGACCAGAAGATCGACACCCTCCCCGTGACCAGCGAGGAGGACGAATTGCAGGGCGTCATCACGGTGAAGGATATCGCCACCGCCAACATGGACCTGTTCGACACCGGCATCCTTGCCAAGAGCCGCACCAGCTACCGCAATATTCTGGAAACGCTGGGCGCCACCATGGTGGTGGGCAGCGAGGACGCAGAGTGCACCACCGGCCACATCCGCATCGGCACAGCCACCCCGGAAATGCTGGAAAGCAGCATGGAAAAGGGTGATATCGTCATCCTGACCAACCGCTACGAAAGCCAGCTTTGCGCCATCGAGAAGGAAGCTTCTCTCATCATCATCTGCAACGGCGCAAAGGTGGGCCGCACCATCCAGCATATCGCCGCCGAGACCGGCGTAGCCATCATGAGCGCCCCCTGCGATACCTACGCGGCGGCAAAGCTGATCAGCCAGTGCGCGCCCATCTCCTATTACATGACCCGGGACGATATCATGAAGTTCACCCTCGTCACCCCGGTGGCAGACGTCACCCGCGTGATGGCAAAGGTGCGCCACCGGTATTTCCCCATTCTGGATGCAGATGGCAAGTACTGCGGTATGATCAGCCGCCGCAACATCATCAACCTGCGCAAGCGCCGCATCATTCTGGTGGACCACAACGAGGCCACACAGGCGGTGGAGGGCTTCGATCAGGCCGAGATCCTGGAGATCATCGACCACCACCGCATCGGCAGTCTGGAGACCAGCGGCCCGGTGTACTTCCGCAACCAGCCGGTGGGCTGCACCGCCACCATCGTCACCCAGATGTACGATGAAAACGGCGTGACCATCCCGCAAAAGACCGCCGGTCTGCTGTTGGCCGCCATCCTGTCGGATACGCTGGTGTTCCGCAGCCCCACCTGCACCCCCGTTGACGTGAACGCTGCCAAGCGTCTGGCAAAGCTCGCCGGCGTGGACATCAACGAGTTTGCCAACGAGATGTTTGAGGCCGGCGAAAAGCTGGACGGCAAGACCGCCGAGGAAGTGTTCTTGCAGGACTTCAAGGTGTTCATGTGCGGCGATATCCGCTTTGGCGTGGCGCAGGGCAGCTACATGACCCGCAAGAACTTGACCGCCGCCGAGGCGCTGCTGAAGCCCTATCTCGAGGAAGCACGCAACAAGCAGAACGTGGAGGATATCTATATGCTGCTGACCGACGTGCCCAAGGAGGAGAGCGTGGTCATCTGCAACGGGCGCTACGCCGCCGAGGTGCTGACGGATGGCTTCGACACCCAGCCCGCCGCCGATGCCAGCTGGACGCTGCCGGGCGTGGTGAGCCGCAAAAAGCAGTTCATCCCCGCCCTGATGACCGCTTATCAGGAACTGTAAGGGAATGATGCACCGTGCCTGCGGCACGGCATGATGTTCCCTGCGGGAAATGATGTTGCCCTGCGGGCAAATGATGTGTGCCTTGCGGCACAATTGCCGCCGAAGGCGGCTGCATCATTTCCGGCGCAGCCGGAACATCATTGCGAAGCACATCATACTGCGCGCAGCACAGTACATCATTCCCCCGAAGGGGGACACCGCCGTGTTTGATTTTCTTTCCAAAAAAGACCGTACCCCGCCCGCGCTGCCGGAAGGCACAGAGCGGCGGCGCTACACCATCACCGGGCAGGTGCAGGGGGTAGGCTTCCGCTACCGTGCGCGGTACGCCGCGCAGACCCTCGGCCTGACCGGCTGGGCGCAGAACGAGGATGACGGCAGCGTGACGCTGGAGGTGCAGGGAGACCCGGACAAATTCATCTCTCTGTTCGCCATGATCCAGAAAAGCGACTATATCCAGATCACCGGCATCCGCAGCAGGGACATCCCGCCCGACCCGTGGGAGCGCGGCTTCTCGGTGAAGGGATATTAAGGAACGGAATAAAAACAGAACGCCTGACACTGCGGTGTCAGGCGTTCTGTTTTATCATATGATATTTTTACCCCAGCACCTTGAGGGGAGAGTTTTCCATCCACAGGGTATGATCCAGCAGGCGGGTGACGGCAAGACGGCCGTTGGCGGTCACCCGGGCGGGATCGAGGGCGTAGAAATCGCTCTCAGTCAGGTTTTCCGGGTCGGCGGTGGGGGAGATGCCCGCCACGCACACCCAGTGGCCGTAGGTGCTGCTGGTGGCAATGTGGGGGTAGTTCACCTCGCTCCAGCCGGAGGAAGTCAGGTGGTATTCATAAGTAGAGGTGCGGTTTGTGTGGCGCTTTACCCCGCTGACCGTGGTATTTTTCAGGTGCACGATGACCGGACGCCCGGCAGAAAGTTCGCTATATAGCTTTTTCAGGCACTCGGCGCGGGTGCCGGAGTACCCTGTGTAGCCCGCTGCGGACCACACCGCGCCGTTCGACCACATCCCGCTGCCGGAGCACACCTTGCCGTCCAGAATGGTGCGGGCGTAGCGCAGCGCGTACAGGCTGCACTTGCCGGAGGTCTGGTTGCCGATGGAAAGAATGTGGCTGGTGTCAAAGCTGAGCAGCCGGATGCCGTTTTTCTCCTTCAGTTCAGCGGCGTGGGCACGGGGCAAAAAGGCGCACAGCAGCAAAATCAGCGCCAGAACTGCCGCCGCCAGCCGCTGTGCCGCGCGGGCGGGACAGTGTTGCATGGGTACTTCCTCCAAGTTCGTTTCAATCTGGACATGATTTTACCACTAAAACGTGGTGAAAATGTGTAAAAAGGCAAAATAATGGGGAAATACCCCTTCCGTCTTGCCGCTTCGCGCCAAGCCACACTCCCCCTTTTGTCGCTGCGCGACATCTTCCCCCGGCCGGGGGAAGTCGGCCCTCAAGGGGACGGCTTCAGCGGTGGCGGGAAGCTTTGCGGCATTGCCAAAAGGCGTCCCCTTGGGGGAGCTGGCAAAGCCGTCAGGCTTTGACTGAGAGGGTTGGCTCCCTCCCAGAGGGAGCTGGCGCGGCACAAGCCGCGTCTGAGGGAGTTAACGCCGCTAACACAACATATGTCCAAATTTAAGTGCTCCCGCACCCGGCAAAACCGCGCCGCCGGGGCAGGGAAACGGAGATTTCGTAGACTGTCGACAGAATTGATTCCAGAATATACCAGAACCGCAACAAACTCGACCTGTTTTCATCCATTTTCACGAAACTGCTTCAGGAAGTTTAGCGATATTTCCGATTGACAAAACCGTCAGGTGTCGGATATAATCAGGGCAGAAAGGCAACGATGGTTGCGAAAGCCTTTCGAGAAAAAGAAACATAACCACAAAAACGCTGATTGGAGGGATACCCCTATGAAGAAACTGTCAAAGATCGTCGCTCTGCTGCTTGCAGGCGCAATGGCTATGGTGATGCTCACCGCCTGTTCCGGCGGCGGCACTTCTGCGGAGAAGGAGCAGGAAAAAGAGATCCTGAAGGGACTCAGCAGCCAGCCTGAAGCTGCAAATCTGGTCAAGGAGGGTAAACTTCAGAACAACGATTCCAAGCTGTATATAGAGACCAGGGATTTTCTGAATGCAAAAATTGAGGCAGATACGAAGGCCTTTGGTCATCTTCGCCTTGACAGTAAGATTGATGGATTCGACACTAAGACCGGTCTTGACTCCACGAAGGAGTATCTGACTGTTACCGTATGGTCGGATTATAAGACTGCTGGTTATGTGGCAGATTTTATTTCTTTGATTACCAAACAAATTGGAAATATCAAGGATACCAACAATAATTTGAAGGTCAACACGAACTGGGTGAACGTTGCCGTTGTTGTCAGAACCACTGAAAAGGGCAGCTATGCTGCAATTGCAATTCAGGTCAAGAATCCTGCCTACAAGGGCAAATAAATAAAGAATAATTACACATTTCTTTCCCCGGAGAGCACCCGCCCTCCGGGGCTTTTTGCGCTCTGCCCTCTCAGGCGCTCCCGCGCCAGCTCTCCCAAAGGGAGAGCCAAGCCGTAAAGTTTGGCACTAAAGTATTAGGTGTAATGAGAAAGTTTCCGGCAGTGCTCTTGCCTCTCCCTTTGGGAGAGGTGGATGCGAACGTAGTGAGCAGACGGAGAGGGCGCACGCAGTTCGCCAAGCCAACCCCGCCCTCCGGGGCTTTTTTTCGCCTTTTTGTGACAAACCCCGCCCGCTGTGGTACAATAAAAGGGTATCGAACTTACACAGAAAGGACGTTTCCATGCAGCTGTTTGAACTGGTCAGCCCACGGCTGTTCCGCCCGCTGGCGGGGCCGAACCGGGCGTTTTATGCAGAGCTTTTGCTGCTGCTCTGGGAGGAGTGCCGCCATACGGCAGATTACAGCATTTCCCGCGCCGAAGCCGTCTCCCGTGCCGAGGATTATTTTGCCGCGCTGGCAAAGCCGCTGGCGCTGGATGCCGACGGCGCGGGCGATGAGGACGAGCAGCCCACCCGCGACCCCCACACGCTGGCGGTGGGCTTTCTGCTGCGTCTGCGCCGCACCGGCTGGCTGGAGGAGCAGCCCGGCAGCTACGAGACCGAGCCCACCCTTGCTTTTATGCCGGAGGTCACCCCGCTGCTGGACGCGCTGGAGGAGATCTTGAACCCCCGGGTGGTCACCTATACCGGCAAGCTGTACAAGGCGTGGCAGCTGCTGGGCAGCATCGGGCAGGAAAAAAGCCCCTACGAGAATGTGCTGCGGGAGGTGGCGGCAGACCTTGAGACCCTGAACAAGTCTCTGCGCGCCCTCAACGCCTCCATCGGGCATTACATCGACCGCCTGACCCATAACCGCACCCCGCAGGAGGTGCTGGAGCTGTTCGACCAGTACGAGGAAAAGGTGGTGGCGGCGGCGTATCACCGCTTTAAAACCAGCGATAACCTGTTCAATTACCGTGCCTATCTGGAAGAAGAACTGGACGACTGCGAGCAGAACCAGCTGCCGCGCTTAGCGCTGGATTACGCCCGGGTGGAGCGCTGCGCCCCCGGCGAGGCGGCACCCCGGGTGCGTGCCCTCATCCAGCAGCAGCGGGACGCGCTGGAAGAGATGAGCACCCTGATGAAGGAAATTGACGCCAGCCACATCCGCTACCGCAAGCGGGCAGTGCAGCGGGCACAGTTTTTGCTGCTGAGCGACCGCTCGGCGCAGGGCAGCGTCACCGCCCTGCTGCGCCGCTATGCGGAGGACATCCGCAGCCCGGAGCAGCTGTTCGAGCCGGATGACGGCCCGGTGGCAGCGCGGCTGCACCTGTACCCGGCGGCAGTGTTCGGCGCAAAGCCACTGTATCCCCCCGCCGCGCCCCGCACCGAAGCGCCCCTTGCCCCGGTGCGCACCGAACCCCTTGACCCCGCCCGGCTGCGGCAGGAGCAGCAGCTGCTGCTGGATTACGCCCGCCTTGCCGTCACCGAGGAAAACGTGGCGCTGCTGGCGCGGCAGGCACTGGCAGCCCGCGGGCAGGTGAACGCCTCCACCCTTGTGGAGGAATACCCAAACGACTTTACAGGCATCATCGGCCTGCACACCTATTCCCAGTCGCCGCACCGGGAGTATGAGATCACCCTGACCGGAAACTGGGTGGAGCGCGGCGGCTTCCGGTTTCAGGATTTTGTCCTGACCCGCCGCAAGGAGGTAAACACGGATGGCAACCATTGATCTGCTGGAGGAGACCGCAAACTATCTGCTCAACCACTGCTTTGTGCTGGGCTGCGTAGAGGAACAGCGGGCAAAATATCTGTATATTCAGGATCACCTCAACGAGGTGCGCGCGGTGTTCAAGCCCTTGGGCTACGCGGTGCTTTTGTACCCCGCGCCCATGCAGGCGGCGGCGCTGGTCAACGAGCACGAGGGCAGTCAGGCACGGCTGCTCAAGTACGAAAGCATCCTGCTGCTGGTGCTGCGGCTTTTGTACCTGCAAAAGCGGGAAAGCCTTGCCGCCAGCGCGGACGAGGTGCTGGTGACCGTGGAGGAAGTGCAGGCCGAATTGCAAAAGATGAACCTGCCCCGCAAGCTGGATCAGCAAACGCTGGAAAAGCTGATGCGCACCCTGCGCCGGTACAATCTGGCGCGTCCGGTGGGACGGCTCTCCGGGCTGGACAGCCGCATTGAAGTATTCCCCACGGTGCTGCTGGCGCTGCCGGATGCCGATCTTGCGGATGCCGCCGCCGAGAGCGCCCGCACCCGCACCGAGCTTGGCCTGTACGAGCGCCCGGAGGGCGCAGACGCGGAAGCAGGGGAGGTGGAAGTATGATCGAACTCAAGCGCCTGAAACTTATCAACTGGCACAACTTTGAAAATACCACCTTCGACTGCGCCCGCCTGACCTATATGATCGGCGTAAACGCCGTGGGCAAGACCACCATTCTGGATGCCATCCGCTACTGCCTGACCACCAACCGCAACTTCAATGCGCTGGGCAATAAAAAGAGCGGACGCACCCTGCAGGGCTCTGTCCACGCCAAGCAGCGCGGCGAGAACGCCTACCGCCGCCCGGGGCATACCGTGGCGTATATCGGGGCAGAGTTTTGGGACAGCGTCAAGCACACCAGCTTTGTCATCGCGGTGCGGGTGGAGTCCGAGGGCCCCATGCAGGAGCTGCACCCCGGCGACCAGACGTGGTATATCTCGGAGGACGGCATCACGCTGGAACAGCTGCCCTTTATCGACCCGCGCACCGGTGCGCCCAGCGCCAAGGAGGACTTCAAGCCCGCCGAGGGGCGGCTTTCCTATACCCGCAGCCCCAGCGAAGCGCGGGATAGGATCTGCCGCGCACTGGGCATTGGACGCGCAGCCAGCCCGCTGGGCAAAAAGTTCAACGAGGTGTTCCAGATGGGCACCAGCATGGACGAGATCCCGAATTTCCGGGAGTTTCTGTACCAGTACATCCTGCCCCAGCCGGAACTGGACCTGGAAGCCTTGCAGGGCGACCGCTTGGAGCTGGAAAACCTGCACGCCGTGCTGGCCGAAGCCCAGACCCGCGCCGACGCACTGGACGAGATCGTTCGTTTTGGCCGCGAAGCCACCGAAAAGCAGACCGAAGCCCTTGTGAACCGCGGCGCCGCCCTGCTGGCGCGCGCCGCTGCCGATGCCGGGGAAAAGGCTGTCTGGCAGGAGCGGGTGGACGCCGGACGCCGCCAGCAGGAAACGCTGCGCACCCGCTACGCCGAGACTAAGACCGCCGAAGCGGAGGCCCGCCGCGCCTACCTGACCGCCCACAGCGCCGCCGGTGCCAGCGGCGAGGGCCGCGCACTGGATGCCCTCAGCGAGGAACTGGCGCACCGGCAGACCGCACTGGATGCTGCCGCCCGCCGCGCCGACACCGCCGAAAAAGCTGCCGAAAAGACCGGCAACCTGCTGGCGGTGCTGCGCCGCAGCGGCTTTGCCGCCGGACAGAAGATGGCAGACCTGACCCCCGACACCCTGCCCGCCCTGACCGACTGGCTGACCGCACAGGAAAAGCCGCTGGAAGAAGCCTATTTTGCCGCCCGGCAGCACACCGCCGCCCTGCAGCGGCAGCAGACCGAAAAGCGCGCCGAACTGGACGCCGTGTCCGGCGGCAAGTGGGTGTACCCCCACGGCGACGCCGCCACCCGGGTGCGGGACGCCGTGAACGCTGAGCTGAAAAGCCGGGGCATGGAGCCGGACGCCCGCATTTTCTGCGAACTGCTGAACGTGGAGGACGAAAGCTGGCAGGACTGCGTGGAAGCCTGTCTGGGTGACCGCCGGTTCGATATCCTTGTGCCGCCCGCTCACTACGCCGCCGCAAAGAGCGCCTTTGTGGCGCTGAAGGATAAGGTGGGTCCCATCAGCCTGCTGGACACCCCGGGTCTGCGCAAGGCTAACCGCCGCGCCGACACTGCTCCCGCCGACAGTCTGGCGGCACAGGTCACCAGCGAAAACCCGCTGGCCGCGCAGTACGCCGACACGATCCTGCGCCGCATCGTCTGCTGCGATACCCCCGACACGCTGGAAAACTACCCCGACAGCGCCACCCGGGACCTTTTGCGCCACCACCCCTTCCGCTTGGAGCGTCTGCGCACCCCGCAGCGCTATATCGGCTTGGAAGCCCGCCGCGCCCGCGCCGGGGCACTGGCAGGGGAGATGAATGCCCTTGCCGAGGAGGTGCGCGCCGCCGCGCAGGCAGAGCAGAACCTGAAAGCCGCCTATAGCCAGTACCAGACCCTTTTGCGCGGCACTGCGCTGGAAGAGCTTGCCGCTTTGTGGGACGCCCGCGCCGCCCTGACCGCCGCCCGGGAAGCCGTGGACGCACAGGCCGCAAAGCTGGCCGAGTGCCGCGAGAACCCCCTGTTGCAGCAGCTGTATAAAGAGGAAGAGGTGCGCGAGGCCGCATGGGAGGCTGCCCGCACTGCCGTGGAGCAGACCGGCGGCGATTTGCGCGTGTGCGAAAAACAGATCTCCTCCTGCGAGGCGGAGCAGCAAAAGGCGGTGGATACCGCCGAAAAGAGCGCACAGGCCGCAGAAAGCTTCTTTGCCGCCCACCCGCTGGTGGAGCCGCTCTCCCGCAGCCGTCAGCAGGCGCTGACCGGGCCGGACAAATCTCCCCGCGCCGCCGCGCAGGCTGCCGAAAAGGCACAGGCCAAGCTGGACGATGCCCTGACCGTCTACCTGAACAGCACGCTGGAACCGGCGCAGAAGGCCTACAATCAGCGCTATGTCTGCGATTATCCCTTGGGGCTTGCCGGGCTGGAGCAGTACCGCGCCCAGCACGAGAGCCTTGTGCGCATCGACTTGGAGCGCTACGCCGCCCGTCTGGAGCAGGCGCAGCGGGACTGCAAGGACCGCTTCCGCAAGGATATCCTGTTCCGCATGAAGGACGATATCTTCAACGCCCGGCGGCAGTTCCGGGAACTGAACAAGGTCATGGAGCAGCTGACCTACGGCGAGGAGGTCTACCGCTTTGAACTGGAGCCCAGCCGCGACCCGCAGCTGGCGGCATTCTATCAGGTCATCGTGGATAAAGGCAACCAGCAGATGACCGAGGGCGATTCTCTGGACAACCTTGCCGCTACCGCCGACCCCGCCTACGAGCGTCAGGTGGACGAACTGATGGAAAAGATCATGGCAGACGTGGACGAGAACACCCGCGCCCGGCAGGAAGGACGCACCGCCGCCGGTGCCACCCTTTCGGACTATGTGGACTACCGCACCTATCTGGACTACGATATCAAGGTGACCAATCAGGTCACCGGGCAGCAGGCGTATCTTTCCCGCGTCAGCCGCGATTCCTCCGGCGGCGAGAATCAGGCGCCCTTCTATGTGGCCATCTGCGCCAGCCTTCTGCAAATTTACCAGAAGAGCGAAAACAGCATCCGTCTGGTGCTGCTGGACGAAGCCTTCAGCAAGATGACCAGCGACCGCATCCGCCCCATGATGGAACTGTTCCGCCGCCTGCAATTGCAGGTGCTGCTCATCTCCACCGTGGAAAAGAGCACCGCCATCCAGCCCTACTGCGATATCACCTACTCCATCGTCCGCCACGGCGATGCCAACGCCATCGCACCCTTTGTCCGCCTTGCGGCGGAATGATGTGCGCATTGCATGCGCAATGATGTCTGCCTGCGGCAGATGATGTGCTATGCAATGATGTTCCGGCTGTGCCGGAAATGATATGCCCTGCGGGGTGTGCAGAAAGGAAAACCAATGCGGGAAGATAAACTGGCAGACCGTTCTATGGAGTTTGCAGTGCAGATCATTGAACTGACAAAGACGCTGCGCGCAAGAAAAGAATTCATTATGGCAAACCAAATTGGACGTTCCGGTACATCCATCGGCGCAAATATCCGTGAGGCGCATTATGCGCAAAGCCGGGACGATTTTGTTTCCAAACTTGAAATTGCTCTGAAAGAAGCCAACGAAACTGATTATTGGCTGGAACTTTTGTTTCGTACCGGTTATTTGCCTGACCAGCAGTTCCGACAGCTTCGGGCGCAGTGCGCAGAACTGCGTGTGCTGTTGATTGCATCCTGCAGAACGGCAAAACAGAAGCCGTGCGGATGACCGTACTTAATGTGCGTCAGCACACATCATTTTGCGCATAGCGCAAACCTCATTGCGTAGCAACCTCATTTCTGCGCAGCAGAACATCATGCAACTGCAATTTCGCCTTGCAGCAGAATGATGCAAAACTGGGCTTGACATAAAAAATAAACTTTGATATACTGTTTTTCGCTCATCGGAGGGCTGTTTCAACGTAATTGAAGGGCCGGATAAGATGTCATCGTTCGTGTTTCCCGGAGGCTGTGGGCGCCGTAGTGCCGCAGCAGAAAAGGGAACGCACCGGAGCGGTGGTTCTTATCCGGCCTTTTTGCATATACGGATCTCAGAAAAGGAGGATCTATGCCCAAGAAAACCATCCAATTGTCCGATCATTTCAACTATTCCCGCCTGCTGCGGTTCGTGCTGCCCTGCATCGGCACCATGCTGTTCACCTCCATCTACGGCATCGTGGACGGGTTGTGCGTCTCCAACTTTGTGGGCAAAACGGCCTTTGCGGCGATCAATCTCATCATGCCGCTGCCGCAGATGCTGGGCACTGTCGGCTTTATGCTGGGCACCGGCGGCAGCGCCATCGTAGGCATCACGCTGGGCGAGGGCGACCAGAAAAAAGCCGACCGCTATTTTTCCATGTTTATGTGGGCAGCGCTCGTCTCGGCCGGTGTGCTGGCCGTGCTGGGCATTGTGTTTCTGCGGCCGATCGCCGTGCTGCTGGGCGCAAAGGGAGAACTGCTGGACTACGCCGTGCGCTACGGGCGCATCCTGATGCTGGCGCTGCCGGGCTTCGCTTTGCAGAATCTGTTCCAAAGCTTTTTCGTCACCGCCGAAAAGCCGCTTCTGGGCTTCTGGTTCACCGTAGGTGCAGGCTGCACCAACATGGTGCTGGACGTGGTGATGGTGGGTATGCTGCACTGGGGCGTGGAGGGTGCTGCTCTTGCCACCCTGATCAGCCAGCTGGTAGGCGGCGTGCTGCCGGTGTTCTACTTTATCGACCATCACAACACCAGCCGCCTGCACCTGTGCAGAACGCAGTTTTATGGCCGCGTGCTGTGGGATGCCTGCATCAACGGCTCTTCCGAGCTGATGACCAGCCTTTCCATGTCGCTGGTCAATATCCTGTATAACTTCCAGCTGCTGCGGCTTGCCGGCGAAAACGGCGTGGCGGCTTACGGTGTCATCATGTACGCGGCCTTCCTGTTCGTGGCGGTGTTCGTGGGCTATGCCGTGGGCAGCGCGCCCATCGTCAGCTTCCATTACGGCGCGCGCAACCACGCCGAGGTGCATAACCTGTACCAAAAGAGCCTGCGCCTGATCGCCGTGGTGTCTGTGAGCATGACAGCGGCGTCCATGGGGATCATTCCCTATGTGGCGCACATCTTTGTGGGCTACGATGTCCAGCTGCTGGCGCTGACCAGCCGCGCGTTCCGGCTGTATGCGCTGTGCTTCCTCATCAAGGGCTTCAACATCTATGCATCCTCCTTCTTCACGGCACTGGGCGACGGTGTGACGAGTGCACTCATCTCTTTTCTGCGCACGTTTCTGTTCCAGATGGCCGCGCTGCTCCTGCTGCCCGCCCTGTGGGGCATTGACGGCGTGTGGCTGGCTGTCACCGCCGCCGAACTGGCTACGCTGGCGGTGACCGTGTATATGTTCGTGACAAAGGATCAGAAATTCCAGTACCGTCATGGTTGATGCGTAATACCAAGAAAGCCGCCGGGGCTCCGGCGGCTTTCTTGGTTATTCAAAGGCATATTCCACAAGCTGGCAGTTTTTGATGCCCGCAGCGGCGTATTCCTCGTTGGTCATATCGTAAAAATAGGAGTGCACCACCCGGGCGATGCCATTGTGTGCTACCAGCAGATAGGTCTTGCCGGTGTCGGCCTTCAATTCGTCCAGCAGGTTGTAGATGCGCTGCGCCAGCTGCATCATGCTCTCGCCGCCGTCATAGCGGTCGGCAAAGTGGGTCTTGGAGATGCGGAACTCCGCACCGTCCCGGGGTGTGCCCTCGTATTTGCCAAAGCACTGCTCCCGCAGGCGGGGCTCGCAGCGGGCGGGCAGACCGGTAGCGGCGGCAATGGCCTTTGCGGTGTCGGCGGCGCGGGAAAGGGGAGAGTACAAGATCTCGTCGATCTGCAGGCCGCTGTCCCGGACAAGCTCGCCCAGCTGCTGCGCTTGCTGCTGTCCGCGGGCGGTCAGCGGGCTGTCGGTCATGCCGCAGATCTTATTTTCCACGTTCCATACCGTCTCGCCATGACGGGTGAAATAGATATTATGCATAAAATTACTCCTTACAGCTTGTGCAGGGTGCCGTCCGGCAGCAGACAGACGGTGTCTCCTTCGTCAATGCCCAGACGGGTCAGTTCCTTGTCCGGGTAAGGCAGGATGCGGGCAACTCCGGCGGCATCGGTCAGGGTCACATCGCACAGCACCGGCTGCCCGGCGGGCAGTTCCTCGCAGCCGTACAACTGCTCGTCAATGCGCAGCACGCGGTATTCCGGCATGGTACAGGCCCTCCTTTGCGTTTTTCCTTATTATATAGCACCCGGGGGCTTTGGTGCAAGGGGAGAGGGACGATTTGGAATGCGCTCCGCTTCCGCTCTGCGCATAATCAGCGGAATTGGATTTTTATATTTGTGTTCCAGAAACGCCTGCGGGCGTTTCTGGAACACCCTTTCACCAGAGAGGTCGTAAAGATGAACGGCAGCTGCTTACCGTCACGACCCCCTCCCGTGAAAATGCGTTTGGAGCGGCCCGCAGGCCGCGACAAACGCGAAATTTAAAATATTTTTCCGCTGAATATGGCCAAAGCGCACGCGGCGGCCATTCTAAATCGTCAAATCGTCCCGCCGCCCGGCGGCTGAGGGCAAAAAGCCTCCCCCGCTTGACAGCGGCGCGGAGAAATTGTTACAATACTGTTACGACTGCAAACCACGCGGAGGGGTTCATGAATATTACGGAACTGCGGTATCTGGTAGCCATCATGAAATGGGGGTCGGTGTCGGCGGCGGCAAAGCAGCTATACGCGGCGCAGCCCAATGTGAGCAAGGCACTGAAGAACTTGGAAGAGGAATACGGGTTGCGCATCTTTGAGCGCTCCTCCACGGGCATGATCCCCACCGAACAGGGCAAACGGTTCATCCGGCAGGCGCAGCGGGTACTGCAGCAGGTGGACGAGTTGAAGCAGGAGGCGCACCAGCAGCGCAGCTGCGCCGAGCTGCGGGTGGTGCTGACCCATGCCACCTACGCCTCCTATGCGGCGGTGGATTTTTTGCAGCAGGCCGCCTGCAGCGAGCAGCTGCGGGTGCATATCCGGGAAAGCGGCGCCATTGAAGCTTTGGATTTTGTGCTGCGGCAGGGCTACCACATGGCGCTGCTGCGCTACGCCGCCGAGGACGAGGACTATTACCTGCGCTACTGCCAGCGCCACGGCCTGCGGCAGGAGCCTATCATGGAGTTTTCCTACCTGCTGCTCACCAGTCAGGACAGCCCGCTGGCGCGGCGGCAGGTGCAGAACCTTGACGAACTGAACGATTACATCGAGGTGCTGCACGGCGACACCCATCTGCCCGGGGAGGAGAGCACCGTTTCCCGCTGGGAGGTGAACCCCAACCGCCGCATCCATGTGTACGAGCGGTGCAGCCAGTTCTCCATTCTGCAAAACCTGCCCACGGCCTATATGTGGTCGTCCCCCATGCCGCAGCGTGCGCTGGAGCAGTACCATCTGGCGCTGCATAATTGCCCGGCGCAGAAGCAGCAGATGCGGGACGTGCTGGTGTACCCGGAGCGGGAGCCTTTGCAGCCGGAGGAGCAGTTGTTTGTGCAGCTGCTGCACAAGCAGGCGGATGCCACCATCAAGGACAGCGGGTGGAAGAAGATTTGAAATGCGCGCCGCGTCTTCCGGGTTGCGGCACCCAGCATCCGCATCGTGCCTTGGGCGGCACGCGCGTCTTGCTGGCCGCTGCCCCAACAACTCCTCCCTGTTTCCGCCGCTGGCGGCGGTCGTCGTTGTTGCAGCGGAAGAATTATTTTTATTTTCGGGCTGGCGGAGCGTCTGCGGACGCTCCGCCAGCCCATTTTCACAGGGTGGGGTCGTAAAGGCAAGCGGCAGCTGCCGCGCTTGTTTCCTGCGGAAACAGTCGCGCGGCGGGGAACGAACTCCCTCAGTCAAAACCGGAAGCCTTGTGCTTGAGCTGGAAACTTTACCGCCATGCGAAAAGCTCCCCCTTTCGGGGGAGCTGGCATCGCGCAGCGATGACTGAGAGGGTTTCGCCAGCCCTTTTTCACGGGCGCTTTTCGTCCAAAATCCCACGTTTTGGGGAGAAAATTGCAAACGTTTAAGCAAAGTGCACAAAAAGACGGCGCAAAGTTTGGCGGGCACGGCTTTGACCGTTCCCGGGAGGAAGAACTTGAGAAACCACAAAACAAATTTAAACGCGCCAGCGCCGCAAAATTAAAGTTTGCGCAAACAAATAAAAAAACAGCCATATACTTTTTGATATGGGAACTATACCTAAAAAATATTAACACAATTATGAAAAAGGTGTTAACATGAAGCCAGAGATCGGTCATAGCCGCAGTATGGCATAAGCTGTCGGCGGCTGAAATTCAAAAGGAGGTTTCTGGTATGATTAGTTTCTTACTGTGTCTGGCGCTTCTGATCGTAGGCTACTTTGTCTATGGTAAGATCGTGGACAACACGTTCGGACCGGACGACCGCGAAACTCCTGCTGTGCGCATCAACGATGGCGTTGACTACGTTGTGATGCCCCAGTGGAAGCTGTTCCTCGTCCAGCTGCTGAACATTGCAGGTCTGGGCCCCATCTTTGGTGCACTGCAGGGTGCTCTGTGGGGTCCCGTGGTGTTCCTGTGGATCACCTTCGGCACCATCTTTGCAGGTGGCGTGCATGACTACTTCTCCGGTATGATGAGCGAACGCAACGATGGCGCATCCATCGCTGAGGTCACCGGCAGATACCTTGGACCTGTGATGCAGAACATCATGCGTGTGTTCTCTGTGGTGCTGCTGATCATGGTCGGTACCGTGTTCGCAGTCGGCCCCGCAGGCCTGATCGTTACCCTGTGCAAGAACGGCGGTATGTCCGGTGTTGTGACCACCACCCTGTTCTGGCTGATCATCATTCTGGTGTATTACTTCATCGCAACCTTTATCTCCATCGATGCCATCATCGGTAAGATCTACCCCCTGTTCGGCATCTGCCTGATCATCATGGCTGTGGGCGTTATCTTTGGTATCTTTACCAACCCCGCCTACACCATCCCCGAGATCTGGGCAAACTTCAGCAATATGCACCCCTCTAACACTCCTATCTGGAGTTTCATGTTCATCACCGTTGCCTGTGGTGCTATCTCTGGCTTCCACTCCACCCAGTCGCCTCTGATGGCTCGCTGCATGAAGAGTGAGAAGCAGGGTCACTTCGTATTCTACGGTGCAATGGTCAGCGAGGGCATCATCGCTCTGATCTGGGCGGCTGCCGGCTGCGCACTGTACACCATCACCGACGGCAAGATGGTCGGTCTGGCCGAGGCTCTGGCTGCCGGTCAGTCTGCCGCTATCTACGACGTCTGCCTCAAGACCATGGGTAAGGTTGGCGTGGCACTGGCTATGATCGGTGTCGTTATCTGCCCCATCACCTCTGGTGATACCGCCTTCCGTTCCGCTCGTCTGACCCTGTCCGACTGGCTCAAGATCGATCAGGACAGCTACGTAAACCGCCTGAAGCTGTGCATCCCCGTGCTGGGCGTTGGTGCCTTCCTTGGCATCGGCAACGCACTGGGCTTCATCAACTACACCGTCATCTGGCGTTACTTCAGCTGGACCAACCAGACGCTGGCTATGATCGTCCTGTGGGCTGCTTCCATGTACCTGTTCAAGGAGAAGAAGAACTTCTGGATCACCGCCGTGCCTGCTACCTTCATGAGCGCTGTGTCCTGCACCTACTTCGTGCTGGCTCCCGAGTGCCTGGGCAAGATGATCAACACCTATGCGGACGGCAAGCTGGTGGCTTACAACACCGCCGTTGCTTACCCCATCGGCATCGTCTTTGCCATCGCAATGCTGGCTCTGTTCCTCCATGCTACCAAGAAGAACTCTACTTCCAAGGCATAAGGAACTGACGGCTCCATATTTCCGTAAGTAACCTGCGCCCGCCGCTGCCTGACCGTACAGCGGCGGGCGCTGTTTTTTAAAAATCAAGGCTTGCAATTGCCTCCGTCCCGTGGGAAAATAGGGGCGTAGAATTTATAGCAAAGAAGGGAACTACCCATGATTTTCAAACCCGCACAGCTGGGCATGGCAAAGCTTGACCCGCAGGAGTTGGAGGCAGACAAAAAAGCCTGCCGTAAGATCGGCCCCTGCGGCGTAGGCAAAAAGGCGCTGTACCTGAACAGCTTTTACATCGACCGCCGCTATTATCTGCCCTACGGCAGCATCACCCGGGTGTTCAAGCGGGTGGCTATGAGCTCCGGCGGCTTTTCCGGCAAGGGCGTGTTTGCCTCCATGGCCTATCTTGTGGTGGAGTACGACGGCGGCAAGCAGAAGCAGTGCAACTTCAAGGACGAGCGGGACGTGGACGCCCTGCTGGAGGTGCTTGCCAAGGAGCAGCCGCAGCTGCATCTGCTGAGCGCCGCCGGTGAGCAGGCGCTGGAGAAAAAGGCCGCCGAAAAGGCCGCTCGCAAGCTGCCGGAGCTTTCCGAGGACGCGCAGCACAGCCTTACCGTGCTGCGCCGGGCAAAGGAGTATCTGGACGCAAAGCCGGAACTTTCCGCAGAGTTGAGCGCCGCCGAGCGCCGCAAGCGTGCGCAGCTGCAAAGCAAGCCGGTGTACCGGTATGTGGCGCTGGCTATCTTTGTGCTGGGCGTTGTGGCTGCAGCCTACGGCCTGTATTCGGTGTTCAGCCACACCGGCAGCTACGGCGTGTACTTTGCGCTGTTCGGCTTTGCCGCCATCTTCCTGTTTTCCAGCTACAATATGCTGCCCACCGCCCACAATAACAACAACGCCATCATGAAGCGTGCAGACAAGGCCGAAGCCGCCATGGCAGAGTATGTCAAGCACTACCCCCACGGCGCTTTCCCGGTGGCAAGCTGGTATGCCCACCCCATCGTGCTCAAGCAGATGATGGACGCCGTGGAGGAGGGCCGCGCCGTCACCGTGCCCGAGGCACTGGATGCGGTCAAGGCACGCCTGAAGAGCCTGAACGCAGACGTGCAGGTGGAGCAGGAGGAATACGACGAGGTGGTGGTCATCAAGGCCCTGTTCCTCAACCACGATTATCAGTAAAAGCAGAAAAGTAAAATGCCGGGCAGTCCGCAGACTGTCCGGCATTTTGTTTTTAACTGGGGGTCAGATCAGCGCCTCCATCCGCAGCGGGTCGGGGTGATGGGCGTACCTCTGCTTGGCGATCTCGATAAAGGACTGCACCTCCAGCCGGGGTGCGTGGCGCATGGCGGCGATCTCCACCGTCACCGGGGGAAAGTCCAGCAGCGGCACCTTGACGATGCCCGGGATCACCGCTGTGGACAGGCAGGGCACAATGGACATAGCAGTGCCCATCTGGATCATGATCAGCGCACCCTCAAAGCTGGGGGTGATCTTGCTGCAATCCACCCCCACCTGCGCCAGCTGCTCCAGCGACGGCCCCTGACAGGCGGACAGAAAGCTGTCGAACGCGCCGGAGGACACCACGCTCTGCCCCTTCAGGTCTGCCAGATGCAGCGCCCGCCGGTCGGCAAGGGGAGAGTTGGGGTTCATCAGCACATGGTACCCCAGCGAGAACAGGGGCGTAAAGGAGATGTCCCGGTCGCGGGAGTGCTCGGTGGCGTAGAAGAAGCCGATATCCAGCTGCCCGGAGCGCAGCTGTTCCAGCGGGCGTCGGTTGTCCTGCGGCACAACGTCCACGCAGGCGTTGGGAAACTGGTGCTGGAACTCGGCCAGAATGCTGGAAAAGGTGCTGTAATCGAACAGCTGCCGCAGCCCGACTGTCAGGTGGGAGCGGTCGGCATCCTGAATATCCTGCGCCTTCTTCAGCGCCTGCCGGCCAAAGCTGGTCATCTGCACCATGTCCAGATAAAAGGACTGCCCGGCGGCGGTCAGCTTGGTGCGGCGGGTGGTGCGCTCGAACAGGTGCAGCCCGGTCTCCTTTTCCAGCGCGTTGATCTGGTAGGTGATGGCGGGCTGGGTGGTGAACAGCCGCTCGGCAGCTGCGCTGAAATTCAACTCCTCTGATACGGCAATAAAGCACTCCAACTGGTAAATCGTCATAGAACGGCGCGCCTCCTTGTGTAAAAAGCTGGTCATCTTTATTATACAGGATTCCTTACAGGCCGTAAAGAGAATTGATTTATAAAGAGATTTGATAAATCTGGACACAAATTTGTATTTCACACGGGGACAAAACTTTGCTATAATCGTATCAATGTTCAAAATGCACGAAGGAACAGGAAAAACGCAAAAAAGAAGAGAAAAGAAAAAGAAAGGCGAACCTTATGGCTAAGATCTCTCGTCGCAACTTTATGCGCGGTGCCGCTGTGGGCACCATGGGCGCAGCTGCTGCCGGTCTGCTGACCGCCTGCGGCAACTCCGCTTCCAGCACTACCAGTGCTCCCGCTTCCTCCGCAGCTTCCTCTGCTGCCTCCTCCGCTGTGACCAAGCCCTCCTCCCCGGTAGACGGCAAGTACGTCACCAAGGCTATGGGTCACGAAAGCTGGGTGCACGTTGCCACCACCTTCTTTGACGGCAAGATCACTGCCTGTGAGGTGCTGTCTCACGAGGAGACCATCGGCATCGGCAACTATGCCTGCTCCCGCATCCCTGCCGCTATCGTAGAGCACCAGAGCATCAACGTGCCCAACCTGCGCGGCTCCTCCATCACCTCCATGGCTGTCAAGGCAGCTGTGAAGGAGGCCATCGAACTGGCCGGTTATAACGTGGACGACTTCTCCAAGGAGGTCACCATCGCAGCTTCCAACGAGGTCATCGAGGAAGAGGCTGATGTCGTCATCATGGGTGCCGGCACCTCCGGCCTGACCTGCGCCTGCCGCCTGCTGGAGGCCGGTTACAGCGTCATTCTGGTGGAGAAGCGCGATATCCCCGGCGGCTCCATGTCCATGACCTACGGCGGCGTTGCCACCGCAGGCTCCAAGCTGCAGTACAACTACGATGTGGACGGCAGCTTCCGCAGCTCTGCCATGGGCACGCTGGAGGGTATGATGAACTTCTGGCAGACCATGGAGAAGTACCACCGCACCGAGTTCTTCAACGGTGAAATGCCCTACATGACCAAGCAGTACACCGTCGCCGGCGATCTGGTGGACTGGATGGCAGGCATCGGCATCGGCTTCAACACCATGGGCAACTACGAAAGCGCTACCCAGTACGGCGCTTCCACCCCGTATCTGGCACCCGGCTGCTACGAGGGCGGCGCAGGCTACGCCATGATGTTCATGGCACAGCGCGTGGAAAAGTACGAGAAGGGCAAGATCATCTACTCCACCAGCGTCACCGACCTGATCAAGGACGAGAGCGGCCGTGTTGTCGGCTTCCACGCCAAGGGCGAGAACGGCGCAAGCTACACCCTGCGCGGCAAGGCGGTCTGCCTTGCTTCCGGCGGCTTTGCCAAGAACCCCGAAATGCTGAAGAAGTACAGCCCCGACTACGCCGACTTCTTCTTCAACTGCGCTTCCAGCATGACCGGTGAGGGCATCCAGATGGGTATTGACGCCGGCGGCTATGTGGAGTGCGAAAACCGTGCTCTGCCCGCCTTCCTGTCCAGCTACAAGAGCAAGTTCGAGCTGGCCTTCATCCACCAGTCTGCCCCCGGCATCATGGTCAACATCAAGGGCGACAACATCGGCAACATCGTCTCCGATAACCACTACACCATGGCCAAGGCAAAGCTGAACAAGGACAACGGCGATACCTTCTACTATGTGTTCGACGAGTCCTCTGCCGTCAAGCTGCGCGACAGCGAGGCCTACGGCTTCAACGGTTACGTTGCCATGTTCGAGAAGGGCGAGGCTGTGCACTACGACAGCGTGGAGAAGGCTTCCGAGGAGCTGAACCTGCCCAATCTGGCAGACGCCATCGAGGCAAACAACGCCGCCGCTCTGGCCGGTGAGCCCGATGAGTTCGGCCGCCGCAACTGCCCCTACATCGAGACCCGCGACGGTCTGTGGGCCATCCGCGTTGACCCCACCTTCTACCTGACCACCGCAGGCCTGGCCATCGACACCGATTGCCACGTCCTGACCGAGGATAAGAAGGCTATTCCCGGCCTGTACGCTGCCGGCGACGTCTGCGGCTCCATCGAGGAGAAGGACGCCAAGCAGTACGGCATGGGCTTCGACGCCGCTCTGACCTACGGCTACATCATGGGCGAGACCCTGAAGAAGGAGATCTGAGCTGCGCTCTGACCCCCTGACAAAAGCATAAACAAAGGGCTGCTGCACAAACCGTGCAGCAGCCCTTTTGCGTGGGAGAAAACTTCCTCAGTTGCCTGACCCATTCCGTAAAAAAGGATACCGGAGCGTCCGCAGACGCTCCGGTATCCCGAAATTAAAAATCAATCTTCCGCTGAAAATGCGCAAAGCAAACGCGGCGCGCATTCCAAATCGTCCTCTTACGCCGCCACGGGCTTGCGGAAGATGGCCATTGCGCGCTTATAGCAGCTGGCGAAATAGGCGATTTCCGCCAGCGCGGTCAGGATCCAGCTGCACGGATACAGCAGGTACAGCGCCGGGATGGTGTGGAAGTGGGCAAAGATGGTGTACACCCAGATCACCCGGAATACACAGGAGCCCAGCACCACGATGACGGTGGGCACCACCGTCTTGCCCAGCCCGCGGGAGGCGGCAATGGTGCAGTCCATAAAGGCCGAGATGCCGTAGGCAAAGGCCATCACGGATACGCGCTTCATACCGGCATCGATGACCGCCGCCTCGGTGGTGAACAGCGCAAGGAAGGACGGCCCGCAGAAGAACAGCGCCGCGCCCAGCACAAGCCCCACGCCGAAGGAATAGCCCAGACTGATGAAGTAGCTCTTCTTCACCCGGTCAGGCCGCCCTGCGCCGTAGTTCTGGCTCATAAAGCTGGCACACGCCATGTAGAAGGCCGCCATGCAGTCGTAGATCAGCCCATCCGCGTTGGCGGCGGCGCTGTTGCCCTTGACCATCAGGGAGTCAAAGGAGTTGACGCCCGCCTGAATGAACAGGTTGGCAATGGCAAAAATAGCGTTCTGCAGCCCGGCGGGCACGCCCAGCGCAAGGATGCTCTTGGCCTGCGCCGGGTCCAGCTGCAGCTTGTGCGGGTCCAGCGCGTAGCAGTCCTGCACCCGGGTCAGCGCCCGCAGGATCAGAAAGGCGGAAACGCACTGGCTGATGGCACTGGCCAGCGCCACGCCCACCACGCTCAAATTGCACACGATGACAAAGAACAGGTTCAGCAGAATGTTCAGCGCACCGGCAATGGACAGATACATCAGCGGCTTTTTGGTGTCGCCGATGGAACTGAACACCGCGTTGCCGAAATTGTACAACGCCAGCGCCGGCATGCCCAGAAAATACACCCGCAGATACAAGATCGCGCCGGGCAGCAGATCCTCCTTGGTGTTCAGCAGCCGCAGCATGGCAGGGGAGCCCAGCAGGCCGATGAGCAGCAGCGCCACACCGGCAACGGCGCTGATGATGGCCGCCGAGTGGACGGTCTTTTCTACGTCCTTGGGGTGGCGCGCGCCGTAAAACCGCGCCACCAGCACGTTGATGCCGTTGCTCAGGCCGATGAGAAAGCCGGTGAACAGAGTTACCAGCGTGCTGGTGGAGCCCACAGCGCCCAGCGCCGTAGACCCGGCAAAGCGCCCCACCACCGCCACGTCCGACATATTGAACAGCACCTGCAGCAGGTTGGAAAGCGCCAGCGGCAGACTGACCAGAAAGATCTGCTTGGCCAGAGGGCCTTCCGTCAGCGTATTCGTTTGAGAACTCATACTCTTTTTTCCTTTATCCTATACATCCTAAACCGTACCCGCGCACACCGGGGCACAGCCTCTATTATAAGGCACTGCGGTACTTTTGCAAGATGGATTCGATAAAATAAATAAAAGGACTGCTGCACAAAACCTGTGCAGCAGTCCTTGGTGCGACCGGGAGGATTCGAACCTCTGGCCTTCCGGGTCGGAGCCGAACGCTCTATCCAGCTGAGCTACGATCGCAAATGCCGTACCCCTTTGGTGGGTACAACACAGTATAACACATCGGAATGCAAAATGCAAACGAAAATCGTCAGCCCTTCCGGTTTCGCAGCCAGATGCGGTGCAGGCCGTCGGTGATCAGGGTCTCGCGGTAGTGGATGGGGATGCGGCAGGCCTCCCGGATGGAGCGGGGCAGGTCGCCGGTGGCGTAAAAGGCGGTCTGTGCGCCCAGTTCGGCGCAGAAGCGGTCGGCCAGACCGTCCAGCAGACTGGCCGTGCCCAGCACAAAGCCGTTCTGTAAGCAGGCAGAGGTGCTCTTGCCCAGCACCGAGTCCGGGGCGCGGGCAGCGGGGTCGATCTGGGGCAGCTGGGCAGTCTTTTGCACCAGCGCATTCATGGAAAGCTGCGGCCCGGGCAGGATCACGCCGCCCACAAGTTCCTGCTTGGCGTTCACTGCCATCAGGGAGATGGCAGTGTCTGCAGAGATGACCACCAGCGGCCCGGGACACTCTGCCAGCGCCGCCACTGCGCCGCACAGCAGCTCTGCGCCCAGCTGCGCGGGGTTGTCCAGCCGCAGCTTGATGCCGCTTTTCAGCCCCGGCCCCACGGTCAGGATGCGCGCCTTGCACAATAGTTGTAAGGCCGCCAGCACCCGCCCGCTGAGCATGGGCACCACGCTGCCCAGAATGCCGCCCTCGATCTGTGCCGGGGATGCCCTGTACAGTTGTAACAGGTTCACCAGCCGGATGGCGTATTCCTCCACCGTGGCAGCGGGGTCGGAGTGCAGTCGCCCGCAGAAGATGAGGGTGTCTTGTTCGTAGCCGCCCACGGTGATGTGGGTGTTGCCGATATTGACGGTGAGGATCATGGTCGGGGCTCCTTTCGCAGCGCTCTATAATGTATATAATATATAATAGCGCAGCTGCCGCCGATGCGCAAGGGGATACCGATGGCAGCAGCGGGGAGTGGTGCGTCCCGCCCCGCATCCGGCGCTGCGGGGGACGAACCCTCTCAGGCTCACTGCGTTCGCCAGCTCCCCCGAAGGGGGAGCTTTTTGGCATCTTTCGGTCAGCGCGAATAAAGCTCCCCCCTCGGGGGAGCTGGCACGGCGTAAGCCGTGACTGAGAGGGTTCGTTTTGGTTTGTTTTTTCCCCGCCAAAAGAAATCGCAAAGAATTTGGAAAAAACTTGTCAAAAAGTGTTGACAAGAGCACCGGGGTGTGGTATTATACTTGAGCGCCAAGCGCTGAGACAAAAGAATGACTT
>CAKSVD010000026.1 GCA_934503275.1 uncultured Faecalibacterium sp.
AGTCGGCGCTATCGCTTTAACGCTTTTTTCGCTTCTCCATCTATAGCCCCTCAGTCGCTGCGCGACAGCTCCCCCAAGGGGAGCAAGCGCTCTCCCGCAGCGCCGCGCTTTCGCAGAAAGCGGCGCTGCATCTGTCGTTTTCCTTTACGACTCCTCTTGTGAAAAAGGGGTTCTGAAAAGCCCGCAGGCTTTTCAGAACCCCAAATTAAAAATCCTTTTTCCGCTGAATATGCCCAAAGCCCAGCGGAGGGCATTCCAAATCGTTATTCTTTCAGTACGAACTCAGCCCAAGGCTTACGTCCAGCGCCTGATCCACCCGCTTCTGGTCGGCAGCGGTGATCTGCCCGGCGCGCTCCCGCAGGCGGTGCTTATCCAGCGTGCGGATCTGCTCCAGCAGCACTACGCTGTCCTTGGCAAGGCCGGTGTCCGCCGCCCGGATATTGATGTGGGTGGGCAGGCGGGTCTTGTCCAGCCGGGATGTAATGGCCGCCGCGATCACGGTAGGGCTGTGCCGGTTGCCGATCTCGTTCTGTACGATCAGCACCGGGCGCACACCGCCCTGCTCCGAGCCAACCACCGGCGAAAGATCGGCATAAAAAACTTCTCCTCTGTGTACCTCCATGGAATCTCCCTCCTGTTTGTCTGGAGGATGTGCCCCGCTATGTGATGCGTCCGGCGCATCCTGTCTGCTCTCAGTATGCGCAGGCAGGGTGCGGCTTATGCAGTGCGGGGGCGATATTCCATTGTATGCACAAGGGGTGGTCAGCTTTCCTCTTCCAGCGTGCAGAAGGCCAGCGCCATGCCGCCCTCGTGGCTTAAAGAGAGCCGGGCGCGCAGCCGGTGCTGCGCCACCCATGCGGCGGTCTGCCCGCTGAAGCGGTAAGCCGGGGCACCGTTCTCCAGCCGGACGGCCTCGATCTCGCACAGGGAAAAAGGCTCCCGCAGGCCGGTGCCCGCCGCCTTGAGAAAGGCCTCCTTGGCGGCAAAATCTGCTGCGGCGCTGGCAAGACGGTGGGCGTTCAGCGGCGCAGCAGAGGCTTCCAAAAGTCCCAGCGCCGCTTGCTCGGCCGGGCCGTACACCCGGCGCACAAAGGCCGCCGCGTGGGCAGAGGAAAGGCTTTTTTCCAGGTGGGAAAGGCTGCACAGGTCGCAGCCGATGCCGTAAAGCATACAAAGGCTCCTTTCGCGGGCAGAATGCCGCCCGGACATCGTTCATCTTGCCGGAACATTGCTGGAAATTTTGTACAGGATGTGCAAATCCGGCGTAATTATCTTGAAGTTTCGGCGCATTTCGTGTACAATGGGACTAGTTTCAACTGAAGGGGGTGTATTGTGTGGGAGACGCAACCGCGATTTTCTCCATCCACGATAAAAAGGACTATGAGATCCACGAGATCGTACAACAGGTGTACGATGCTTTGAAGGAAAAAGGCTATAACCCGGTCAATCAGCTGGTGGGTTACATTTTGTCCGAAGACCCTACCTACATTACGACCTATAAGAATGCCCGTGCCATGATCCGAAAGGTGGATCGTGACGACCTGCTGCAGGCCATGCTGCGCAGCTACCTCAACGTGTAATACGGTCCTTTTCAGCCCCGCTGTCCTGCAAGACGGCGGGCTTTTTGTGTGGAACGATTTAGAATGGCCTCCGCGCTGCTTTGGCCATGTTCAAAGGAAAAATTATTTTAAATTTCGGGGTTCCGGAAAGTCTGCGGACTTTCCGGAACCCCATTTTCACGAGTGGAGTCGCAGGGGAAAGCAGCATTTATTATGGATAGGATGGTTTTGGAGCTCATTTTAATCGTTTTCCACCAGCGGCAGGGTGAAGATCTGGTTCACCACTACCTCGTACTCCCACGGCTCCCGCAGCTTTTTCAGCTGCTTTTCCAGCTTTTCCGCCCCGGCAAAGCAGTGGATGAGGTAGAACCAGTGCCCCTTCATCCGGCTGATGGCACAGCCCGCGCTGCCGAACAATTCAGTGTAACCGCAGTACAAATCGGTCAGGTAGCCCCGCAGTTCTTCCCTTGTGGCGGGGGCACCGCCCCGCGCTTTGCGGAAGAGCGCCGGGTCTGCAATAAGCCCGCGCCCCACCATGATGCCGGACAGGGCGGGAAACTCCTCTTCCAGCGCGTGAAGCTGGGCGGCGGTGGTCACATCGCCGTTATAGCACACCGGCATGGTGCACCGGGGCAGCGCAGCCGCAAAGGCGGCGCGGTCGGCCTGTCCGCGGTACTGCTGCCGCATCACCCGGGGGTGGATGGTCAGCTCCGAGATGGGGTAACGGCTATAAATTTCCAGAATGGCGGCAAACTCCTCCGGCTTTTCCACGCCCAGCCGGGTCTTGACTGAGACAGGCCCCTCGGCGCGGGAGAATACTCCCTCCAGAAAGGCGTCCACCTTGGCCGGGTCCCGCAGCATCCCGGAGCCCTTGCCCTTGGCGGTCACCGTCCCGGCGGGACAGCCCAGATTCAGGTTCACCTCCGTATAGCCCAGCGCCCGCAGCTGCTCGATCATCCACGCAGCCAGTTCGCCGTCCTTGGCCAGCAATTGCGGGATGACCGGTGCACCGGGGTTTGCCGCCGGGGCAAGTTCTGCCATCTTCTTTTTAACGAGCACCCGGTTCTCCGGCGGGGAGATAAAGGGCGCATAATAGCGGTCGGCAGCGCCTTTTGCGCCGAACCATTTCTGATGGGTCTGCCGCCAGACCCTGTCTGTGAAGCCCTCCATGGGGGCAGCATAATAAAGCATGGGCGTTTCTCCAAACGTTTTTGTTACCGGTATTGTAGCATAAAATTGCGTGAGGGGAAAGGGGGCACGCCCTCTCAGGCGCTCCCGGGGAGTGAACCCTCTCAGGCGCTTCCGCGCCAGATTCCCCTTTTTGTCACCTACGGTGACATCTTCCCCCGGAGCGGGGGAAGTCTTTCCTCTCAGGGGGAGCCAAGGTCGAAAGCTTGTTGCTAAAGCATTAGGTACAATAAGAAAGCTTGCCGCCACCGCAAAAAGCTCCCCCTTCGGGGGAGCTGGCATCGCGCAGCGATGACTGAGAGGGTTGGCGTCCCCTTGGGGGAGCTGGCGAACGAAGTGAGCCTGAGGGGGTATAACAAAAACTCCCGCCCTGCGGGGTGCAGAGCGGGAGAGGAGAGTTTTTGGGGGATTATTCCGCAAACAGCGGGGTGGACAGGTAACGGTCGCCGGTATCGGGCAGCAGGACAACGATGTTCTTACCGGCGTTCTCCGGGCGCTTTGCCAGCTGGATAGCAGCCCAGACGGCAGCACCGGAGGAGATGCCTACCAGCACGCCCTCCTTGTGGCCGATCAGACGGCCGGTGGCAAAGGCGTCATCGTTCTCCACGGCGATGATCTCGTCATAGACGGTGGTGTCCAGCACGTCCGGCACAAAGCCAGCGCCGATGCCCTGGATCTTATGTGCACCGGCAGTGCCCTTGCTCAGCACAGGGGAGGAGGCGGGCTCCACAGCCACCACCTTGACGGCGGGGTTCTTGCTCTTGAGGTACTTGCCAACGCCGGTCACGGTGCCGCCGGTGCCAACGCCTGCCACAAAGATATCCACCTTACCATCGGTATCCTCCCAGATCTCGGGGCCGGTGGTCTCGATGTGTGCCTGCGGGTTGGCGGGGTTCACGAACTGGCCGGGGATGAAGGAATTGGGGATCTCCTTGGCCAGCTCATCGGCCTTGGCAATGGCACCCTTCATGCCCTTGGCGCCCTCGCTCAGCACCAGTTCGGCACCGTAAGCCTTCATCAGCTGGCGGCGCTCCACGCTCATGGTCTCGGGCATCACGATGATGATGCGGTAGCCCTTGGCGGCTGCCACAGCAGCCAGACCGATGCCGGTGTTGCCGGAGGTGGGCTCGATGATGACGGAGCCTTCCTTCAGCAGACCCTTAGCCTCGGCGTCATCGATCATCTTTTTGGCAATGCGGTCCTTCACGGAGCCGGCGGGGTTGAAGTACTCCAGCTTGGCAATAACATGGGCGGGCAACTGCTCTTCCTTCTCAATATGGCTGAGCTCCAGCAGCGGGGTGTGACCGATCAACTGATCTGCGGCGGTATAGATCTTGCTCATAATACTTGTCCCTCTTTCTGATATCGTTACGGGGTATGTAGCCCTGTCTTGCGCCGGTGTGCCCGGCTGCGATTCCCTCTAAACCTTTTAACCAACATTGTTTGTGGGTTTGATGGCATTATAGCCCTGTTTCCCTTGCTTGTCAAGGGGTTTTTTGAAAAAAGTGGGATTGAAAAGTGACTTACCCTGTTGTATAATGGGTTATGATAAAATTTGACCGGAAGGAAGTACGGATTATGATCGTTTCGACCAAAGGACGCTATGCGCTGCGGGTGATGATCGACCTCGCAGAGCATCAGTCTGAAAAATATGTTCCCTTAAAGGAAGTAGCCACCCGGCAGGAGATCTCGGAAAAGTATCTGGAGAACATCCTCAAGGTGCTGGTGCAGAACGGCTTTCTGGAGGGGCTGCGCGGCAAGGGCGGCGGCTACCGGCTGACCCGCAGCCCGGATCAGTACACGGTAAGCGAGATCTTGATGCTCACCGAGGGCAGTCTTGCCCCGGTAAGCTGCCTGACCCCCGGCGCCTCTGCCTGCGCCCGGATGGCCAACTGCCGCACCTACGAGATGTGGAAGGGGCTCAACGATTTGATCTCGGATTATTTCGGCAAGATCACACTGGCAGACCTTGCCCTGCCGGATCAGGCCGGCAACGATTATGTGATCTGAACCTTGCGCACCGGAACTGCACCGGTGCGTTTTTTTGTACAGTTCTGCGCAAAAGGTGCAGAACTTCTTGGCAAGATTTACGGTTGATGGAGCGGGCAGTCCGCGGTATACTTTTACTTTGTGTGAGACAGAAAATTCCGGGCGGAAAGCCCGTTGTCTGTACGTTATAAGACCAGAAAGGGGAGTTTTGACACGAAGTATATTTTTCAGTTCGGACGCATTCTCGCGTTCTGTTTTCTGGGCGAGGTGCTGCACGCGGTGCTGCCGCTGCCGGTGCCTGCCAGTGTGTACGGCTTGGTGCTGCTGCTGGCAGCCATGATCACCGGCATCGTAAAGCTGGAGCAGGTCAAGGAGACCGGCATCTACCTGACCGGTATTTTTCCGCTGCTGTTCGTGCCCGCCGCTGCGGGCATCATGGAACTGTGGGCAGAGATGGGACAGCTGCTGCTGCCCATCCTGATCGCCATTCTGCCGGTGACGGTGCTGGTGATGGTTGCTGCAGGCCGCACCACGCAGGCGCTGACCGCCCGCAATAAAAAGGAGGAGGCCGACCATGACTGAGCTGCTGAACGACTTTCTGACCGGCTCTGTGGCATGGGGCGTGCTGCTTACGCTGGCGGCCTTTGGGCTGGGTGTGCTCATCAATAAGGTGACCGGCAAGGCCATCTTTAACCCGCTGCTGCTGGGCAGTATTTTTGTCATCATTTTTCTGTCGGTGTGCAAGATCTCCTACGGGGACTACAAGACCAGCGCCGCGCCGGTAAGCTACCTGCTGCTGCCCGCTACGGTGGCGCTGGCCATCCCGCTGTATGAAAAGCTGGACCTGCTCAAAAAGAACGCGCCCGCCATCATCGCGGGCATCTCGGTGGGCACGCTGGTCAGTCTGGGCAGCGCCCTTGCACTGGCGCTGGCAATGGATCTGACCAAGGAGCAGTACGCCACCCTGCTGCCGAAGTCGGTGACTACTGCCATCAGCATGGACGTGGCCGCAGAGTTGGGCGGCATTGCCGCTTTGACCGGTGCCATCGTCATCGTCACCGGCATCGTGGGCGCACTGCTGGCCGAGACCGTGTGCAAGGTGTTCCACATCACCGACCCCATCGCCAAGGGCGTGGGTCTTGGCACGGCAGCCCATGCCGTGGGCACCAGCAAGGCGCTGCAGATGGGCGAGGTGGAAGGTGCCATGAGCGGCCTTTCCATCGCTGTAGCCGGTGTGCTGACCGCCGTGCTCTGCCCGGTGTTCGTGGGCTTTATCCAGTAAGACCATGTGATTTATAAAAACGACGAAGCCGGACGGCCGCACAGGCCGTCCGGCTTTGTTGTTTGCGGAACTGGAAATGCAGGCTGCTCTTTACTTGCAAAATGTTTGTTTTACTAAACTTACCGGTTTTGCTTGACAAGCCCCTGCGGGCGTGCTATTTTAAATTGCGTCAATTAGTTTGACCTAACCATCTGAGGGGCTTTGCTCCGCAGGTTTTTCTTTGCGTGCGGTGTTAGGTGATGCTAACTATGCGGCAGCGATCTTCTGCCATTGCGATGAAAGGAGCATTTTTCATGAGAACGAAGAAATTTCTTTCCCTGCTGCTGTCGGCGGCTATGGCGTTCAGTCTGCTGACCGCTACCGCCTTTGCAGCAGCCCCCGCCGAGGAGGAAAACGGCTTTTTCGATTTTCTGCTGGGCAAAAAGTACACCTACCTTTACGCTGCCCTGACTTGGGATGAGTACTGGGCAAACGAGAAGGTCTATGCTGCCGGTAACACTGCCGCCTCTGCGCAGCTGGACAGCCACGAGGAGCATGACCTTGGCGCATTTGATGCAGTTTCCCGCGCCACCGTCAACCACGGTCTGCACCGCGGCAGCTTCCAGAGCACTGCTGTCATCTACGCCAAGGACGGCAGCACCTACACCGTTTCCCACTGGTCGGACGATGGCAAGACCATCTATCTGGCCGATGGCACCACCGTGGGCTGGAACCGCGGCACCATTACCAAGGCCGACGGCTCTACCGTGCAGATGGACCACTACGAGGTGCTGGGCACCAAGTATGTGCCGGTGCGCGTGGCCACCAGCGACCTTGCAGATTTCTGCTCCAAGTACACCGTGGTGGAAAACGGCGGTCAGCTGGCGGGCGGCTACTCTGAAAAGAACCTGACCGCCTACACCCTGACGGCTGCGGTGGATAAAAACACCAACGGCCTGAAGTACGCTACTAAAAACGGCGATCGCTACACCTTCTCTGCCGCGCACACCGGCACCGGCTCCGGCGTGGCAGAAGCCGCCCAGAAGGCTGCTGATGGTCTTACCGTGAAACTGCGCAGCGGCAGCGACGTGGGCAGCTTTGGCGAGTTCATCCGTGTGGACCTGAACGGCAACTACGGCGAGCTGGGCTCCCGGATGCAGTCTGTGGTGTGGACCTACTACGGCGATGACAGCACCTACACCCACGCCAAGGCCTCCTACGGCACCAAGTTTGCAGCCGACAACTGGATGCACAAGTCCATGGGCATCCAGCTGGGTCTGAGCGATTCCGCCCGCTGCCAGCTGCCGGAGGGCACTGACGGCACCGGCTACTGGACCATCACCATCCGCGCACTGGGCTACGCCGACACGGTGGTCAAGTTCCAGACCACTGCCGAGAACCTTGCCAAGCACGAGCTGGCAAGCGATGCCGACCGCGCCGCCCTGCAGGCTGTTGTCGCTACGGCACAGAGCAAGGCAAAGGCCGCTTACACCGCCGACAGCTATGCCAATCTGGAGACCGAGCTGGCCGAAAGCGTGGAGCTGCTGAGCCGCGAGACCCTGTATAAGGCCGCTGCACTGGAGCAGGTGACCCACCTGACCGATGCCGTGCAGAACCTGAAGGCTGCCTGATCCGGCAAAAAACAGAACACCCAAAAAGCAAGGTCGCTTTACGCAGGCGGCCTTGCTTTTCCGTGTCAGGAGGAGTTGGAATGAACAAAAAACGATGCAATGCGCTGCTGCCGCTGGTGCAGCTGCTCCCGGCGGTGGCGGCAGCGGCAGCTGTGCTTTTTGCCCTGCCGCGCACGGTGCCGGTGCTGGCTGCCGTGCCGGAAAGGCTGACGGCTGTGGTGGAGCAGCCGGTGGAAGCCGTTTCCTCCGAATCGGAGGAAGAAACCCTGCCCAAGCTGCCCTATGCCGACGGCGTTTACGTCGGCTCTTCCCGGGGCTACGGCGGTGCCGTCCGGGTGCAGGTCACCATGGAAAACGGCAGCATCACGGAGGTGGAGATTCTGGACGCCTCCCACGAGACCAAGCAGTTTTTACGGCGCGCAAAGCGGCTTCTGACCACCGTAGTGGATGACCAGAGCTGGGAGGTGGACGCCGTTTCCGAGGCTACCTACACCAGCCGTGGCATTCTGGGCGCGGTGCAGAACGCCCTGACCGGCGAGGTGGTCAATAACCCCCTGCCGCCGCAGCCCAAGCCCGCCGCACCGCTGGTGGTGGAGGAATTTACCGCGCCCTCCACCTACCTTGACGGCATCTACACCGCCGAGGCCATGGGCTTTGAGGGCAAAATTACGGTACAGGTCACGGTGGCAGAAGATAAGATCACGGATATCACGGTTCTGAGTGCCGAGGACGAGGAGGAATATCTTGCCCGGGCAAAGCAGGTCATCCCCGCCATTCTGGAGGGACAAAGCCCCAATGTGGATGCCGTTTCCGGCGCCACCTACTCCTCCACCGGCATCCTGAACGCGGTCAAGCTGGCATTGGCAAAGGCCGCTATCGCCCCGGCAGAGGAAGCCGCCCCGGAGCAGGCAGCCCCGGAAGAAGTGGTAGAAGAAGCCGCGCCGTCCGAAGCGGCAGAGCCCGAGGAGACGCCGGTCACTGCGCCCACCGTGGAGGTGGTGCAGCCGGAGGAAAAGCGCACCGTTCCCGCGTGGCTCAAGGAAGTGTGGCAGCAGCTTTTCCCGGCAGAAACACCGGACGATTCTGAACCGGTTTCCTCTGAGGAAGTGCTATCGGCATCCGAGACGGCGCTGCCGCCGGAAGAGGCCGAGACCGAACCTGAAACGGAAGGAGCAGCAGAATGAAATACAAAAACTTTCTCCTCCGGGCAGTGAACCTGCTGCTGATCCTTGGCATCCTGTGGCAATACCAGCAGGTAGCGCTGGTCCGGGCTGCGGCGGTGAGCCAACGCAAGCAGGAAATTGCCGAGGTGGAGGCCTACAACGCTTCCGTTCTGCAGGCGCAGAGCGCAGCACAGGCAGAACAGACCCAGAGCGGCTACCGGGACGGCACCTACGAGGGCAGCGCCTTTGGCTTTGGCGATGTCATCCGGGTTTCGGTGACCATTCAAAACGGAAAAATGACCGATATTGCAGTGCTGGATGCTTCCGGTGAAGATAAGCCCTACTATAAACAGGCGCTGCCTTTGCTGGACGAGATGCTGGCAGTGCAGTCTGCCGAGGTGGATACCGTTTCCGGCGCTACTCTCACGGCAGAGGGGCTCATCGGTGCAGTAGAGGACGCACTGGGAAAGGCGGCAGGATGATGGAAAAAACACAGACAAAGCCTTTGACGGCGGCGCAGCAGCGTCAGCGGGACAAAAAGCACCGCACATGGCTGCGCGCCGGGGTGCAGCTGTTCTTCTTTGTGTCCATGCCGGGCGCATTCGTGGCCGGGTTTTCCGGGGTAAAGCAGATCTTTCTGCACATCGGTGCGGGCGAGGTGCTCTCGGCGGACAGCTTCACGCTTTCCCTGCTGGGGCTGTGCGGCTTCACTTTGTTGTTCGACCGGTTTTTCTGCGGGTATGCCTGCGCCTTTGGCAGCTTGGGCGATGCCGTTTGGGCGCTGTCCGGGTTACTCCAGAAAAAGCTGTTCCACCGCAAAAAGCAGCTCTGTCTGCCGGAGCGGGCGGTGCTTTGGGGGCAAAAGGTCAAATACCTGCTGCTGGCAGGGCTGGTGGCGCTGTATGTGACCCGGCAGGAAAAGCTGCTGACCGGCACAAGCCCGTGGGAGGTGTTTTCCCGCCTGACGGCACTGCGTCTGCCGCCGGAGGGCTTCGGCGTGGGCATCGCGCTGCTTGTGCTCATCTTGCTGGGCATGGCGGTGCAGCCCCGGTTCTTCTGTCAGTTCCTCTGCCCCATGGGTGCGGTGTTTGCCCTGCTGCCGGTGCTGCCCTTTGCGCGGCTGCAGCGGCAGAGCGAGGGCTGTATACCGGGCTGTAATGCCTGCAAGCAGCAGTGCCCGGTGTGCCTGAAGCTGGAGGAAAGCAGCCTGCGCAGCGGGGAGTGCATTGCGTGTGAAGCCTGTGTGGGCACCTGCCCTAAGCAGAACATCCACCGGTGGGATACCGCCTTGGGCAAGCACCAGTGGCTGCCGGTGCTGGGCAAGGCGCTGCTCTTTTTCCTGCTGGGCTGCTGGCTGGGCTTCTGCCGGTTTATCTGAAACAAAAAAGGAGGCTGCTGCACAGTATTTGTGCAGCAGCCTCCTTTTGGCTGGGAGATCTATCATTTCGGTACGCCGGAGTGTCTGCGGACACTCCGGCGTCTCATTTTTACAGGGAAGGCTTCTGCTCCAGCAGGTCTGTCATGCTGCGCAGGCTGATGCCAAGGGTGGAAAGGTTATGCAGCATCGCGCTGGTGGCAGGGGGCAGGATGCCCAAAGCGCCCAGAAGGATAAGCGCGGAGTTGAAGCTGAGAACAAAGCGGTAATTGCTGCCCACCCGCTTTTGCAGGGCGTTGGCAATGGCTTTTAAGGTCACCAGTTCTTCCAGACTGTCCGCGCGGATGGTCACATCGGCGATCTCCCGGGCGATGGCGGCACCGGAATGGATGGCGATGCCGATATCTGCCGCCGACAGGGCGGGCGAATCGTTGATGCCGTCGCCGATCATCACCACGGTGTGCCCTTCGGCCTTTGCATCGCGGACAAAGGCGGCTTTATCCTCCGGCAGTACCTCCGCAAAGCAGCGGTCTACCCCCACCTGCGCAGCAATGGCGCGGGCGGTGCGGTCGCTGTCGCCGGTCATCATGACCGTCTGGGCAATGCCCAGCTTCCGGAGCTTATGCAGCACCTGTGCTGCCTCCGGGCGCAGGGGGTCTGCGATGCAGATGACCCCCGCCAGCACCCCGGAAGCTGCCAGATACAGGTGGGAGTACTGGGGATCCAGCGCATCGAACTTTGCCTGTTCCCCTGCCGGGATGGTGCAGCCCTCGTCCTCAAAAATGAAGTGGGCGCTGCCAATGACCACCCGCGTGCCGCCCACCCGGCTGGCAATGCCGTGCGCCACGATATACTCCACCTCGGAGTGCATCTCCTCGTGGGAGATGCCCCGCTCCTTGGCGGCGCGGACAACAGCGTTTGCCATGGAATGGGGGAAGTGCTCCTCCAGACAGGCGGCAAGCTGCAATACCTCCTGCTCCCCGCAGCCGGAGAAGGGCACTACCTGCACCACCTGCGGGGTGGCGTGGGTGAGGGTGCCGGTCTTATCGAACACGATGGTGTCCGCCTTTGCCAGTGCTTCCAGATACTTGCCGCCCTTTACGGTGATGTGGTATTCCCCGCACTCCCGCATGGCGGAAAGCACCGCCAGCGGCATGGAAAGCTTCAGCGCACAGGAGAAGTCCACCATCAAAATGGAGATGGCGCGGGTGACGTTGCGGGTAAAGGCGTAGGTAGCCACCGTACCGGCAAGGCACCAAGGCACCAGACGGTCGGCCAGCTGCAAGGCTCGGTTCTCGGTGCCGGATTTGAGTTTTTCCGATTCCTCGATCATCGCCACGATCTTATCGTAGCGGTTGGCACCGCCCTCTGCCTTGGCCGCAAGAACGCACTCGCCCTCTTCTACCACCGTTCCGGCGTAGACGGTAGCCCCGGTGGTCTTGCGCACCGGCATGGACTCGCCGGTCAGGGCGGCTTGGTTGACCATGGCTTCGCCTTCCAGTACCGTGCCGTCCAGCGGGATCATGTTGCCGGAGCGCACCACTACTTCGTCCCCAGCGTGGACGCGGGTCAACGGTACCAGCACCTCGCCCTGTGGGGTGCGCACCCAGACCTTATCCACGTTCAGCGCCATGCTGCGGGCAAGGTCATCCAAACTCTTTTTCCGCGTCCACTCCTCCAGCAGATTGCCCACCGTCAGCAGGAACATCACTGAGCCTGCGGTGCTGTAATCCCCCCGCAGGAGGGAGGCAGTGATGCTGAGCGCATCCAGCACCTCTACCTCCAGCTTGCGGTGCAGCAGGCAGCGGACGCCCTTCCAGACAAAGGCGATGGAGCGCCACACCGTATACGCCGCCGCGATGGGCGCGGGCAGGAACACCTTGCGGAACACCCGGCCCGCCACAAGGCTGACCATCTTTTCCTGATATTCCTGATTGATCTTCCGGCTGTCGCGGGAGGTGACCAGCACCTCCAACTCTTCGTTGTCAAAGCGGTAGGCCGCCAGCAGGGCGGCGGCGTCCTTCCGGCTGCCCCGGTAGGTCAGCACCACATCTCCGGTGCGCTCGTAGACGGTGGCTTTCTGGATGATATCCTGCCCGTTCAGGTAGGCTTCCAGCACGTCTGCCCGGTGCAGCGTCATGCGCACAGCGCAGACGTGCACCCGCATCCGTCCCCTGCCTTCATGTAAGATCGTACATTTCATTGCTTTTCTTACCCCTCTGCGTAAAAAAGAGCCGCCCAAAGCGGCGGCTCTGCTGCGTTATATCACTGTGCAGTCTGCTCTGCGGGCTGTTCAGCCGTATCCTCAATGACCTCCTGTGCAGCCTCGGCGGCACGGCTCTCGTTGATGGCCTTTGCATCGGCAAGGATATCGCCGGCCTCCTCCTGCACCTTATTCACGGTCTGCATGGTGCAGTCCTTCATCCGCAGCACTGCAGCGGTGGTCTGGGTGTAGACCTTTTTGGCATCCTTGCTGGACAGCACCTTGAAACCGGCAGAGCCGAACACTACACCGCCCAAAAACAGTGCAAGCTTTTTTACATCAAACATATTTACCCCTCGTTTCTGTATTTCCTATCTGTGTGCCCGCGCCCGGAGCGGGGCGGGCTCTTTATCTTTGTATTGTAGCACACTTTCGGGCTTTTTCAATATTTTTCAACGATGTTAGGCCGTATTAACATTGTTAACGAAAGCTTGCACAATAAAAAACAGGGCACTCCCCGGAGGGAGTGCCCTGTTTGATGCACCCGTTATGCAAGGTGGAACAGATCGATCAGCACGACCATGGCAAGACCATAGTAGACCACAACGGCCACCAGATCGTTGATCGTGGTGATCAGCGGACCGGAGGCAACGGCCGGGTCGATATGGATCTTGTGGAACAGCATCGGGATCAGCGTGCCCACCAGACTGGAAATGACCATGGACGCGATCAGCGACAACCCGACGCAGCCGGACAGCAAAAAGGCCGAGGTCCAGACATAGCCCTTGAAAAAGTGGATGTAGCAGCCCAGAAAGCCCAAGGCCATCACGGCCAGAATGGCACCGTTCAAAAGACCCACACGGGTCTCCTTCCAGAGCAGCTGCAGCTTTTTGGAAAGGGTCAGGTTTTCGTCCATCAGCACACGGATGGTCACAGCCAGCGACTGGGTGCCAACGTTACCGGCCATATCCAGCACCATGGACTGGAAGCAGATGACCACCGGCAGCACCGCTACCACCGATTCAAACGCGCCGACGACCGAGGAGACCAGCATCCCGAGGAACAGCAGCGCGATCAGCCAGGGGAGACGCTTTTTCACGCTTTCAAAAACGCTTTCGTTCAGATCCTCCTCGCCGGTCAAGCCGCCCAGCTTTGCGTAATCATCGCCCATCTCATCATCGACCAGCTCGACTACATCGGACGAGGTGATAATGCCCACCAGTTTACCGGCATCGTTCAGCACCGGCAGGCTGCGCTCCGCGTAGTCCACGATGCGGTCGATACAATCGCTGATCTGCTCCCGGTCCGTGACATAAGGATAGGAGCGGACGATCAGGTTTTCCAGACTTTCCTCTGCCCGGGCAATGATGAGGTCTTTCAGGTCGATGGCGCCGTAGAAGTGCTCGTTTTCATCCACCACATACAGGGTGGAGATATTGTCGTTTTCTCCGGCCTGCTTTACCAGTTCGCTCATCGCCTGCCGGATGGTCATATCGTTTTTGATGGAGATGTAGTTGGTGGTCATCCTGCTGCCGATCTCATCCTCGTCATACGAGAGCAGCATCTTCACATCTTCAACCGAGTCCTTGTCCAGCTTGTTGACGATCTCGTTTTTATCGGTATCGTCAAGGTCCTCCAGTGCGTCCACCGCATCGTCCGAGTCCATGTTGGAAATGACCTTTGCAGCCTCGTGGCTGGGCAGCTCCTTCAGGTACGGCTCGGCATCGTCCAGATAGGTAAAGATCTCGGCAACGGTATCCACGCCCAGAATGGAATAGAGCGACTGGCGTTCAGCGGGGGTCAGTGCCTCCAACGCATCCGCCAGATCCTTTTCATGGTAATCAGACAGCTTTTCGGCCAGTTCTGCCTTGGGCAGACCGCTGTGAATGATGCTCAGAATTTCCTGCACATAATTCTTCTGCATGGTAGTTCCTCCTGATTCCGCGAACTCGACAAATCAAGATCCATCGCTCCGCTTAAAATTTTGCACTTCATCATAGCACATCCGGTATGCGGCGGCAACCCTGCCGGCGTGAATTTTTTGTAAAAATCTCCGCCAAAGCAAAAGGCTCCTTATCCGCAGAGCATGACTTTAGCTGAGAAAACGCCGTTCTGATAGGTAAACGTGCTTGCCCCGCCGGTCTTTTCTGCAATATGGCGGACAGACTGGATACCGATCCCGTTTTCCCTTCGCTTGGAAGAGCGGAACACCCCGCTTTTTTCGTGAACTGCGCCGTCAAATGTGTTTTCCACTTCGACCAGAAGAAGCCGCTCGGCATGGACATACGCGGTGATCTCGAACTTCCGCCGGGCGGGTGCCGTGCGAAGGCTGGCTTCAAATGCATTTTCCAGAAGATTAGACAGCACCAGACACATATCCATCTCGTCCACAGGGAGCGTCTGCGGTAAGTCGAGCCGGGCACAAAAGGGAATGCCCTCACGTTTTGCAAGGGCGCAATAATAGCCTACGACACTATCTGCCGCACGGTTTTCGCAGAAATTCATATCCAGATCCGGGATCCGGGCGGCAGTTTTTGCAAGGTAGGCTTTCAGGCCGTCCAGATCTCCTGTTTCTGCCAGTGCGGAGATCTGATTCAGCTGGTGGCGCATATCGTGCCGCGCCTGCCGGGCTTCTTCAATGGCAGTTTTCAGGCTTTCATAGCGCTGCTGCTGCATGGAAAGAAGCTGGTTTTCCTGCTGCAATCTCGCATTCCGGTTAAGGCTGGTTGCCATCAGCAGAAAGATTGCATTGAACATGAACATCAAAAACAAAAGCGCGATGCTTATAACGATGTAGACCTGCAAGACCCGGCCTGTCTGAAGTGTTGTCGGGTAGCGCGGGATCATGAAAAGGTTCAGCAGGATGAACACCAGCGGCAGTACCCAGAATACATACCACGTCTGCGCAAAATTGTCATCCTCCACCATCGCGCGCACTGCGTGGGTGGCGGGATAATAGGCGGCGGCAGTGATCAGCCAGCAGACTGCATTATAAAAGATGCAGGCAGCAAAACAGAACCACGGCTTGTCCGGCGGCAGCTGCCGCCGGAGTGCGATCGCCGTGCCAATGGCACGGGACAAACTGTTCACGCACGCATACACTGCGCAGACCGCAAGCGCGATGGTTCCGGATTTCCAGAGTGAGATCCGCAGTGTTCTGAGATACAAAAAAATTGCTGCAAGCGTAATAAGCAGCACGGAAAACGCCGTTGAAATGCCAAAATGATAGCAAAGCAGCCCGCCGCCAAGGCAAAGCCCGAGCAGCAGCGGCACCGCCCCTGCAGCAAGCTTTGCGGGAGACAGCTTCAGATAGGAGTTTACCGGAAAATACGCAAGCAGCAAACCGGGAAACACGACCGTAAGCTCCAGGACCGGGCGCAGAATGTCCTTCAATCTGCACGCCCCCTTTGCAGCAGAAATTCCATAAAGGCCTGTCGGGCAGCTTTCAAAAGTTCCTGACTGACATAGACGCGGCTACCGTCCGTCATACAGAAGGCGGCATCCTGAAAATCGGCAGCATTCTCCATATTGATGATCGCGCCGCGTCCGCAGACAAAAAAGCGCGGATCCTTTTTGAGCGGCTCGGTGAACGCTTTGAAACTCTGGCGCGTAGCAAGCGTTTTACCGGCAGTGGTGCGGATGTTGATCATGTGGGCAAAGTGCTCGGCGGATATAATATCCCGATAGCACAAACGGATGTCGCTGCCGTCCACTTTTACCACCAGAACCGGCTCCGGGCGCGGAAGCTTTGCGAGCATTTCATCCAGCAGACCGGACAACTCGGCTTCTGAAAAGGGCTTGACCAGATAATGAAATGCCCGCACCTGAAAGCCCTCGAGTGCGTGGTCTGTCGAGGTGGTGGTAAAAACCAGAAGGCAGTCCGCATCTGTTTTCCGAAGTTCCCTTGCCGCGTCCATGCCGCTTAAACCATCCATGTAAATATCCAGAAATGCGGCGGTAAAGCGCTGCTCTTTTTCTGCCGCCAGAAAGGCTTCCCCGCTGTCAAACTCTAAAATTTTTGCATCTGCGCCGCGCTGACGCAGCTGCCGCACCAAGCGTTCCTTCAGCAGGGTGCGCTCGGTATCAAGGTCATCGACGATTGCAATCCTCATGCTGTATCAGGAAGCCATTTTACAGCTTCCAACCTCCTTTATAAACTCTTTCATCCTGATTATAGCACAGTTGCCCGGTTATGTCGCAGCCGAAAACGGGATTTCGTGACGGAAAAGGGGCTTTCGTGCTAAATGCCTTGAAAAGACCATGCCTGTCCGTATACTGGAAACAGAGAACGCCAACGACGGCGCAAGAGAAAGGAGGCACGCTGTGTACCGAATTGCCGTGCTGACAAGCAGCAGGGCGCAGGAAGCTTTTTTGGCAGAGCAGATCTCGCGGTTCTGCGCCGAACATTGCTTGTTCCCGAAAATGGACTGTTACCACGATCAGGAAAGCTTTTTTGAAGCTGCACGCAACGAGCCGCTGACAAATGCCGTGATCGCCCTGCCGGGGGTCGACGGATTGAATGCAGTGGAGCATCTGCGCGCGCTTTGTCCTCAGACACGCATTATCTGGTGCAGCGATTTGAATTTTTCGCTCCATGCCTTCCGGCTGCGTGCAGACTATTTTCTGCTGGAGCCGATGACCGAAGCCGCCCTGCGGCAGGGCTTCCGCATCTGGCTGGATGGGAAAAATCAGGCAGCACCAATCTGACCGCAACAAACACAACAAGGAGAACGGTTTATGAAAAAGAGAAACATCATCCATTCTGCGTTGAGCCTGTCGCTGACCGCAGCATTGTGCCTGTCCATGGCTGCCTGCAGCGGAACACAAACGCCGGCAGACAGTGCCGCCGCTTCGCAGCCCTCTGCACCGTCCGCTGCGGTGCAGCCCTCTTCTGCGGAACAAGCCTCTGCGGCGCTGCCGGTAAAGGCCCTGAAGCCCAAGCAGGTAGAGGAAAACCCTTACATGGCCAAGAGCGATGCAAACATTCATCACGATGGCTACAACACCGACTCGACGGATGAGATCCTGCCGCTTGCCATCCATCCGGAGATCAACGTTTCCTATGAGACAACGAACGCGAACGCTTCGCCCGCCATCTACTTTGACAGCTACGGTCATGCCGTTGTGCCGCTGCTGGGCGGCATCGCCATCCGCGACCTGAATGCCGAAGAGACAAAGACGCTCGGCTATTTCTCCCCCAAACAGCATGACGGCGGCGGTTACGTTATCCAGAGCTCCTATACCTTCCTTGACGAATCCAACCGCATCGTCTGCCCCACGAGCAACAACCATGTGCTGATGATCCGCACAACGGATGAAAACGGCAATGTTCTGCCGGAATTTGAAAAGGTGCTGGACATTGATATCAAAGCTGCCGCCGAGGCTGCACTTGGAAAAGAACTGACGCAGAATCTTCTGTCCGTGGTCTTTGACTATGACGGAAACCTCTGGTTTGCAACGGGCGGCTTCCGCATTTATCCGCAGCGCCAGCAGCAGGGCGTCATCGGCTATATTGCCCGCTCGGCCATTGATGCGATCCTGAACGGCGAGCAGACAGACCTTTCAAAGGCTGTTTTTGTCCACGAACTGACCCCCGGCGAGGGCGCTGAAAACGGTATCGCCGCCTCCAAGGACGGTGCGGTGGTCCTGACCAACCAGAACTGCTATCTTCTGCGCGCAGAAGAAGGCGTAGACGTTGTGTGGTGCACGCCCTATGAGAGCGCGGGTGCAAAGGTGAGCGGCGAAGGCGATAAGACCACCGGCGGCGGTCTTGCATGGGGCGGCGGCTGCTCGCCCACGCTGACACCGAACCTTGTGCTGTTTACGGATAATCAGGACACCGTAAACCTTCTTGCACTTGATATGAAGACCGGCGAGGTCGTGGCAAGCACCCCGGTGCTGGATGACCTGCCCGAGGGCTATCAGGTAGCCGTTGAGAACTCTGCCATCGTCTATGACGACGGCGAGGGCACCGTCAGCACCATCGTCTGCAACTGGTTCGGCGCAGGCAATGCAGGTCTGGCAGATCCCAACAACGACTCCTCCATCCAGAGTTACGCCAATATTTACGACAAGAACTGGCTCATGAAGGGCAACATCATGATCGCCCCCGGCATCGAGCGTGTGGACACCGTAAAGACCGCAAACGGCTACGAGATGAAGAGCGTCTGGAGCCGGAACGACCTGAGCGACACCGCGATCCTGAAGCTTTCCACCGCAACGGGCTATATCTACGGCTATGTGCAGGATGTGACCACCGGGATGTGGCAGTACATCATTCTGGACTTTGAAACCGGCGAGACGGTTTTCACGATGGATGTTTCCAACAAATACGGCTACAACAACATGGCCATTGGGATGTATGCCGGCAACAGCGGCAACGCGCTCTACTGCCCGACGGGCTATCTGGAACTGCTTCGTCTGCAGGACCGGTTTGTTTATCTGCCCGAAATGCCCTACCGCAAGGTCGATCTTGATCAGGCGGCAAGAAACGTCCTCTCGCAGGAGCAGTTTGCGCAGGACGGCGGCGAAGGCACCGTTGCAAGCTGGCGCAACACTGTGACAGTCCGCAACGTACATCCCAACACCACGGTAGCTTTCCGTATGAACAACCTGTCCGGCAGTACATCCGGTTTGAACCTTTACGCCTATGGCACGGACGGCAAGCTGGCAAAGGTCGATCCTGCGCTGTGGTCGATTACCGACGAGAACGGCAAAGCAGTAACGGAACTTACCGCCGGTACGCTTTACGAACTGCGCGTGACTGTCGCCGACGGCGGTGCGCTTGACCTGAGCGAAACGGAAAAGGAGATCGGACTTTCCGTTGTACTTGGAAAGTAACTCCGTTCCGGGCTGTTGCAAAATAACTCTCTGAAAAATACACAAGCCCCGGAACCTTTTTCGGAGTCGTTATGGCTCGAAAAATTGAAAGCCTTGCCTGAGTCGTAAATTCCGTCACGATCCAAGAACCGATAAACCAAAAAAATCCGAACCCTTCTCCTATCGAGAAAAGGTTCGGATTTTCTATTTCAGTGGCAGTCCTCCTGGTAGACATTCCTACACGTTGCCCCGCCTGCGGCGTTGCAGTGCGGTTCAAGTCCTGTTATCCGCCGTTGCAGCCAAAGGGAAATTGTCATGTAAAACAAAAAAGACAGCTACTAAAAGCTGTCTTCCCTGTGGTGCAGTTACGCAATCAAAATCCGAACCATTTCCCTTTGCTTTGGATTCCTCTACTTTTTCAAAAGGAATGGTCTGTGTACCCTCTTTATAGTTAAAGGTAATCAAAACTTTATCGTCATACAGGTAAATCGAATTGATGAATGTATCCACCAATGCCTGCCGCTGATCTTTCTGGTTCATGTTGAGCTTACGAAACCGCAGCAGCCAGAAGCGGATGAAATCTTCCGTGACCTTGGGTTTTGCCAGTTTTTCTTCCGCAATGCGGGCTTCAAGCTCACGCTTGGTTTCTTCCAGCTGCTCCAGCCGCTCCTTGGTGGAGCTGGTCAGGATACCGGCCTGAATCGCATTGAGCATATTCTGGATACCGGATTCTGCATCCCGGAGCTGCTTCTCATAGAGGGGAATGTTGGTATTCTCCTTGTTTTGCAGTTCCATCACCTTGGCGATGATAGATTCCATAGCGGCATCGTCCTTAACAAGCTGCATGGTCTGGTTGACCACCAGATCTTCCAGCCACTGCTTACGGACGGTCTTTTTCTTGCAGCCCTTGTGCTTTTTGGCAGTAGCACATTTATAATAGCGGTGGACTTCGCCCGTCCGGCTCGTGCCGCTTTCGCCAAACATCAGCGCACCACAGTGACCACAGAACAGCTTAGTGGTGAGCAGGTAATCATCCTCTGCCTTTCTCCGGGCAGGAGCTTTCTTGTTTTTCAACATCTTCTCCTGCACCTCATTGAAAATCTCCACGGACACGATGGGCGGAATCGCATCGGGAATCAGGATGTCCCGGTACTTCAATTCACCAATATAACGGCGGTTGCTCAGCATATGCTGAATAACATTGAAGCTCATCGGCCCACCGCGCTTGTTTTTGATACCTTTTTCGTTCAGCCAATCCCGAATTTCTCGCATGGTCTGGCCGTCGTTGTACCGCTGGAAGGTTTCTGCTACAAAAGGTGCGGTGAGAGGGTCAATTTCAAAGCGGCGGTCTGCATTGATAGTGTAGCCGAAAGGGATAGCACCGCCAGAGAACTTGCCTTTCAGGGCGTTTTCCGTCATGCCGCGAATGACCTTTTCGGACAGGTCAGCGGAATAATATTCCGCATAGCCTTCAAGCACCGATTCCAGAATGATGCCTTCCGGGCCATCCGAGATGACCTCGGTAGCCGACATGAGCTTGACACCGTTCTTCTTCAACTGGGTCTTGTACCGGGCACTGTCGTAGCGGTTTCGGGCAAAGCGGTCCAGCTTCCAGACCAGCACAATGTCAAACA
>CAKSVD010000027.1 GCA_934503275.1 uncultured Faecalibacterium sp.
CACACCCTGAACAACACCTGCGTGGCACCTCCGCGTATGCTGATCGCCTTCCTGGAGAACCACCTGCAGGCCGACGGCAGCGTGACCATCCCCGAAGTGCTGCAGCCGTACATGGGCGGGTTGAAGGTCATGGTCCCCACCAATAAGAAGGACTAAAACTGCACCGGGTTTTCCACAACCGGACAGAAAAAGGTTGAAAAAAGCACCGCTTTCCGCACAGGGAAGCGGTGCTTTTTGCGTGGGAATCTGGCGCGGGAGCGCCTGAGAGGGATTTTTACCCGCAAAACTGACAAGAAATGCAATATTCTAACGCAGCTATGTGAATAAATTGAGGCTTTCAAAAAAATGCGAAATTTTTTGAAAATATGTGTTGACAAAAGGGGTATCTATGGATATAATAATAAAGCACCGTTCAAGTGCAAGCTAAATATGTGGCGGTATAGCTCAGTTGGCTAGAGCATTCGGTTCATACCCGAAGTGTCACCGGTTCAAATCCAGTTACCGCTACCACGTTACAGAGTTTCGCTAAGATAAGGGGGACGGTCGTCCGCAATAGTGGATGATGAAAGTCGGAGGTTTTAGCGAAGCTCTGTATTTCTAAGGCCCGTTGGTCAAGCGGTTAAGACACGGCCCTTTCACGGCTGTAACATGGGTTCGATTCCCGTACGGGTCATAAAAACGCCTTTGCGCAATGCGCAAGGGCGTTTTTGCTTTGACCCGTACAGGGATCGAAGAAACAAAGGAGGCATCTCTATGGATACATTGTTCCCCAAGGTCTTGCAGGCTGTCGCGGGCGAGAACTTTACGGTGTACCTCTATTTCAACGATGGCTCTGTGCGTCTGTATGACGCAAAGCCGCTGCTTGCACTGGGTGGAGTCTTTGCGCCCTTGCAGGATGCAGCCTTTTTCAAAAGCCGCCTGACCGTCCTGAACGATACCGCCGCATGGGATATCAACGGCAATCGTGACCCGGGCAGCTGTGTGGATCTGGACCCCATTGAGTTGTACGAGACCTGTCCTGTGGTGGTAGACCCGCTGGAATCGGCATCCTGAACCGCAAAAATACGCAAAAACACGGGAAGATCCGCAGACCTTCCCGTGTTTTTATTTATTTATTCCGCTCCTGCACATACCGCAGGATGTCCTCCGGCACCTCTGCCAGCGCATCGGCACCGGCGGCGGTCAACTCGGCGCGGCCGCGGAAACCCCACAGCGCACCCATGGCGGGCAGGTGGGCGTTGTGCCCGGTGAGGATGTCCACATCGCTGTCGCCCACAAAAAGGGTGGCGGCAGGGTCTGCGCCCAACTCGGTCATCAGGGCATACAGTCCGGTGGGGTCGGGCTTGGTGGGCACGCCCGGGCGGTTGCCCCGCACGGCGTCAAAGCGGCCGGTGCCAAAGTAGTGGGCAATAATGCCGCCGCACAGCGCGTCAGCCTTGTTGGAGAATACCGCGCACTGGATGCCCTCGGCTTTCAGTGCGTCCAGCAGCGCCGGAATGCCGGGGTAGGGCGCGGTCTTGTCCTCCTTGTGGGCATCGTACCGGGCGGTGAACTGCGCCAGCGTCGCCGCCAGCTGCGCCGGGGTACGGGCGTCAGCGGGGGAGAACCGCTCCACCAGCTTGGGGATGCCGTTGCCCACCATCCGCTTGTACTGCTCCACCGTAAAGGTGGGCCAGCCGTTTTGTGCGCACACCCAATTCCCGGCATCGGCAAGGTCGTCGATGGTGTTCAGCAGGGTGCCGTCCAGATCAAATAATACAGTCTTTATCATAAAAATAATCTCCGTTGGTCTGTGTTATAAAAAATGCCCCGCCGACCGTAGGTTCAGCGGGGCATCGCAAGTATACTTCTATATCTCCAGAAAATCAAGAGCCGCCAGCGGCACGCTGCGCACGGTGACCTTTTCTTTGCCGGGGAATACAAGGGTCAGGTCGGTGCGCTGCACCGTCACCGCCCAAGGGGATTGCAGCGTGGTAAAGCAGGTGTCCGGGTGGAACACGCACAGCTGATGCAGATGGAACCGGTGCTGTCGGCAGAGCAGCAGCTGTCCCTGCTGCTGCCATACGCCCTCCCGGTGCCAGCCCACGGCGGCAGCGCCCAGCAGGGCGGCAAACACCCCGGTGGGGATGAGCAGCGGCAGGGTAAGGGCAGGCAGGGTGGTGCGGGATACCGCCGTCAGCAGCAGACAGAGCGCCAGCGGGATGCCCGCCGGTAAAAAGAACACCATGCTGCGGTCGGTGGTGTCGGTGCGGGTGTCCGGGGGCAGCTGCGCCATCTCGGGCAGCAGTTCCCGCAGCAGCGGGGTACCCTCCCGCCAGACGAACAGGGGCAGCTCCGGGCGGCACGCCCCTGCCGAGACGAATACCGGGCAGTAATGCAGCGCCCATGTGGCCGGGGAGCGGCGCAGGTCGGCGTAGTTCAGCTGGCTGAGCCGCAGCCGCATCTCGTACCGGCGGATCAATCCGCCCCGGCTGCCCAGTTGGGTATCGGTGCGCCAGACGGTGTAATGCACCGCCTGCAAAGCGCTGCGCACCAGACTGATGCAGAACAGGGTGCCCGCCAGTACCAGCAGCCACGCCATGCCCAGCGGCAGCCAGCGGGCGGCAAGCGCCGCCAGCTGTCCCAGCTGCGCAAGGGCGGCGGTCTGGGCATCCGGGGCATAGCTTTGGGTCTGGTGGATGGCCAGCCACCACAAAAACAGGGTGGACAGGCCGTTGGCACCCAGCACCGTAAAGGCCAGCTTTTCGCCGCCCTTGGGCGCGTGCCACAGCGGGTTTGTCACCGGCAGCAGCACATCGGCAAGCTCCTCGGCCTGCTGCCGGGTAAGGTACAAAGTGATGGTCTTGGTCTGCCCCACAGGGTACAGCACCACCCGGCAGGCTCCGGCCAGCCGGTAGACCAGCGGCTGCTCCAGCACCAGCGCCGCCAGACCCTCGGCGCGCAGGGCGCGGTCCAGCCGTACCCCCAGCCGCCAGCTGACGTGCACCGTGCCCTTGGCATCCACCTGCCAGCGGCCGCCATAGTACACCGCCCAGCACATAGCGCTGATAAAGAAGAGCAATACAAGGTCCTGCCGCAGCGCCGCACGCAAAGCGTCCCAGTTGCGGGCAAAAAGCACCTGTACCAGCGGCAGAAGGTACACAAGCAGGGTCTTGCGCAGCAGATGCAGCGCCGCCAGCGGGTGGAAGTGCTTTTCCCGGTTCATACGTTGCCCTCCATCAGCACCGCTGCCAGCGCGGTGGCCTGCGCGGCGGGGATGCCGGGCAGCACCAGCTGCAAACCCGGGCTGCGCACAAGGAGCACGGTGCATCCTGCCGCCCACAGCAGCGGGGTGCGCAGCAGCTGCACCCCGGTGACCGCCCGGCGCGGGATGCGCCGCAGCACAGGGACAGCCACCCCGGACTGCACCGTGACGCTGTCCGCCGTCAGAGCGGCGACAAAGCTGCAGCAGCGTACCCGGACAAGCGCCACCAGCGCTGCCCATACGATGCAAAAGACCGCGCCCGCCCACACGCTTTGCCAGAAGGCAAAGGGCGCACAGACCAGCCCGGGCACAGCTGCCCAGACGCAGAGCACCCGGCGGGCGCGGGGCGGCAGCACCAGTGCGGTGCGCAGCAGCTCCTGCTCGCTCATTTGTGGGAGGAAAGACCCCACGCATCCATCAGCAGATGCAGGGTGTCGTCCTGTGTCAGGCACAGCAGCCTGTCCCACGGCAGCAGCACCGTGCTGCCGTGGGGGATGATGAACTCGGTATCCCGGGTGATGCTGACCAGAATGGCATCGCCGGGGATGGGGATCTCCTTGATCTCCTTGCCCGCAAACTGGAAGTCCTCCGGCAGCAGGATCTCGTTCAGGCTGGCGGTGCCGCCGCCCAGCGAGAGCAGCTGCCGGATGGTGTCGGTCTCGATCTCCCGCTCCAGAATATGGCTCAGGTTGTCGGTGCCGCACACCACGGTGTCCACGCCCAGCGTGTGCAGGATGTCCCGGTTCTTGGGGTTGGAGGCGCGCGCCACGGTGCGGTTCACGCCGAATTCCCGCTTGGCGATCTGGCACGCCACCAGATTGGTCTCGTCGGTGTTGGTCACCGCCACAAAGGCATCGCAGCTGGCAACATCGGCGGTGCGCAGGGTGTCAAAACTCAGAGAGTCGCCGCAGATGACCGGGATATCCAGCGTGTCGGCAAGGGTGCGGCACAGCGCCTCCTGCGGCTCGATGATGGTCACCTTATGGTGGTGGGACAGCAGGCTCTGGGCAAGATACATCCCCACCCGGCCGCCGCCGGCAATACAAACTTTCATATTACTACCTCATTCTACGGCTTGTAAAGCAATATAGGCTGTTTTCACGGAAATCAATTTTGCAGTATGAGCCGTGACAAAAGCCTTCACCCCTTGGGGGGAAGGTGGCGCGTAGCGCCGGATGAGGGGTAATTACACGCAAGCTGTTGCTTGCCTGCGCCCTCATCAGTCACCTGCGGTGACGGCTTCCCCCGACCGGGGGAAGCCTTCATTCGGAAAATTGATTCTTATTTGGAAAGTGCCCGGAACACCGCCTGCTCGGTCAGCACGGTGGGGCAGATGGTCTCCAGCTCGTAAGCCTTGTGGTACAAGATCTGCAGATGCGGGTCGGATACCCGGCAGATGACCTTATCCCGGCGGAAGATGTTCTTCGCCAGCTGTGCGGCCATCAGGTTCACCGAGTCCTCCTCGGTCACCGCCGCCACGGCGTCGCAGTTCTCTACGCCGCCCCGGCGCAGGGTGTCCGGGTCGGTGGGGTCGCCCACAAGGGCAGTGCCGTGAAAGGTATAATCGTCAAAGGCATCCAGACGCTTGAGCTGCTCGGGGTCCTTTTCCACCACCGAGATATCATGGCCGATGCGCTCCAGATCGCGGATCAGCGCCGCACCTACCTGATCGCAGCCGATCACCAGAATGTTCATGAAGGTTCACCTCGTTGTTTTCAAGGCTTTCTGCGCCCGGCGCAGAAAGCGGACAGACTTCTTATTTTTATAGTATAGCACATTTCCCGGGGCAGATAAATACAGCGCCCGGGGTAAAATTTTTATAATCTGTATGCACAGCGGCTCATAGTATGGTATACTGAAACTGCTTTTGAAAAAACTACGCATCCAACGGGTGCTGCAGGAGGGATTTATTACGTTTTTCGAGATCATCAAGGCGATCCTGATGGGTATCGTGGAGGGCATTACCGAGTGGCTGCCCATCTCTTCCACCGGTCACATGATTCTGGTGGAGCAGGTCGTCAAGTTCAATGCCAGTGAAGAGTTCATGTCCATGTTCCGGGTGGTCATCCAGCTGGGCGCCATTCTGGCCGTGGTGGTGCTGTTCTGGAATAAGCTGTGGCCCTTCGGGCTGCGGCAGGGCAAGGTCATCTCCAAGCCCAGCGTGTGGAACCTGTGGTTCAAGGTGGTAGCCGCCACCCTGCCGGTGCTGGTCATCAGCCCGCTGGACGACTGGATGGAGGCTCACTTCTATAACTACATCACCGTAGCCGCCATGCTGATCCTGTACGGTGTGCTCTTCCTTGTGGTGGAGAACCGCCGCACCACGCCCCGGGTCACAAAGCTGGAACAGATCAGCTACCGGGACGCGCTGCTCATCGGCGTGTGGCAGTGCCTTGCCATCATCCCCGGTACCTCCCGTTCCGGTGCTACCATCGTGGGCGGTCTGCTGCTGGGTCTCTCCCGCGCCTGCGTGGCGGAGTTCACCTTCTATCTGGCCATCCCGGTCATGGCGGGTGCATCCCTGCTCAAGGTGATCAAGTTCGCGGTTTCCGGTATGGCCATCACCGGCACCGAGATCGCCGTGCTGGTGGTGGGCTGCGTTGTGGCCTTTGCCGTCAGCCTTGCAGCCATCCGCTTCCTGATGGACTACGTCAAACGCCACGACTTCAAGTTCTTCGGCATCTACCGCATCGTGCTGGGTGCCATCGTGCTGGCTGTGGCAGCCATCACCGCGCTGGCATAAGAGAAGTTGCATAATGATAAAACAGGGGCTGCTGCACTGAATGCCGTGCAGCAGCCCCTTATTGTTGTATGGTGTGCTTCTTTTTTGGCGGGCTGAACCCTCTCCGTCATCGGTAGCGGCAAGGTTTCTCGTTGCTCTTGATACTTTAACCATGGGGCAACGGCGTGCGCCCTCTCCGTCACGGCTTACGCCGTGCCACCTCTCCCAAAGGGAGAGGCAAGAGCACTGCCGGAAACTTTCTTGTTATACCTAATGCTTTAGTGATGGGCTTTAAATCTTGGCTCCCCCTTTGGGGGAGCTGGCGCGGGAGCGCCTGAGAGGGCGAACGCAAACGCTTACTCTTCCGCTTTTTTCACCTTTACGCGCCACTTGTGAGACATATACTCCGAGCGCAGCTTGTTGGTGACAAAGGTCTGGCTGCTGTACAGGCCGTGGTGACCGGAGAGCATATAGCAGATGCCGCAGCCCAGCGCGATAAGCTCCAGCCCGGCGCCGCTGAACAGTTCAAAGCCCAGCAGGATGGAGGGGATCAGGGCGTTGGTCGCACCGCAGAAGATGGACACAAGTCCCACCGCCGCCGCAAATTCGGCGGGCAGACCCAGCAGCGGGCCGACTACGCAGCCGAAGGTAGCGCCCACAAAAAAGCTGGGCACCACCTCGCCGCCCTTGAACCCGCAGGCAAGGGTCAGCGCGGTGAGGAAGATCTTGCACAGAAAATCCCACGGCAGCGCCTGTCCCTGCTCCACGGCGGCGATGATGACGCTCATGCCCGCGCCGTTATAGCGCCCCACGCCGAAGAGATAGGAAAAGCCGATGACCAGCATGCCGCCCGCAAAGACCCGCACCCACGGGTTCGGGAGAAGCTTTGGCACGGTGTGCTCCATGAAGTGGAGGGTGTAGCAGAACAGGCGGGAGACGGCGGCGCAGGCCACGCCCAGCAGGATGACCAGCAGGGCGGTGCGGACGTTCAGCTCCGGTGCAGTGAGCGCAAAGTGGGTGGGTGCGATGCCAAAGGCCAGCGAGCAGCCGTAGGCGATGAGGGCGGAGGTAAAGGCCGGGACAAAGGCAGCGGTAAAGGTCAGACCTACATCCTCCACCATCATGGCAAAGCAGGCCGCCGCCAGCGGGGTGCCGAACAGGGCAGAGAAGAACGCCGCCATGCCGCTGATGGTGGCAGTGCGGCGGTCGTGGTCCGTGAGCCGCAGCAGGGTGCCAAGGTTCCAGCCGATGCTGCCGCCCATCTGCAAAGCAGCGCCCTCGCGGCCGGCAGAGCCGCCGCACAGGTGGGTGAGCACCGTGCCCAGAAAGATGGCGGGCACCAGCAGGATGCTGACCGGCTCGCCGCTTTGCACGGCGCGCAGAACATTGTTGGTGCCCACGCCCTCGCACTTGGTCACCTTATAAAGGGCAGTGATGAGCAGACCTGCCACGGGCAAAAGGAACAGCAGCCAGGGCTGCGCGGCACGCAGTTCTGTTGCGTGCTCGACGGCAAGGTGGAACAAGGTGCCCAGAAATCCACAGAGCAGACCCATGGGGACCGCCAGAAGAAACCATTGCAGCGCCACCCGCAGGGCGGCTTCGGCTTCGTGCCGGAATGTATCAAAATCGTTCATAGAAAGTACTCCTGTAGATTGACATCCGTTCCGTTTTTCGGAACCGATATAAGATAACACCGCAGGGCAGGGCTGTCAACCCCAAAATGGGCAGAGAAAAACGGCACTGCTCATTTTCTGTTTACACCGCTTGTCCGGGTGTGCTATACTGAAGGCAGTACCGCACAATTCCCGCCTGACGGCTCAAGCACCGTTCCGGCGGCTGCGGCACGGCATCTGCGTTGCCAAAATGCTCGATAATACACAAAGTATTATCTGCGCTTTTGGCTTAGCATCTGCCGCACCTCGCTCGCCGTATCGGCACTTGGAATCATGCGGTATTGCCTGAACAAAAGAGAGACTGCGCGGCAGACGCCGCCGGAAGGATATGGGAGGAAAAACACCATGGAAGCATCCAAAGTTTACTATACGGATTTCCGCTGTCCGGTGGGCACCAGCCTGCTGGAAAAGCTGCGCCGGGTGTGCATTGCCGCCGGCATCAAGGACATCGACATGGACGGCCGGTTCGTGGCCATCAAGATGCACTTTGGCGAGCTGGGCAATCTGGCCTTTCTGCGCCCCAACTACGCCAAGGTGGTGGCAGACCTGTGCAAGGAGCAGGGCGGTATGCCCTTTCTGACCGACTGCAACACCCTGTACCCGGGCAGCCGCAAGAATGCGCTGGAGCACCTGAACTGTGCCCAGCTGAACGGCTTTTGGCCCATGACCACCGGCTGTCAGGTGATCATTGGTGACGGTCTGCGCGGCACGGATGAGGTGGAAGTGCCGGTGCCCGGCGGCGAGTATTGCAAGACCGCCAAGATCGGCCGCGCCATCATGGATGCGGACGTGTTCATCAGCCTGAACCATTTCAAGGGACACGAGGCTACCGGCTTCGGCGGTGCGCTCAAGAACATCGGTATGGGCTGCGGTTCCCGCGCGGGCAAGATGGAGCAGCACGCTGCCGGCAAGCCCGCCGTGCAGGAGGGCCTGTGCCGCGGCTGCCACCGCTGCGCCAAGGAGTGCGGCTCGGACGCCATTACTTACAATGCCGAAAACAAGGCTGTCATTGATTACGACAAGTGCAAGGGCTGCGGCCGCTGCATCGGCGCCTGCAGCTTTGACGCCATCTATTCCCCCAACGACTGCGCCAACGAGCTGCTGGACCGCAAGATGGCGGAGTACGCCGCCGCAGTCTGCGCAGGCCGCCCCTGCTTCCACATTTCTCTGGTGCAGGACATCAGCCCCAACTGCGACTGCCACGGCGAGAACGATGCGCCCATCCTGCCGGATATCGGCATTTTTGCATCCTTTGACCCTGTGGCGCTGGACCAGGCTTGCGTGGACGCCTGCCTGAACGCCGCCCCGCTGCCCAACAGCCAGCTGAGCACAAACCTTGCAAAGCCGGGCTGGAACTGCTACCACGACAATTTCAAGGACTCCAACCCCAACATCGAGTGGAAGGCCACGCTGGAGCAGGCTGAGAAGATCGGCATGGGCACCCGCCAGTATGTGCTGAAAAAGGTATAACGACAAAATGGGGCGCTGACCGTGTGGTCAGCGCCCCATTGCGCTTTCAAGTTTAAGGTTGGGTTTAAGCTTCGCCGTTTGTCTCCGGCACAATGCCGTCCAGCACGGTCTGCAGCGCCTGCCAGTTTTTCAGGGTGCAGCCGGGCAGGGTGTCAGCGTCCAGCCCTGCGTCCGCAATGCGTTCGGTCATGCTGTCCTTGTCGCTGAGCAGGTCCAGCGCGGCGTCCTTGATCATCGGCCATGCCTCGGCAAAGCCCTCCTGCTCGTTGTCGGTCAGGTTGTCGTACCAGCTGTAAAAGGCCTCCTGAATGGCCTCCGGGGAGCGGCTGGACATCCGTGCGTCCTCGGCCCATTGCAGCAGCGATGCCGCCGCGATGACCGATTTCAAGGAGCAGCCGGATACCCCGGGCCCCCAGCCCAGACAGGGCGCAAAGGCGTTGGAGGTGCCGGTGATGGAGAACACCGAGTTCTCGTCGAAGTTGCCGGGGTTCAGTTCTCCGGTGTTGGCCTCTGTGGTGGAAGAGGGCAGCTCACTGCTGCCGGAAGCGGATGCGCTGTCCGAGGCGGGCGCAGCGCTGGATGCGGGGCTGCTGTCGGCAGAGCCGTTGCAGGCTGCCAGCAGGCAGCCCAGTAAAGCGGCGCACAGCAGCAGCGCAAGGGAGCGGATATATTTCGATCTCATAAGAAAAACCTCCGTAAACGGTGCTCCGGCAAGCCGCCGGAGCGAAGCGGGATCTACACTCTAAGTATACGTTCTGCGCACGGCGTTGTCAATCGTTCTGCGCAGGACGAATTTCAAGCAGACCTGTGCAGGATATACAAAAATGCGGCTTAAATTTCGGGCAGTTCAACGCATTGACATTTTCCGCGCTGGCTCGTATAATCAAAGCAGACAAGTGAATTTATCAGTGCGTGTAACTGTTCGATCAGGCATGAGCATCAGAGGGAAGGCGGCATGGCATCCCTTTGGTTCTTGTGCCCTTTTTCTTTTTTCAATAAAAGCTGCGGCATGGAAGCGGAGGAGCACGGCGATGCAGGCTGTAAAGGTATTCAATAACAATGCGGTGTCGGTGGTCATGCCGGACGGCAGGGAAGCCATTCTCGTGGGCAACGGGCTTGGGTTTGGCCGCCGCCCGGGGGACGTGATCGACAAAAACCGCGTTTCCAAGGTGTACTATGTGCAGAACGAATTGCAGACCAAGTTCCTCAAGATGCTGGATAACGTCACCCCGCAGGTGATGCAGGCCGCCGAGCGCATCTCGCTGGCAGCAGAGGAGCAGGGCATCCTGCTCAGCAGCAAAAGCACCATCTCGCTGGTGGATCACATCAGCTTTGCGCTGGAACGCGTGGAAAAGGGCACCTTTCTGCCCAACCTCATGCTCTCGGAGACCCGGATGCTGTACCCGAAGGAGTACGCGGTGGGGCAAAGGGCGCTGGAACTTGTCCGGCAGTTCTGCGGCGTACAGCTGCCGGAGGACGAAGCGGGCTACATTGCCCTGCATCTGGTAGCCGGTACGGCGGACGGCGCGCTGGCCTACGATACCGTAAAGTTCGTCAAGGCGGTCAAGGAGATCATCTGCGATACTTATCACTGCACCTTTGAGGAAGAAAGCCTTGAGGCCACCCGCCTGACCGTGCACCTCAAGTTTCTGGCGGCGCGCATCCTGCGCCACACCCCGTGGCAGGACGCCGGGCTGGAATCCATGTACACAGTGCTTTTGCAGCGCGACAGCCGCAACGAGGTGTGCTTGCAGCGCATCAATGCCTATCTGCGGCAGGAATTTGAGTACGAACTGGATCATCAGGAGCAGGTCTATCTGCTCATCCACCTGACCAAGATCGTTGGTTAAAATGTTTCAACAGGGCGTCCGGAAGCCCTGCAGAATAGAAATCATCCCCCCAAAAACAGTCAAGTCAAAAAGTGAGGAGTATTACACGATGAAAGAAAAAGTCATGAATGGCTTGGAAAAGTTCTCCAAAGCCATGCTCTCACCGCTGTCGTATATCTCGGCAGCAGGCCTGATCCTTGTGCTGGGCGCATTGCTTACCAGCACAAGCCTTAGTGCGATGATCCCCGCTCTGCAGTGGACCCCCATCAAGCTGCTTGGACAGCTGATCTACAACTGCATCATGGTCATCATCAACAACCTCAGCCTGATGTTCTGTGTGGGCATTGCAGCGGCGCTGGCTAAAAAGAACAAGCAGCAGGCTGCCATCATCGGCCTGATGAGCTACTTTATGTACCTGACCGCCGGCAACGTCACCCTGACCCAGCTGGGTATGCTGGCCGAGGCGGACCCGATGGTGGGTCTGTACGGCACCGGTCAGTCCACCGTGTTCGGCATCCAGACGGTGGATATGGGTGTGTTCGGCGGCATCCTGCTGGGTCTGGTCTGCGGCTGGGTGTACAACCGCACCTGTGAAAAGCAGTTCAAGGGCATCATCACCCAGATCTACTCCGGCAACCGCTGGTCCTTTACCTGCATGGTGGTCTTTTCCATCCTGTTCGGCTTTGGCTCCTGCTTCTTCTGGCCGCCGGTGCAGAGCGTCATCAGCGCACTGACCGATCTGATCGCCACCTCCGGCAACTTCGGCCTGTTCCTGTACGGCTTCTTGGAGCGCTTCCTCATCCCCACCGGCCTGCACCACCTCATCTACACCCCCTTCCAGTTCTCTGCACTGGGCAACAGCCTGACCGTGGGCGATGCCACCTACACCGGCTCCTACATCGTCATGATGATGGAGTACAGCATGGGTCTGCCCTTCTCGGACGGCATCGTGTGGATGTACACCGGCTTCACCAAGACCTTCGGCTACTTTGGCATCGTGGCGGCCTTCATCTTCTGCGCCCGCAAGGAGAACCGCAAAAAGACCGCTGCCGTTCTGGTGCCGCTGGCCTTTACCGCTTCTCTGGCCTCCATCACCGAGCCGCTGGACTTCATGTTCTGCTTCTCTGCCCCCATCCTGTGGGTGGCACACGCCTGCATCTCCGGCCTGTTCATCGTGCTGCTGCACATCTTCCATGTCACCGGCTTTACCACCAACCTCCTCGGCTCGGTGCTGATGAACCTTTCCGCCGGTGCAGATAAGACCAACTATCCCACCCTGTACCTGCTGGCGCTGTGCCAGATCGCAGTGTACTTTGTGGTGTTCACCCTGCTGATCAAGGCCTTTAATCTGCATACCCCCGGCCGGGAAGAGGTCAGCGCCGAGACCGCGGGGAGCAACGCACCCGCCAAGAAGGCAAGCGTGAAGAACGCTGCCGAGGTGCAGTGCGTCATCGATGGTCTGGGCGGCAAGGAGAACATTCTGTCGGTGGACAACTGCTTCACCCGCCTGCGTGTAAACATCAAGGACCCCGCAAAGCTGGACGAAGCTGCCATCAACAAACTGCCGAACAGCGGCATCGTGAAAAAGGGTACCGATATCCAGATCGTTTACGGTCTGCAGGTAGCTGATATCAAGCGTGCCGTGGAGGCACAGCTGGAAAACCAGTAAACCGCTTTTCCGCGCCCCGGCGGACTGCGCCGGGCAAACCTGAAAAATACAAAAAAGGAGCGTTTATACTATGGTCATTACCATTGCTGGCGGCGGTAGCACTTTTACCGCCGGTATCGTCAAATCCATCGCCCTGCGCCGGGATGAACTGGAAGTGGACGAGATCCGTCTGTTCGATATCAACAAGGAGCGGCAGGACAAGGTTGCCGTTGTGGTGGACTGGGTCCTGCACAAGGAACTGAATACCGACATCAAGCTGGTGGTCACCACCGATGTGCAGCAGGCTTACACCGACACCTCCTTTGTGTTTGCCCAGATGCGCGTGGGCGGCTACGCCATGCGTGAGCAGGACGAAAAGATCCCCCTGCGCCACGGCTGCGTGGGACAGGAGACCTGCGGCTGCGGCGGCATGGCCTACGGAATGCGCACCATCTTCCCCATGATCAAGCTGATCGACGACGTGGAAAAGTATGCCAAGAAGGACTACTGGATCCTGAACTACTCCAACCCCGCCGCCATCGTATCCGAGGCCTGCCGCAAGCTGCGCCCGAAGGCACGGATCATCAACATCTGCGATATGCCCATCGCCATCATTGATGTGGTGGCAGCTGCCATGGGCATCCAGAACAAAAAGGAGATCGTTTACGATTACTTTGGTCTGAACCACTTCGGCTGGTTCACCTCCATCCAGTACCACGGCGAGGATCTGATGCCCAAGCTGCGCGCCTACATCAAGGAGAACCAGATCCTTCTGCCGGAAAGCTACCTCAAGGGCATGGGCGCGCTGACCTCCTCCAGCAGCCAGAACCGCCACACCAAGGGCAGCTGGTACTATGTGTGGAAGGGCGAGTACGAGATCATGGAAAACTTCCCGGAGTACCTGCCCAACACCTACCTGAACTACTATCTGCAGGCCAAGGAGTTCGTGGAGCACTCGGATCCGAACCACACCCGCGCCAACGAGGTGGAGGAGACCCGCGAAAAGAACCTGTTCGACGGCATCGACCACTACCTCAAGACCGGCGAGGTGGACGCCAACACCTTCTATGCCGGCAGCCACGGCGACTGGATCGCAGATCTTTCCGCTGCGCTGAAGAACGACACCAAGGCACGCTTCCTCATCATCACCGAGAACCGCGGCGCTATCCCCAATATGCCCTATGACGCAATGGTGGAGCTGCCCGCCTACATTGGCAAGAACGGCCCGGAGGTCATTGCCCGGGACAACATCCCGCTGTTCCAGCAGGGCTTGATGATGCAGCAGCTCAACAGCGAAAAGCTGCTGGTGGAGGGCTGCGTGGAAGGCAGCTACGAGAAGGTGCTGCAGGCCTTTACCCTGAACAAGACTGTGCCCAGCATGAACGTTGCCAAGGCCATTCTGGACGATATGATCGAAGCCAACAAGGGCTACTGGCCGGAGCTGCACTGAGCAGCCGGCTTTCCCGCCGCCGCAGGCATTGCCGCCTGCGGCGGCTTTTTTGTGTGCATTGACCTTTGCACAGCAAGGGCTTATAATGAGAAAAAACCAGTAAAAGCGAAAGGAAGCACACCCATGCAAAACAGAGCCTCTGCAACCCCCAGCCGCCCGGTCACCGGGCGCTTTGCGCCCAGCCCCAGCGGACGGCTGCATCTGGGCAATCTGGCCTGCAGCCTGCTGGCATGGCTCAGCGCAAAAAGTCAGGGCGGGCGCATCGTGCTGCGCATCGAGGATCTGGACGCCGAGCGCTGCCCCCGCGTTTACGCCGACTTGCTGGAGCAGGACCTTGCGTGGCTGGGGCTTACATGGGACGAGGGCGGCAGCACCGGCGGCGCACACGCGCCCTATTACCAGAGCGAGTGCGGGGACATCTATACCCAAAGCTACCGCAAGCTGGAGCAGAGGGGGCTGGTGTACCCCTGCTTTTGCTCCCGCTCCCAGCTGCACGCCGCCAGCGCACCCCATACCTCGGACGGCAATGTCATCTACCCGGGCACCTGCCGGGGGCTGACGCCGGAGGAAATTGCGGAAAAGCGCAAAAAGAAAGCCCCTGCCTACCGTCTGATGGTGCCGGACGAGGAGATCACCTTCACGGACGGCTGCATGGGCACGCATACGGAAAACCTGCTGCGTGACTGCGGCGATTTCTATCTGCGCCGGGCAGATGGGGTGTTTGCCTATCAGCTGGCGGTGGTGGTGGATGATGCCCGCATGGGCGTCACCGAGGTGGTGCGCGGGGCAGACCTGCTTTCCTCCACGGCGCGGCAGCTGTACCTGTACCGTCTGCTGGGCCTGCAGCCGCCCCGCTTTGCCCACTGCCCGCTGCTGCTGGCAGCAGACGGGCGGCGGCTGTCCAAGCGGGACGGCGACCAGAGCCTTGAAAATCTGCGGGCAAAATACACCGCCCCGGAGATCATCGGCAAGCTGGCGTATGCCTACGGCCTGCAGCCGGAGCCTGCGCCCCGCACCCCGGAAAGCCTTGTGCCGGACTTTGCGTGGACAAAAGTCCCCAAGCAGGATATCTGCCTGCCCGAGGGGCTGTTCTGACGATTTTGAATGGCCGCCGCGTGCGCTTTGGCCATGTTCAGCGGAAAAATTATTATTATAATTTGTGGCTCAGAAACGCCTGCGGGCGTTTCTGAGCCACTTTTTCACAGTTGGGGTCGTAAAGAAAAACGCCAGTTTTCCAACTGAACCAGAAAACTTTCCCAAGAGGGGCTTTCGCGTGAAAAAAGGCTTCCAAAAAGTCCGCAGACTTTTTGGAAGCCAAAATAATTCTTCCTTGAATTATGCCCAGAGCAGCGCGGAGGGCATTTCAAATCGTCCCACGCTACCAAAAAAGAGTTTTATGCTCTCCGCACCTGCGGCAGCTGGCTGCGCTCGACGGCGGTAAAGGCGCTGTCCAGCGCCAGTGCCAGCAGTGCACCCAAGGCTACATCAATGCAGCTGTGCTGCTTGAGCAGCACGGTGGAGCAGACGATGGAAATGCACAGCACAGCGGCGGCGGGACGCATCCAGCGGCGGCGGGGTGCATCAAAGATGCGGCTGCGGTAGTACGCCAGCAACAGCGTTACCGAGTTGAACACATGGATGGAAGGGCAGACGTTGGTGGCGGTGTCGGTGCGGTACAAAAAGCGTACCACCCGGGCAAAGATATCGCTGCCCGGCACCCAGTAGGGACGCAGGTCAAGCGCCGTAGGCAGCACCGCGTAGCAGGCCAGTGCAATGGTCATGCCGGAGAACAGCGGCAGACACAGCCGCCAGAAGTCCTCACGCGGGGCCTTCCACAGCAGATAGAACAGGGTGAAGGGGATCCACACAAACCATGCAAAGTAGGGGATCACCGCATATTTGCAGAAGGGGATCAGATCGTCCAGACGGCAGTGCACCAGAATGCTGCGCAGAGGGACGTTTGCCTCCAGATGGTGAAAAACGGAAAGATAAAATATAGAATACAGCGCCATGAACCCGATGGGGTGGCGCGCAAGCCAGCTGCGTTTCATAGAATAGCCTCCTTTTGCAGAAGAGCAAGGTCTGATAGCATTGAGAAATTATACGCCCGAACGATGAAGATTGCAAGAACGAAAGATGAAAACTTTGTCAAGTACTGAAAAAATAATTTGTGGAACTTGTAAAAAAATACCGTCGCTCTTCTGTTGATAATACGAATCAGAGCGGCGGTTTCCTGCAAAAAGAAAAAAGCCTGTCATAAAGACAGGCTGGAAATCAGTTTCCGCTATTGTATTCAATGAGTTTGACCCAGTCAATTGAACCATCATCTTTACAATAGTTTAATGTGAAATCACGAACCATGCGATTTTGAGCTTTGTTGTAAGCTTCTTCAAAAGAAGCGGCAAATATGTCTGGCTTTTGCCCCATATAATCAACAATCTTGGTGTAGAAAGAAGGATCACCGGTCAGCCATTCCCAAAAATCTTTTCCGGCGAGTTCCTTGTAGAATTTTTCGTTTTTGGGAGAGACTTTTTTCTTGCCGTAGCCATACCCGACAACAGGGAAAAAAGCGCGGTGGGCTTGCTGCGCTCGTTTTTGAGCAGATTGAAAATTCTGCTCCTGTCTTTTTCTGCTGTCGGCATTAAAAACGGATGTGCCACTTTTTACAGCAATGCTATAAATCGTATTGTTTTTATCTACGGTGATATCAACGCCCTCAGTAACCGCTTTTTGACCGCCGGATACCATAATGGCAATTGGCTCAAAAAAGGTATTTCCGAAGATCGTTTCTTCACTGGAAGAAACGAAAGCGGAGAGAATACAGTCAACTACTTGTGCAGCGTTGTTGATTCCCTTTGCCCGATACAGATAGGGATTTTTCTTTTTCAGAATCTTATTGAGGTTTATGTTGTCAAGATTTTCGGTTAAAGAAGCATAAAAGTCATTCAGCGCATTCGAAATAGCGCAGAGCACTTTTTCTTCATCGTAAGAGGTGTTTAAAGGCTCAATCGTTAGCATGATTCGTACCTCCAAGCCGGATGGCTTCCTGTATTTTTTCGTGGATGCCGGTTCCACGGATACGTTTTACTTTGACGGTTGAAACGTTATCAGCAGTTGAAATGATTGCTTCTCCAATGGCTTTTGCAAGACCGACCGGTACAGCATTTCCAATTTGCCGGTATTTGTCAACGAGCGTGCCGGTAAACTGCCAAGTGTCAGGGAACTGTTGAATGCGAGCATATTCTGCGACACTCAAGGGGCGGTCTTTGGTGGGATGGCACATCATAGTGGCTTTTTGAATAGGACTTGTAACAACAGTGGGGGAAGGTTGAGAATAGGAAAGACGTCGATAAAAACCAACCTTTCCACCGCCGGACAAATAAGCGCCGCCCATCGCATCTTCTAAAACATCAGCGGGGAGATTTTTCCAGTTTCCTCCTTCTGGAACCAGCTTCAGGTATTTAAGCCGGGCAGGACTGAAATCAGCGCATTCTCCGGGAACGTCCTCCAGATCTCGAATGGAATTGCCTAATGTTACCCAACGGTGAGCTGCATTCTGGTGCATTTGAAAGTGTGTTGGAATTGGCAAAAAGATATCTTCGTTGTCACGGCTGCCGATCAACACAAAACGCTCTCTGAATTGAGGAACACCATAATTAACTGCATCCAGCACACCATAGACGGTTTTATAATGAAGCTTGGAGAATTCTTCTAATATTATATCAATGACTTTTCCCTCGGTGTTTTTCCCGTCTGCATCTTTTAAAGGGGAACTCATTAGTCCCTTGACATTCTCCATCACAAAAAAGCGTGGCCGAATGCTGTCGATCATGCGAACATATTCACGAAAAAGGCTTCCGCGCGGGTCGTTGATGCCAAGTCGCTTTCCCGCAGTGGAAAAAGGCTGACAAGGAGGGCCACCACAAATCAAAAAAGGTTCGCCAAAGGTCATGCCGGACGCAGAAAGAAGATCTTCAGGTTCAATCTTTCGAATGTCACCCAATAGTGCTTGACGCCCATTTTTTTGCATGGTTTTAACACAGGAAACATCAAAATCCTGTCCGATCTGAATATTGATTCCGGCTTGCTCAAGACCGAGGTCTAATCCCATGGCGCCGGAAAATAAAGAAATAGATTTTCTGGTATCTTTCACGATGAACTCCTGTATAAAGACTATATTTTGAATTATAGCACAAATCGGTGCATTATCTCAATAAGAATAAGCAACAAAAACGGATCCGTTGTGGAAACGGATCCGTTAGAAAATTTGTGGTCAGATCACACTCTGCTCCAGCCAGCTGCCCCGGCAAAAGCGCAGGTAGAAGCACAGCGAGCGGAACACCCAGTCCAGATACATCCCCATCCAGATGCTCAGCAGCCCGCCGCCGAAGCACAGCACTGCCAGATAGCAGAAGCCCACCCGGAACGCCCACATGGACACGATGCTCACGGTCATGGTAAAGCGGGCGTCACCGGCGGCGCGCAGGATGTTGGGCAGGGTAAAGCTGGACGGCCACACGAACAGGGAAATGATGTTGAACCACACCATGATGTCCAGCGCCATGGCCTGCGCTTCCGGCGAGAGATTGAACAGGGACACCGCGAACCGGTTGGCGAAGAAGAAGGCCGACAGGTTCATCACCCACGCGCCGCAGTAGGCGGTCAGCATCAGGCGGCGGGAGTAGTACACCGCCTGCTCCTTTTCGCCCGCGCCCAGACACTGGCCTACCACGGTCAGGGCAGCCATGCCCACGGCGTTGGCGGGGATGTTCAAAAAGGTGGTGGTGGTATTGGCCACCGCGTTGGCGGCAATGGCTGCCGTGCCAAGGGTGGAGGTCAGGCTGGAGACCGACAGCTTGCCGATCTGGAACATTCCGTTTTCGATACCGGCGGGGATGCCCACCCGCAGGATGCGCCGGATCAGCCCGCCGTTCGGTGCCATCGCCCGCAGGCTGTCCACCCGCAGGGCGCAGCCCGGCTTTTGCAGCAGATACAGCACCACCGCGCAGGCAATGGCGCGGGACACAAGGCTGGCCAGCGCCGCACCCATGACCCCCATGCCGAAGCCGTAGATCAGCGCCGCGTTGCCGCCGATGTTCACCACGTTCATCACTAAGCTGGACAGCATACTGATCTTGCTGTTGCCCTGCGCCCGGAACAGCGCCGCACCGGCGTTGTACAGGCCGATGAAGGGGTAACTCAGCGCAGAAAGCAGAAAATAGGTCTCGGCGTAGTGCATCACGTCCGCATCAATGGAGCCGAAGATGCCCCGCAGGATGGCGTG
>CAKSVD010000028.1 GCA_934503275.1 uncultured Faecalibacterium sp.
GGAGACCCACAGCATAAAGTCTCGCTGCTGATGGCGCATACGGATCATCCCCGTGAAGTGGCAGACCCATGGTTCACGGGAGATTTTGAAGCCACATGGCGGGATGTGCTGGAAGGGTGTACGGCATTGCTTGAAGAACTGCGCTAAATTGGCGTAAATTTTGGCGTATGCCAAATCAGGAGTGTTTGACACTTGCCAACGACAAATTGATTTCACCACAGGAGAAGTTGCCTGTCAGCATAAAATCTCTATACGAAAAAACGGCAGCTACGTTGTATTTTCACAACATAGCTGCCGCATCTTTGCGTTTGGGGTTCGGTGTACCTACTACACCAATCCACCTATTCAATTCTTACACCACACCGCTTTGTAAGGCTCCTTTTCGGGAAAACGTCCCAAAATTGGTGTAGTTGTGGTGTAGTACCGCAGATGTTGCTTGAAATCTGTTCAAAATTTCATCGCATCTACGTTTTAATTTTGCATTTTACTGCTCAATCGGCTTCATCGTGGGGAACAGCAGCACATCGCGGATGGAGGCGCTGTCGGTGAGCAGCATCACCAGACGGTCTACGCCGAAGCCCAGACCGCCCGTGGGAGGCAGACCGTACTCCAGTGCGTTGACGTAGTCGTAGTCCACCTGTGCCTTGCACTCCGGCTCCAGCGCCTTGCGCTCGGCCACCTGACGCTCGAAGCGGCCCTTCTGGTCGATGGGGTCGTTCAGTTCGCTGAAGGCGTTGCCGTACTCGGTGCAGTCGATGAAATACTCGAAGCGCTCGGTGAAGGCGGGATCATCCGGCTTGCGCTTGGCCAGCGGGCTGATCTCCACGGGGTAATCGTAGATGAAGGTGGGCTGGATCAGCTTATCCTCGACAAAGGCGTCGAAGAACTCGGCCAGAATAGCACCCTTGGTGGGCACCTCGGGCAGCTCCACGTTGTGTGCCTTGGCGGCGGCGATGGCGTCTGCGTCAGTCTGCCAATCGTTGAAGTCCACGCCGGAATACTTCTTCACAGCCTCCACCATGGTCAGGCGCTCCCAGTGGCCCATATCGATCTGCTTGCCCTGATACGGGATGACCAGACTGCCGCAGATCTTGACGGCAAGGCGCTTGTACAGCTCCTCCACCAGATCCATCATGCCATGGAAATCGGTAAAGGCCTGATACAGTTCAATGGAGGTAAACTCCGGGTTGTGCTTGGGGTCCATGCCTTCGTTGCGGAAGATGCGACCAACCTCGTACACGCGATCCATACCGCCCACGATCAGGCGCTTGAGGTACAGTTCGGTCTCGATGCGCAGCACCATGTCCATGTTCAGGCTGTTGTGGTGGGTGTAGAAGGGACGTGCAGAAGCACCGATCTCGAACGGAGTCAGGATGGGAGTATCCACCTCCAAAAAGCCCTTCTCGTCCAGATAGGCGCGGATCTCCTTCAGGATCTGGCTGCGCTTGATGAAGGTGTCCTTTACCTCCGGGTTGGCGATCAGGTCCACATAGCGCTGGCGGTAACGCATCTCGGTATCGGTCAGGCCGTGGAACTTTTCGGGCAGGGGGCGCAGGCTCTTGGCCAGCAGGGTCAACTCGGTGGCGCGCACGCTCAGCTCGCCGGTCTTGGTGCGGAACACCTCGCCCTTCACGCCGATAATGTCGCCCACGTCCAGCTTTTTAAAGGCGGCGTAGGGCTCGTCGCCCAACTCGTCACGGCGGACGTAAAGCTGGATATCGCCCTTATCGTCGCGGAGGTGGGCAAAGCTTGCCTTGCCCATGACGCGCTTGGACATCATACGGCCTGCCAGTGCCACCAGCTTGCCGCTGTCGGTCTCGTTGGGCAGTTCCTTAAATTCTTCCTTCAGGTCGGCAGAATAAGCGTCCTGCGGGAACTTTGTCAGGGTAAAGGGGTCGTTGCCGGCGGCCTGCAGGTCGGCCAGCTTCTGGCGGCGCACCTGTACCTGCTCGCTCTCGGACAGACCCGCAGCGGGGTTTCTCTTTTGCTCTTCCATGGTTACTCCTACTTAGTTTGCAGAATGGGTGATGGCCAGCACAGTGTACTCCACGGTCTGGCCGGTGGGCAGCAGCACTTCGGCCTTATCGCCCACAGCCTTGCCCATCAGGGCGTGGCCCACGGGGCTCTCGTCGCTGATCTTGCCGTTGAAGGCGTCAGCCTCGGTGCGGCCCACGATATCGTATTCCTCGGCCTCGTCCTCGCCGGTCTCACGGATGGTGACGTGGGTACCAACGGAGACATTATCCACGCTCAGCTCGCTCTCATCGATCAGGACTGCGTTCTTGATGGTCTGCTCCAGTTCGGTGATGCGGTTCTCCACCAGACCCTGCGTATTCTTGGCCTCGTCGTACTCGCTGTTCTCAGACAGGTCGCCGTGGCTGCGGGCTTCCTTGATCTCTTCAGCCAGTTCCTTGCGGCGGACGGTTTTGAGGTATTCCAGCTCCTCCTGCATTGCCTTCAGACCGGCAGCGGACATCTTGATCTCTTGTGCCATTTGAGAATCTCTCCTTGTTATTAGCTGTATTTGTTTCGCGCAGCCACAAAGCCGCACAGGAATGCCATTTTGACTACACTATTATAATAGCAAGCCGGTGCCTTGTCAATAAAAAAGGCGGTGCTGGGGCAAAAAAGCACGCAGAACGAAAGAACGGCAGGGGCAGAGCCGATCAAAGAGTGATACTTTCGATAATTCGTGCTCTTTTTGGGCATTTTGTGCCATTTTCCTTCCAAAATACGATAAAATGTAATATAATGGAAGTACCATAATACATACCCCCCGTAAATAATACGAGGGGAAAAAGGAGGTTGTACCATGAAACAAGGCAAACTTATCCGACGTGCAGTATCGGCAGCGCTAACCGGATGCATGATGTTCACCCTCTCAGCCCCGGCTCTGGCTGAGAGCACTGATGCACTGATGCAGTTGAACATCAGCGGCAACCGTGCGGTCAGTGTGCTGGATGCGGAAAACGGCTACGGCATCACAGTTAATGGCGTAGAGGTCACAGATGCTAACAAGGACGATGTCCTTGCAGGAACCTTGAATGCCGGTAAGCTCAGATATGAAAACGGTGCATTATGCTCAGATAATGTACAACTCTCAGGTATTCTGCGTGTAACTGCGCCGGGCACGAATATTGAACTGAACGGCGGAGCGTACAGTCCTCTGGCTACAATCTATATTAATGATGCAGATAACGTAACAATCTCCAGCGATAACTACTCCGCGATTGGCAATAAGGCAGAGATTGACTGCACTGGAAAAGTAACGATCAATGCGTCTGGTAATTTTGGCACCTATGCCATAGGTGCCCGTTCTCAGGCAGACGAGGGCACTCTGATCATTCGGAATGCCAGTGCAGTAGAGATCAATGCGCCCCAGTATAATCAGGTCATCGGCGGATGGAAGGGCCTCGCCGATATTACCTGCAACGGTCCTGTTACCATCCGCGGTAATGCAGAAAGCGGCAATAGAATTGCCAAGAACTTCACCTACCAGCGCACGGATGGTGCAGACTACGTCTACTACACCAGCGAGGATGCGGAGACAGAAGCCATCGATGGAAGCATTACACCCATCCCGTCCGATGCACCCTACAGCTATCTGCATATTGAGGAAAAGACGTTTTCCGCAATTACCGTAAACAATGGAATCGCAAAAGCGGGCGGAAGCGAAGTGCAAATGGCCTTCAACGGTCAAAAAGTGACCGTCACCGCCCAGATCGATGAAACTGACGAGCGAAAATTTGACGGCTGGGAAGTAGTAAATGCTCCCGCAGGCTTTACGATCTCTGCCGAAAAACTGGCGCAGAAGGAATTTTCGTTCATCATGCCTACAGGCAATGTAGAACTGACCGCACACCACAGCAACAAGCTTGAGGTGTCCGGCGGTACTGCCAAAGTGAACGGTAACAGCAATGCAGACTTTGCCCGCCCGGGCGCAGCCGTTACCGTGACCGCAGGCAGCCCCGAGGATTACCAGTTTGACCACTGGGAGGTATCTGGCGGCAATATCGGCAAGACCGAAGAGGAACTGAAGGTCAGCCCTCTGAGCTTCACCATGCCGGATGCAGCCGTCAAGCTGACCGCTGTCTACAAGGCTGCTGTCAAGGTGAGCAACGGTACTGCCCAAACGGACAATACCACCGGTGAGACGGTGTATGCACTGGAGGGTGCATCCGTTACCGTGACCGGTCACGACAGCAACGCAAGCTTTTCCAAGCTCGTAGGCTGGAAGCTCAAAAAGGGCAGCCTTACTGCAATCATCGATGCGGACGGCAATAGCCTGAATGTTACGGTAGACGCAGAAAACAATTATCTGCTGGATGCCAGCGGGGCAAAGATCAAAAACGAAACTTTTACGTTCACCATGTCTGACAAGCCTGTGGAACTGAGTGCTGTCTACAGTATTCCCGCCATCGCAATGAGTCTGCCGGTCATCGTGGAAGGCGGTACAATCAATGGCACGCAGGACAGCTTTGTGCGCGTAAAGGCGGGCGAAAAAGTCACGATCAAGGCTGATGCACCTGCTGAAAATATGCAATTCCATCACTGGAAAGTGGAAGAAGGCACCAGCGCGGACTTTGGCGTAACGGTCGGCACGCTTGGCTCTGATATGGAGCAGGGTACTGAGGAGATCGCATTCATCATGCCCCGGGGTGCTGTCAGACTGACAGCACAGTGGTCCGCTACTCCGGCGACCCGACCCAATCCAGATCAGCCGCTGGACGAGGATTTCGGTGTTGATACTCCTCAGCCGAAGCCCGAACCTCCCGAACCTGAAGAGCCCGAAGAGCCCGAAGAGCCCGAAGCACCCGCAGAGTCCGCCGCCGGTGCTATTGCAGCAGTCGCCATTGGCGGCGCAGCAGTCTGGGGCGGCTACGAGATCACTACCCGCGCCATCCTGAAGAACCTGCTGCCCGCAGATGCAGCCATCCCCAAGACTCAGGGCCAGCTGGCTGAACTGCTGTGGCAGAACGCAGGCTGCCCCCAGCCCACCGTTGTACAAGCCACCGATGCCGCTGCCGCCGCCCGCTGGTGTGTCGAGCAGGGCTATCTGGAAGAGGATTTCGCCCCGGAAAAGTATGTACCCAAATACAAGGTGATCCGTATCCTCAAGCAGGCTAAAAGCGTCGCATAACCTCTGATATCATCTCACATCACCGCACAAAAATGGACGGAGGAGCGTCTTTGACGTTCCTCCGTCCATTTTCTTTTAACACACTCAGACCAGCTTTGGCACCTCTGCGGTCAGCAGTTCCGCCAGCCGGGCGTGACCCTTGCAGGTCAGGTGCATAAAGTCCACCTCGTTGAACTCGCACTCGGCGGCGTCCATAAAGTGCACGCCCTGCCGCTCAGCTACGATGCGCAGCTGTTCGGCAACGCCGCGGGATTTTTCCACGCAACCTGCGCCCATCACGGCATCGTGGAAGCCGTCCTTGATGCAGGGCGGTGCCACCACCAAAATATTGGGTGCCTTGCCGCCCCAGCAGTCCACGCTCTTCGCCTTGAGCAGCAGCCGCTCCATGCCCGCACCGATGCAGGCAGCGTTTGCACCAAAGCGCTCCTTGACGTCATTCGTGCCCAGCATGATGATGAGCAGGTCGATGACCTCGTGGCTCTTGAGCAGGGCGTAGGCCACGCTCAGCGCGTCCATGGACTCATGCAGCGGGTCCACGAACACGGTGGTACGGCCGGAAAGTCCCTCCTCAGTGACCAGATACTCCTCGCCCAGCGCCTTTTGCAGGCGGCAGGTCCAGCGCTCGTCCTCGTTGAAGCGGATGCCGTGGTCGGCGCAGTCGTTGGGGTCGGCGCAATAGCCGTGGGTGTTGGAATCACCCAGACAGAGAATATGCTTTTTCATAACCGAATCACTCCTTTTCCATCGTCTGCCGGAAGTAATACACCGCGCCCACCATCCCGGCATCGTTGTGCAGCTGTGCGGCGCGAATTTCCAGCCCCTCGGCAAAGGCAGGCATGACAGCGGCCTTCACCTTGGCGGCAATGGGGTCGATGAGCAGCTTCTGCTGGGCAGACACGCCGCCGCCGATCAGGATCAGCTGCGGGTTGAAGATATGCACCATGCCCGCCAGCCCCTGCGCGATCTCGTCCGTCCATGCGTCCAGCAGCGCCAGCACGGTCTCATTGCCCGCCTCGGCGGCGGCAAAGATGGCGCGGCCATCCTTCCATACCGGGTCTTTCTCCTGCGCGGCGCGCACCAGAGCAGTAGTGGCGGCGTAGCGCTCCCAGCAGCCCTTTGCGCCGCAGGTGCAGTCTACGCCGTCCAGCGCATGGGTGCGGTAGTGGCCCAGTTCACCGCCCAGACCCCGCGCGCCCTCCAGCAGACGGCCGCCGGTCAGGATGCCGCCGCCTACGCCGGTGCCCAGCGTCACGCCGATGACGTCCGTATAGCCCTTTGCACCGCCGACCCACACCTCGCCCAGCGTCATGCAGTTGGCGTCGTTGGCTACCGTGACCGGCAGGCCGAAGGTCTTTTCCATCTCGGCTTTAATAGGTGCGCCGATGTAGTTGGGCAGGTTGCCGCAGGTGCCCGCCACGATGCCCTTGCGGCTGTCGATCTGGCCGGTGGCAGAAACGCCGATGCCCGCAAGGCTTTCCGCCGGGACGCTCTGCGCGGCAAGGAAGGCCTGCGCGGCTTTCAGCACCGTGGTCAGGATGGGGGTGCGGTAGCCGTCAAAGCTTACGCTCTCTTCGGCTTTCGCCAGCACCGTACCGGTCTCGTCCACGATGCCAAGCTTGACGGCGGTGCCGCCGATGTCGATACCAAGATAGTGTTTCATAGCAGGCACTCCCCTGTGTTATTTCTTTGCGGCGTTGATGGCACCGGTAAAGCGTGCGGTGATCTCTGCCGGGCGGGTAATGGCACCGCCCACCACCAGCGCAAAGGCACCGGCCTCCAGCGCCTTGACCGCCTGCTCCGGGTAGTGGATGTGCCCCTCGGCAATGATCTTTGCCGGGCATTCTGCGGACAGCTTGCGGATGAAGTCAAAGTCGATATCGTCAATGCCGGTGGTCTCCGGGGTGTAACCGCGCATGGTGGTGCCCACAAAGTCGGCACCGGCCTCGGCGCAGAGCATGGCGTTTTCAAAGTTATCGCAGTCAGCCATCACCAGCTGCTCGGGGTACTTTGCCTTGATGGCGCGGATGAACTGTGCCGAAGTGGAGCCGTCCGGGCGCAGCGCACCGGTGCCCTGCACGGCAAGGATATCCACCCCGCAGGCCACCAGTTCGTCCACTTCCTTCATGGTGACGGTGATATACATGGGCGTGCCGGGGTAGTCCTTTTTGATGATGCCGATGACCGGCAGGTCCACCACTTGCTTGATCTGGGTAATGTCCCGCACGGTGTTGGCGCGGATGCCCACAGCCCCGCTCATGGCGGCAGCCTTGGCCATCAGGGGCATGACCCCGCCCTCCTTGGTGTACAGGGGCTCGTGCTCCAGTGCCTGACAGGACACGATGAGTCCGCCCTTGATCTGTGCAAACAGCTTTTCCTTATCCATGGTCTTACTCCTCCATTCTGATCTTGACGACTGCCTTGCGCACGCTGACGCAGCCGTGCTGTACAAGGCCAGGCTTATGCAGTTCCTCCGGGAAGAACAGCACAAAACGTCCCTCGCCCAATGCACCGGTCACTACACTGGCGCTGGACTGAAAGCCGCAGTCCCCGGTAAATTCCCCGATCTCCGCGCCGGGCAGATTGGTGTAACCCCAGCCCTCGCTGCCGGTAAGGTCTATCTGTAAATCAGCATAAAGCCTGTGGTACTCCGGGTGGTAGCCCGCGTCCGGGTGCAATGTGGCATCCATCAGGTTGATGAACACCTTGTCGCCGTCCACCTCGGTGCGTCCCAACGGCAGGGCGGCAAGGTCGTGGGTAAGCAGATAGTCGATGGCGGTATCCAAGTTGGGGTGCAGTCCCCTGTACCGGCCAAGATGCTGCAGGGTATCGCAGATCATTTGCGTTTCCTCCAATAAAAGAAGCGCCCGCCTCCCCTCTGAAAAAGAGACGGAGAGGGGCGCTTTTATCCTGTTACAGCTTTGCGATGGCGGCTTCGATCATGGCCTGTGCCTCGGCCACGATGGGCTCATCCTCGGGGATCAGACCGGGCATCGGTGCGCGCACGCTGCCCAGTTCCAGCCCGTACATCCGGCGCAGGATCTCCTTTTGCACGGCATACAGGTTGCCGTGGGCGGAGCACATCTTGTAGATGATGCGGTTGGCTTCGTACTGGATGGCACGGGCCTTTGCGATCTCACCCTTTTCCAGATGGGCGTTCATGGCCAGATACAGCTCCGGCATCACGGCGTAGGTGCCGCCGATGCCGCCGTCTGCGCCGATGACGCGGCCGGAAACGAACTGCTCGTCCGGGCCGTTGAACACCACAAAGTTCCCCTCGCCGCGGGCGGCGATGCCGGCGTCCTTGAACATCTGGATGTCCTGCGTGGGCATGGAACTGTTCTTCACGGCTACCACGTTGGGGTTCTTCAGCATCTCGTTCAGCAGGCTCATGGTCAGCGCCGTGCCTGCCAGCTGCGGGATATTGTAGATGACGAACTCGGTGTTCGGGGCTGCAGCGGACATATCGTTCCAGTACTTGGCAATGGCGTACTCCGGCAGGTGGAAGTAGATGGGCGGGATGGAGGCAATGGCGTCCACGCCCACGCTCTCGGCGTGGCGTGCCAGTTCCATGCTGTCGGCGGTGTTGTTGCAGCCAACGTGGGCGATCACAGTCAGCTTGCCCTTGGCCTCGCTCATCACGGCTTCCAGAACGGTCTTGCGCTCATCGACGTGCTGGTAGATGCACTCGCCGGAGGAGCCGCCCACATACACGCCCTTGACGCCCTTGGCGATCAGGTGGCGGGTCAGCGCCTTGACGCCCTCCACCGAGATGTTGCCCTCTGCGTCATAGCAGGCGTAAAAGGCAGGGATGACACCCTGATATTTTTTGATATCTTTCATGTTTCAAGCCCTTCTTTAATTATAATTGTAAGTTGTATCATGCTCGTACGCTTTTCAGTTCGGGCAGCGGCATCAATGCCCTCTTGCGGTGCCCTGCATCCGCTTCGACCCTTGGGCGGGTCTCGCGTCTTGCAGACCGCTGCGCCAAAAATTGCTTCCTGTTTCGGCCGCAGGCCGCGGTCGAAATTTTAGCCCTTGACCGCACCCATTGCGATTCCCTTGGTGAAGTACTTCTGGAAGATCAGGAAGATGATGATGATCGGCACTGCGGCCAGTGCAGCACCGGCCATGATCAGGCCGAAGTCGGTGCTGTTCTCTGCCTGCAGCTTTGCAATGCCCAGCGAGATGGTCAGGTTGCTGGTGCTGGACAGCATGATCAACTGCATGAAGTAATCGTTCCAGCTGTTGATGAAGGTAAAGATGGCCAGTGCGCCGATACCGGGTTTGACCATGGGCAGCACGATCTTGACAAAGGTGCGGGCCTCGCTGGCACCGTCGATGCGGGCAGCCTCCAGCATTTCGGTGGGGATGCCCTCACTGAACTGCTTCATCAGGAACACGCCGAACGGCCAGCCCACGATGGGGAAGATGACCGCCCAGATGGTATTATACAGGTTCAGTGCGCTCATCTCGCGCAGCAGGGGGATCAGGATGACCTGCTTGGGCAGTGCCATGGCGCACACGATAAGGGTGAACAGCAGCTTGCGGCCCACAAAGCGCTTTTTGGCCAGCGCATAACCGGCCATGGCGGCGGTCAGGCAGGTAAGGATCATGGACATAACGGCCATGAACACGGTGTTGATCATCCAGCGGATGGCAGCGGGAGCCATGGGGCCTACCGAGAAGTAGACGGGCTCGCCGTTGGCACTGAACTTGGAGCCGAAGGGCACAGCCAGCTGCCACAGCGGGGCACGCTTGCCGGCAAACAGCTTCTGGTAGTTGGTCAGCACCCACTGGCTGGGCCACCACTCCGGGGTAGTGGCATTGATGGCGGCGCCTGTCTTGAAGGAGCCGGTGATGATCCAGTACAGCGGAAAGGCGAACAGCACCGCCATAATGCTGATGAGGATGATCGCCAGAATGGTGTAGGCGCTCATCTTTTTCAGTTTACTGGGATGGCGCTTCAACGGTTTTTGCTTTTTTGCAGCAGTTGCACTCATTGTTCCGCACCTCCTTAATTATCCTTGTTGCCCAGCTTGAACTGGACAGCAGACAGAATGGCGATGATCACCGCCAGTACCACGCCCATGGCGTTGCCGTAGCCGTACTTGTACTGCTTGAAGGCGGTGTAGTAGATGTAGTACATAATGGTATCGGTCTTGTGGTTGGGGCCGCCGGAGGTCAGCAGCTGGATCAGTGCAAAGCACTGGAAGGAGTTGATGGTGGTGATGACCAGAATGTACAGGGTGGTGGGCATGATGGCGGGCCACTTGATCTTCCAGAAGCACTGGAAGTCGTTTGCACCGTCCACCTCGGCAGCCTCCACAATGGACTGGTCCACGTTGCCCAGTGCCGAGACATACAACACGATGGGCTGACCCACAGAGGTAGTGAGCAGGATCAGGATGATACAGCCCAGTGCAAACCGCTCGTCACCCAGCCAGTTGATGTTTTTGTCCAGAATACCAAGGCTCTTGCCCAGATAGTTGAAGATGCCGTAGTAGTTGTTGTACATCCACTTCCACACCACGGTAACGGCGACAGAGCCGGTGACCACGGGCAGGTAGAACACGCAGCGGAAAAGGCTAGTCGTCCACTCCGGCAGGTCTACGATGGCGGAGGACACCCACAGCGAGAAGATGCAGGTGATGGGCACCGACACAATGACGATGACGAAGGTGTTCTTTAATGCACCAAGGAAGATGGGGTCTGCAAACAGGGTCTTGTAGTTTGCCAGACCCACAAAGATATCCGCGCGGTTCATGGTGGAGTCAAAGAAGCTGGTCACCACGCAGAGGATCATGGGGTAGATGACGAAGCCCAGAAAGAAGATCAGGCTGGGCAGCAGGAAGCAGTAGGAGGCGAAGGTTTCGCGCCGTACCAGCGCACTGCTGCGTTTGGGCTCTTTCATTGCCGTCTTTGCAGCCAAGAGGATCACCAGACCTTTCGTTTGAGAGTGTTTTTTCCGTAAAAAGGCCCCTCCCTCACCCGGAGGAAGGGGCCTTGCGGTTCAGCTGTGATGCAGTTCAGAAAAAGTAGCGCTTATGCCTCGGCAGCAGCGGCTGCGTTTGCGTTGTCCACAAAGGTCTTGACGGCAGTCTCGACGGCCTCGCCGGAGCCCACGCGCTGCAGCATATTCCACCACTCGGTGCGGGCAGTGGTCCAGCCCGGGGTGATCTGGTAGTAGTCGCCCAGATAGTTCATAAACTTGCTGTACTCGCTCATGACCTCGTTGCCGGCGTAGATGTCGCCCACGCTGGTGCGGACGGGGAAGTAGGTGGAAGCCAGGACGCTGTCCTTCACCTGGTCGGGGTCAGCAGCGATAAAGCTGATGAAGGTCTTAGCGGCCTCGATCTTGGCCTCGTCGCCGTTATCAAAGATGCCGAAGCCCCAGATGCCGCCGCACAGCTTCGGGTCGCCGCTTTCGGTGGGGAATGCCATGGGGAAGATCTCGTCGCCGCTGATGGTCTGGCCTGCGGCAGCGGTGTCAGCGTTCAGCTGCTGTGCAATGTTCCAGCAGAAAGCCATCTGCAGGGTGCCGTTGCGGAACAGGGTGATCTCCTCGCCGCCGTTAATGGAGGGATCGAAGTTGACGCCCTTTGCATCGTACAGAGCCTGAATGGCCTTGATGTTCTCGGCAGAGTCGGCGGTGTACTTGGTGTGGGCTGCATCGGTAAAGGTGCCGCCGTACATATTGTTGATGATAGCGCGGGTGCCCTGGTCGCCGCCCTGACCGCTGCAGTAGATGGCTGCCACATTCTCGTAGCCGCCCTTGTACAGTGCGTCCACGGTCTTGAGGAAGCCGTCGGTGCTCCAGGTGTGCTTGTCGGTGTCGATGTACTGATCAGCGCCCACTTCCTTGACCTTGGTCATGTTCACGGCCATGCAGTGTGCGGTCATGCACAGAGGATACTCGTAGTAGTCGCCCTTTTCGTTGCGGCAGGCAGACTCCACAGAAGCGTAGATGTCCTTCTTGGCATCGTCGGTCCACAGATCGTTCAGCGGAGCCATAACGCCCTTGGCGCCCCAGTTGGCCACCAGACGCTCGGGGCCTTCCATGACCAGATCGGGTGCGCTGCCGCCCTCAATGGCGGTGTTCACCTGATCGTCGCCGTTGGTGTAGTCCAGATACTCCACGGTCACCTTGATGTCGGGGTACTTTGCGTTGAAGCTGGAGACCAGGTTCTGGACGGTATCGTCATTGCCCCAGCCGCCGATGGGGTATGTCCACAGCTTGATGCTTGCGCCGGTGCTGGCTGCACTTGCAGCAGCAGAGGAAGCGGTGGAGGAAGCAGCAGTGCTGGTGGAGGAGGAACCGCCGCAGGCGGCCAGTGCACCGGCAGCGCCCAGAATACCGGCAGCCTTCAGGAACGAACGGCGGGAAATGCAGTTTTTCATGGTAGATTCTCCTTGTTCATCTTCTTCGATCCGCGGTGGATCGTGCTTCATTTTCTCTGTAGCGGCTGCTCGTGTCCGCAGCCGTTGTTTGTAGCCTAATTATAGAAAATTATTTTCATTTTGTCCATTCATTCTTTTCATAAATTTTCATTTTTAAATCCAGCAGCCTGCACAAAATTGTGGGATATCAGAAAAAATACAATATTTTTGTGAACTTCACTTGTCAAAATAGTTACAAAATGGTACACTTTCCTTCGCCATCTTGAAAATTGCTTTCAATTCCAAAATTGTAAAAATGAAAAGCATTTTCACAATTTGAATCATTTTTTCCGCCAAAACTGTGCCCTCTGCACAGAACCGGCGGGCAAAATGTGGTCATTACGCCTCTTGAATAGCGGCGCAGTTTCTCTTATACTTTTATATAAGAAGGTAAGCACCAAAAAGGCACCGGTGCGCTCACCGGCGCCCGAATGAGGAGAAGGAAGAATGTCTACAAATTTTTGGGAGCTGCTGCAGCAGCATCAGGGTGACCTGACAAAATCCGGCCGCACGGTGGCCGAATATCTGGTGCAGCACGCTGCGGAGGCACAGTATCTGTCCATATCGTCGCTGGCCAGAGAGTGTCAGGTGGCTGAGGCCACGGTGTTCCGGTTCTGCCGGGCGCTGGGCTTTGAGGGCTACCACGAAATGCGCATTGCGCTGGCGCAGGCCAATGCCACCGGCGTGCTGGTAAATCAGCAGGAGCCCGCCCCGGACGCCGACACCGCCACCCTGTGTGAGCACGCCTCGGCGCTGTTCATGACCGCCATCAACGGCACACAGAACGCCCTTTCGCCGCAGGCAGTGGAGCAGGCGGTGGCGCTGCTGCATAGCGCCCGGCAGGTGTTCTGCATGGGACAGGGCGGCAGCATGGCCGCCGCCAACGAGATCTGCGCCCGGTTCGCCTGCATCACCAACAAGTTCCGCGCCGTTGCCGACAGCCATATGCAGGTCATGGCTGCCAGCCTGATGACCGAGCAGGATGTGGTGCTGTTCGTCTCCTACTCCGGCGCTACCCGCGACCTGATGGAGACCCTGCGCACCGCCAAGGCCAACGGCGCAAAGGTCATTCTGATCACCCACTACGAGGACTCCCCCGGCGCAAAGCTGGCAGACATCGTGCTGCTGTGCGGCGCACAGGAAAGCCCGCTGGACTCCGGCAGCATCCCCATCAAGGTGGCGGTGTTGTATGTAGCCGAGGTGCTTGTGCTGCGATATATTCTGGATGACAAGCCCGGCAGCACCGAGGCGCAGGAGCGCACCACCGAGGCGCTGGCCGTAAAGCTGCTTTGAGCCTTGCAAAAGAATTGCATTCCCGCACGCGGCGGACAGTTCAAATCTGGCTTCTCCCAAAAGCTGCTCTTGAAAAACAGAGCAGCTTTTTGTTTTTTCCTCCTCTTTGCGGGATTGATAAAAGCCCACAAGTGCGGTATACTGAATAGTACTTTATTTAAGAGAAGTAAGGAGGTGCAGTCCATGGCGATCGGTGTGCCACGCCCACTGGCGTTGGAAAAGCCGCAGAGCATCGATCTGGCGCAGGCGGCTCGGTATTTCGGCGCGCATGGCGAGCCGGACGCCGCCACGCTGGCACTGCTGCAAGACTGCGCCGTGCCGCTGCTGGCGGCAGCGACGCCCCGGGCAGTGTGGCTGCTGGCAGACACCCCTGCCCTGACCGAGGCCGGGCTTCTGCCCGGCGAGGACGTGCACAAGCATCTGGCAGGCTGCGGACAGGCCGTTCTGCTGGCAGTGACGCTGGGCCCCGGGGTGGATGCCCAGATCCGCCGGGCGGGCGTGGGTGATATCGCCGCCGGGGTAGCCTCCGATGCCTTGGGCAGCGCACTGGCCGAGCAGGCCGCCGATGCCGCCGAGGCGCAGCTGCGCCAGTGGGCAGCCACGGAGGGAAAGTATCTGACCGGGCGCTTTTCGCCCGGCTACGGCGATTGGGACATTGCGGTGCAACCGCTGGTGGCAGCGGCGCTGGACACGGTGCGCAAGGTCGGGCTGTGCGTCACCGACACCAACCTGATGACCCCGCGCAAGAGCGTGACCGCCCTGCTGGGGGTCAGTGACCATCCGGTAAAGGGACAACTGGCCGGGTGTGGCCATTGCGTGCTGCGCACCCGCTGCGAATACAGAAAGAGGGGAAAGACCTGTGCAAGTGAATGAACTTTTCAAGCAGAGCAATACCATCCTGCTGGACGGCGGCATGGGCACCATGCTGCAGGCTGCCGGGCTCAAGCTGGGCGCACGCCCGGAGGAGCTGAATATCACCGACCCGGCGCTCATCGAAGGCATCCATGCGCAGTACGCTGCGGCGGGCAGCCGCATCGTCAACGCCAACACCTTCGGCGCCTCTGCCCACAAGCTGGCGGGCAGCGCCTACACGCTGGAGCAGGTCATCGCCACAGGCATTGCCAACTGCAAGCGTGCCTGTGCGCCCTACGGTGCACTGACCGCGCTGGACGTAGGCCCGCTGGGCGAGTTGCTGGAGCCCAGCGGAACGCTGGCCTTTGAGGACGCCGTGGCCGAGTATGCCCGCATCGTAAAGGCGGGCGAAGCCGCCGGGGCAGACCTGATCTTTTTTGAGACCTACACCGACCTGTACGAGTTAAAAGCCGCTCTGCTGGCTGCCAAGGAGAACACCCACCTGCCCATTCTGGCCAGCATGAGTTTTGAGGCGGGCGGGCGCACCTTTACCGGCTGCACGGTGGAAAGCTTTGCCGCCACCGCCCGGGGCTTGGGTGCCGACGCCGTGGGCATCAACTGCTCGCTGGGCCCCAAGGAGATCTTCCCCATGGCAAAGCGGCTGGCCGAGGCTGTGCCCGGTAACTTCCCGGTGTTCGTCAAGCCCAACGCCGGACTGCCCCGGGCAGACGGCAGCGGCTACGACATCACCCCGCAGTTGTTCGCCTTGCAGATGAAGCCCTACCGGGAACTGCACCTGTTTGCCGCCGGCGGCTGCTGCGGCACCACCCCGGAGTTTATCAAGCTGCTCAACGGCACCTTTGCAGGCTGCACCCCGGGGCGTCCCGCACACCGGATGCCCTCGGTGCTGTGCACCCCGGTGGACACGGTCACGGTGGACGGCATCACGGTGGTGGGCGAGCGCATCAACCCCACCGGCAAAAAGCGCTTCCAGCAGGCACTGCGGGAGGGCGACATGAACTATGTGCTGGAGCAGGCCGTCAGTCAGGCAGAGGCCGGGGCACAGATCCTGGACGTGAACGTGGGCGCGCCCGGCGTGGACGAGCCGGTGCTGATGGAGCAGGTGGTCAAGGCGTTGCAAAGCGTGACCAGCCTGCCCTTGCAGCTGGATTCCTCCAACGTGGAAGCACTGGCGCGGGGTCTGCGGGTGTACAACGGCAAGCCCATCGTCAACTCCACCAACGGCGAGCCGGAAAAGCTTGCCGCAATCCTTCCGCTGTGCAAAAAGTACGGTGCCGCCATCGTGGGGCTTGCCATCGACGAAAAAGGCATCCAGCCCAAGGCCGCAGACCGTGTGGCCATTGCCCGCCGCATCACTGAGGCCGCGCTGGCAGTGGGCATCCCCCGTGAGGATATCTACATCGACTGCCTTACCCTGACAGCCAGCGCCCAGCAGGAGGATGTGCTGGCTACAGTACAGGCGCTGGAGACCTGCAAAAAGGAGCTTGGAGTGCGCACCGTGCTGGGTGTGTCCAATATCAGCTTTGGTCTGCCCTGCCGCACCTACCTGAACACCACCTTCCTGACCATGGCGATGTACGCCGGGCTGGACCTTGCCATCATGAACCCCTCCAGTGAGGAGATGATGGCGGCGGTATACGCCTACAACGTGCTGACCAACCGGGACAAGCAGAGCACAAAGTACATTGCACGCTTTGCCAACCGCGTGCCCGCCAGCACCGCGCTGGCACAGGCTGCAAAGGCCGCGCCTGCCGCCAGTGCCGCCGAAGCAGAACTTACCGGCCCCTACGCCGCCCTGATGAAAGCGGTGGAAAAGGGCTTGAAGGGTGACGCTGCCGCCCACACCCGCGCCCTGCTGGCGGAAAAGCAGCCGCTGGAGGTGGTGGACGAAGCCTTGATTCCCGCTTTGGACATTGTGGGCGGCAAGTACGAAAAAGGCACCCTGTTCCTGCCGCAGCTGCTGCAGGCTGCCAGCGCCGCCCAGAGCGCCTTTGAGGAGATCAAGACCGCCATTGCCCAAAAGGGCGAAGGCAGCGCCAGCAAGGGGCGCATCGTCCTTGCCACCGTCAAGGGCGATGTGCACGACATTGGCAAGAACATCGTCCGGGTCATTCTGGAAAACTACGGCTTTGAGGTTCTGGACCTTGGCCGGGACGTGCCGGTGGAAACGGTGGTGGAAACCGTGCGGGAAAAGGACGTGCATCTGGTAGGCCTTTCGGCGCTGATGACCACCACCCTGAAAAGCATGGAGGAGACTATCGCCGCCCTGCACGCCGCGCAGCTGGACTGCAAGATCATGGTGGGCGGTGCCGTGCTGACCCCGGAATACGCTGAGAAGATCGGCGCGGACTGGTACGCCAAGGATGCCAAGCGCAGCGCCGACATCGCCAAGGAATTCTTTGGGGTGTAACGCGGAAAAATTTCAGATTCAGACTGCTGAAAAGCGCGGACTTTTCAGCAGTCTTTTTTCATGGGCAGGGTATTTATTTGCAATCTGTTCAAATTTACCACAAAGAATTGCCACGATTGTCTGGCATAATAAGGGTGCATTCAGGGAGAACGGAACGGACATCCCCCATAACCTCCGAAAGGTTCTCCCCCGCAAAGCCCATGCAGGCACATTTCCCTGCGGGTGCGGCCGCAGCAGCGGCGCACAGCAGGCCCATAAAAAACTGTCTCCCGTTTCTATGCGAGGCAACAGCCAGAACGGCGGACAGACTACCAAATCCCTCCTGATCAAGCCGCAATGTTCAGGGGTTCCTATACAGCAGGCAGTGTCGCTTTCCTCCTCCTTTCCACGACACTGCCTGCTTTTTGTTTGCGCATTTCTCCGTAAAATGCAGGCAGGCTCATGGTCGGAATACTCGCCCTGTCGCCCGCTCTCCTGCATACAAAAACCGCCCCGGCTTCCATTACGGAAACCGGGGCGGTTCATTTGCTTTATTTGTGCTTTTTCAAGCGCTCACGCAATCACTTGCGGGGGTTCTTGATAGCAGCCTGGGCAGCAGCCAGACGTGCGATAGGCACACGGAAGGGAGAGCAGCTGACGTAGTCCAGACCGACGTTGTGGCAGAACTCCACGCTCGTGGGGTCGCCGCCGTGCTCGCCGCAGATGCCCAGACCCAGATCGGGGCGGGTCTCGCGGCCGTCGTGGGCAGCCATCTTGACCAGCTTGCCGACGCCGATCTGATCCAGATGCTGGAACGGATCGCTCTCGTAGATCTTGTTCTCGTAGTATGCGCCCAGGAACTTGGCAGCGTCATCACGGCTGAAGCCGAAGGTCATCTGGGTCAGGTCGTTGGTGCCGAAGCTGAAGAACTCAGCTTCCTTGGCGATCTCGCCTGCGGTCAGGGCAGCGCGCGGGATCTCGATCATGGTACCGACCTGGTACTTCATATCGACGCCAGCAGCAGCGATCAGCTCGTCAGCAACCTTGACAACAACGTCCTTGACGAACTTCAGCTCCTTGACCTCGCCAACCAGCGGAATCATGATGTGCGGGGTGATCACATGGCCGGTCTCAGCAGAGACGTTCAGAGCAGCCTTGATCACAGCGCGGGTCTGCATAGCAGCGATCTCGGGGTAGGTAACAGCCAGACGGCAGCCGCGGTGACCCATCATGGGGTTGAACTCGTGCAGAGAAGCAACCACGTTCTTCAGGTCTTCGTAGGTCATGCCCATGTCGGCAGCCAGCTCCTTGATGTCCTCGTCCTTGGTGGGCAGGAACTCGTGCAGGGGCGGGTCCAGATAACGGATGGTCATCGGGCGCTCACCCATGATGCGGTACATGGCCTCGAAGTCGCCCTGCTGGAACGGCTCGACCTTGGCCAGAGCAGCCTCGCGCTCCTCCACGGTGCGTGCGCAGATCATCTCGCGGACAGCCTTGATGCGGTCCTCAGCGAAGAACATATGCTCGGTACGGCACAGGCCGATGCCCTCAGCACCCAGATCCACTGCCTGCTGTGCGTCACGCGGGTTGTCGGCGTTGGTCATGACCAGCAGCTGACGTGCTGCGTCTGCCCAGCCCATGAAGCGGTTGAAGTTCTTGTTGCCGGTAGCGGCCACGGTTGCAACCTGCTCGCCGTAGATGTTGCCGGTGGAGCCGTCGATGGAGATCCAGTCGCCCTCGACGAACTTGTGACCGTTGATCTCGAAGGTCTTGGCCTCCTCGTCGATCTTGACCTCGTTGTCGTTGCCGCAGCCGGAGACACAGCAGGTGCCCATACCACGGGCAACAACGGCTGCGTGGCTGGTCATGCCGCCGCGGACGGTCAGGATGCCCTGAGAAACCTGCATACCCACGATATCCTCGGGGCTGGTCTCCAGACGCACCAGAACGACCTTCTTCATCTTGCCGGACTTGACCATCTCCTC
>CAKSVD010000029.1 GCA_934503275.1 uncultured Faecalibacterium sp.
CACAGGTAGGGCAGGCAGAACAGCCCGAACAGCTTGAGCGCCTGCAGGGCAAAAATTTTCAGGCAGCGGGGCTTATCTGCCAGCAGGCGGCGGCTCTCGGTGCCCAGCACCTCCAGCTGCTCCAGCCAGTCGGCACGGCGCTGCTGCCACTTTTCGGTCTTGGGCAGAAAGCCCAGCAGCCAGCGGGCGAGGCTTTGCACCAGCGGCGAGATACACAGCAGCACCAGCGCCACAATGACCACCGCTACCACAGCGTATGCCATGGGCAGGTAGCGCATGACACCGGTGGTGTTGGCGGCAAGCCAGCGGCGCTGCAACAGCAGCATCACGGTGGCGTACAAAAGCACCGTGCTCTTGTGGAAAACGTATTCCAGCGTCATCAGACCTGCGCCGGGGCCCAGCGGCAGCCCGGCCCGGTGCAGGTAGTACAGCTGCACCGGCACCGCACCGGCACCCAGCGTGACTACGTTGCCAAAGGTGCCGCACCAGCCCACATCCAGCCCCTGCCATAGCTTGAACTGCGGCAGACGGCTGCGCACGATGACCCACGCCACGCACCCTTCCAGCAGGGGGTAGCTGAGTCCGACCGCCAGCACCGCCAGCACCTGCCACACCGACAGCTGCGCCAGCGCCGCAGTGATCTCGGCCCAGTGATCCTTAAACGTGAACACGATGATGCAGGTAAGTGCCAGCAGCACCAGCAGAGAGATCACGGTCTTTTTGCGGGAGGGCTGCTGCGCGGCGGCTTGGCTCATGGATACAAAACTCCTTTCGGTACGGTTGATCTTAACCGGAAATTCTGGAACCAGTATAGCACATCTTCCGCTGCCCTTTGTGAACGGAAGCGGAACTTTGTTGGGCAATTTGAGATATTTGATAAAATGAGGAGATCTCCCATGAAAAAATGCCGGGCAGCGTGCGGCTGCCCGGCATTGCTTTTCGATCATTCGTTTCCGTCCGTCAGCTCTTTTACAAGCCTTGTCAGGGTGGCTACATAGGACTCGTTGGAGAATTTCTGCTCGTACAGGCGGCGGCAATCCTCGTGCATGGCGGCCAGTGCCTCCGGGTGCTCGATGGCCCAAGCCAGCTTGTCGGCCAGCTGCTGCGGGTCATCGTCCTTGTAGAGGAAGCCGTCCACGCCCTCGGTCACAAGCCCGGCGGTGCCGGTGTGCTCCGATACGATGGAGGGCTTGCCGAAGATCAGACCCTCGGTGACAAAGGTGGGCATGGGGTCATCCCGGGAGGCACACACCACGCAATTGCACTGCTCCATCAGGGATTTTACCTCCGGGCGCTCCAGCCGCTTGCGGTAGAAAACGGTCTGGGGATAGTCCCGCACCAAGCTGTCCACGGCGTTGTACATCCCCTTGTCGGCAGCCTTGCCCACAAAGAGGAAGGCCGCTTTCTCCCGCACCGCAGAGGGCAGCAGCCGGATGGCATTGCAGAAGATGTCCGGGCCTTTGCGGGGCTCCAACGAGCCGACCGTTACAAAGAGGGTGCGTCCCCCGGCAAAGCTGATGTCATAGCGGGGGAACTGCTCGGCGGCGTAGTCCGGCAGACCGTAGATCAGCTGCTCGATCTCAAAATCCGGCCGCACCGAGTGCATGGCGGCGGTGGCATGGGAGCCTACGGCGCAGAGGTGTACGTTTTTGCCCAGTTCCCGGGGGATCTTGTGGGCGATGAAGGGGTAGCCCGCAAAGGCATCGTGCAGCCACCACAGCACCGGCACAAAGGAGCCGTTCAGGGTGCGCACCACAGGGGCCTCCACCACCGTATTGGCCAGCACAAAGTCCGCGCTGGTAGCCAGCCCCCACAGGGCGCTGGAGGTAACACAGTCCGGGCGGGTGACCACGGCGGCACCCGCCTCCAGAAACAATTGCAGCGGCCCCTCGTCCGCAGGGCCCAGCACCACTACCTCAAAGCCAAGGCTGCGCAGCACCGGTACGGCGCTTACCAGCACGATGGGCGCACCGGTCATGGTCAACTCGTGGCTCAGGATCAGCGCACGGCGTCCCTTGGCAGAGAATACATCCTCGGCGCACAGCTCCCGGCGGAAGTGCAGCAGCGCCTGCGGGATGCAGCAGCTGTGCTGTGCCATGGCATGGGCCAGACGCAGCAGCTCGGTAACGCTGTCCTTACCCCGGGCGGCGGCGCGTATCTCGTCCAGCAATGCGCGGGACACCAGTGCGCAGCTGCTGCCGGGCAGGTGCCGGGTGCTCAGGTACAGGGCGGTGGAGCCGTCAAAGCCAAAGGAGGCATCGCAGACCGCAAGGTCTGCCCCCTCCCGCAGAGCAGCGGCAAAATAGGTCAGGGCGGTGGGAACGCACTCCACATCCTCGCTTACCAGCAGCACCCCGGCTACATCGGGGGTCAGTTCGCCCTCAAGCTGGGTCACCAGACGGAACTTGCGGTGCAGCTGGTTTTGCAGCGCCGCCTCCAGCGCCTTGTGACGCCCCGGCGCGTAGACCAGAAGATAGGTGCTTTGGGTATCGGTATAGACCTGCGCGGACAATTGCCTGCGCTGCAGGGTACTGTAACTGGTGTACATGATCCAACTCCTTCAGGCAGAATATCAGGCGGGTCAGTGACCGCGCACTAGGTTCAGCAGCCTGCGCAGGGGGGCGGTCAGCCGCCAGCTGCTGCTGGCGCGCATCGTTTCCAGCGAGACCTGATATTCGTGCTGGATGCCCTGCAAGGTCAGCAGCTGCTGGTTCAGCCGCATACACTCGGCGCGGCTGGTCTGCAATGCCTCATCGGCCTCCTGCGCAGCAGCGTCGTTCTTCAGCTTCAGGTCGTTCAGCGCCCGCAGCAGAGATTTGCCGGGCTGCTCGTGCAGAAAACGTCCCAGCGGGTAGTAGTGATAGTTCACCGCAAACTTCATGCCGGCACCAAAGCCGGAGGTGCAGTGCAGCGAAAGATTGGGGTCTACGTCCAGAAACAGCAGACAGTCCTCCTGCAGCATAAGGCCGTTGATCGACTGGAAGCTGATGCGCTCGTCCGAGATGGCAAGGTCGGTGATGCAGCAGGCCAGCTCGCCCGGGTCCAGCCGGATGGCGCGGGCGTCCTCCGGCAGGATGAAGGTGACAGACACCTCGTGGGTCAGTTCGTTGTAGGCGTCCTCGGTGGCGATCAGGCATTCCCGGGGCGAAAAACCGTTGCCGGTGTCGTAAAACAGCTGCGGCAGGGTAAGGGCGATGTTATCCGTCTCGGTGGAGTGCTTGGCAAGTTCGGTCTGGCAGACCAGAAGCTGCTGCTCCAACTCCAGACACCGCTGCGCCAGCCGGGAAACACCCTCGTCTGAAAGCTTGAGCTGCTGCTCCAACTCGGCAACGTGGGCCTGCAGGGCAGCAGGGGTCACGGGGGTTTCGTGGTTCATAACAGGGGCCTCCTCTTCCTATCCTGTAAACTCGGCTGCGCCGCCGCAGCCGGAATGCGCATAAATAATATCAGTGCCGCGGGGCGTAGTGCACCTGCGGGGTGTGCCGCCGGGCGGGGAACAGCCGGATGATCAGATCCCGCCGCCGCTGCAGCAGGGCGCAGATCAGCCAGATAGAGCCCAGCGAAAAGACGTATTGCAGCCCAACGCCCAAAAGCGGACGGTCTGCATACTTTGCCGCAAACAGATACCAGGGAATAGCGGTAAGCTCCACAGTATGTATGCAAAAAATGTACAGGGAGCGCCGGCCAATGGATTCAAGAAAGCGCACCAGCACATTCCGGTGCCGGTTCAGCCGTAAAAACAGCCGGACGAACAGTAGGCCGACAAGGCCGTTCAGCAGGATGCTGACAGGGCCCATCGTCCACTCTGCCATGGAAACACAGTCTGTGCGGCCGGTGGCAAGGGTGGCTGCCGGGATCAGCAGCAGGGCAGCCCACAGGATGCAGGTCATCCGGCGGGACAGGGGCTGATCCAGCCAGTGCTGACGCTTGGCAAGGTAGCCAAGGTACAGGTACGGCATGATCACCGCGCCCTGGATCAGGCAGAAGGGCAGCTCCCATGCAAGGCTGGCACCCCAGCCCAGCAGGGCGCAGCCACCCACCGCCCAAGGGATGTACCGCTCCGGGAAGATGTTCAGGATAACGTCCAGCAGGATCCAGCCCATCAGCAGCGCCAGCAGATACCACATGGGCCCGCAGGAAAAGAACTCCTGCCCGAAGTAGGTGGCGGTGTGGGGCAGACCCAGCAAAAAGCCGCCCGCTACCTTGATGCTCTCGGTCAGTGAGCCGGGCAGATAGTGAAAGGTACTATAATGAATAATAAAGTGCAGCACCGTGGTAAAGACCGCCGTGTAGCAAAAGGGCTTGAGCAGACTTTTGAGCTGCTGGTGGATGCACTTGCGGATGGAACGCTTGCGGAAGCCGTAGCCGCTGGCAATAAAAAAGGCTGCCATCAGTGCTTCGCGGTAGGTAAAGCCCACAAAGGCGACCAGAGTCAGACTGCGCTCCAGCTGGATCGGATAAAGTTCTACAGTGTGCCCCAGCACGATGCCCAGCATCCCTGCGCCCTTGAGCATATCGAACATCCCGATGGAACTGACGGTGCGGGGCTTGGTTGTTTCCATGAAAGATTCCTTCCCTGCGCCGGGCAAATACCCCTTTAGAAAAAGCCGGATACGGCGCAAATGATCAGTTTTTATACAGCATCGCCATGATATATGGCTAGTATAATGCTTTTTTGAGAGACTGTCAATTTTGTTTTGCAGTCTGCGTGAGAGCGGGTATGGTATTTTGCGCTAAAAATTGTAGCACAGGAACCGGCGGATTGCAACGAAAGGTAGAATTTGGCCAAACCGCGCCGGACGATATGCAAGTAAAAATTGTCAATGCAGGAAATTAAATGTTGCAGAAGTATTGCATTGCCATGGAAGATATTGTATACTGAGCACAGAGCGATCGCGCGCGGGCATCCACCGTGCGCGACCCGATCCCCCGGATGGAGCGTACCCTGCCGCGGCCCCGCAATGCCGCAGGCAAGCCGGTACGCTGTGTATAAAACGGATGAAACAAAACAGGAAGGAAGCTACAATGGAAAAATTCGTGGATAATATGTACGATGCCATCACGCTGGGCATGGAAAAGGAATTTCCCGAGTGCGTGGCTTTTCGTTACTACAATGAGGATACCGACGCGGTGACCACCGTCCTTTTTAAGGAACTGGCACAGGATGTCCGCCGGATGGTCAACTACCTCCAGAGCACCATCCCGGATGTGAAGGGCAAGAAGATCTGCCTGCTGAGCAAGAACAGCTATGAGTATGTGGTAGACACCTTTGGCGCGATCATGGCAGGCTGTGTGCTGGTGCCGCTGAACCAGCACAAGAGCTGGGCAGAGATGTCCCACGAGTTGGAACTGGTGGAGCCTGCCGCCATTCTGACCGATGGCGTGGACTACGGCAACAAGGAGCAGCTGGAGGCTGCGTACGGCAGCCTGCTGCACCCCATGGACGACTTCCGCAGCTACGAGCCGGTGGCCGAGCTGCACCCCATTGACCACGAGGCTCTGATGGTGCTGATGTTCACCTCCGGCACCACCGGCATAAGCAAGGGCGTTATGATGAGCGAACACAACCTGTTCAGCGCAGGCGCTATCATGTGGGCCATCTCCGCACAGGTGAAGTCGCGGCTTAAGGTAAAGGATTCCCAGCCCGGCCACTACATGATGCTGCCCATGTTCCATATGGGCGCCTTCATCGACCTGTTCTCCACCACCGTCATGGGCTGGCCGCTGAATCTGGGCTTCGATGCCCGCAACTTCTACCGCGATGTCCAGAAGATGTCCAGCCAGATCATGTCCGTGGTGCCGGTGATCATGAACTCCCTGCACAAGGACGTGATGCGCGGCCGCCGCGACCGTCTGGGCGATCTGTGGACATTCATCGGCTCCTCTGCCATGTTTGACCCGCAGGTGCTGCTGGATATGGTGAACAACGGGATGTTCATCGTCCAGTGCTACGGCGCTACCGAGACCTGCGCCGCCGGTATCATCAACTTTGCACAGGACGCAAAGCACATTGGCGCCGTGGGTCAGGGCAGCAAGCTGATGGACTACAAGATCGAGCCGGACGGCGAACTGTGTATGCGCGGCGAAAGCGTGATGATGGGCTACTATAAGGACCCGGAGGGTACTGCAGAGGTCATCGACAAGGACGGCTGGTTCCACACCGGCGACCTTGCCCGGGTGGACGAGGACGGCTACTATTACATTACCGGACGCAAGAAGAACCTGATCATTCTGGACAGCGGCGAGAACATCAGCCCCGAGGAACTGGAGGGCATGGTAGAAAAATGTCCCGTTGTGAAGGAATGTATCGTAAAAGAACTGGGCAAAAAGATAGGTGTTGTGGTATACTGTGAGCAGGAGCACCAGCAGACCGTGCGGGACTTTGTTACCCAGATGAACCGCACCATCCCGCTGTACAAGCGTATCGGTGTAGTGGAGTTCAGCGAAACTCCGCTGCCCCGCACCGCAACGGGCAAACTGGTGCGTAAGTAAAACGCAACAGAAAGGAAGCATAATACGATGGAACGTGCAGAAATAATTTCTCAGATCACGGCTATTCTGGAGGATGTCGCGGAGGTGTCGCCGGAGGATGTGACCGAAAGCAGCGTCCTGATGGACGATCTGGATCTGTCCTCTATGGAGATCCTGACCGTTGTGGCAGATATCGAGGAGACCTTTGGTCTGCGCATCCCGGAAAAGGAACTGCGCAACTTTGTCACCATGGGTGATCTGGTGGATTATCTGGCAGCAAACGTGGGGTAAAGACCAATGGAAGCACAACAGCGCTCGACGGAATATAACTTGCAGGGCGTCATGTACTTTTTCCGTCGGGACAAGGTCCAGTGCCGGTACCAGTTCTCGCTGCGGGATGCGGTGGATATTACCCTTTTGCAGCGGGCACTGACAGCGGCCTTGGCAAATGCACCTTATTATACCCAGCGTCTGGTGCAGGAAAAGCGGGGAATGTGGCTGGAGCCCAATACCGAGCCCTGCCTTGTGTACCCCGGCAGCACCATGCGCAATATCCCGGAGCAGACGAACGGCTATCTGTTCTGCATCAGCTGCGAGGGGGATACCGTCTACTTTGACTGGCACCACTTCCTGCTGGACGGCCACGGGGTATCGCCCCTGTTCACCAGCATTCTGGAGCAGTACTGCAACCTGCGTTACGGCACTGCCTTTGTGGCACCGGCCATCGTGTGCGACCCGCCCTATGATATGGAGGCCATACTGGCAAAATATCCGCCTGTGGAGAGCGGCAGCGATGTCATTCAGCGGGAAGCGGTGCAGACTTACGAGGATGCGCTGCGTCGCACCCGGGTGTGCCTGAGCAAGCAGAGCCTTGTGGAAAAGGCGCTGGCAAACAACGCAAAGCCGGTAAGCGCTCTGATGGGGTTGCTGTGCATGGCCATGCGGGAGTATCTTGGCAAGGAGAATATCCAGTATTCCTTCTCTACCGATACCCGCGATGTGGCCGGTGTGCCGAATGCACTGTACAACTGTGTGTGCAGCTTTGAGCATACGGTGCAGCTGCAGGCCCAGACCCGCCTTGCGGATCTTGTACCGGATATAGATGCAAACATCAAGCGGGACCTGCAGCCGGAGACCAAGCTTCGCCGTATGGCGGTACAGATGGGCTGGGTGTACAAGGTGGAGCAGCAAAAGGTCCCCCTGCGCATCAAGCAGCGGGTGTTCCAGATGGGCGAGTACGTCGGCGGTACCATCTCGGATTTCTGGCTCAGCTATCTGGGCAATCCGCTGATGCCTGCCAAACCGGAACTGGCACAGTACACCACGGATTTTGGTGTCTGGGTACCGCCGGAGGGCGCATCCGTGGGTGTGGAGGCTGCCAGCCTGAACGGAAAGATCATCCTGTGCATCCACAGCAAGGCACCCATCCCGGGTCTGGCTGATATCATCTGCAAGACCTTTGAACGTGAAGGGGTTGCGGTGCTGGAAGCTGCCGATCTGGACTGAGAGATACTTACAATAGACCGGGGCGTTCTCCCGCAGGGAAGGACGCCCCGGTCTTATTCTGTTTTGGTGGGACGGATGGTCACCTCGCCGCAGCGCAGCGCCTCGGTGCGGCCGCCCTCCCGCTGCACCACCAGCCGCCCGGCATCGTCGATGGAAAGCGCCTGTGCGGCGTAGGTCTCGGAGCCGGTGCAAACGGTCACCCAGTGGCCGGGCACAAAGCAGCGGGCGCGGTATTCGTCCAGACAGGTAAAGCCCGGGCAGAGCGCTAACAGCTCCCGCCCGATGGCACCCGCCAGCGCCGCCCGGCTTACCGGGGCGGGGCCGCCGGGGTATAAGCTGCCTGCTTTGGTGGCCAATTCCGGGGGAAAGTCCTCCGCCGTGGCGGTCAGGTTCAGCCCGATGCCCACTACCAGCCACTCCAGCTGACCGCTTTCAAGGTCGGTGCCGGCCTCGGTCAGGATGCCGCACACCTTTTTGCCCTTGTAATACAGGTCGTTCACCCACTTGATGGCAAGTTCCAGCCCGCACAGCGTCTGCACCGCCCGGCACACCGCCACCGCCGCGCCGATGGTGACGGTCTGGGCGTTGGCGGCGGGCAGCGGTGGGCGCAGCACTACTGAGCAGTACACCCCCTTGCCCGCCGGGCTGGCAAAGCTGCGTCCCAGCCGCCCGCGCCCGGCGGTCTGCCCGCCCGCCAGCACCAGCGTGCCGTGGGCAGTGCCTTCCAGCGCCAGCAGCTTTGCGGTGCGGTTGGTGCTTTCCAGCGTGTCGTACAACTGCACCGGGGCGGGGTAGGGACCTACCGCCTCGGCGCAGAAGGGGTCGCCGCCCAGCAGACGGTACCCCCGGCGGGAGGCTGCTTCCAGCGCATAGCCCTGCGCGGTAAGCGCCGCTGCTGCTTTGTGCACGGCAGCGCGGCTGACCCCCAGCTGCTGCGCCAGCTGCTGGCCGGAAATATATGCGCCCTCGGCGGCGCTGAGCGCCTGTAAAAGCGCCTGACGGGTGGTAGAAGCCATGGCGTAAATCCTCCCTGTGTGCTATACTGCTATTGTACCATATCTGCGGCAGAAGAAAAAGTTTGAAAATATTTTAGTCTTTTTGCAGGAACCGCCGCCGCTGCTTCGTATTAAAGACAGAAGGGCGGCGCAGAGCACCGCATCCAGAACCGGAAAGGAGGCCGTGCAGCGCGTTGACAACACAGGAATTCAGCACGATGGTGCAGAAATATCAGGCGCTCGTGTACACGGTCTGCCACCAGCTGGTACCGGATGTACAGGAGGCGCAGGATCTGACGCAGGAGACCTTTCTGGCAGCGTGGCGGGCCATCGACCGCTGTCCGCCCGGCTTTGAAAAGCAGTGGCTGGCGCGCATCGCGGCCAACAAAGCCAAGGACTATCTGCGCAGCGCATGGGTGCGCAAGATGAACACCCCCGGCGACGAGGTGCTGGCGCTGGAGGGCGCGCCGCCCGGTATGCAGCCGGAGCAGCAGGTGCTGGAAGCGCTGGGCGAGGAAGAACTTACGGAGATGATCTTAAACCTGCGTGAGCCCTACCGCACACCCTGCTGTCTGGTGCTGCTGGAGCAGCACACCATGGCCGAGGCTGCAAGGCTGTGCGGCCGCCCGCCCAAAACGGTGGAAGCGCAGATCTACCGCGCCAAAAAGATGCTGGCGCAGCAGATCTTGCAAAACGACCGCATACCCTGTGAAAGGAGGAGCGTACATGGAACTGTTTGACGCAAAAGGCTGTCTGAGTGAGGAAGGCTTGCAGGCACTGGTCGGCGGGCAATTGGACGAAACGCAGCGGCTGGAAGCCGCCGAGCACCTTGCCTACTGCGACCGCTGCATGGACCGCTACACCGCCCTGTTGACCGACGATGTGCTGGAGCAGCCGCCGCGTTCCGCCTGGGGCGCGGTGATGGGCACCATCTGGATACGGCTGATGCAGAACACATGGGGACGCGCTGCTGTGGCAACGGTGGCGGCGGTTTTGGCGCTGACACTGTGGCGCACCGGTACGCTGGAACAGATCCTGCACACCGGGCAGCAGCTGAACACATGGCTGCCGCAGACCACACAGCAGACCGAACCGGAGCTGCTGGGCAAGCCGGTGAACGACAAAGCCCCGCAGCAATCCACCGCTCCGCTGGGCAAGCCCATAGAGGACAAAAAACAGCTGACCGAAAAACTATCCGATGCACTGGACGCGCTTTTGCACCGCAGTGCAGACACCACTGAGAAATGAGGGAACTGATTATGAAGAAAAACGGGATCCTGACCCTGCTGTTTGCCTGCATCCCCGGTGCGGGGCAGATGTATCAGGGCTATATGAAGCGAGGGCTTTCGCTCATCACCATGTTCTGCCTGTTCATTATCGTGGGCAGCACCACGGGGCTGGACGCACTGGTAGTCGGCTGTATCGTTGTGTATATGTACAGCTTTTTCGATACCTTGAACCTCCGCGCGCAGCTGGCGGCGGAAAAAGCCCCGGAGGATGATTATCTGGTGCACTTTAACTGGCACGACGCCCGCATGACCCAGTTCATGGGCGAAAGCCACAAGCTGGTGGGCTGGGGGCTCATCGCACTGGGCGCCATCGTGTTCTACAACAACATCATCATGCGGGTGCTGGGCGATGTGATGTGGCGCTGGGGACAGGATAACCCGGTTTTCCGCGCCATCTACCTGATGCTGGATGCCCTGCCGCAGATCGTGGTCTGCGTGGCGCTGATCGTGTGCGGTATGTGGCTGGTGCGCGGCCCGAAGAACAAAAAGGGCAAGCAGCCCGCCGAGGAGGAACCCGAGGACTTCCACGCCTACACGGCTGCGCCGCAGGCAGAGGATGCAGAGGATGCCGCGGACACCGCGGACACTGCGGACACGGACACCCATTTTGCCATGCCGGAGCTTTCGGCACTGCTGGGGGAGCCGGTGACCGGTGCAGAGCAGGACGAAAACCCTGCGGAGGATGACGATGACCGAGCAGAATAAGACCCCTTTGACGGCTCAGCCGGGCAGCGCGCCCGCGCCGGAGCGCAAGCCCACAGAAAAGCCCCTGCGCCGGGTGGGCAGCCTGACTTTGGGCGCGTGCCTCATTGCGGCGGGCGTGTTCTTCCTGTTGTATTTCTTTGTGCCGGGCTTTGATGTGCAGCTGACCCTGAAGATCGCCCCGGCGGTGGCGCTGGTTCTGCTGGGATGCGAGGTGCTGTTCTTTGCCGCTCGCCCCGGCCGCTGGAAGTACGATTTTGTATCCGTGCTGGTCTGTCTGGTGCTGATGGCGGGCTGCTTCTGCATGGCGATGCTGCCCCTGCTGTGGGACGAGTTGAGCGGCGAAAATCAGCAGACGATGAACCGCCTGAGCGCACAGGCCATTGACGAACTGTACACCGCCTGCAAGCAGGATGCGCAGGATATTGCCATCCGGGATATCAGCGGCAGAATGTTCCTGAGCGGCCCGCAGGCCGAAACCTTGCAGCAGGCCGCCGCCCTGCCCGCCGGGGATGTCTACCTGACCTTGACCGTGGAGCTGTTCGGCCCCTACGACAGCGCCGCCGCCTTTGCCCGGGACTGCTACACCCTGACCGCACTGGCAAAGCAGTGCACCGTGCCGCCGGAAAATCTGCACTTTACATGGGATGCCCGCAGCCCGGCAGAAAGCAGCCTGAACACCGGCAGTCTGCTATACACCGAGGACTATTCGCTGGATCTGAGCGGCGCTGTGCAGCTGGACTGGACAGAGCAGCAGATGGAGCAGCAGACCGAGACCGAGTATCTGCTGGATGCAGAGAATATCCCCGACGAGGAAGAATGAAAAATACCGCTGCACAGCTGTGCGGCGGTATTTTTGCAGTGCGGCTGAAGGGATAAACGAAAAACGCCCCGAAGTCCTAAGACTTCAGGGCGCTTAAGCTGGAGCTGCTATCCAGATTCGAACTGGAGACCTCATCCTTACCAAGGATGCGCTCTACCAACTGAGCTATAGCAGCACATCACAGCCCGATCAGTATAGCACAGCTTGACCGGCTTTGCAAGCATTTTTTTGCAAAAAATAAAAAAATGTGCAAAAAGCCCCGGAGCATCCGCAGATGCTCCGGGGTTCTGTAAATTGCGTTTACTTACTTTGCCAGACTGGTCAGGATAGGCTCGCACTGCTCCACGGTGGAGGAGAGCATCAGGTTGTAGGCGGTGACCATCTCCTGAATGGCGGTGCGGTTCTCCTTGGTCAGGGCGTAACTCTGGGTGGTGCCGTCCCGGCCGATGAACACAGCGGTGACGCTCTTGGCGTTCAGCCACTCGCTCAGCAGGCTGATCTCCTCATCGCTCAGCTGGAACAACTCCAGATCGAACCAGCAGCCCAGATCCTGATCGTAGCCGCCGCCGTACTCCTTGTCACAGGTGAAGGTGTACAACTCGTCATCAGCAGATACGTTGACCGTTTTGATGTCCAGCTTCTTGCTGCCTGCGTAGGTCAGGATCATGTTAAAGGCAATGCCATCGTCCTGCACGAACATATAGGGGTACAGTCCGCAGGACTTTTTATCCATGCTGGCCTGCTCCTGCGGAGAGGAAAGATCCCAGCCGCCGGCCTCCTTATCGTAGGTGACGGTGAACTTGGAAAAAGCGGTTTTGAGTTCGGCATCGCTGGGGGCGGCGTTGGTAGCCTCCACCGCAGCGGGAGCGGCGGGCAGTGCGGGCGCAGCAGCCGAAGCGGCCATGCCGCCGCACAGCATGGCGGCAGCGCACAGACCGGCTACGACGCGCCGGAACAAATGGGAAACTCTCATAAGTCAGTACTCCTTTCCATTTTCGAAGGGGGATCTCTGGCTTCAGTATACCGCAGCACGGCAGAAAAGCAAGAAAACTGTCACGAAACGCCCTGCCGCAGTCATGAAACGACTTTAGCCCACCTGATGCTCCTCCAGCCAGCGGGTCATCTGCTGGGCAATGCCCTTGACGCTGCCTTCCTCAAAGGGCACCTTCAGCCCGGCGGTCTGCATCAGTTCGGTGTAGCTGGCAAGACCGGCGCGGCGCACCAGCTTGAGGTAGCGCTCCCATGCGTCCTTGTGATCGTCCAGGCTCAGCAGGAAGAACTGCAGCGCTGCCATGGTGGACAGGCAGTAGTCGATATAATAGAAGGGGCACTCGTAGATGTGCAGCTGGCGCTGCCACCCGGCGCCGCGGCCATAGAAGGGCAGGTTGTCAAAATCGATCCACGGACGGTACTTCTTTTCCAGCTTGAGCCACTCGGCGTTGCGCTGGTCGGGGGTCAGGTCCGGGTTCTGGTACATGATGTGCTGGAACTCGTCCACGGCGCAGCCGTAGGCAAGGAACACAAAGCTGTCCTCGGCGTGGAGCAGGGCGTACTTCTCGGTGTCCTTGCCGAACAGCAGGTGATGCCACGGCGCGGTGAGAAACTCCATGGCCATGGAGTGGATCTCGGCGCTTTCCATGGCAGGGCATTCCAGATCGGCGGGCACGTTGGGGTCGCGCTCGGCCACATAGCCCTCAAAGGCGTGGCCGCACTCGTGGGTCAGCACGTCCACATCGCCGGAGGTATCGTTCCAGTTGGCAAAGATGAAGGGTGCCTTGTAGCTGGGCAGGCTGGTCATGTAGCCGCCGGACATCTTGCCGGGACGGCTTTCCACGTCAAACAGCTCGTTGTCCTGCATAAAGTCGATGAACTCGGCGGTCTCGGGGCTCAGTTCGTGGTACATGGTGCGGGCAGCATCCATGCGTGCCTGATAGCCCGGGATGGGCTTGGGGTTGCCGTCCTTGAAGATGATGGGCAGGTCGGTAAAGGTGGGGTGGGTGAGGCCGGTGCGCTTGGCGCGCATGACCATCACCTTTTGCAGCTCGGGCACAACGTCCCTTGCCACCTGATCCCGGAAGGCCTGGATTTCGGCCTGTCCGTAGCCGATGCGGTTCATGCGCACATAGGAAAGCTCGCTGTAATCCTTGTAGCCCAGCACCTTGGCCTGCTGATTCAGGTTCTTGACGATCTTGGTGTACAGTGCATCCAGTTCGTCCCGGTGGGCGTCAAAGTAACCGGCCTCGGCCTCGTAGGCAGCGCGGCGCACGGCGGGGTCCAGATCTTCTTTATAGGGGCCCAGCTGGGGGATGGTCAGCTGCTTGCCGTCCAGTTCCACCAGTGCACCGCCGTAGATCTGCTGGTACTGGCTGACCAGCGCGTTGAACTCCTGCTGCAATTCCACGGTGCGGTCGTCCATGCCCAGCACGGCGTTCTTCATACCGGCCACGCAGGTGGTGCCGAAGTGCTCGGTGAGCGCTTCCACATGGGGGTTTGCCAGAAATGCCCGGCTGATCTCCACACTGGCGTTGGTCACGGCGGGGCCGTTGGCATCAAAAAAGTCCTGCTCGGCCTTCCAGTAGGCATCGCGGGTGTCGCAGGTGTAGTGGATGTTGGCTAGCTGAGAGGCGGTGGTGTAGTCTGCAAAGGCGCGGCTCTGCTCGTAGTACACCTGAATGAGGGCATCGCCGTCCTGCGCATCGGCGGCCTTGGCGGCCAGCTGCTTGCACCGTGCCAGCAGGGCGTCGATGTCCGGGCGGGTATAGGTCATTTCGCTGAATTTCATGGAAAATTTCCTTTCCGGGGCAGTTTCCCCTTTGGTATCTTGTGTTCATCTTACCACGTTCTGCGCCAAAAGAAAAGAGGGAGGCAAGCGGGTAAAAGTCCTACGTTTATACAACACTGCCAAAAATAAAAACGCTCCTTTGGCAAAGATGTCCGTTTAAGCGCTTGCAGAGCGGCAAAAAAAGGATTATAATGGCATCATCAACAGAGTAAGACCCTGCGCGTTAAGTGCCGCATCAACGGGGAGTTGTGCTGCGGACGAAGGTTTTGACCGCGGTGCAGGGTCTGCATCCCGCTGCTGCATGGACTTGGGTGCAGGCGAGAGCCGTCTGCGGCTTTTGCCCGGAAGTGAATGTTGTTGGAATTCACGCCCTCCTTTGTGCGGTCTGTCACAGGGGAGGGCGTTTTTGCGTCCTGCCTGCTGTTCCTTTTTAAGGAGGACAACTACGATGAACGACAAAAAAACTTCCGCGCGTACCCTGACCATGCTGGCTTTGCTGGTAGCCATGAGCATCGTGTTCAGCCGGGTGCTGAGCATCTCTACCGGCTTCGTCCGGTTCAATCTGGGCAGTCTGCCGGTGCTGCTGGCGGCGGTGGTGTTTGGCCCTGGCGCAGGCTTTGCGGTGGGCGCAGTGGCCGATATCATCGGCGGTGTGCTGGCGGGCTACGCCATCAACCCGCTTATCACGCTGGGCGCGGGTGCCATCGGTTTAGTGGCGGGCTTTGCATGGCAGAAGCTGAACCGCCTTTCCACAAATTTGCGGCTGGCAGTCAGCGTGCTGCTGGGGCACTTTGTAGGCTCCATGGTCATCACCTCGCTGGCGCTGCGGCTGTTCTACGGCTACCCGTGGGCAACGCTGGCAGTGCGCATCCCCAACGCCCTCATCCTGAGCGCCGTGAACGTTGTGCTGCTGCGCATCCTGCTGGAAAACCGCAGCCTGATGAAGCTGGCAAAGAAGTAAGA
>CAKSVD010000030.1 GCA_934503275.1 uncultured Faecalibacterium sp.
TGCCCGCCGTCCATCACAGAATAATCGCTGTGGTAGAGGGTGTAGTCCCATCCATCCTCACAGGACTGGATGGCAAGGTAGCCTTTGCCGCCCAGTTCCCACGCCGCCTGCTCGTCCTGTGTCTGAATCTCCGGGTAGAAGTCTGCATGGTTTCGTTCCATGACCTCGGCAAACTGGCAGATGTGGAACACATTGCCCAGACCGCCCATGTCAAAGTGATAATCATCCAGATGTTCCACCCGTGCCGTAAAACTGCGCCCATCCGGGTAATCCACCTGAATCACGCCGCCATCTGGAATGCGATAGAGGTCATCATAGTGGCTGTTGATGAGACGAATATCCTTCGGCAGCGTTTCCGGCTCCCAGATGCGCCGCCTGCCGATGCCCGCCTGCGGGATGTTTTCGAGGATCTTTACGCTTTCCTGTTGGATGGCCTTACGGTCATCGTCCGAAAGTTCAAACAGATACCAGTTCCGGGCGGCAGGGATGGTGTTTTGTCCATCTGGCGGCAGATTCTTTTCCGAGATCTGCCCACTTTCCAGCGGCTCGCCAGTTACCTTGTTATAAGTGGCAAAGCCGACCCCTGCACCGTTTTCCCGGAGATGCAGATAGCGTTCATCGTTGATAAGGTAGACCGCTTCTTTTATCTGCTCCATCAGCACCCACCTTCAAATTCCAGCGAAAACTTGCTGCGGCCATCCGCTTCACAGGACAGCAGCACGGTGGCGTTGTAGGTCTTGCCCTTGGCGCTCTTGCAGTCCTTCAGGCGGACCCGACCATCCCGCAGCAGCTTGTCCGCCACATGAGCGTCCATGCGTTTGCCGAGCCGTTTCAGAAAAGCATTATCCTTCCACAGCACGAAACGGCACTCCCGGTTCTCGCAGAACCAGCCCTTTTCACGCTCCACGACAGGCTTACCGCAGTTCGGGCAGACACCAATAATTTTGCTTTTCATAAGTGCATTCGCTCCTTTTTTCATTTCCGTGTTCTTTACCAGTTCGGTAATCATCGTATTGATCTCAGTCATAAATTCACCCGGCTCCATTTCGCCACGTTCGATTTGCAGCAGTTTTGTTTCCCAATCGGCGGTCATTTCCGGCGATTGGATTTCTTCGGGCATCACGGTGATGAGGGCTTTGCCCTTGTCGGTGGGCAGCAGCACCTTGGTTTTCTTGGTGCCCTTGCGCTCCAGAAAGCCCTTCTGCACCAGCTTTTCAATGGTGGCGGCGCGGGTGGCTGGAGTGCCGATGCCCTGACGCTCTACACCCTCCGGCATACTGTCTGCACTGGCGGTTTCCATCGCATGAAGTAGAAGGTCCTCGGTGAAATGCTTCGGCGGGGACGTTTGGCCTTCCTTCAGTTCTGCGTTGAGGATGCCGCACTCGTTTTCTGCCGCATTGGGCAGAGCGGTGAGTTCCTGTTTTCGGTTCAGGATGTCTGCCAGCACCTTGCGCTCCACCGCTTTCCAGCCTTCCTCCAAAACCTCCTTGCCCTTGGCGGTAAATTCCTCCCCGGCACATTCAGTGGTCAGCAGGGTTTCCAGATAACGGAAGGGCTTGCTTACCGCCATCAGCGTCCGGGCGATGATGAGCTTCAGGACGTTCTGCTCGCCCTTGGGCAGAGCCTCCAGATCGGTTTGCAGCATACTGCGTGTGGGCAGGATGGCATGGTGGTCAGTGACTTTTTCCCGGTTGACGGTGCGCCGTGTCCGGGGCACTGCCTCGTCCACATCCTCCGGGGTAATGTCGAGAAAAACTTCCAGTTCCTCGGTCAGCTCTTCCAGCAATTCCTCGTCATCATCGGTGATATAGCAGCTATCAGTTCTGGGATAAGTGGTAAGTTTCTTCTCATACAGGCTCTGCACATAGTCCAGCGTCTGCTGTGCGCTGTACCCCAGCAGGCGGTTTGCATCCCGCTGAAGGGTGGTCAGGTCGTACAGCTGCGGCGGGCTTTCGGACTTTTCCTTGCGCTCCATCTTCTGCACTGTGACACGCCCCTCCTTTCGGCATTTGGAAAGCAGCAGTTCGGCATCTGCTTTCTGGGCAAACCGTTTGCTGGATGCCGTGCGGCCGCTGGTCAGTTCCAGATCCACCGTGTAGAATTTCTCCGGCACAAAGGCAGCGATGGCGGCTTCCCGTACCACCGTCATGGCAAGCACCGGGGTCATAACACGCCCTACCGCCAGCGGTTGACCGTACAGGCACGAAAAAAGCCGGGACGCATTGATGCCGACCATCCAGTCGGCACGTTCCCGGCAGAGTGCTGCATTGTACAGCGCATCGTATTCAGTTGACGGTTTCAGATGAGCAAAGCCCTCCCGGATGGCGTTTTCCTCCATGCTGGACAGCCATAGGCGAGAAAAGGGCTTTTTGCAGCCTGCTTGCTGATACACCAAGCGGAAGATCAGTTCTCCCTCCCGGCCGGAATCGCAACTGTTCACGATGCTGTCTACATCCGGGCGTTGCATCAACTTTTGCAGGATGCCAAACTGTTTTTTCGTGCTGGCAGACACCAGATACTGCCACTTTTGCGGCAGGATAGGCAAATCGGCGATGCTCCACTTGACGTATTTGGCATCGTAGACATTGGGCGGTGCCAGTTCCACCAAGTGCCCTACGCACCAGCTTACCAGATAACCGTTGCCCTCAAGGTAGCCATCCTGACGGTTGGTGGCACCGAGGACTTTAGCGTAAGCCATAGCAACGGACGGCTTTTCCGTCACGATCAATTTAGCGATAATAACCCCTCCAATCTGTTTTGAATTGCAATATGTAGGCGGCAAAACGCCGCCTTAAAATCAGATGGGTTCGGTATCCTCCTCGCCGGTGTCCTCAGGCTCATCCTCAGTGGGAATCTCAAAATCGCCCTTGTCCTCGGTGTAACCTGCATCGGGGTCAAGGGCTTCTTTTTCAGCCTGCTTTTTCTGCTTCTGCTTTGCGAAAGCGTAGAAGCCGCCGCCTGCCGCCAGCGCAATCAGCACGACCACGCCCAGAAAGCCGGATGCGATTTTTGTGACCTTGTTCTCCTTGGGCTGTTCCGTGCCGGATGCCGCTGCTTCTTCCGCTACTTTCTTGGCTTCTTCCTCGGCTTTCAGCTTATCCTGTTCCGCCTGCGCCGCTGCTTCTTTTTCAGCGGTATAAGCATCGGCAGCATCTTCCTCCAACAGAGCCAGAAGGTCGGCTTCGTCCACAAGGTTCATAAAGTGGACGGTCTGCTGCCCCTTGGCGTTGCGGTCAATCACCAGATAGAAAGTCGCACCCGACTTCGACACCAGCGTAATGAACTGTTGTCCGCTGCCATCGGAATAGTCGGTGTGGTAATCATCCACCAGCGTCAGGTTGCCCTCCGGGGTCAGGGCACCAGAGGTTTCGTCCGTGACGGTGACAACATCTTCCTCCACCACTTCCGGCAGAACAGGCTGCTCCACGGGGGCGGCTTCTCCCTCAAAAGCAAAAGCGGGAGCCGCCATGCCAGCACAAAGCGCCGCCGATACCAGCAGCGCGCCCAGTTTCTTAATCTTCATCTGCATCGACCTCCTTCTCGAAAGTTGCACCCACGGCAGACAGCGCAGCCGGGTTCGGGGTGGCGGTAGCCGACTGCCGCAGCAGGGCGGCAAGCTGTTCCGGCGTGACCTTTGCAGTCCGCACCATCTCGTTGACCTCGGCGGAATCCTCCTCCTGAATGCGCCGTTCCAGAATCTCGATGCGGTTGTTCAGCTTGATGCGGCGCTCTTTCTCTTTTGCCAGCATCGCCCGCAGCTTATCCGATTTTTCGCTCATAAAACTCCTCCAATCATTTTGAAAGCCGTCCGAACCCAGCGAGATGCTTCTCCCAGTAGGACGAGTGAATGTTTGCGTACTTGATGGGGTCTCCGGCACTGACCATCATGCCGTTGCCGAGATAGTAGAGTAGGAAAGTGCCGCCTTATCGTATTTCTACGACAGGTTTGCACAGACCTCTCCCAGAACCGTGCTTGCGCCTCTCAACGCACACGGCTCCCCATTTTTTGCTCCATTTCAAAAGTTATTCCGTTTTAGTTCCATGATGAATTCTCATGTGGCATTTGTGGCACACAACGATTATCTTGCGCCTCTTTGCCAGCATGACTTTTTCCCAATCAGCTTTACCTTTCAGGTTTTTGACCTTGTTTACATGGTGGATTTCATAGCTATCGCTGTCTGTACAGCCGCAGACTTCACAGACTTTGGCCTTCAGACGTTCCTCGAAGGAGGTTGTGTTGTGCGAATAGCGATACGCCAAATCGGGCACTTTTTCCGTCAAATCTTTGCCTTTGCAATCGCTGTACTTAGCGAACATCATACGGCGTTTTCCCTTTTTGGTTTCATACGGAACACCCCATGCGCCAGTCCCATCTCTGTATTCATAACGAACCTTAGCAATTCGGGAGCGATGCTTGTTTGCGAGTGTTTTCAGGCAGCTGTATTCCATCAGATAACCAAAGTAAACGAGCTTGTTGAAGTTGCTTGCAATGGCATAATAGTTACAGAGTCCTCGGAGTTCCGCATTATAAATCATTACGATTTCCAAATCCGTGCGGTTCAGCAGAATTGGGCGATGAATAGGAATCAACCTCTTACCATCCCTTTTAGCGATGCTATGGGACAACAAATAGGTCTCCACCTTATCTTTCAGTGGAATATTGAGTTCCACTTTGTTGTTCATAGTGCGCATTTTTCGTTTTCCAGAGCGTTTGACACTGGCATCCCTGCGCACCCGAACATCAAAACCAAGGAATCGGGCAGGAGTATTGCTGTGCGTAATAAGGGTCTTTTCTTGACTCAACTCCATTTTCAGAGTGTCCCGGACAAAATCCGTGAGTTTTGCCTTGATTTCCTCGCATTCCTCTCTTGTCCCATTGACTGCAATCAGAAAGTCATCTGCATAGCGAACATATTTCACTCGCTTATCGGTACACGCTTTTGCAGGTGTCCGAAACAACTGCTTTGTCAGTTGCTTATGCTGAGCAATGAGCTGCTCCCGCATTGTCCCTTCAGCTTTCTTGATTTTCTCATGCAGTGCATCTCGTTTGCGCCTTATCGTGTTGTATTCTTCCGTAAAGTTTCTCGGATTGTATCCGTGGTCAAATTCCTTCTTCAGTTGCGTAATATATCTGTCCAGTTCGTTCAGATAAATGTTTGCAAGAATCGGGGAGATGATTCCACCCTGCGGGCATCCGCTATAGGTTTCATGGAAATTCCAGTCTTTCATATAGCCGGCTTTCAGAAACATACGAATCAGGTTCAGAAAACGAGCGTCCTTGATTTTTCGGTTCAGCACACCAATCAGCGTGGAATGGTCGATGTTATCAAAACATCCCTTGATGTCGCCCTCAATGAACCACTTTGCTCCGGTAAACTCATGCTTAATCATGGCAAGTGCCGTGTGGCAGCTTTTGCCCGGTCGAAAGCCGTGGGAATAGATAGAGAAAATTGGCTCATAGATGGCTTCCAGAATCATACGGATAGCTTCTTGCACCAGCTTGTCAGCGAATACAGGAAGTCCCAACGGGCGCAGCTTACCGTTCTTCTTTTGAATATAGGTTCTGCGTACCGGCTTGGGTTCATATGACCCTGTTCTCAATGCTTCAATGATGGCTGTCACATACTGCTCGCTAAATCCATCAGCCGTATCATCATTCACACCCTTCGTTCCTGCACCCTTATTGGAGTAAAGATGCTGATAGGCGATGAAGTAAATATCTGGCCTCAAAAGATAGCGGTACAGTCGTGTAAACACTTCATCTTGGTTCTTTTGGGAATTCTCTTGTAATTTTGTTAAAATCTCCATTGTTGATTTCATTGAGGCTTTCCTCTCTAATCAATTTCTGATTTTAATGCACAAAAAACTGCTTCTCTTCGCCATGTGAGCGGCTTTCCCGCATCCGATTTTACGGCTTTTCCTGTTAATTCAGGATTCTCGGACTACTACAGAAGCTCCGTTGTCATGCCGGATTTTCAGTGTCATCTTTCTAGCATAGCTTTGAAATTTATCACATTGCTGCATTACACATAGCTTTTTCAAGCGTTCCGGTTTAGACAATCTCCAGTTGACGATAGTAGTAGGTCAATGTGAATTATCGGATATGCTTTTGTTCCGTTACTATCGGTTCTCCGACGTGCCGCACAGGGGATTAGCAACCCATAGGAAGGACTCTATTTCCTACGGTCCCTGTACCAAAGGTTTCAGACAATTTTCCTTTGCCCACACGTAACAAGGGCTTGGAACTCACCTTAAACAATTCAGTTTTATCCTTGTATTCACTTATCCTCGCGGTTCAGTCGTGCCCGATTGTCTTTAGGCAACTTGCCGCTTTCCTACCGTGCTCTTTTCCCGTACATCTTTCGATTTTCGGTAAAGCAGGTGGATTCCCGCGTTGCTTTGCGGGGTAGTACCTTAACCACAGCCTCCTTTCTCTACTTCTACTATCGTCCTTACTGGACGCACCAGCCCGACATGGCTCATGCCGGGGGTGTCGTAAGTGCCTTTGAAGAAAACAAGGTCTCCGGGCTTTGCTTCTGCTTCGGAAATGTGCTGGCTTTTCTGCCACAAGCCGTTGGCGGTCGTGCGCCCCACATCGTAGCCGTTCTGGTTGTAGACCCAGCAGACATAGCCGGAGCAGTCAAAGCCGGTTTCCGGGGTAGAGCCGCCCCAAACGTAGGGTGTGCCCACATACTTTTGGGCTTCCTTGTAGATGGCAGCAAATTCGCTGTCGGTCAGGGCTTCTGCCGGAACCTGATAGTCGATGCTCGGTGCGCCGGAGCCATCGGAGCCACCGGGCGGCAATCCGCCGTTGAACAGATAGGGTCTGCCACCCAAGGTATCTTGAAAAATTTCGTACCGTTTCCATTGGTCGTTGTTCAGTTCCTCCCGGATGACCACCTCCAAGCCACGGTTCACCAGCTTGGTGTGGAAGATTCGATACTCATAGGGCACCTGCGTGGGAACCGGGATGCCTGCCGGAGTCATGACCCAGACGGTCATATACCGGGTCTGCACCTCGACCCATGTTGTCAGCTTATATTGCTTCTTGAAAATCTCCTGCAACTTTGCCTGCACCTCCGACCGGGTATAATCGTCATATAGGGTTGTCAGAAAAGAGGTGAGTTGCCACGGGTCATGCTCGATGGGGTCAAGGTGATACTGGTACTCATTGTAGCCGGGGTGGTCGGTAGGGGTGCGTTTGATTTTTTTATCCAGTTCCTTTTCCAGCTTCTTGTAGTCCTGTTCTGCGCCCCGGATGTCCCTGTCCTCGGCAGAGTACATGGTCTGCCCGGACACCTGTGTGCCGCTACCAAATAAGATGCCGCAGGAGGAAAAGCCCGACATCACCATGAGGATGAGCAAAAGAAAAACGCCCACGATCACCAGAACGTGTGCGTTGCCTTTGGCAGCATTCATCAGCCCCTTTACAGCGGTGTTGACGGCAGTTTTGCCTTTCTCCACCGCCTGTTCCATGCTGGACCGGACAGCAGATGCACCGTTGGATACCGCCTTACCGCCTGCGGTCTGCGCCGCTGTGCCCGAACGGGCGGCGGCATAATAGCTCTGCCGGATGTCCTGTTTCTGCCGCCACCGGGAAAGCCAGTTGGAACCGCCCTCGCCGGTGCCGGATGCGCCTGCATCTTGTGCCGCAGTCGGCTCCGATGCGGAAGATTTAGCGGTTTTGGAGCCTTTCTTGCCCTGCATCTTGGCTTTCTTCTTGAGCTTCCGGGCATAGCGGCTTTTGGAAATATCACGGACATTTCCTGCCGCCTTTTCGCCCTCGCTCAACGCCTGCACACCGACGTTTTCATCCTCGTACTGGTCAACTTCGTGATGCACCGCAGACCGGGCGGCATGGGCAGCGTACATCTCCCGCTTCTGCGCCTTGCTCAACCGGCTCAACTCGTCCGGGGTCAGTTCCGCCTTGCCAAACCGCAGGTGCTGGGCTTTCTCTGCCGCCTTTTCCGCATCGGTTTTCAGCTTTTTCTTTTTGGGCACCGACTGCTCCACCTTGGTTTTCTTCGGGGGAGAACGGGTCTTTTTTGCGGACGATTCCTCTTTGATGTTCAGCTTCGGTTCACTCATTTCTGCGCGCCCTCCGAGACTTCACCCAACTTGGTGGTCATGATGCGGTAGAGTTCCAGATCGGTGGGGAAACGGTCAACGAAGGGAAGAATGACATTGCCAAAAAACAGCAGTCCCTCGCCCTCACCGGAGTGGGTGACATAGGAAAGCTGGTGGGGCGAGATGTTGAGCTGCTTTGCGAGGATCTGACGGTCTCCTGCCGCCTGATTCAGCATGATGATCATGTCACTGTTCTCGAAAATATTCTCGACTTCACGGGAAGAAAGAAGGTCTTTCACGTTCTGGGTCAGCCCCGTGGGTATACCGCCCCACTTGCGGAAACGCTTCCAGATTTCCACAGAGTAAGCGGCGGTCTGCTCCTCTTTCAGCAAAAGGTGCATCTCATCCATATAATACCGGGTGGACTTACCGCTGCTGCGGTTTGCGGTGACACGCCCCCAGACCTGATCCTGCACGATGAGCATACCGAGTTTCTTCATCTGTTTACCCAATTCCTTGATGTCGTAGCAGACGATGCGGTTGTTGACGTTCACATTGGTGCGGTGGTTGAACAGGTTCAGACTGCCTTTCACATAGATCTCCAGTGCAGTAGCAACATGATGGGCTTCTTTCTCGTCCTGTTGGAGCAGGGCGTTGTACAAATCCTCAAGGATGGGCATATTCTCCGGGCAGGGGTCCGCAAAATATTTGCGGTAGATCAGATGCACACAGCGGTCGATGACGGTTTTCTCCACCGGCAGCAGTCCTTCTTTGCCGCCCACCACCAGTTCACACAAAGAAAGAATAAAGTCAGCTTTCAGGGACAGGGGATTATCTTCCTCGGAGTAGTTGGCATTGATGTCCATGGGGTTGATGAACTGGGTGCTGTTGGGGCTGATTTTGATGACCTGACCTTTCAGCCGATTCACCAGCGGAGAATACTCTCCCTCAGGATCATTGACAATAATATCATCGTCCGTCACCAGAAACGCATTGGCAATTTCACGCTTTGCTGAGAAACTTTTGCCGGAGCCGGGAGTACCCAAAATCAGGCCGTTGGGATTCTTCAGCTTCTTCCGGTCCACCATGATAAGGTTGTTGGACAGGGCGTTCAGGCCGTAATACAGGCTTTCTTTGCCGGACTGGTACAGTTCCTGTGTGGTGAACGGAATGAAGATGGCGGTACTGCTGGTGGTCAACCCTCGCTGAATTTCGATCTGACAGTCAGCCAGCGGCAGGCTGCTCATCAGCCCCTGCTCCTGCTGAAAGTCAAGGCGGCACAGGTTGCAGTTGTGCTTCTGTGCAATGCTGGATGCCTGAAAAACGTTGTTTTCCAGCTCCTGTTCCGTGCGTCCAGTGTTCAGCACCAGAAAGGTAACAAGGAACATCCGTTCATTCTGGCTCTGCAATTCTTTCAGCAGGGCTTTTGCATCTCTGCCGTAGGTTACCAAATCCGACGGAATGATGTCGATATCATACCCGGCGCGGATTGCCTTTTTCTGCTCCTCGATCTTTGATCTATCGAGTTCGGTGATGGTGCGCTTCACGGTCTTAATGGCACGGTTCTGGTCAACAGACTGAATGTGCATGGTGACGATCTGGGACGAATCCATGTCCAGAAAATCCTTCAAAAGCTGGTCGCTGATGTCGGATGCCGTGATGCTCAGAAAGCTGGCAGCGCAAAAGATGCCGCCCATTTGGAACGTCCGGGAATTTTTGAAGGCAAAGGCGGTGGGTGCAATGGCATCCTTCACGGAAAGGCCGCTTTTCACAAGGTCTTTCCAGTCAAAATGAAATTTGCTGGCACCATCCATGTTGAACATATCGTGCATGAGTTTCAGCCGCTGGACACCGTTCAGCGGCTTTGCCTGCACCCCCAGCCGGTGGAAGTTGTTCAGCAAATCGTTCTGAATGTGGTCCAGACGGGGCTTGACCTGCGCCATGCTTTCGCCCTCCACACCAAAGGTGATGAATTTGGTCTTGGTCAGACCATTATTGCCCTTGGCAAGCTGTTGCCGCAGCATCTGGGAATACTCCGCACGAACATCATCGAAACCGTCCTTCTGGAACGGAATGCGGATGCTCTTTTCAAATTCGGTGCTGTCGGTTGCCATGTTCACGAAGGACAGTTCAAACTTGATGCTGGAATCGAAGAAGTTCAGAAAACTGCACCATTCTTCAAAAATGGCGGTCTTGTCCTCCTGCTGCGCCAACTGATAATTGATGTCCTGATACTGAATGGTGCGGGTGTAGTAATTGGGCTTCACCCGGCAGGTGCCATCCTCAAACATCCGCTGCATGGGGATGGACTGCTGGGCGGTCCGGGGCACAGCAGGCTTTGCGTTCTGCCTGCGCTTCTGCGCAGACTGCGGCTTGCTGTGCTTACCGGTCTTTTTCCAAAACGAAATCATGGGTCATGCCTCCCTTCATCAAAATCGCATAGTAGTTGTTGGTCTTGTAGGGGCGAATCTTCGGGCGGAGAAACCGGGACTGCACATAGTACGACAGCAGCTTTTCCATGGGCTGACCGTTTTTCTCGTACATTCCAAGAAAGAACGCCGGCAGCATCACCGCCATCATGCCGAGGGTGGCGGCAGTGTTGCCGCCGGAATCTCGGAGAACAAAAAACAGCGGCACTCCAATGAGAGCCGCTGTGCCAAAGCAGACAAGCTGCCGTTTGGTCAGGTTGAATGCGACCTTCGATTTTACTTTCGTCAGGTCACGGGGAACGGAAATATACGCAGCCAATAAAGCACCTCCTTTAATGCGCTCCGAGAACGGATTTTGTCACGGAACTGGTCTTGAACAGGCTGAAACAGAGCAGAACAGTGTAGCCCACAATGCTCCAAATGGAGTTGATGGCATCCCCGGAAATCGCCACGCTCTGGATCAGCACGGCATAAATTGCCACGCAGATGAGGATGAGAAAGCCCTGAAAGCCCAATGCGAACAGGCATTTCAGGTAGTTCTGCCCCATGTGCGACTGCTCGTGGTTGCCCCATGTTGCCATGGGGATGGGCGCAAGGCTCACCATGCAATATATCTCAATCATTCTTCCGTACACGATGACAAAAATGATGATGCTCAATATCCGCATGGTGATGCCGATGAAGAAACTTTGCAGGAAAAGCCCGAACAGGGGACCTACATCCATCTGCATTAGGCTGGCTTCCAACATCGACAAGCCAATGTCGTTGACACGGGTGTTTCCGGCGATGATGCCGCTGGAATCGGACACTACCTTCTGGGTGATGTCGAACACCGCCATCACAATATCGAAAGTATTGCTGATGAGCCAGACGGACACTGCCGTTTTGAAGATCCAGCGCATGATGAGGGCGGGCTCAAACTGTGCCATATTGTTGTGCTGGGTGATCATTTCGATCAACTCATAACAGGCGATGAAGGTCAGGATGATGCCTGCAATGGGCAGCACCACATTCCGGGAGAGGGCTTCGATCATGGCGAACACCCGTGGTTCAAAGTTGGAGGGCTTGGTGCCCACCTGCTGTGCGATATTGCCCACTTGGGTGTTCACATCGTCGAACAGACCGGAAAGGTTTGACATAATGCCTGCCGTCAGGATGCCTTTGATCCAATCGGCAATGGCTTTGAGAACGGTTTCCATTCAGCAGTCACCGTCCTTAGCTGAAGTGGTTGATGAGGGTCTTGAGGAGATTCAGAAGAAAAATAATGTGGGTCAAAAACTGCATAAGACACCGCCTTTCATTGATGGGTGGAGATTCGTACCGCAATGCGCTCCTTATGATAAAGGGCTGTTATCCACAGCAAAGATAGAGCGATTGCGTATGTACAGGCGGGATAAACCCGCCTGCGGCTCTTAGCCGAACAGACCAGACAGCAGAGGAATCAGGGTGATGCCCACCAGAGCAACGCCGCCGCCAGCCATGAGCTGCTTCATGCCCTGACTCTTGCTACCGGGGTTGTCGTTGCCGTAACCTTCCAGCAGGTTGATGGCACCCCAAACGCCGAGACCGGCACCGAGGGCAACAACGAGGGTCTGGAGGACTTCGATAGCAGAGTTAAAGAATTCCATAGTCGTTTCTCCTTTATAAATGAAAGTTGTAGACCATCCGTACACACCTGAAGCCGTTGTTGTTAAGCTGCGAACTGCGGCAGAAGTTGGCTTGCTGGTGTACCTCTCTGGTCTGGGTAAAATAAAACCGCCTACCGGGTCAGGCAGACGGGAGCGAATCAGCGTCCACCACGATGAACTCATCACCGGGGTGGATCTTTTCTTTTCGGTTCAGATATTTTTCAATATCAAAGGTGTTTTTGGGGTCGTAGTCCGAGGTCAACTTGTAGTTGGGGTGCTGGGTCAGGTCGTACTTGTCAGAAAGAAACGGTCTGACACCACGCAGCTGCAAAATGCACTTGCCGCCGTCCAGCACCGCCAGCTCGTCCCGGCTCAATAACTCATGCCCCATCTTTTGGAACGTAGTGCCGTAACTGGGGTTATTGCCACGGGTGTCCGAGGTGTTGAATGCGTCGATGGTCTCCTTGCCCAGCATCTCGGACAGGTCTTTCAAGGTGGTGGGTTCCGAACCGCCCAGAAATATCTGGCTGTCCATGTTGCCTACAATGGTATCTGCGTTGTCCTTGTAGATGGCTTTCAACTGGCTTCTCGCCTGCAAAACAAGGCAGGCGGAGATCTCACGGCTGCGAATGGTGGCTACCAGCTTTTCCAGATTGGGAATCTGCCCGATGTTGGCGCACTCGTCGATCAGGCACCGCACATGGATGGGCAGCTTGCCGCCGTACACATCATCTGCTTTATCGCAAAGCAGATTGAAAAGCTGCGTATAGACCATGCTGATGAGGAAGTTAAAGGTGCTGTCTGTGTCCGACATAATGAGGAACAGCGCCGTTTTCTTATCGCCCAGCGTGTCCAGTTGCAGTTCATCGTACATCGTTAAATCGCGCAACTCTTGGATGTCGAAGGGGGCTAATCTGGCACCACAGGAAATGAGGATGGATTTTGCGGTCTTGCCGGCAGCCAGCTTGTAAAGTTTGTACTGCCGCCCGGCAAAGCTGTTGGGCTTCTTTTGGGCCAGTTCTTCAAACAGTAAGTCCACCGGATTCTGGTATTTCTCATCGTCCTCCAGCACCTGCATGGTGTTCAGCATTTCCAGCAAGGTTGCGAAGTTTTGTTCCTCCACCGGGGCTTCATAATGCAGATAAGCGATCAGGGCGGTGAGCAAAAGACGCTCGCTTTTCTCCCAAAATGGATCGCCACCGGACCCTTCGCCCTTGGTGTTGGTCATAAGGGTTGTGACCAGTTTCAGAATGTCCTTTTCGCTGTGGACATAGGCGAAGGGGTTATAGTGCATGGACTTTTTGAAGTTGATGGTGTTCAGAACTTTTACCTTATAACCATTTTTCAGCATGGCCTGCCCACATTCAAGCACGATTGTACCTTTGGGCTGCATTTTGTCAAGATAAAAAATCAAGATGCTGCTGTAAATTCAAAAATTACCAGCTTTCGCTTCTTTTTGAATGATTTTCCGCATTTGAGTGTCTAATGTGTTCTTTGAGCTCGGATTGAAAAAAATGTTGACGTTGTAAGTTGTGTTTCTGACTCGCATGGTCAACATTCCATCCGCAGGGCGATGTTCGGTCAATGTGATAGTTTTGCTCATTTGCGCTTCTCCTCTTACAATGTGTGTTCGCTTTCTTTTGGCTGGGTCTGTGATTTTTTCTGTTCAAGTGCTGCCTTGCTATCGTTCAACTTCTTCAGCACCGATTCCTTTTCCGGGGTCTTGCCGCCCGGTGCGGAAAGCTGCTGCTTATTCAGCACCATGTCGATATTCTTGCGGATATTTTTCAAGGCAGAGATGTCCGGCTGCAAGGTTTCCAGTTGGGTGCGCAGTTCTGCGCTGCCGGATTGCAGCGCAGAAAATTCGGCATCCAATGCCGAAAAACCCACTGTTGTGCTGCCGTTCAGCTTCATCAGGGTGCGGACAGCTTTATTAAAGGTGTCCAGCTCCTCTTTGTGCTGGGCAGCGTAAGCGTCCTTGGTTAGCTTGAAGTTTTTCTTCATAAAGGTATCATGGATGGGCTTCAGCTTGGCATGGACGGCAGCAGCGTCCCTGATCTGGGCGATTGTCCGCATACGGTTTTCGTTCTGTTTCAACTGCCTGCGGAGAGGGGCGGCAGTCTGGTTCAGGTTAGAAATTGCGGTGTCCAAATCCTCGATGGAGTTCAGGGAATGGGCTTTCAGATAGTCCACCGCCCGTTTGACTTCCTCAAAGTCCCGGACAGTGCATTTCAGTTTTGCCTTGCCAGACCAATCGGTGCGCTGCTCATTGCGGAGATTGAAGTAATCCACCAGCAGGTCGGACAGTGTGGGTTCCTTCGCCTTTTCCAGAGCGTCCAGAAGAAGCTGCTTCTTTTCGGTCAGGTCTGTGATCCAGCGTTGCAGCCCACGAATCGCGCTGCGGATAGACTGCATCAGGCTGTTGGCCGCACGAATATCCCGGTTCAGATTGCCGAGAAAAGTCTCCACTCCACGCTTTTCCATCTGGTGTGCGGCGGGGCCGAGATGGACGGTCGGTATCTGCTGGATGCCCTGCCGCTCAAAGGAGCGCAGGTCAACACGTTCTGGTCTACCAGCCGCTTCAAGATAGCGGTTGGTGATGGTCTCCCAGCTATGCCGCCAGACCTCGGCGTACTTCTGGTCGTTCCAGTCCACCGTGTTTTCCTTGTGGCACTTCCAGTTGCCGGAGGGGAGCCGGATGCGCTCACCGTTCTCATCAAGGTCATAAACCTTTCTGGCTTTCGGCAACCACTTGCCGTGTTCGTCTATTGCTCGGAGCGTCAGCAGAATGTGGGCGTGTGGGTTACCATCGCCCTTGTCATGGATGGCAAAGTCAGCGATCATGCCCTTGGAAACAAACTGCTCCTGACAAAATTCCTTTATCATGGACAGATACTGCTCCTTCGGGATTTCCACCGGAAAAGCCAGCACGATGCGCCGGGCAAGCTGGGAGTTCCACTGGTTCTCCACGGCTTCCACGGCGTTCCAGAGGGTTGCCCG
>CAKSVD010000031.1 GCA_934503275.1 uncultured Faecalibacterium sp.
CCCAGCGCCAGTGTCCAGTAAACATTCTGCGCGCCCGGGAAAAAGGGGGTGCGGAAGAACGCAAGGTCAAAGGGCACTTCGCTCAAAATGCCGAACAGCACCAGCCGCCCAAGGTAGCCTTTGACGTTGTGGGTGTGCACAAAGCCCTCCACCAGCAAAAAGCAGAACAGCGGAAAGGCCAGCCGCCCGGTGAAGCGCAGCACCATGTCCAGCCGGTACAGCGGATAGGCGGAAAGAGTGTCCTGCGAGAGGACACCGGCATCCAGCCCGGGCGTAAGGATGCCCGCCTCGATGCAGGACGCGCCGATGTGGTCCACCAGCATAGTGATGCAGGCAATGGTTTTCAGAGCGGTGCCGCTGAAAGTGCGGCGCGGGGAAAGTGCGGTCATAAAAAACACCTCGGTCAGATCGTTAAAAATCGTTACAGGAACTATAACGGAGGAAGGGCGGCATTTCCTGCAGAAATCGGGGCAAAATGCTTGACAGAAAAGGCGCGGGATAGTACAATCAAGAAGAAAATTGAACTATCTCAAATGAAAGATGAAAAAGATTCACAGAGAATCGGGCGTCTCCGAACCAGTAAAGACGGAAGGAGGCTTTGGGCATGACGCTTTTTTCCTACGAGATTTTTGATGCCGTGGCCCGGCAGGGCAGCTTTAACAAGGCGGCACAGCAGCTGCACCTGACCCCCTCGGCCATCAGTCACGCCATTGCCGTAATGGAGGAGGAACTGGGCTTTGCCCTGTTCAACCGCGGCAAAAACGGCGTATCTATGACCAGCTACGGCGCATCCCTGTACCCCTCTATCCGCGATGTGCTGAACAGTGACGAGGCGCTGAAGCAGAGCATCGCCCGCCTGAACGGCTTGGAAAAGGGCAAGGTGAAGCTGGGCGTATTCAACTCGGTGTGTGCCTCGCTGCTGCCCGGGCTGCTGAAAAGCTTTGCGGCACATTATCCGCAGATCGAGATCGAAGTATATCAGGGCACCTACGATGATGTCAAGGAGTGGCTGCGCACCGGTCAGGTGGATATCGCCTTCCTGTCCTCCACCTGCCGGGAGGAGTTCAACCTCACCGAGCTGTTCCGGGAGCCGCTGCTGTGCATCGTGCCGCAGGACTGGCCGGAGCCGCAGGACGGCGTGATGACCCCGGCGCTGATGAACGGCCAGAGTTTTGTGGTGCAGTGCGACGCCACCGACGCCGAGATGCGCCAGTTCCTCAAGAAATACAAGATCGGCACCGAGCGCCGCTGCCACGTCATCGATGACCAGTCCAACATTGCCATGGTGGAGGCCGGGCTTGGCATCTCCATCATGCCGCAGATGCTGCTGCGGGACTGCAAGGCCGCCGTCAAGGTGTACCCCATCGAGCCGGAGGAGTACCGCGTGGTGGGTCTGGCCGTGCAGCGCCCGGCCTCCATGGCTCCCGCCGTGGAGCAGATGTTCCACCACATCGTGGAGTACTGCCACGAGTTGGATCTTTCGTTGTAATAAAGAATATCATTGTATCTGTCAACCGGGAAACTCTGCGGAGTTTCCCGGTTTTTGTTGACTGCCGCAAGTAAAAATTGCATCCGGCGGCAAAAAGGATTATACTATAAAAAGCGCTGCGGGCCACAAGCCGCAGGGCAGGATGCGAGGGGACGAAACCATGAAACGACGGGATTTTTGCAAGGGCCTTGCGGTGACCCTTGCGGCGGGGGCACTGGCTCCCGGTGCGGTGCTGCCACAGGCCGGGGCGGCTACGGCCTTGGTCGGCCGCGCTGTGCCGGACGACTACTATACCCTGTGGTACCGCAGTGAACGCAACGGTGTCGACCTGCGGCACGATTACTATTACAGTGACAGCCTGTTCGACCATGCTGCCACAGAGTACGACAATCAGCTGGCGCTGGTCACCTTGGGCATGGCGGCGGCCACAGGCGGCCCGTGGGAGAGCGACCAGCGCTATTGGATGAAGGGCGAGGTCGGCCGCGCCGACTATATCCGGGATGCCCTTGCAAAGCTGGGCTTTGCCGAGGTGAAACTGTTTAACTATGACCACAGCCTGAACGAGGCACCGGACACGGTAGCCTGTGCGGTTGCCCGCAAAACGCTGGTGCGCGGCGGCAGACCGGTGACCGTTATCGGAGTGTTCGCGCGCAGCAGCGGCTACGGAGCCGAGTGGGCGGCTAATTTTCACGCAGGACCCGGCAGTGCCCACACCGGCTTTGTTGCGGCGGCGCGGCAGCTGACTGAAAAAATACGCGGATACGTTCAGGCGTCGGCAAAGCGTCAGCCGTTTGGCACCCTGAAGCTCTGGATGGGCGGGTACAGCCGTGGCGGCGGCGTGACGAACCTTGTGGCGGCGCGTCTGCCTGCCGTGCTGCCGCAGCTGGAAAAGAAAAACACCTTCGTCTATACCTTTGCCGCCCCGGCATCCCTTACGGCGGCAGACTGCCCCGACCTGCAGCAGGATTTTGACAATAACCACGCGGCAGACGGCAGTCTGAAAAAGGACTGGGGCACCAGTAACATTTTCAACATCGTCTCCAGCGGAGATTCGGTCCCACGGGTGCTGCCGGCACAGTGGGGCTTCTACCGCAACGGCAACGACCGCTTCCTGCCCTCTACGGTCGTCCTGGAGGAACTGCAGGCGCTGAATGATCGCAGCATGAGGATGGAGGGCACACCGCTGGATTTCGAGAAGATGGCCGTTACCGAGGAGACCGATGCCGCGCTGCAGTCTGCAATGACCCTGTTCGGCAGCCGCCAGACTTACTACGAGGACTACGAGGACGCCATGCGTTGTATGCTGCAATGCGTGTATACCTGCTCGGAGGCGGAGGCGACCCGGGGCATCATTCTGGACGATGCCGCCGTGGTGGCGCGGCTGCGCAGCATGGAGCCCATGCAGCAGTTCCCGCAGAAAAAGGTGGAACGCTGCGTGCAGGCAGCCTCTGCCCTGAGCCGCCCGGTGCTGGAAAAGCTGGGCAGCGCGGTACCGCTGAGGGCGCAGCAGATCGTTATCCCCATGCTGGCGGTCGGCCTGTGCTTTGAACTGGAGCCGGATACCTTGCAGACGGTGGCAGACTTTGTGCTGTCCACTATCACGGTAAAGGGACAGCTGAGCGGCATTTTAAATACGGCGCTGTGCCACTTTGTGGAAAACTACGTCACCCTGCTGGAATACTACGCCCCCGCCGACCACGGCATGGAGCCCTACACCCGGCGGGAGAAACTATAAGCAAAAGGCCGCTGTGCAGACAATGCGCAGCGGCCTTGGCTTTTTTACGGATAAAGATCAGAACTTGAACAGGTTCAGCCCGGTAACGGGGTCGTACTGGCGGTCTACCGTGCCGTCCAGAACCTCCACCACCATCTCGCAGGTGGCGCTGACCACCGCCCGGTTCAGATGCCCGCCGAACACCTCGCCCTTGTCGTTGCAGGGACTTGGCAAACCTGCCGGGATTGCGCTATAATAGAGCCGTAACAGTTCCACAAGGGTGCGGTAAGGGAGGTGCGGTCATGATCCGGGTGGCGATCGTAGAGGATGACGCGGAGGTACAGGGGGTATTGCAGGAGTATGTCCGGCGGTATACCCGGCAGTACGGGACAGAATTTGAGGTAACGGTCTTTGCGGATGGCGTGGACATTCTGGAGGATTACCGCGCGGTCTACGACATTATTTTTCTGGATGTGGAGATGAAGCATCTGGACGGCATGACCACGGCAGAGCGCATCCGGCAGATGGATGCAGACGTCATCCTGATCTTTATCACCAATATGGCGCAGTACGCCATCCGGGGCTACTCGGTGGGGGCGCTGGACTATGTGCTGAAGCCGGTGCCCTATTTTGCCTTTTCGCAGCAGCTGCTCAAGGCCGTTGCCCGGCTGGAAAAGCGGGCAAAGCACTACCTGACCGTGCCGGTGGAGGGCGGGCTGCGCCGGCTGGACACTGCAAGCATCTATTACTTGGAAAGCGAGGGGCACCGGGTGCACTTTTACACCGACGAGGGCGATTTTTCCGCCCCCGGCGCCCTCAAGACCTTTGAGGAAAAGCTGGCAGACTGCCCCTTTGCCCGCTGCAACAGCGGCTACCTTGTCAATCTGGCACAGGTGCGGGAGCTGCGGCAGAGCACCGTACAGGTGGGCCCCTGCGAGCTGCAGGTAAGCCGCCCCAAGCGCAAGGCCTTTCTTGCAGCGCTGACCGACTACATCGGAGGTGAGGGCTCATGACCGCGCTGCCGGATATCCCCCGGCTGTACACCGCCCTTGCCGAGTGTCTGGCGGTGCTGCTGCTCACACCGGCGCTTGCGCCCCGCTTTTCCAGAGCGGTCACCGGGGGCATCACCCTGCTGTGGGCGGCAGGGCTTTCGGCCTTTCTGGCGCTGACCGGCAACGTGCCCGGCGGGCTCTGGATCCCCTGCATGGTAACGGCCATCGGGTTTTCCTACTTATATTTATGGGGCGTGTGGAGCATCACCCTGCTGGAAGCCGGGTACCACTGCGCCCGGGCGTTTATTCTGGCAGAGTTTGCCGCCAGCGTGGAGTGGCAGCTGCACTGCGCCCTCTGGCCCGCCCGCAGCCCGTGGGAGCCGCTGTCTCTGTTACTGCTGGCGCTGGTGTATGGGGCGCTGTTCGGACTTATGTGCTATCTGCCGCACCGCCGTCCCCAGCCCGCCGGGCATCTGGAGATCGGCGGCAGCGCCGCCCTGACGGCGGTCATGCTGGCGCTGACCGCCTTTGCGGTGAGCAATCTGGGCTTTTTGCCCGGCAGCGATATCAACATGAGCATCTTTTCCATCCGCACACTGGTGGATTTTTCCGGCGTGTTGATCCTGACCGTGCAGCACGAGCAGCTGCGGGAGAACGCCTTGCACAGCGAGCTTGCCGCCATGGACGAGGTGCTGCACCGCCAGTACGAGCAGTACAAGCGCAGCAAGGAGGGGATCAACCTCATCAACCGGCGCTACCATGAGTTGAAAGTCCAGCTTGCCCGCATCCGGGAGGAGCAGGACCAGACCAAGCAGAACGCCGCCATTGCTGCCATGGAGCAGAACATCCGCCAGTACGAGGCCGAGAACAAGACCGGCAACCCGGTGCTGGATACCCTGCTCACCGCCAAGACCATGGAATGCCAGCAGGAGAACATCACCATCACCAGCGTGGCAGACGGCAGGATGCTGGGCTTTCTCACCATCCGGGAACTGTGCACCATCGTGGGCGTGGCGCTGGACAACGCCATTGCCGCCGTGCGCGCCGAGCCGGAACCCGAAAAGCGGCTCATCAAGGTGGCAGTGTACAGTCAGGGCGGCTTTGCCATGCTGCGGTTCGAGCACTATACAGAAACTTCCCCCTCACTGGATGCGGACGGCCTGCCAAAGCAGGGGACGGATCTGAAAAGCGTCCGCACCACTGCCCAGCAGCACGGCGGCAGCATGACGCTGCACTGGGAAAACAACTGGTGCACCCTGCGGATCCTGTTCCCACTGCCCCAAAAGCAATAATATTTTTACGGCAGGCACACCCTGCCGTTTTTTGTTGTCTGGCAGGGTGCACAAATACAGTGGGATGAAATTTGTGTATTAGCACAATAAATTTTGAAACCTAATTGTAACTTTTGCAAATTATGAATCCAAAACGACAGTTTGTGAACAAATTAAAAATTCTCCGGCAATTTCTGGTATGATAAAGCCAAGCTGGCAGGGGCGTCCCCTGCCGTTGTCCGATTCGACGAAACAAGGAGGAGAAAACTATGTTGTCCATCAATATGGATGACGTCATCAAGGTCCTCAACTCGATCAAATCGCAGTTGATCGGCTTTGGTGTCGTAGCAGTTCTGCTGATCGCAGTCATGATCGCCTGCCGTAAGCAGAGCAAGTCCAAAAAGTATCTGATCCGCTGGCAGGCGGGTCTGGGCATGGTGCTGGCGCTGGCTATCACCGTGAACCTGATCCTGACCGGCCCCATGTACTCCATGGTCACCCTTGCCACCGGCGGCGGCAAGGTCAGCGAGGAGAACGTGGCATCCGCTACCCAGCTGTGCGAGAACATTGCCGACGAGGGCATTGTTCTGCTGGATAACGATGGCACCCTGCCCATGGCCAAGAACAGCAAGCTGAACGTCTTTGGCTGGGCTTCCACCAACCCCTGCTACGGCGGCACCGGTTCCGGTGCGCTGTCCGATGCTTACCCCACCGTCACCCTGCTGGAGGGTCTGAAGAACGCGGGCTTTGAACTGAACACCGAGCTCTCCGACTTCTACACCTCCTACCGTGCAGACCGCCCGGTGGTGGGTATGTTCTCTCAGGACTGGACCCTGCCGGAGCCGGAGGCTGCACAGTACACCGACGAGATGATGAACAACGCCAAGGCTTTCTCTGATACCGCCATGGTAGTCATCACCCGCGTGGGCGGCGAGGGCGCTGACCTGCCCACCGATGTGTCTCAGGTCACCTACGACGCAGGCCACAGCTACAACGACTTTGAGCCCGGCGACCACTACCTGCAGCTGTCCAAGACCGAGAAGGACATGATCGATCTGGTCTGCAAGAACTTTGATAAGGTCGTTGTGGTCTACAACGGCGCCAACGCCATGGAACTGGGCTGGGTCAAGGATTACAGCCAGATCAAGAGCGTTGTCTGGTGCGCAGGCACCGGTCAGAGCGGCTTCAACGCTCTGGGCTCCATCCTCTGCGGCGATGTGAACCCCTCCGGCCGTACCATCGATACCTTTGTGTACGACCTGACCCAGACCCCCACCGCGAACAACTTTGGCAACTTTACCTACACCAACATGGATGAGTTCAAGGCCGATTCCTTTGGTACAGAAGTCGTTCCCGCCTTTGTCAACTATGTTGAGGGCATCTATGTGGGCTACAAGTTCTACGAGACTGCTGCCGCAGAGGGCCTGATCGACTACGACAAAACTGTGGTGTATCCCTTCGGCCGCGGCCTGAGCTACACCACCTTTACCCAGACCCTGAACAGCGTTACCGAGGCTGACGGCACCATCACTGTGGATGTCACCGTCACCAACACCGGTTCTGCCTCCGGTAAGGAGGTCGTGGAGGTCTACTATAATCCCCCGTATACCAACGGCGGCATTGAGAAGGCTTCTGCAAACCTGATCGGCTTTGCAAAGACCTCTGAGCTGGCTCCCGGCGCTTCCGAGAACGTCACCGTTACCTTCAAGGCCGAGGATATGGCCTCCTACGACACCTACGGCAAGGGCTGCTATGTGCTGGAAAAGGGCGATTATGTCATCAGCATCAACGCCGACTCCCACACTGTTCTGGACTCCAAGGTCTACAACGTGGCTTCCGACATCGTCTACGACGCTTCCAACAAGCGTGAGAGCGATGTGGAGGTCGCCGACAACAAGTTCGACTTTGCCGAGGGCAACGTGACCTACCTGTCCCGCGCCGACGGCTTTGCCAACTACGCCGAGGCTACCGCTGCTCCCGCAGACTTTGAACTGCCGGCAGAGGCTAAGGCAACCTTCTACAACAACTCCAACTGGAACCCCGAGGACTTCAACAACGCCGACGATGTGGCTCCCACCACCGGTGCCAAGAACGGCCTGAAGCTGAAGGACATGGTGGGCGTGGATTACAACGACGCCCAGTGGGATGCCTTCCTCGATCAGCTGACCGTTGCCGATATGGACAGCCTGATCGCTCTGGGCGGCTACCAGTCCGTGGCAGTGGATTCCATCGGCAAGGTGCAGGCAATCGACTGCGACGGCCCCGCCTCCATCAACAACAACTTCACCAAGCAGGGCTCCATCGGCTTCCCCTCCGCTGTGATGATCGCAGCTACCTGGAACACCGATCTGGCACATGACTTCGGCACCTCCATCGGCAAGATGGCGGACGACATGAATGTTTCCGGCTGGTACGCACCGGCTATGAACATCCACCGCTCCGCTTTTGCAGGCCGTAACTTCGAGTATTACTCTGAGGACGGCGTGCTGTCCGGTGCAATGGCTGCCAATGCCATCATGGGCTCTCAGGAGCAGGGCGTCTACGCCTTCATGAAGCACTTTGCTCTGAACGATCAGGAGACCAACCGCTGCGGTATGCTCTGCACTTGGTCCAGCGAGCAGGCCATCCGCGAGATCTACCTCAAGCCCTTCGAGCAGTGCATCAAGGCAGCTGACTGCCATGCCGTCATGTCCTCCTTCAACTACATCGGCAACACCTACGCCGGTAACTGCTCTGCCCTGCTGAACGATGTTCTGCGCGGCGAGTGGGGCTTCGTGGGCATGGTGCTGACCGACTACTACGGTGTGTACGGCTATCAGGATTCTGACCGTCTGATCCGCAACGGCGGCGACTTCTGCCTGGTTAACTACGACACCGAGACCAACCACCTGACCGATACCACCAGCGCTACCGCTCTGGTGTCCGCACGTCAGGCCTGCAAGAACATCCTGTACACTGTGGCAAACTCCCGTGCTTACTACCCCGAGAACCTGAACCCCGGTATGCCCGGTTGGGAAAAGGTGATGATCGGTGTGGACGTTGTACTGGCGGCCGCTCTGATCGCACTGGAAGTTCTGGTGGTCAAAAAGGGCTATGCAAAGCGCAAGGAAGAGGAAGTCAACGCCTGATCTTGGGCAAGACGCTCTGAACGGACGCAGCACCTGAACTGAAACCAGACCAAAGGCCCGCTGCGTAAAAACAGCGGGCCTTTTCTGGATTTGAAAAGGCAAAGAGGAAAATGCCATGAAACATACAGATATCATCAACAGCCTGGATCTGGAACAAAAATGCGCCCTGCTGAGCGGCGGCACGGTGTTCACCACCCGGGCGCTGCCGGGCAAGGGCATCCCGGCCATTACCCTGTCGGACGGCCCCAACGGCGTGCGTAAGCAGGCGGGTGCGGCGGATCATCTGGGTCTGAACCCCAGTGTGCCCGCCACCTGCTTTCCCACCTCGGCTACCGTGGCCAACAGCTGGGACCCGGCACTGGGCGAGGCTGTGGGCGCAGCTATGGGCGAGGAGGCCGCGGCACAGGGCGTTTCGGTGCTGCTGGGCCCCGGCCTGAACATCAAGCGCAGCCCGCTGTGCGGCCGCAACTTCGAGTATTTCTCGGAGGACCCCTACCTTGCCGGTAAGATGGCGGCGGCCTACGTCCGCGGCATCCAGAAAAACGGCATTGCCGCCTGCCCCAAGCACTTTGCCGTGAACAGTCAGGAACTGCGCCGCATGGCGTCGGATTCCATCGTGGACGAGCGCACCCTGCGGGAAATTTACCTGACCGGCTTCGAGATGGTGGTCAAAGAAGCGCAGCCTAAGACCATCATGTCCGCCTACAACCTTGTCAACGGCACCTACGCCAACGAGAACGCCCACCTGCTCATGGATATCCTGCGCAGGGACTGGGGCTTTGACGGCGCGGTAGTCACCGACTGGGGCGGCAGCAACGACCACGCCCTTGGCGTAAAGAACGGCTCTACGCTGGAAATGCCCGCCCCCGGCGGGGACGCCGTCCGGGAATTGATGAAGGCGGTGCAGACCGGCAAGATCACCGAGGCGGATGTGGACGCCCGGCTGGACGAACTGCTGGAACTGGTGTTCACCACCAAAGCGGCGGTGGACGCCGCACCCGGCAAGTTTGATGCCGACGCCCACCACGCACTGGCACGCCGGGCTGCTGCCCAGAGCATCGTGCTGCTGAAGAACGAAAACAGCCTGCTGCCCCTTGCAAAGGGGGAGAAGGTGGCGGTCATCGGCGACTTTGCCGAGACCCCCCGCTATCAGGGTGCAGGCTCCAGCGCCGTCAACTCCATCAAGGTGGATTCCTTTCTGGACTGCCTTGCCGAGAGCGGCCTGAACAGCGTCGGCTACGCCAAAGGCTTTGACCGGCAGGGCAAGCCCGACGAGGCGCTGAAGGCCGAGGCGGTGCTGCTGGCAAAGAACGCCGATGTGGTGCTGCTGTGCATGGGTCTGGACGAGATCAAGGAGAGCGAGGGCATCGACCGCGCCGACATGAAGCTGGCCGAAAACCAGCTGGAACTGCTGGCCGCCGTGGCGGCGGCAAACCCCAACGTGGTGCTGCTGCTGAGCGCGGGCTCCTCGCTGGAAAGCGATTGGGTCAAGGACTGCAAAGCGCTGGTCTACGGCTGCTTGGGCGGTCAGGCCGGTGCGGGCGCACTGGTCGAGGTACTTACCGGCGCGCAGAACCCCTGCGGCAAGCTGGCCGAGACTTGGGCGCGCAGCTATGCCGACACCCCTGCAAAAGCGAATTTCGGCGGCGATGGCCCCACCGTGGAGTACCGCGAGGGCCTGTATGTGGGCTACCGCTACTACGATACCGCCGGTGTGCCCACCGCCTTCCCCTTCGGCTACGGCCTGAGTTATACCAGCTTTGCGTACAGTGATTTAAAAGCAGACGAAAACGGCGTGACCCTGACTGTCACCAACACCGGCAGCTGTGCAGGTGCCGAGGTGGTGCAGCTTTATGTGGCAAAGCCGGATGCAACGGTTTTCCGCCCCGCTAAGGAACTGAAGGGCTTTGCGAAGGTGCTCCTCGAAGCAGGGGAGAGCAAGACCGTTACCATCCCGCTGGATGACAAGGCGTTCCGCTACTGGAACGTCAAGACCGACCGCTGGGAGGTGGAAGGCGGCAGCTATCAGCTGCTGGTGGGCGCTTCCAGCGCCGACATCCGTCTGACTGCCGCCGTCACGGTGGCGGGCACCGGCGCACCCGACCCCTATGCGGGCAAAGACCTTGCACATTACCGCACCGCACAGGTGCAGAACGTGCCGGACGCGGAGTTTGAGGCGCTGCTGGGCCACCCCATCCCGGAGAACAAGGTACACATCGACCGCAACATGACGCTGGGCGAGATGGGACACGGACGCAGCCCCATCGGCTGGCTGGCGGCTGCCGTGCTGGGTGCCCTGCTGCGCCGCAGCATCAAAAAGGGCAAGCCGGACCTGAACATCCTGTTCCAGTACAATATGCCCCTGCGGGCGCTGGCCAAAATGACCAACGGCGCCATCAGCATGGGCATGGTGGACGGCATCGTGATGGAACTGCAGGGCTTCTGGATCATCGGTCTTGTGCGGGTGATTTTTGAGGCAGTGAAGAACCTCGTGCTGAACAGCCGCATGGAAGAGCGCCTGAAAAACAGCTGAAAGGAAGCAGGCTATGAATTTCTGGAATAACTTCGCGGCAAAGCACCCCGCCGCTGCCAAGTGGGTGCGCGAGGGCGGCTTGTTCGTCATCGTGTCCAACCTTATCACCGTGTTCAAGTACCTGCTGCTGCAGTTCCTGCCCAAGGCCTTTGCAAGCCTGCCGGTGGTGGATTTCGGCTGGCCGGGCATTGATATCACCCTGTTCGGTGAGACCTTCAAATGGAACATCCTCGGCTACGATGCCGCCCACGGCGGTCTGCCCTACTTCTGCGCTTATATGATCGCCATGGTCATCGGCGAGTGCATCAACTTCCCCATCCAGCGTAACTTCGTGTTCCGCAGCAAGGGCAATCTGGCAAAGCAGATCGGCTGGTATGTGCTGGCCTTCTGCGTCATCACCTGCATCGTCAACTCCATCAACTGCATCTGGGTGGCGGTGGCAGGCCTGCTGGTGCCGGACTTCATCTACAACATCGGCACCACCGTGCTCAACGGCGGCATCTCCATGGTCATCTTCTTCTTCGTGAATAAGATCATCTTCCCGGAGGGCGAAAAAGCCGCAAAATAACAAGTCATTCTCCTTCATTTTCTTCTTTTTCATTACAAAGGCTCTCGCCCGTTTTGTGCATACGACAGAACAGGTGGGAGCCTTTGGCTTGTAATGTCCCTATAGCATAAAAGGCAGGATACCACCGTCATAGTGATACCCTGCCTTTGCTCGTTCCGGTTCTCGTCCTGTGACCTCCGCCACAAAAAAATCCCCAGACCGAATGGTCTGGGGATGTGGTGGAGCATTGTCAACGGCAGTCGGAACCTTCAGGCGGGCATATCGTTGCTGCGGTCAGAGCGCTTTAAACCGAGAAACGGCGGCACTTCGGAACGCTTTAGCCCTTGTTCGTGTGCTTTTTTCAGTTGGTATTCGTGCAGGGCAATGCTGTCCAGCAGATCACGCTGATTTTGGGAAGCTGCATAGTAATCAACGCCGAACCGTTTGCAGACTGCGCTGAGTTGGTCAAGCATTTCAACAGCAGTAGGGGACATTCGTTTGACTTCGATATCCATAAAAACTCCTTTTCCTAAAGGCGTGAGAGCAAGAATCGTCCCGTGGCCACAAATTTTCAATTCTTGAAAATTTCTTGCCCATCCGGGACTGCACTTCTGCAACGCTCCCGCGTTTTTGAAGTGCTCTTGTTGGGGCGTGCCTGCCCCAAACCCTGCTGGAATGAGTACGGCAAACTGGAATTTATCTTTTTCTTCCTAAATATCGGCATACTTTTGATTTGTATTGCAGGTACTCATTTCCGAATGCTTCTATCAAAAAATCTTCCTCTACATTGACTATCTGTAAATGAAAAAATACCACTGCAAAACCTGTGGCAAAGCAAAGGAACCAATTAAAGAACGAAAACAATATTCCTATATACATTAAATCAAAACCCAAAAATGCAGGATTTCTGCTAATAGAATAGATTCCCGTTGTTACCAAATTGGTCTTTTCTTCTTTTTGCACACCTGCTCTCCAGTTCTCCTTCATCTGTGTAACAGAAACAATAAAAGCAAGTACACCGAACATTGTTATTACAACTCCTGTAAATTGCAACACAATATGTGCTGTTCCCGAATAAAACACAATACTGATAATCTGTATTACAGGAAGCAAATATGTGATTATTTTAAGAGCTACTTCTATAAATTTGACAAATCCCTCTTTTCCTTTTCCTAATTGGTCTGTCTTTATGCCTTGCTTTTTCTGACTAATCAGCTTTGCAAAATAGCAGATGTAGAACACTGCCATCAGTGAAATTGTAACAATTTTTATTATCATCGTGTACCTCCAAATTCCAATTTACTGGGTTAAGCCGAGTATACCACACTCCTCCATGAAAGAACACCCCGATATAGTGAAATTTTGCCATTTTTCTGCGTACGTGCGTACACGCTCCGCAGGGATTCTAATGGGCTTGGCCCCTTGGCACACAGACTTTGGCACAAAGTCTAGTGTGTTACACCTTGTCAGAGGTGTACAGGCTCCCGGTACGCACGTACACAGCGATTGCCCCCAATGCGTCATATAGGGTGACGACCAAGTTCGCACAAAGCGAACTTGATTCCTCAAAGCAAAAGGCAGGATACCACCGCCATGGTGATACCCTGCCTTTGCTCGTTTACCGTTCCGAGTAGTCCTTCCGCAGAACCTCTGATAAACAAAAAACGTACCCGAACCCTTTCTCATAGAGAATCGGGTTCGAGTACGAACTGTATGGTGGACGGTACAGGACTCGAACCTGTGACCTCCTGCACGTCAAGCAGATGCTCTA
>CAKSVD010000032.1 GCA_934503275.1 uncultured Faecalibacterium sp.
GGGTTCGAGTACGAACTGTATGGTGGACGGTACAGGACTCGAACCTGTGACCTCCTGCACGTCAAGCAGATGCTCTACCAGCTGAGCTAACCGTCCATATTCTGTTTTGCCGAAATCAGCTAGATTATAATACCATACCCTGTGCCGAAAAGCAAGCCCTTTTTTCAAAAATTGTAAAACTTTTTTGAAAGAGCGACCGCAAACCCGGCTTCTGTGCGGTGCAGCGCGGGTTTTGGGGCGGCAGGCGACAGCTTTCTTGTTGCCCCCAACCAGACGTTGTGCTATAATAGAAAACTATAATAGGAGTAGTGTCGGAAAGGGAACGCAGCATGAGAGTTTTGGGCATCGACCCCGGTTACGCCATCGTGGGCTGGGGCGTGGTGGAGTATGCGGGCAACCGCTTTGCGCCGGTGGATTTCGGCGCGGTGTGCACGGACGCGGGCGTACCGTTTGAGCGGCGGCTGGACGAGGTGTATACCGGCATCAAGGAGGTCATCGAACGCACGCAGCCCGAGGTGCTGGCCATCGAAAAGCTGTTCTACCAGCACAACCAGACCACCGTGATCGGCGTAGCCGAGGCGCGCGGGGTCATACTGCTGGCGGCGGCGCAGGCGGGGCTGCCCATCTACGAGTACACCCCCATGCAGGTCAAGCAGGCAGTCACCGGCTACGGCAAGGCCGTGAAAAAGCAGGTGCAGGAGATGACCCGGGTGCTGCTGCATCTGCCCGCCGTGCCAAAGCCGGACGACACCGCCGATGCGCTGGCCATGGCCATTACCTTCTGCCACACCAACGGCAACCAGCTCAACCGCTACACCCGCCGGGTGGCGGGACCGATTTAACCGATAAAAAGCTCCCCCTGAGAGGAAAGACTTCCCCCGCGCCGGGGGAAGATGTCGCGCAGCGACAAAAGGGGGAATCTGTCAATGCCGTAAGGCATTGACTGAGAGGGTTTTATTCAAATGATCTACTGTCTGACTGGAAAAATCGTGAAAAAAAGCCTGAATGCCGTGGTGCTCAGCTGCGGCGGCGTGGGCTACTATACCCAGTGCCCGGCCAGCGTGGCGGGGGCACTGCCCGGTGTGGGGCAGGAAGCTACCCTGTACACCGTGATGAGCGTGACCGAGAACGATGTAAGCCTGTACGGCTTTGCCACCGAGGAGCAGCAGGCCTGCTTTGAGATGCTGACCGCCGTGTCTGGCGTGGGCCCCAAGGTGGGGCTGGCCATCCTCAGCGTCATGGAGCCACAGCGGGTGGCGCTGGCTATCTCGGCAGGGGACCACAAGGCCTTTAAAGCCGCCTCCGGCGTGGGGCCGAAGCTGGCGCAGCGCATCGTGCTGGAACTGAAGGATAAGGTGGCCAAGGGCTTTGTGGACGGCATTTCGCTGGAGGATGTGGCGGGCTCTGCCGCCGACACGCCCGCGACCCAAAGCAGCGCACAGGCCATTGCGGCGCTGGTGTCGCTGGGCTACAGTCAGAGCGAGGCGGCGCTGGCCATCGCAAAGATCGATGCCGCGCTGCCGGTGGAAGAGATCATCAAGCTGGCCTTGCGCAGCATGGCAGGCAGGAGGTAAGCAATGCAGGACGATACCGCGCTATACGGCGCAAAAATGATGCAGCCCGTCATGACCCCGGCGGACAGTGAGGAAAATAACCTCCGCCCGCAGCATCTGGAGGACTACATCGGGCAGGAAAAGGCCAAGCAGAACCTGAAGATCTATCTGGAAGCCGCCAAGCGCCGGGGCGAGCCGGTGGATCACATTCTGCTCTACGGCCCGCCGGGTCTGGGCAAGACCACGCTGGCGGGCATCATTGCCAACGAGATGGGGGTGCAGATCCGCATCACCAGCGGCCCGGCTATTGAAAAGCCCGGTGACCTTGCCGCCCTGCTGACCAACCTGCAGGAGGGTGATGTGCTGTTCATCGACGAGATCCACCGCCTGTCCCGGCAGGTGGAGGAAGTGCTCTACCCGGCGCTGGAGGACTACGCGCTGGATATTATGATCGGCAAGGGTCCCAGCGCCCAGAGCATCCGCATCAATCTGCCCCGGTTTACGCTGGTGGGTGCTACCACCCGCGCCGGACAGATCACCGGCCCTCTGCGCGACCGCTTCGGCGTGCTGCTCAAGCTGGAACTGTACAGCCCGGACGAGCTTTCCCGCATCATCATGCGGTCGGCGGGCATTCTGGATCAGCCCATCACCCCGGAGGGCGCTTACGAACTGGCAAAGTGCAGCCGCGGCACCCCCCGCGTGGCGAACCGCTTTTTGAAGCGCATCCGCGACTTTGCCACCGTGCTGGGGGACGGCATCATCGATCAGGATGTGGCGCTGCTGGGGCTCAAGCGGATGGACGTGGACGCGCTGGGTCTGGACGAGTTGGACCGCAGCCTGCTGCGCGCCATCATCGAGATGTACAACGGCGGGCCGGTGGGTCTGGAAACGCTGGCCGCCGCGCTGGGCGAGGAGGCCGTCACACTGGAGGATCTGTGCGAGCCGTATCTGATGCAGATGGGCTTTTTGACCCGCACACCGCGCGGACGCTGCGCCACCCGCCTTGCCTACGAGCATCTGGGCATGAAGGCCCCGGAGACCGGCAGCGCCGAGGAAAACGGCCAGCAAAGCCTGTTCTGACTTATTATATATAGGATTTTGAAGCAGTAAACGGAAGGAGGACGCTATGCGCCCTGCAGATACTTGGAAAGACTACGAACTGCTGGATGCCACCGATGGCAACCGGCTGGAACGCTGGGGAGAGACCCTGCTCATCCGCCCCGACCCGCAGGTGGTGTGGAAAACCCCCAAGCAAAGCCCCCTGTGGGCAAAGGCAGATGCCATCTACCACCGCTCCAATCAGGGCGGCGGCGAGTGGGAGTACCGCCGCCGTCTGCCGGAAAAGTGGAAGATCAGCTGCGGCGAGGGGGAGGATAAGCTGACCCTCATCGTCAGCCCCACCGGCTTCAAGCACACCGGCGTGTTCCCGGAGCAGGCGGTCAACTGGGCGTGGTACCAGCAGAAGATCCGCGCCGCGAACCGTCCGGTGAAGGTGCTGAACCTCTTCGGCTACACCGGCGGCGCTACGCTGGCCTGTGCCGCTGCCGGCGCTACCGTCTGCCATGTGGATGCCTCCAAGGGCATCGTGGCATGGGGCAAGGACAACGCCGTGGCAAGCGGCCTGACCGACAAGCCCATCCGCTGGCTGGTGGATGACTGCGCCAAGTTTGTGGCGCGGGAAAAGCGCCGCGGCAACACCTACGATGGCATCATCATGGACCCGCCCAGCTACGGGCGCGGCCCCGGCGGCGAGATCTGGAAGCTGGAGGATTGCATCTACGACCTCATCAGCCAGTGCGAAGAGGTGCTCAGCGATACCCCGCTGTTCTTTGCGGTCAACAGCTACACCACCGGCCTGTCCCCGGCGGTCATGGAGTATATGCTCAAGACCACGCTGGTGCCCCGCTTTGGCGGCAAGACCAGCTGCGACGAGATCGGTCTGCCGGTGTCTGCCACCGGCGGCGTGGTGCCCTGCGGTGCCACTGCCATTTGGGAAGAATAAATACTCCTTCCGTCATCGCTGCGCGATGCCACCTCCCTCAGTGAGGGAGGCTTTCTGACGGCAGAGACCCAAGAGGCTCCCTCTTTGAGGGGGCTGCCGCCGCAGGCGGCTGGGGGAGTTTATAAAATAATCTAAGAATGGGGTACAGCCCCTTTCGGAGGGGCGCACCACCAGAAAGAGAAACAAAGCATGAGTGAAACGATTTTAACTGCTGAAAATTTGAAGTTCCGCTACGATGCCGAGCAGCCGGTCTACGCGCTGGACGGCGTATCCGTGCAGGTAAAGCGCGGGGAGTTCGTGGCGGTGCTGGGTGCAAACGGCTGCGGTAAATCCACGCTGGCCAAGCACTTCAATGCCATCCTGCTGCCCGAGAGCGGCAAGGTGTATGTGGAGGGCATGGACACCGCAGACGAGGACAAGCTTTACGATATCCGCCAGACCGTGGGTATGGTGTTCCAGAACCCGGACAACCAGATCGTAGCCACCGTGGTGGAAGAGGATGTGGCCTTTGCGCTGGAAAACCTCGGCGTGCCGCAGGACGAGATGCGCCGCCGGGTGGATGACGCCATGAAGATGGCGGGCATCTACGAATACCGCGAGCGCGCACCCCACAACCTTTCCGGCGGTCAAAAGCAGCGTGTGGCCATCGCCGGTGTGGTGGCCATGCGCCCGGACTGCCTGATCTTGGACGAAGCCACCGCCATGCTGGACCCGCGCGGCCGTGAGCAGGTGATGCAGACCATCCACTACCTGAACAGGAACATGGGCATCACGGTGGTGTCCATCACCCATTATATGGAAGAGGCCGCACAGGCCGACCGTGTGCTGGTGATGAACAAGGGTCATGTGGTGATGGAGGGCACCCCGAAAGAGGTGTTCAGCCAGACCGAAAAGGTGCGTAGCCTGCATCTGGACGTGCCGCAGGCCGCTGAGCTGCGGGACGAGCTGGTGAAGGCCGGCATCCCGATGCCGGAGGGCATCATCGACACCGGTGCCTGTGCACAGGCGCTGTATGAACTGCTGCAGTAAGGGGGGCGGACGAAATGGCAGATATCATTAAGGTAGAACATCTGAGTTACGTCTATAACCCCGGCCTGCCCACCGCAGTGACCGCGCTGGATGACGTAAGCTTTACCGTAGAAGAGGGCGATTTTGTGGGTATCATCGGGGCCACCGGCTCCGGCAAGAGTACCCTCATCACCCACATGAACGGCCTGAATAAGCCCACCAGCGGCAAAATCTACATTGACGGACGCGACTTGTGGGCAGACCCGGAAAAGATCCGGGATTTCCGCTTTCTCACCGGGCTGGTGTTCCAGTACCCGGAATACCAGCTGTTTGAGGAGACCTGCTACAAGGACATCGCCTTTGGCCCCAAGAACATGGGCCTGGACGAAGCCGAGGTAGACCGCCGCGTCCACGAAGCCGCAGACTTTGTGGGCTTAGACCCGGCGCTTTTGGAGCGCAGCCCCTTTGAACTGTCCGGCGGTCAGAAGCGCCGGGTGGCGGTGGCCGGTGTGATGGCTATGAAGCCCCGCATCCTTGTGCTGGACGAGCCCGCCGCCGGTCTTGACCCGGAGGGACGGGACGAGATCCTTTCCGAGGTGAAGGAGTACCACAAAAAGACCGGTACCACCGTGCTGCTGGTGTCCCACAGCATGGAGGATATCGCCAAGTACGCCAACCGCGTGCTGGTGATGAGCAACAAAAAAATTGCCATGTACGACACGGTGGAAAAGATCTTTGCCCGCGCCCCGGAGTTGCTGGAGCTGGGGCTGTCGGTGCCGCAGGTGACGAAAATTTTCCTCAAGCTGCGGGAGATGGGGGTGGACGTCCCGGCGGACGTGTACACCGTTCCTTACGCGGTCAAGACCCTGCTGGAAGCCAAGCGCCGCCGCGACGCCGGGGAAAGCCTTGTGCTGCCCCGCAGCGCTGCCCAGAAAGGGGGTGCTGTCTGATGCTGCGAGATATCACCATCGGCCAGCACTTCCCGGGCAACAGTCTGGTGCACCGGTTCGACCCCAGACTGAAGCTTGTGCTGACGGTCACTTATATCGTGCTGCTGTTTGCAGCCTCCAACCCCCTGGGGCTTACTTTGTCCATCCTCTTTTTGGGGGTCATGTACAAGGTGGCAAAGATCCCGGTCAAGATGATCGGCAAAAGCCTGAAGCCCATTCTGCCCATCGTGCTGTTCACGGCGGTGCTGAACCTGTTCTTTGTCTCCGGCGAGGGCGACCCGCTGGTGCATTTCTGGTTCTTGACCATCTACGCCGAGGGCGTGCGCTACGCGGTGCTGATGGCGGTGCGCGTGATGGCGCTCATCGCGGGCACCAGCCTGCTTACCTACACCACCAGCCCCATCGTGCTGACCGATGCCATTGAGCAGCTGCTCAAGCCCTTGGGCAAGCTGCACTTCCCGGTGCACGAGCTGGCTATGATGATGAGCATTGCCCTGCGCTTCATCCCCACCCTCATCGAGGAGACGGATAAGATCATGAACGCACAGAAGGCGCGCGGCGCGCAGCTGGACACCGGCAAGATGACCGACCGGGTCAAAGCGCTGGTGCCGGTGCTCATTCCGCTGTTCATCTCGGCCTTCCGCCGCGCAGACGAACTGGCTATGGCCATGGAGTGCCGCTGCTACCGCGGCGGCACGGGCCGCACCCGCCTGAAGGTGCTGCGCTGCGAAAAGCAGGATTATATTGACCTTGCAGTCTGCATTGCCTGCTTTGCCGTCATCCTTGCCTCCCGGCTGGTGTTCCCGAATTATTAAAAGAGGAGAACCCTCTCAGTCAAGGCCTGATGGCCTTGACAGCTCTCCCGAAAGGGGGAGCTTTTGCCCGGTGGACGTAAGGTCTGCTCTTTTCAACAGAAGTAGATATTTCCCCTTATAGCGCATAAAGCTCCCCCTTTCGGGGGAGCTGGCGCGCAAGCGCCTGAGAGGGTTTTATACTATGAACTTTTTACTTACCCTTGCCTACGACGGCACAAATTACTGCGGCTTTCAGGTGCAGCCCAACGGGCGCAGCGTGGCGGCCACCTTTCAGGATGCGCTGGAAGCGGTGCTGGGCAGCCGCCCCGATATCAAGGGCTGCAGCCGCACCGATGCCGGGGTGCACGCGCTGGGCTTCCGGTTGAATTTCCACGCCGATACCCGCATCCCGCCCCAGAAGCTGCCGCTGGCGCTCAACCAGCATCTGCCGCCGGATATCCGGGTGCTGGCGGCGCAGACCGTGCCGGAGGACTTCCACGCCCGGTACGCCGCCCATACCAAGACCTATCTGTACCGCATCCATAATAACCCCATCGACTCGCCCTTTGACGCCGCCTACTACACCCGGGTGCCCCGGCGGCTGGACGAAGCCGCCATGCAGGCGGCGGCGCAGCAGTTTGTGGGCACGCACGATTTTCTGGCGCTGTGCGCGGCGGGCAGCTCTGCCGCCGCCCATGGGGACACCGTGCGCACCATCACGGACTGCCGCGTCACCCGGCGCGGGGACGAGGTGGACATTGAGGTGACCGCCGACGGCTACCTGTACAACATGGTGCGCATTCTGGCGGGCACCTTGTGCGAGGTGGGCGCGGGGCGGATGCGCGCGGCGGACATCCCTGCCATTCTGGCAAGCCGGGACCGCAGCCGGGCGGGCCCCACTCTGCCCGCAAAGGGCTTGTTTTTAAAGTGTGTGGATTACCCGGAAAGGAAGGAAGAGCAGCTATGAAAAAGCTTCATCGCGGCGGCAACCCGGACGGAGAGCCGCTTTCCGCCGGGCGTGTGGAATATCTGGAGGCAGCGCGCCAGCGGGTGCGCCGCCGCCGTCTGCGCCGCACCGCCATCATTCTGGCGGCGCTGATACTGGTCACCCTGTTTGCCACCGGCGCGGTGGGTGCATCCATCGCCCGGGTAAAGGACATGGTGGATACGGTGCACATCGCCCTTTCCCCGGCGGTGGGCTGGCCGCAGCAGACCGGCCTTGGCGATCTGACGGCCGTGCAGCCCATGTCCGGCAGCTTTGTGGCCATGGACGAGGATGCCTGTGCGGTGTATAGCCTTGGCGGTACCCGCCTTGCAAGCATCCAGAGCGGCTACGCCCGCCCGGCGCTGGCTGCGGGCAAGACCCGCTTTGTGTTGTATAACCGCTCCGGCAACGAGCTGCGGGTGGAAAGCCGCACCCAGAACCTGTATAGCAAAACGCTGGAAAACAACATCTATCTGTGCGCCATGTCGGATACCGGCACGCTGGCAGTGGCTACCGATTCCGCCGACAGCACCGCCCGGCTGACCGTGTATACCCCCACCATGACGGAGCAGCTGCACTGGGATATGACCGGCACACAGGGCACCCCGGTGCGGATGGCCTTTGCCGCCGACAGCCGCCGTCTGGCGGTGGCGGCAGTCACCTCCAGTGCCGGACAGCTGCAGGCGAACCTCTTTGTGCTCAGCCTTGCGCAGGGTGATCCGGTGCAGCTGAACAGCGGGGACAGTGTGCCCCAGTGGCTGGGCTGGCTGAACAACGACACCGTGCTGGCCGTGTACGAAAACTGCGCCGTGGTGTACGGCGCGGAAGGCGGCGAGCGCGGGCGCTTTGATTTTGGCGGCGGCAGCCTTGTCAGCGTTTCGCAGGACGGCGCAAACGCCGCCCTGTTGCTGGAAAACGGACAGGTGTGCACCGCCGTGCTGCTGGATAAGGACCTGAACGTGCAGTACAGCGGCAACGTGCCTGCGGCAAATCGGATCCTGCGCCGGGGCGAAAACTTTTATCTGCTTACCGACAGCGGTGTGGAATGCTTTGCCGCAGATGGGGTGTATCAGTGGGGACAGGAACTTTCCGTCCGTCCGCAGGCGCTCATCGCGGGCAAGCAGCTGCTGGTGCTGTGCGGCAACACGGTGCAGCAGATCGCTCCGCCGGAGCAAACGGCCTCCAGCGCCCGGTGAATGAGGGGGAAACCGGTATTTTTGCGGGGAAAGTGATCTTTATAACAGGGAAAACAAGATATGTTCAAGAATCCGTCATTTCTTTTTGATATCCTATGTACGGTAGTCTGGCTGGTGCTGATGGTGCGCTACGCCCGCAAGGGCTTTCTGGCGTCCATCGTGCAGCTGTCCGGCAACCTCATCAGCCTGCTGGGCGCACGGCAGCTTTCTGCCGCCTGCGCTGGCTGGGTGTTCGAAAATCTGCTGGCCGGGGGCTTCCGTACCCAGATCGCCGCCCACCTTTCGGAGGACGGCGTGGTGAACCTTTCCGGCATTGCGCAGCAGTACGCGGGCTTTCTGCCCGCAAGCTTCCGCGCCTCCATCGTGGCGGCGTGCGAGCGCAGCATCAACGCCGTGCTGGCAGATAACGCTGTGGTGCTGGCCGATACCATCGTTGAAAAAGTATTGCAGCCGCTGCTCACCCCGGTGATCATGCTGGTGCTGTTCTTTGTGTTCTACGCGGTGCTGCGGCTGCTGGTCAGTATGCTGGTCACCGTGCTGGGGCTGGTGAACAAGCTGCCGGTCATTGGTACTGTCAACCGGGGTCTGGGCTGGCTGACCGGCGGTATGACCGCTCTGCTGGACTTATACCTCGTGCTGTGCGTGGTGTGGGGCCTTGTGGTCATCACCGGCGGCAACTTAAATGTGCTCAACGACACTGTAATGCACAGCAGTCTTTACTATAAAGCGTTTAATGTGTTCAACCCCTTTTTGTAACAGGGGCGACAAGGAGGAACTATGGTCTGTATTCGATGCCAGAAGCGTCCGGCGATCATCTTTATCCAGCGGATGGAGAATGGTCAGATGAAGCAGGAGGGGTACTGTCTGCACTGTGCCCGGGAACTGCACATCAAACCCGTGGACGATCTGATGAAACAATTCGGGATGTCGGAGCAGGATCTGGATAACATGGAAAACCGCATGGAGAGCATGATGGAGGAGATGGGTGATTCCAACCCCCTTTCCATGCTGATGAATATGTCCGCTAGCGGCGAGGATGCCGACGCGGAGAACATGGACGAGGATCTTGTACCCGGCAGCAATGCCACCTTCCCGCTGGGCTTTACCGGCACGGAGAAGCAGGACGGCGAAAAAAAGGCCGACCACAAGAGCGGCAAAAAGCCGCCCAAGCGCAAGTTTTTGGATACCTACTGCGAAAACCTGACCCGCAAGGCGCGGGAGGGCAAGCTGGATGATATCATCGGCCGCGACCGCGAGATCTACCGCACCATCCAGATCTTGAGCCGCCGCCAGAAGAATAACCCCTGCCTTATCGGTGAAGCCGGTGTGGGCAAGACTGCCATCGCCGAGGGCATTGCCGAGCGCATTGCCAAGGGACAGGTGCCCATCGGTCTGCGGGATAAGGAAATTTTTCTGCTCGACCTCACCAGCCTTGTGGCGGGCACCCAGTTCCGCGGCCAGTTCGAGCAGCGGGTCAAGGGCTTGCTGAGCGAGGTAAAGGCTGCGGGCAACGTCATCCTGTTCATCGACGAGATCCACACCATCACCTCTGCCGGTGAGAGCGAGGGCGCCATGAACGCGGGCAACATCTTAAAGCCCGCCCTTTCCCGTGGCGAAATTCAGGTCATCGGTGCCACCACCTTTACCGAGTACCGCAAGTACATCGAAAAAGATCAGGCGCTGGAGCGCCGCTTCCAGCCTGTGCGGGTGGAGGAGCCCAGCGTAGCCGACACCCTTGCCGTGATGAACGGCATCAAGCGCTACTACGAGCAGCACCATCATGTGCAGGTGCCCGCCGAGGTGCTTTCGGCGGTGGTCACCCTGAGCGAGCGCTATATCACCGACCGTTTTTTGCCGGATAAGGCCATCGACCTGCTGGACGAAGCCTGCGCCTGCTGCAATCTGGCGCACCCGGTCATCTCCGAGTATCTGGGGATGCAGAAGGAGTTGGACGCCCTGAAGCAGGAAGAAGCCGAGATGGAAAGCACGGATGTGAACGAGGCCATCGACTACGAGCGCGTAGCCGAGCGCAAGACCCGCATCGCCAAGCTGGAATCCGAACTGCCCGCCAAGCAGGCTGCTGCCAGCGAAATCCAAGTGACCATGGACGATGTGGCCAAGGTCATCGAGCTGTGGACGGGTATCCCGGCGGTGAAAATTCGCGAGACCGAGTTCGTCAAGCTGGCCGGGCTGGAAAACGCGCTCAAGCAGAAGGTCATCGGTCAGGACGAAGCCGTGCATCTGGTGGCGCAGGCCATCAAGCGCAGCCGCGCCGACCTTTCCGGCCGCCGCCGTCCCGCAAGCTTCATCTTTGTGGGCCCCACCGGCGTGGGCAAGACTGAACTGGTCAAGCAGCTGGCAGAGCAGTTGTTCGACGGCCCCGACCCGCTTATCCGTCTGGACATGAGCGAGTACATGGAAAAATACGCGGTGTCCCGTATGATCGGTTCGCCTCCGGGCTATGTGGGCTACGAGGAAGCCGGTCAGCTGACCGAGAAGGTGCGCCGCCGCCCGTACAGCGTGGTGCTGTTTGACGAGATCGAAAAGGCACACCCGGATGTGATGAACATCCTGCTGCAAATTCTGGATGAGGGCAAGATCAACGATGCGCAGGGACGCACGGTGGATTTTTCCAACACAGTCATCTGCATGACCTCCAACGCCGGCAGCAGCGACCAGAGCGCGGGCAGCCTTGGCTTTAACAAGAGCGAGGCGCAGCGCAGCGAGGAAAAGACCCGCAAGGCACTGGCGCAGTTCCTGCGCCCGGAGTTCCTTGGCCGCGTGGATGAAGTGATCGCCTTCAAGCCCCTGACCGAACAGACCCTGCAGGGCATCGCCGCCCTGATGCTGGACGAGTACAAGCCCGGCATGGAAGCCAAGGGCATCGCTTACAGCTACACCCCGGCAGCGCTCAAGGCACTGGTGCAAAAGAGTCAGGGCGGGCGCTTTGGTGCGCGCGATTTGCGCCGCACCATCCGCAAGGCGGTGGAGGACCCCGCCGCCGAGCGCCTCATCGACGGCACGCTGGCATCCGGCGGCACCCTTGTGGTGGATGCCGATGAAAACGGCGA
>CAKSVD010000033.1 GCA_934503275.1 uncultured Faecalibacterium sp.
TTTATAAGATGTACGATAAAATCGAAGAGGTGGAAAATGGACTGATGGATGCCCGGGCAAAGAAGCAGGCCATTGAAACCGATAAGATCACAGGCGACAACATCTACAAGATTTTGATCTGCTTTGATAAGCTCTATGCCACCATGAGCGAAGCGGAGCGCCGCAAGCTGGTAGAGATTTTGATCGATGAAGTGCAGATTTACCCGGAACGTCAGCCCAACGGACAATGGCTGAAATCCATCCGGTTTAAGCTGCCCATCATCGACCACGACCTTGATTTGAGTTTGGACAATCAGAATCGTGTGGAGACGGTATGTGCATTGTCCAAACTGGATGTCTACCGCAAAAAGCCGTCCGGGCGGCTCTGAAGCGTTTCATCGCAGATATGCCGTTTTGAGAGACATTATTTTTGAAAAGTGCGATAAGGATCTCCCGGTTGAGAAAAGCCTTGCGGAGTGATATACTAATACCATATATGCCCTGTCTGGGGCATCAGTTTACAGAACGGTATAACTTGCAATGGATAGATATTTTTTTGTTTTAACGACCATCGATCTTTTTGTGCTCGGCTTTATGTGCCTTCTTACAAGGCTGAGTGAAGCCTTGAATAAAAAGCAGAAGCGCGGGTTCTTTCTGGCCTTTGCACTCATTGCGTGCATCTCGGTGCTGGAGGTCATCACCATCGTGGTGGACGGCGCACCGCCGGGCTACCGCTGGCTGAATATTTTGTCCAACTATCTGGGCTTCGGGCTGACACCGGCGGTGGCGCTGTGTTTTGTATATGTGCTGGACAAAAAATCCGTCATCCGGCGCGGGTTCAAGGCGGCGGTGTGCTGCGAGGGTGCGTATCTGCTTTTTCTGGCGGCAACGCTGCCCTACGGGCTGGTGTTCTCGGTGAGCAGGGAAAACCTCTACGCCCGGGGCGGGTACTTCTTCATATATGTCGTCATGTATTATGCCTCCATGCTGTATCTTATGGCGGCTACGGTGCGCACGGCAGCTGCCTTTCAGAATCGCAGCCGCACGCTGATCTACCCGCTGATCCTCTTTTTGGGCGCAGAGACCGTGATCCAGATCGCGCTGCCGACGCTGCACGTCACATGGCTGTGCGTCACCCTGCTGTCGGTGCTATACTATATTTACTGCAGTGAGATGTGGAACCAGCTGGACGCGCTGACCGGGCTTTTGGACCAGAACAGCTACCTGAACCGCACCGCCGAGATGCGCCGCAGCGGCGGGGTGCTGGTGGTGTTTGATGTGGACAACTTCAAGCAGATCAACGACCGTTACGGTCATTTGCAGGGAGATGTCTGCCTTGCCGAGATCGCAGACTGCATCAAAAAAGCCTACGCCCGCTGCGGCTACTGCTACCGCATTGGCGGCGATGAATTCTGCGTGCTGCTGAAGGACGAGGCAAGCGAAGCACGCTGCGCAAAAAAGCTGCAAGCGTTGCTGGCAGAGCGGCGCAAAGAGATCACCCTTTTGCCGACGGTCTCCATTGGCTCCGCCGCCTTTTCCGGGGAGGACGTGGTTGCAGTGAAGGATCGCGCCGACCGTGCGCTCTACTGCGCCAAAAAGGAACCGAAGGCCCGCACCGCAGCGGAAAAGCACGCAGACAGAGAGCGAACAGCCTGAAATTCTGCCCGCACACCTGATAAACGGAGGAACACCGATGAACACAGATTGGAACAGCCCGCAGGGCGAGTTTGATACTGCTGAAAAGCAGGGGGAACTGCTGATGCTGCTCAGCCGGCAGAAGGTCACCGTGCACACATGGGATGACCCGGACTTTGACTACATGGAAGAGCAGGATCTGGCACTGGTGGTGCAAAGCCCCTCCGGCACAGAGGATCTGCTCATTGAACTATGCGGAGAGTTCTCGGTGTTTTTTGAAAAGTGGCACGGCGAGTACGCCGCCACCGCCGAGGGCTACGCGCAGCTGCAGCGGGACATCACCGCCATTCTGGACGGCAAGGCGGGCGCACTGAGCCTGTATACGGAAAACGGCTGGCAGGGCACGGTGCTGTGCACCGAACTGCCCGGCGCAGAGGACGCCGGAGCCGCTGCGGCGCTCAAGCGCTGCTGGCAGGCGGCGAAGCCGGACGCCGCCCTGCCTGCGGGCAGTCGGCTGGAACTGGTGTGCTGGGACCCGGCACAGAACCGGAAATACCAGCTTCCGGCGGAGGAATAATTTTAAGTGGGACGATTTGGAATATCCGCCGCTTGTGCTCTGGATATTTTCAGCGGAAAAATTATTTTAAATAGAGCAATGCCGGAGCGTCTGCGGACGCTCCGGCATTGCATTTTCACGGAGGGGTCGTAGAGGGAAACCGCAGCTGAAATAAAAAGAATGCGGAAATTTTATACAATTTGTTGCTTCTTTTTGCGATTTGCCATATAGTTTGCAAATGCGGAGGCCGCAGCGCCCAGTGCGATGCCCAGCACTGCGCCGCCGAGGACATCGGTGGGAAAGTGCACATAGAGGTATAGGCGGGTAAAAGCGATAAAGGCTGCCAGCACCAGCGCGGGCGCGCCCAGCTTCCGGTTTTGCAGCCAGAGCGCGTAGGCGGCAGCCACCCCGGAAGCGGTGTGCCCGGAGGGGAAGGAGTGCCCGTGCGGACGTGCCACCAGCATGGTGATGGAGGTGTTGATATCGCAGGGGCGGGGACGGGCGAACAGCGGCTTGAGGAAGAAGTGCCCCGCCGCCATGTACAACACCAGCGCTACCGCCATGGCAAAGCCCGCTCTGCGGGTGCGCCGGAAGAGCAGAAGCAGCAGGGTGAACGCGATCCAGATCTCGCCGTGAGCACCGGCATAATCAAAAAAGATGGAAAGCGCGTTCATTACCGGGTTGCGGAACTGGTACAACCAGTCCAGAAAAGCAAACTCAAAGGGCATGGGTTCCTCCTTTTGGGTGGTGAAAGAGCGGATTTTTTATACAATATAGCATATAAATATTAAAAAATACAAAATGTGTTGTAAATTTGCCTTTATAGCAGGGGGAAATCGGTCTCCGGCTGCTCCATCTGTTCCGAGGTGGGGTAGCTGTCGATGGCGCCGTGGCGCTGCACGCTGATAGCGCAGAAGCGGTTGGAAAAGGTCAGATACTCGGTCAGGCGCTTGCGGGAAAGCTTTGGCAGTTCGGCGGTAGTCACGTCGTCCCGCTGCAGCTGCCACAGGAACGAGCCGATAAAGCCGTCCCCTGCGCCGGTGGTGTCCACCGCCGCCACCTTTGGGCTGCGGGCGCTGGCGCTGGCGGTGCGGGTGTAGGCGCGGGCACCCTTGTTGCCGCAGGTGTATAGCACCAGCTGCACATCGCCGGTAAACAGCCGGGGCAGCGCGGCTTCAATATCCTCGGTGCCGGTGAGGAAGGGCAACTCCTCGTCTGAAAGTTTCAGGATGTGGGTCAGGGGGAGAAACTGCCACACGGTCTGGCGCAGCTGCTCCCGGTCCGGCCAGAGGGGGAAGCGGAGATTGGGGTCAAAGCTGAGGATGGCGCCCGCCTCCCGCGCAGCAGTGATGGCAGCCAGATGGGCGTAGCGCATGGGGCTGTCTACCAGCGAGACGCTGCAAAAATGCAGGGCAAAGGCCTGTGAGAACCAGCCCGGGTCGATCTGCTCCGGGGCATACAGCAGATCTGCGGAGGGCTTGCGGCAGAAGCTGAAGGTGCGCTCGCCGTTTTCCTCTAAGCTGACGAAGGCCAGCGCGGTGCTGGCTTTATTAGTAAATTCCAGATGGGAAAGATCCACGCCGCATCCAGCCAGCGCCCGGGCAATCTTGTGACCAAAGGGGTCGTCGCCCAGCTGGCTCAGCAGCGCACTGCGCCCGCCCAGCCGGGCAACGGCGGCGCAGACATTGGCCGGGGCGCCGCCCACCCGGGGACTGAAGGCGGGCACTTCGTCAAAGCTGCACCCCACCCGGGAGGGGATCATATCGATCAGCGCTTCGCCGATGGAAAATAAGATCCTGTCGGACATAGGGCTTCTTCCTTTCTGCATTCAGGTGTGCCGCAAGGTGCGGCAGTGTTCAGTATACACCCGCAGGGCGCTGTGCGCAACTGTTGCTTTTTTGTGCGGTAATGGGCAGGTTTTGCGGTTGACTTGCGGCGGCAGATATGCTACAATTTCCAGACGTATGCAACAACAGGAAAAAGGAAAAAGTGTATGGATCTGACAAAGCAGTTCTTTAAATATGTCTCGCAGAATATTTTCGGCTTACTGGGCACCTCGTGCTATATTCTGGCCGATACCTATTTTATTGCGCAGGCCGCCGGTACAGATGGTGTTACTCTGCTCAACCTTTGCCTGCCCATTTATAACTTTATTTTTGCCATTGGCTCTATGATCGCGCTGGGCTCGGCTACCCGCTACGCCATTGCCAAGGCGCAGAACGATGCCCGGGGACAGCGGTATTTCTCCAACGCCATCCTGTGCGCCGTGCTGGCGTCCATCCCGTGGATGCTGGCGGGTGCCTTTGTGCCCGGGGCGCTGCTGCGGCTCATGGGCGGCGATGCCGGCATCGTGACGCTGGGCATCCCCTACGCCCGCATCTTTTTGCTGTTCACGCCGTTTTTTATGTGCAACTACATCGTTTCGGCCTTTGTACGCAACGACGGCGACCCCTCCCTTGCCATGGTGGCGACCTTGAGCGGCAGCCTGTTCAATGTGGTGTTCGACTATATCTTCATGTTCCCCATGGGTCTGGGGCTGGCCGGTGCGGCGCTGGCAACGGCGGTATCGCCTATTATAAGCATCTCCATTTGCAGCCGCCACTTCTTTAAAAAGGAGAACACCCTGCAATTCGTGCGGCAGATGCCCTCGGCAAGGCTGCTGGGGCAGAGTTGTCAGCTGGGCATCTCCGGCTTTGTGGGCGAACTTTCCTCCGGCGTGACCACCACGGTGTTCAACTTTCTGCTTCTGGGGCTGGCCGGTAACGTGGGCGTAGCAGCCTACGGCGTGGTGGCAAACTTTGCGCTGGTGGCTACCGCCATCTTCAATGGTGTGGCACAGGGCGCACAGCCGCTGGTGAGCCACTGCTACGGCCAGAACGACCACGCCGGGGCACGGAAGCTGCTGCTGCTGGGCAGCGGCACCGTGCTGGTGCTGGCGGCGGTGCTATACGCTGCGGTGTTCGGCCTGACCGATACCTTTGTAAGCTGGTTCAACAGCGAAAACTCGGTGCAGATGGCGCAGTACGCCCACATCGGGATGCGGATGTACTTTGTGGGCTACTTCTTTGCGGGCTTCAACATCATGGCGGCAGGCTATCTGAGCGCCGTGAACCGCCCGGCGGAGGCCTCCATCACCTCCATCTGCCGGGGCATGGTGGCCATCGTGGCCTGCTCGCTGGTGCTCAGCGCGGTGTTCGGAATGCCGGGCGTATGGGCGGCCTTCCCGGCTTCGGAGTTGCTCACCGCGCTGCTGACCCTGTTTTTGCTGCGCAGAAAAGAGAGCAGAAACGCTTAAATATACATCTCCTGTTCCCGCATGGTCTCCTCGGGCGTAAGCCCGGACTGTGCAGCGCGACCGGTCAGCGCCCGCCATTGTGCAGGGGACTGGCCGGTTTCTTTTTTGAATACCCGGCACAGGTAGTTGGCCCCGGAAAAGCCGCACAGACTGGCCACCACGTCCAGCGTGTACTCCCGGTGCAGCAGCAGCCGCTGCGCGGCCTCGATGCGTACGGTGGTCAGGTATTTGCCCGGCGGCACGCCCACGGCGGCGGTAAAGGTGCGCACCAGATGGCTTTTGGAGACGCCCAGCCGCTCACTGAGTTCCTCCACGCCGTACAGCCCTGCGTAGTTGGCGCGGATATCCTCAATGGCGGCCTGCACCAGCGGCGGCAGGGCAGGCGCGGCGCTGTCGGCATCTGCAAGTTCGCACAGCAGGGCAAAGGCCAGCTGGCTGCGGGCACGGCTGTGGGTGGGCTTTTCCTCCGCAAGCCGCCCCATCAGTTCGGCGGCGGCAGGGCAGGTCTCGCCCTTGGCAAGGTAGGGCAGCTCCCGCAGGCCGTTCAAAAACTGCGTGCTGGCCTGTCCGGTCAGCTGGACGCACAGCAGATGGCAGCTGTCCTCCGGGGTCAGGGTGAGCGGGGCACGGCTTAAGATCAGGTGCCCTGCCGCAGCGGACTGCGGCGGCAGCACCAGCACAGAGCCGGCGGGCGCAGCCGACGCCCCGGGCAGGGAGACCGTGCATCTGCCGCTGGAAACAAGGCAGACCCACAGCCCCTCGCCGCTCAGGGTGCGGGGCGCGGAAAGCTGCACATCCAGCAGCGCAGCCGGTGCGGCGATGGTGTTCCAGTCAAACAGCAATATCTGACACCTCTAATCAATAAAATGCTATTTTATATCACAAAATTATCTGTTATTATAGTACCAACGAAACAACACGCCGTCAAGGGCGTGAAACACCAAATATTTTACGGAGGATAACGATTATGGCTTCCATTAGCTGCCAGCACATCTACAAGATCTATCCGGGCGCAACTGCCCCGTCTGTTACCGACTTCAACCTGGAGATCCAGGATAAGGAGTTCATCATCTTCGTCGGCCCCTCTGGCTGCGGCAAGTCCACCACTCTGCGTATGATCGCCGGTCTGGAGGAGATCTCCAAGGGCGAGATGTACATCGGCGGCCGTCTGATCAACGACGTTCCCCCGAAGGATCGTGATATCGCCATGGTGTTCCAGAGCTACGCTCTGTACCCCCACATGACCGTTTACAAGAACATCGCTTTCGGTCTGGAACTGCGCAAGACCCCGAAGGACGAGATCGACAAGCGCGTGCACGAGGCTGCCAAGATCCTGGAGATCGAGCACCTGCTGGACCGCAAGCCCAAGGCTCTGTCCGGTGGTCAGCGTCAGCGTGTTGCTCTGGGCCGTGCAATGGTTCGTAACCCGGCAGTCTTCCTGCTGGACGAGCCCCTGTCCAACCTGGATGCTAAGCTGCGTACCTCCATGCGCACCGAGATCATCAAGCTGCACAAGAAGCTGGCTACCACCTTCATCTACGTTACCCACGACCAGACCGAGGCTATGACCATGGGCGACCGTATCGTGGTTATGAAGGACGGCATCATCCAGCAGGTCGATACCCCGCAGAACCTGTATGATATGCCCTGCAATATGTTCGTTGCAGGCTTCATCGGCAGCCCTCAGATGAACTTCCTGGACGGCACCCTGATCAAGAAGGGCGACCTGTACGGTATTGATCTGGGCGGCGACGTGATCCCCCTGCCCAAGGAAAAGACCGCCGACGGCAAGCTGGATTCCTACGTTGGCAAGAAGGTCAAGATGGGCATCCGTCCCGAGGATATCGACGACGAGCCCGAGTTTATGGCAAAGCACACCGACTGCCAGCTGGATGCTCAGGTCGATGTTTCCGAAATGATGGGTGCTGAGATCTACCTGTATCTGGAGTACAAGGGCAACAAGATGACCGCTCGCGTTGCTCCCACCTCCAAGGCTCGCAACGGAGACACCGTCCGCGTTGCTTTCGATCCCCACAAGATCCACCTGTTCGACGTCGAGACCGAACTGACCATCCTGAACTAAGACTTAGCAAAGATCATTTTTGATCCTCCTATCATACGAAAGACCGCCGAAGGGAAACCTTCGGCGGTCTTTCGTTTTGAGGGGAATTTCCACCCGTGAAAATGGGGTTCAGAAACGCCCGCAGGCGTTTCTGAGCCCCAAAATAAAAATTTTTTCCAATCATTTTATCTGTGCGCCCTGCCGCACCAGCTCGATGAATACGTTCATCTGCGGGGTCACCCATTTGTCCCGGTGGTAGAACAGCTGCCGGTGCATCATGACGGTGCAGTCCGGTACGTTCAGCCGCGCCAGACGCCTTTCGGCCAGTGCGCTGCGCACGATGTACTCCGGCAAAAAGGAAAGCCCCATGCCCTGCTCCACCATCTGGCACAGCAGCGCGGCGCTGCCCAACTCCAGATAGGGGTGGATGGCAAGACCGTGCGCTGCCATGCACTGGTCCAGCGCGTCCCGGTAACTCATGCCCCGCTCGGTAAGCAGAAACTCCTGCCGGGGCAGAATGTCCAGCGGGAGGGCGTTTTCCTGCGCCAGCGGATGCTGCGGCGGCGCAATGAAGCACACCGGCTCCGGTACATCCGCAGCCAGCACCAGCGCAGGCTGCAAAAGGGGCTGGTCCAGCGTATAGACAAGGTCTACCTGATTGGTGCTCAGCAATTGCAGCATCTCGTCCGAACTGGCTGTGTGCAGCACCAGTTCCACCTGCGGGCAGCGGGCATGGTAGCGCTGCAACAGCCCCGGCAAAAAGGTGCTGCATACGGAATCTGCCAGCGCGATGCGCAGGCTGCCCCGCACCTGCTGGGCGGGCTGCAAGGCGGCCTGTGCCTGCTGGGCAGTTTCCAGCAGGGTGCGGGCGTAGCCTAAAAAGGTCTGCCCGGCATCGGTCAGGCGCACCGTTTTACCCACGCGGTCAAACAGCGGGGTGCCCAGTTCGGCCTCCAACTGTGCGATTTGGGAGGACACCGCCGACTGCGAGTAGCCCAGCTGCCGCGCGGTGCGGGAAAAGCTGTGCAACTCGGCGATGTGCAGAAAGGTATTGACAGTCCGCAGTTCCATGAACGGCTCCTTTTATAACAGGGTGATGTCCCGCACGGTGAGTTGGTCACCGTCTACGGTAAAATGCACCTCCAGCCCGGCAAACTCCATGCCGTACACCCGCTGCGGGTCGTGCTGGTAGGAGGGGCGGGGGTCGCTGGCAAGCACGCCCTGCAGCGCGGCGCGGTCGGCCACCGGTACGGTCTGCCACAGAGCCTCCGGGCAGGAGACCTCCAAATGGTGGGTGCGGGTCTGCCCGGTAAAGCCCTCGGCGGCGTCCGGGTGGCAGTCTGCGTAGGGAATGTAGGGCTTGATATCGTAGATGGGCGTGCCGTCCATCAGGTCGGCACCGCGCACGATGAGCACCGGCCCCACGTCCGGGCGCTGCTCAATGGCTTCCAGCTTTACGCTGGAAAGTCCCAGAGGGTTTGGCCGGAAGGGCGACCGGGTGGCAAACACGCCCACCCGGGTGTTGCCGCCAAGGCGCGGCGGGCGCACGGTGGGGGACCAGCTTTCCCGCACTGCACCGGAAAACTGCCACACCAGCCAGATGTGGCTGAAATCCTCCAGCCCGCGCAGGGCGTCGGGGTTGCGGTATTCCGGGGTGAAGATGATCTCGCCCCGCAGTTCTTCCACCAGCCCGCTCTGGCGCGGGATGCCGAACTTGGTGGGAAAGGCGGTATGGATATGGGCAATGACCTTCAGGGTCATGGCTTCGGGTGCCTGCTGCATGATGAACTCCTTGCTCAATAGATCTTTTCAATGGGGCAGTCGGCGGGGATGCCGTACCGGCTGCGAAAGGCCTGCAATTCCTGCGGGCTGCGGATCAGTTGCACCTCGGTAAAATGGCCGGTGCGCAGATCCTGAAACCCGGCCACCTGCTCCCCGGTGCAGATGCTGCACCGCAGCACCGGCTTCTGGGCGGCGGGGTCGTAGGAGGGGGATGCTTTCTTTTTGCCGAACACGGGCTGCTCCTTTCTCTCCTTATCTTATAGGCCGCGGCAAAGCCCCACGGCCTTGCCCTCGATGTGCAGCTCCGAAAGCTGCTCTCCGGCGTAGAACATGGGCGGGCAGACGGCGGCATTATCGGCCAGCAGCATCACGGCATCGCCCTGCCGGTGGAAGTGCTTAAGGGTGGCTTCCTCGCCTACCCGCACGGCGGCGATCTCGCCCTGCTCCACCTCGGGCTGGCAGCGGATGCAGACGATGTCTCCATTGCATATCGTGGGAGACATACTGTCGCCGTGGCAGGTCAGGGCAAAATCCGCGTGCCATGCGGCGGGTACCCCGATATAGCACTCTATGTTCTGCTCGGCGGTGATGGGCGTGCCGCAGGCGATGGAACCGATCAGCGGTACCTGCACCATGGCGGGCAGCGCCTCAAAGCCCGGGGGACAGGCGCAGGGCGCGTCCAGCCCCAGCAGGGCAGCGGGGGTGGTCTCCAGCGCCTGCGCTAACTCCTCTACCTTGGACTGGGGCAGGTCGTTGATGCCTTTTTCCAGCTTGGTGATGGAGGAGCGGGAGCGGTAGCCCATGCGCCGGGCAAGTTCCTCCTGCGAAAGACCCAGCTGCTCCCGGCGCAGACGGACACGGGTAGACAGATCAGACATGGTGGTTCTCCTGAAAACTATGTGTTGTGGTATGTGGCGGGACATTCTACTTTGATTATAGCAGAAAATTTCCTAAAAATCAACAATTACGGTGCGTTTTGGAAATAATATGTTGACAGCCAATCAACAGCAGAGTATAATACAACCAATGATTGTTACAAACGCAGTGAGCTACAAAAAAGGAGCGAAGCCATGGCAAATACGAATCTGATCTGCACCTACATTCAGGACAGCGGCTACAAGCTGCAATATGTGGCCAGTGTGCTGCACATCAGCAGCAACACCCTGCGGCACAAGCTGCTGGGCGAGACCCAGTTCAAGCTGGACGAGGCCGAGCGGCTTTCCACCATGCTGGGGCTGACGATGGCCGAGCGGGACGCCTGCTTTTTCGATGCCGAGAACCGGTTCTCGCGCAGTGCGGCGCTGGAACTGCCCAAAAGGGGGAAGCGCCAGTGACACCGGAGCAGCGCAATGTGACCCGGAACGCCCTGCGCAAGTACGGCGAGCGGCACTGGGCGCGTACGCCGGAAAACCGCCGCTGGCAAAGCGCCATTGATGAGGGGATCGACTACTATCAGGCGCACGACCCCATGCGGGCAGACCTGCTGCGGATGCGCTTTTTTGAGCAGCGCCCGGAGGACGAGATCTTAGAGCAGCTGCACATTGGCCGCACCACCTACCAGAAGGCGTTGCAGGATCTCTTGAGCACCATCGCCGTCTATGCCGCCCAGCGCGGCGCGTTCTGAACAAATAGCCGTGAAAAGTGCCCTGGAAACGCCTGCGGGCGTTTCTGGGACACAACCATAAAACAGGGCTGCTGCACTGTATTTCGTGCAGCAGCCCTGTTTTGGTTATTTCTTCTTAGCGTCCGGGTCCTCGCAATGGCTGTGGCAGGAGGCGCAGTTGCCGTTGCAGCCCTCGCCCTTCCAGCCGCCCTGTCTGGAGATCCAGACCACAGCCAGCGCAAACAGCACAGCCAATATTACCAGCGTGATGATCCCGCGAAGTGTCATATTCATCCCTCGATTTCTCTTGTGCAGCTTTCTGCCCCCAAGTATACACGATTTGCAGGCAAAGAGCAACAGCCTGCCGCACATTTTTTGTACAGGGTGCGGCCGATGCAATTGCCCTGCGGTAATGTTGCACGCCCGGGGCCTGGCAGGGCGTTTTTGCTGGGAAGGAAAGTGTTTCGAAAAAAGTAAAATAATTTTAAATTAGGGCTTGCATTTCGGCAAAGGCCGTGCTATAATAATCACGTTCCAGTTCGGAGCGCACAACACAAGC
>CAKSVD010000034.1 GCA_934503275.1 uncultured Faecalibacterium sp.
CAGACCTGTGTAACGAAGTACGGACCGTCGAGAAATTTTCATCAGAAAAAGACCTCCTATCGCAGCGGCCTGTGTGCGGCCTGTGGGCGCACGGCACGGCCGGGACCATCGTGAACGATACTTGATTTGATTGTACTGATTCTTACCGGATTTGTAAAGGGAAAGTTTGCGTCCGGCACGGCCCATTTTTGTGAAAGAAAGTTTTTTGCCGCGAAGCCTTGCTTTTTGGCCGCAGTTGTGGTAATATTATACGGCAATATTTCTGATATTGTACAAATACTGTATGCGCTCGTAGCTCAGCCGGTAGAGCATCTGACTTTTAATCAGAGGGCCAGGGATTCGAGTTCCCTCGAGCGCACCAAAATCCCACGAAGAATCGCAAGATTCCTCGTGGGATTTTCTTTTTATACGCCATTTGCACGATCTCTGCACGGTTTTCACATCACCGCCGGAGATCATCAGCTGGTAGGTGGCGCTGGAATGCCGCAGACCATGGAACACGATGCGGGTGAACTCCGGGTGCGTATGTAACAGCGTTGAATTGCATATCGCAAATAGGCTATTTGAATGTTTCACTACTTTCTTGCCTGCGATCAAGAAAGCACTTCCGCTAAACACTCTACGTTGAAAATGCAATCGTACACTGCTATAATAAAATTGTGATATTATCACCAAAAATCCAAGATACAAAGCGTTTGCGATTGGCAAACATTCAGGAGGAACGCATGGTAACAGGAGCCATTAAAAATAAGGTAGACAAAATCTGGACGGACATCTGGGCAGGCGGCATCACCAATCCGCTGACCGTCATTGAACAGCTGACCTATCTCATGTTCATCCGGTCACTGGACGAGAAAGAACTTGCCACCGAAGATTTTGAGAACATGGCGGGCGAAAAGATGGAGCACATCTTCCCGGCCAGCGAAGCAGGACAGTCTATGCGGTGGAGCCGCTTCAAGGATAAAGATTCCCGCGAAATTTTCCTGACCATGCAGCAGCGGGTGTTCCCGGCCATCAAAAAGATGAAGTATGGCCGTCTGCCGGACTTTGACGCAAACGGCGAACTGGTGGAAATCGAGGACGACCCCACCCGCCCGGATGAGGGCAACACGGCCTTTGCGCGGTACATGGACGATGCCATGTTTCTGATCCCCACGCCGCAGGTACTGCAAAAGATCATCACCGGGCTGGAGGATCTCTACACCCACGATATTGCCGACCTTGATATGCAGGGCGACCTGTATGAGTATATGCTGGGCAAGCTGGCAACAGCAGGGCAGAACGGCCAGTTCCGCACACCCAAGCACATCCGCGACATGATGGTGGAACTGGTGCAGCCCACACCCGACGACTTCATTTGTGACCCAGCCTGCGGTACGGCGGGCTTTCTGGTGTCCAGCGCGCAGTATATTCGTTCACCTCGCTATGAGGACAGCATGACCCCGGAGCAGTGGCAGCATTTTGCCGGCCCGATGTTCACGGGCTTTGACACGGACCGCACCATGCTGCGCATTTCGGCCATGAACCTGATGCTCCACTCCATCACGAACCCGGAAATCGACTACAAGGACAGCGTGTCGAAGCAAAACTCCATTTGCAGCAAGTACACCGTCTGCCTCGCGAACCCGCCGTTCAAGGGCACTGTGGATGCCGAGAGCATCAACGACGACCTGAAAGCCGTCACCAACACCAAAAAGACGGAGCTTTTGTTCCTTGCGCTCTTCCTGCGGATGCTCAAAACCGGCGGACGCTGCGCCTGCATCGTGCCGGACGGCGTGCTGTTCGGTTCCAGCAAGGCGCACCAGAGCATCCGAAAAGAACTGATTGAAAACCATCAGCTGCGGGCGGTCATCTCCATGCCCTCCGGCGTGTTCAAGCCCTACGCAGGCGTGTCTACGGCGGTGCTGGTGTTTACCAAGACCGGCGCGGGCGGCACCGATAAGGTGTGGTTCTACGACATGAAAGCCGACGGCTTCTCGCTGGACGACAAGCGCACCGAGGTGAAGGAAAACGACATCCCAGACATCATCGCCCGGTTCCATAACCTCGACGCCGAAACTGACCGCAAGCGCACCGAGCAGAGCTTCTTTGTGCCCAAAGAAGAAATTGCCGCCAATGGGTACGATTTGTCCATCAATAAGTACAAAGAGACCGAGTATGTGCCGGTGGAGTATCCCTCGACCACGGAAATTCTGGCCGACCTGCACGAGCTGGAAATGGAGATCACCAAGGGTTTGGAAGAGTTGGAGGAGATGGTGTGATGGCGAAGTTGGGAGAACTTGGAAAAATTATTACTGGAAATACGCCAAAAACTTCGGATGCTCAAAATTATGAATCAAATGATATTTGCTTTGTTAAACCGAGTGATTTTACAGATAATGAAATAACAGAGATACACCAAAGCGAATTTTATATATCAGCGTATGCGAAGGATAAGGCACGAGTTTTACCAACAGATAGTATTTTAGTTACTTGTATTGGAATTATTGGAAAAGTTGCAATAAATAAAGTTCCGTGTGCATTTAATCAGCAAATCAATGCAATTATACCAGAAAGGAAAATTTGCGACCCTAGATATGTAGCATATGCAATTCAAAATGTGCAGCCCCAAATGCAGAATACAGCGAATGCCGCAGTCGTACCAATTTTAAATAAGACACAGTTTTCAAATATTGAAATTCCGCTTCCATCATTAGAAACGCAAAAACAAATAGTTGAGTTTCTGGATAAAGTAACGAGTTTGATTTCTCTCCGCAAGCAGCAGCTTGCCAAACTGGACGAGCTGGTAAAGGCACGGTTTGTGGAGATGTTTGGTGACCCAGATCAAAATCCGAAGGGATGGCCATTGGTTAGTATTACGGAAATTATTCGAGATAAAGCTAGTAATGGTTTTTTTGCAAAAAGAGATGCTTATAAGGATGACGGCAATGTACAAATCCTCGGTGTCTCTAATGTTGTCAACAGAATGTATTCCAACACGAAGGAACTGCCCAGAACCAATGCAACGCAAGCTGAAAAAGAAAAATACAGTGTAAAATATGGTGATATGCTTTTTTGTAGATCATCACTTGTAGCAGATGGCATAGGCAAGGCATCAATAGTAGCAAAAGGTACCTTCCCAAATGTTCTTTTTGAATGTCATGTGATTCGATTGTCTCTGGATCTTCAGAAATGCGTTCCCGAGTTCGTTCAAGTTTTATCTACCACACCATTTTTTAGAAGACAGATTATAGCACAATCAAAAACTGCAACTATGACGACAATCGGGCAGGACGGAATCTTGAAATCTTCAGTTGTTCTTCCGCCGATTGATCTCCAAAACCAGTTTGCCGCCTTTGTGGAGCGTGTAGATCAGCAGAAGCAAACCGTACAGCAGAGCCTTGAAAAGCTGGAACTGATGAAAAAGGCGCTGATGCAGGAATATTTTGGATAAAAGGGCTGTGCAAGGGGAAGGTTGTGCAGTATAATAAAAGAAAATAATCGGAGGAAGAAAAATTATGGCTTTTCCAAAACAAATAAAAGACATTGTTTATAATTTGCTTCAAGAGCCGACACTGGATAATTTTCGTGCGTTCTTAGAGAATCAGACGGGTGAACACAATTCAATCGATTTTAAGAGAGAATGGATTTGCAAAGACAAGTTAGCAAAACTGATGCTTGCATTAGCGAACTATGGCGGAGGTGTCGTAGTCTTTGGTGTGCAGGAAAACGAGGATAAAACATTTTCTTGTGAAGGTTTGCAAGAACTGAAAGCAAAAGAACAGGTTGAGTCGGAAGTGAAAGCGTATATCTCAACAAATCTCAAGTATGAGATATATGATTTTAGTTACCAATCTTCGGAGTATGGTGTGCTAAACGGCAAAAAATTTCAGATGTTAGTTGTGGACGACACACCGGAGTTTCTACCATTCATATCGCATAAGCAAAGTACGGACATAAAGAAAGCGGCTATTTATATCCGTCATGGCGTTGCGGATGAATTAGTTGACGAACAAGAACTTGAAGATATTCTTAAGCGTAGAAATCAACATATGTTCCCAGCAACGGGTGAACCACTAAAACTGCAAGAACATTTGAATCAGTTAAAAACACTTTATGAAAACATCAAACCAGTAATAGTTACATATAAGATGCCTTCTGGCATAAGTGGCGCACTTAATAGTTTTGCGGAAATTATATCTGGAATATCATGCGGAAAAAGAATAGAGGAAGTCAACCCGTTGTATCCTGAAGAAACGTATGATGAATTTATTTCTCGCATGATCGATAAGAAAAAGCAAAAAATCGAGCGTGTGCTTGATTTGAGATGAATATGAATATAATTTTATTGGAGTATTGAAGTGGAAACAAAAGAAGTATGCTTTAACTGGGCATTATTTTGGCAAGCGGCTAGCGCAATAGCAACAACGGCGGCGGTAGTTGTTGCATTGTGGCAAACAAGATATAGCAATAAAAAAAGACTTAAAATAAAATTTCGAGATAATGTGATTTTGACAAACAAGGCTTCAAAAGAATCGTATGTGGAACTTGAGATTTCCAATGTTGGAAATCGCAAAATTATAATAAATCGATATGGGATGAGTTTTAACGAGGGCTTTTTTGTGGTTTCGTTTCCGGATGAAACAGAAATGATAAGCACGAGGAGACCGGTTGTTTTGGACATAGAAGAATCTAAAATCATAACATGGAAAAAAGAAGAATTTATTCAGGTACTAAAAGACCAGTGTAAAACGTCAGGTAATTCAAAAATTACGCTTTTTGTTCAAGATACAGCAGGAAATTTTTACACAACAAGAACTCCGAAAAAACGAATGCAATATTTGAATGAGAATTATTCTAAATAGAAAGGAGCCCTCCCATGTCCAACTTCTCCTATCTCTCCACCCATCCCGAATATTCCCTCTTTGCCAATTCTGCCATCGAGGCCGAGAAAGTGTTCTCCACCTCCCCGGCGATGTGCGCGGTGGGGTGCCGGAAGGCGTTGGAGCTGGCGGTGAAGTGGGTGTATGCGGCAGATAAAACCATCACGATGCCCTACAAGGACAACCTGCAATCCTTGTTGCATGAGCCGAGTTTCCGGTTCGCAGTGGACCGGGACGTGTGGAGCGTGCTGCCCAGCATCGTGAAGGCGGGCAATCTAGCGGTACATACGGGGCATAGTGTGTCGGCGGCGGATGCAGTGTTCAGCCTGCGAGGGCTGTTCGACTTCATTCAGTGGGTGGATTACTGCTACGGCACGGACTATGTGGAGCGCTCCTTTGATGAAACAGCCATCCCCGGCGAGAAAGTGGCGCTGGATGAAAAGAAGATCCGGGAGCAGGAAAGCCTGCTGACCCAGAAAGATGCCGAGCTGGAAGCGTTGCGCAAGCAGGTGGAGAGCCTTTCGGCGGCGTACACGGCCAGCAAACAGCAGAACCAGCAGAGCCGCAGTTTCACCGCCGCCGACCTGACCGAGGCCGAAACGCGGCAGAAGATCATCGACATCGACCTCAAGGCCATGGGCTGGAAATTCACCGGGCCGGACGCCGATGTGCGCACCGAGTACGAAGTGGACAACATGAACGGCGTGCTGGGGCAGAAGGGCTATGCGGACTATGTGCTGATGGGCAAGGACGGCTTGCCGCTGGCGGTCATCGAGGCCAAGCGCAGCACCAAGGACCCCAACATCGGGCGCAAGCAGGCTCAGCTTTATGCAGACTGTCTGGAGCAGAAGTTTGGCCGCCGTCCGATGCTGTTTACCACCAACGGCTACACCACCTATTTCTGGGATGAGCAGAGCGGCCCGCAGCGTGCCGTGAGCGGGGTGTTCTGCAAGGACGACTTGCAGAAGCTGATGAACCGCCGCACCGAGAAAAAGCCGCTGGACACCATCGAAATTGACGATAAAATCACCGACCGTTACTATCAGAAAAACGCCATCCGGGCAGTCTGCGCCCACATTACGCAGGGCTTCCGGCGCAATCTGCTGGTCATGGCAACGGGCACAGGCAAGACCCGCACCGCATCCAGCCTGACCGATGTGCTGAGCCGGGGCGGTCATGTGACCAACGTGCTCTTTCTGGCCGACCGCACCGCGCTGGTCAAGCAGGCAAAGGACGACTTCAAGAAGTATCTGCCCGACCAGTCGCTTTGCAACCTGTGCTCCTCTAAGGACGATAAGGCCGCGCGCATCGTGTTTTCCACCTATCCCACCATGCTCAACGCCATCGACAACGCCAAGACCAAGGACGGCGTGCCGCTGTTTTCGCCCGCCCACTTTGACCTCATCATCGTGGACGAGAGCCACCGCAGCATTTTCAAGAAATACCGCGCCATTTTTGATTATTTCGATGCGGTTCTGGTGGGTCTGACCGCCACCCCGAAAACCGACGTGGACCGCAACACCTACGACTTTTTCGAGATGGAGCACGGCATCCCCACCTACGCCTACGATTACGACACGGCGGTCTACACCGACCATGTGCTGGTGCCTTACTACAACTACGAGGTCAAGACGAAATTCACAGAAGAGGGCATCCACTACGACCAGCTTTCACCGGAGGATAAGGCCCGCTACGAGGACGATTTTGCCGAGGACGACACCCTGCCCACGTTTATCCCATCTGAAAAGCTGAATAAGTTTATCTTCAATGCCAACACCGTGGACACGGTGCTGCAAGACCTGATGGAACGCGGCGTCCAGACGGCGGGCGGCGACCGCATCGGCAAGACCATCATCTTTGCCCAGAACAAGCGCCACGCGGAGTTTATCCGGGAACGCTTCGGCAAGCTCTACCCGCAGCTGGAGACCCAGTACCCGGGATTCATCCAGCGGGTGGTCTGCGACGACGCCTATGCACAGTCCATCATTGACGACTTCAAGCAGCCGGACAAGCCGCCGTTTATTGCGGTCTCGGTGGATATGATGGACACGGGCATCGATGTGCCGGAGTGCGTGAATCTGGTGTTTTTCAAAAAAGTGCGCAGCAAAACGAAGTTCTGGCAGATGATCGGCCGTGGTACGCGGCTCTGCCCATCCCTTGCCTGCGTGGATGCCATCGACGGCGAATATACGGGCAAACGACGTTTTCTGATCTTCGACTACTGCGGCAACTTTGAATTTTTCCGTCAGAAACCCAACGGCTACGAGAGCGCGGACACCAAGAGCCTGTCCGAGAGCATTTTCTGCAAGCAGGTGCGGATCGCCGCCGCGCTGCAGGATGGAGCCTATGGGGACGAAAAATACCAGAACTGGCGTAAAATTTTAACAGAAACCTGCCGTGCCGAAGTGGGAGCGCTGAACCCGGAGCTGGTATCCGTGCGGCTGCACCGACAGGCCGTGGAACACTATCAAAAGCCGGAAGCCTTTGTCAGCCTGACCGAAACGGACAAGGGTACTCTGATGAAAGAGGTGGCACCGCTCATCTCGCTGGACGATAAGGACGAGGCCGCCAAGCGGTTCGATAACTTTGTGTATGGCTTGCTGCTCTGTGAACTGGAAGGTCTGCCGGGGCTGGGCCGCGCCCAGAAACAGCTGCGCAATACAGCGGCAATGCTGGAAGGGAAGGCTACCATCCCGCAGGTGCAGGCAAAGCTGCCCCTCATCCGGGAGGTGCAGACAGACGAATTTTTGACCTCGCATGATCTTCTCCACTTTGAGGAAATGCGGCAGGAGCTGCGGGAACTCATCAAGTTTCTGGTGGAGGGCGGCGAGGGGCAAAAGCCTGTCTACACGGCCCTTGCCGACCCGGTACTGGAACAGACCGAGGGCAAAACGCTGGATCCCGGCTACGATTTCGGCGAGTACCGGGAACGTGTGAACCGCTACATCATGGAGCACCGCAGCGATACGCTGGCCATCCACAAGCTGACCCAGAACATCCCGCTTTCACAGGGCGATTACACCGAGCTGGAACACATCTTCACCAGCGAGCTGGGCAGTAAAGAAGATTATGCCCGGGAGTTTAAGGATACCCCGTTTGGTCTGCTGGTGCGCAAGGTGGCAAAGCTCGACCACGAAGCCGCCATGCAGGCATTCTCCAAGTTCATCAACGATGAATCTCTGAACGCAAGGCAGATTGCTTTCGTGCAGAAAGTTATCCATTATATCGAGCAGAACGGCTATGTGGAAAGCAAAGCCGTCCTGATGAAACCGCCCTTCGACCAGCCTATCCTGTTCACCCGTCTGTTTGATGGTAAAATGGGCGGAGAACTGATGGAAACGATCAATTCGGTGAAAGAGAATGCCACCCATGTGACCGCATAAAGTGGTAGAATATACTAATAAAATACGGTATAATACGCTTGAACGATATTGAACTGAATTGCAGGTGATACCATGCCTTTTCCCCTCGACCATTACATTGAAGCCTCTCATGTTGATTACAAGGAACGTCTTGAAGAGAAAAAGCCGCGCAGCTGGCTGAAATCCGTGTCGGCATTTGCCAATACCGAGGGCGGACACCTGATTTTTGGCGTAAAGAATGAGCCGCGCGAGGTCGTAGGATTGGAAAATCCGCAGGCTGTGGTGAGCAGATTGACGGAACTTATCAAAGTCCGCATTGACCCTACACCACGCTATCGGGTGCGGGAGGTCGAAATAGAGGGCAAGTCCTGCGTTGATCTGGAAGTACAGGACGGCCCGGCGTATCCATATTATTATGCCTTTGACGGTTCCCATACGGCCTATGTGCGGCATGGTGACCAGTCCGAAGAAGCCACTTCACGGGAACTGAACGAGCTGATACTGCAAGGTATGAACCAGACCTTTGATGCCCTGCCCAGTTCTTATCGAATGGGTGATGTCAGTTTTACACTGCTGGCCGCGACGTTTAAGACTCTGAAAAAAGAGGATTTCGACCTCGAAAAAGACTTGCCATCCGCAGGATTGGTAACAGATGATGGACAAATCACGAATGGCGGCCTGCTGCTTTGCGATCAGGGCGTTCTGAAACAATCCCGTATTTTCTGCACCCGCTGGAAAGGCAACTACAAGGGCAGCATTGAAGAAGATGCTCTGGATGACAAGGAATTTCAGGGTGCAAGTCTGATCACGCTGCTGCAAAATGCGGAAGATTTTGTTCGCAACAACAGCAAAAACCCGTGGAGCATCCGTGGTATGACCCGCGAAGAACGCAGTGACTACCCGTATAAAGCCGTTCGTGAGGTGCTGGTCAATGCACTGATTCATCGGAATTATCAGATTCTTGGTTCGGAGATTCATGTGGAAGTGTTCGATGACCGGCTGGAGATCACTTCGCCGGGCGGCATGATGAATGGCCGCAGGGTGCAGGATATGGATATCCGGCATATTCCGTCTATGCGGCGCAATCAGGTTATTTCAGACGTGTTCTCACGGCTTGGCTTTATGGAGCGCCGTGGCAGCGGCATTGACCGCATCCTGAACTCTTATGTGGAAGTGGCTCAGAAGCCGACTTTCTACTCAGATTCGGATTTCTTTATCGTTACGCTGCCGAATAGAAGTGTAGCGACTCCGGCACAAGTCAGTATGGAAAGTGTGGAGGCTCAGCCTGCAAAAGTATCGACTTCTTCAAAAAAAGTGGCAACCTCGACCCTAGAAGTGGCAACCCCGCAAGAAAAAGTGGAAACCTCGACCCTAAAAGTGGCAACTTCCCAAGAAAAAGTGGCAACCTCAGAAAAAGAGGATATGGACAGCGAGGTAGCCAATTTCAAAAATCAGCTGGATGGGACTAACTTTGGAAGCAGAACAAAAGAGAAAACTTTAGGGCTTTTCAAAAGATACAGATACGAATACTCTTTTCATTCCATCAATGTGGCTCAATTCTTCGATGTGAAGATTTCTCGTGCCAATGCCATCATCCGGGATCTCCGTCGTCTTGGCATTGTCGAATCTCCGCAATATGGAGTGTATCAGTTTATAAGAAAGTAGAAAGTAAAATCGCTTTGCAAACCGAAATATTGGCAGAACTAATATTTTATTGGAACGAGTTAATATAATTTGAATTATCATAATCGAAATTATATTAACCACTTGTGTGAAAATGCCCACTCCCCTGAGAACTCCTCAGACGAGTGGGCATTCTTCTTTCCGTGTATCAAATTTACCTTTGTGGTCACTCAAATCGCCACCAAGTCACGGATCAAAAATCATCATTTTTTATTTGTCCAAGAGTAAGTGCACGGTTTCTGCACTGTTTTTGCACGGTTTCAAGAGATGCAATGGGCACTCTGACTTGCAAAATACGACAAAGGGTGCAGAAATTACGCAGTGAAAAATCACGATGCTTTGCACAAAAATGGCGCAAACTCGAAACTTTTAAAATCAGAGTGTTCTGCCCGGTGGGCGCTTTTAATCAGAGGGCCAAGGATTCGAGTTCCCTCGAGCGCACCAAAAGGACGATAAATCGTTGAATCAAACGGTTTGTCGTCTTTTTTATTTTATACGGGCTTTTTGAGCTTGTACCTATGATTTTTTCAAAAATTTTAGAGGTCAGAGGTACAAAAATGAAGAAGATTCAGAAGAATACAGCCCGGTTTGATAATCTATAGCAATTTTCAATAATACAGCAGAGAGTACTTTAACTTTTGAGAAAAAGTGATATAACAGGGGCAAAGAAGGTGAGTGCTATGTTGCACAACGAAGCTCGAAAGTTGATTCTGGAAGGATCTGGAAGGATACGATAAGGGTGTCAGTGTAAAGGAACTGGCAAAATGCTTTTCTGTAAACACCTGTTCGGTCTATCGCTTGCTGAAGCGTCGGAACGAAACGGGCAGCTACGAAACTCGGACGAATCTCCATGGAAAGAAGCCAAAATTGTCCGATGCAGATCATCAGCATATTCTTTCACTTCTGGAGAAACAGCCGGATATCACTTGTCTGGAAATCATTGAAACGTTGAATTTGCCTGTCAGCATTGATACTGTCTGGCGTTTTCTTCAGAAAGCAGGATATCGCCGTAAGAAGAAATCTCTTCATGCCAGTGAACAGGAGCGTCCCCGATGTGGCCGAGAAAAGGAAAAACTGGAACGGCCTTATATCTGGATTCAAGGCAAGTGATCTTGTGTTTCTGGATGAAAGCGGATGCAATACGGATATGACAAGGCGGTATGCCTATTCGCTTGGTGGAAGCAGAACTGTCGATTCTGCACCACTTTCCAAGCCCAGGAACACGACCATTCTGTCATCCATCCAGTTGGATGGGACACTACGGTATACCACTTTTTTCAGGTGGAACGACTGTAGAGAGGTTTAAGCGGTATGCGCTTTAATTTTGAAAATCGCTATAAACAAAACAGGAGGGACAGCTCGCGGGCTGTCCCTCCTGTTTTGTAAAGCTCTTATTCCAAATTCCCCGTCAGGGTCATGACGGCGGAGAGAACGGCCAGAGGGGCCGTCTCGCAGCGGAGGATGCGG
>CAKSVD010000035.1 GCA_934503275.1 uncultured Faecalibacterium sp.
TTGATCTGCTCGGTCTGGGTGTTCTGGTCGTTCTTGCCGTCCATGATGGTGACGGAGTAGCCCATGTCCTTCAGGTAGCCTTCCAGATCAGCACGGTACAGGGTCATGAAGTTATCAGCAAACTGATAGATGCAGACGCCGATGTTGGCAGAGCCGTTGGTAGCAGCGGAAGAAGCAGCGGTGGAAGAAGCAACGCTGGAAGCAGCGGTGCTGGTAGAGGAAGAGCCGCCGCAAGCGGTCATAGCAGCGGTAGCGCCCACAACAGCGGAAGCCTTCAGGAAGTCGCGACGAGAAATCATTTTCATAATAGTAATCTCCTTCATTTGTGTGTCACAGCATATTCACAGACGCATTTGTCGCATACGTCCGTAATCCCTGACAGTATTATACCCTTGTGTGGGGGTGTTCCGCAAGAGAATAAGTTCACAAGATTGGCGCAAATGTTTTGTTACGTTTCTACAAAAGCGGACCAAAGGTTACAAAATCTTTTCGCGAATTATCACAATTTTTCATGCCGTTGCAACCAACATACAAATATGATGATGGTATGTAAAAAACCACCCTTCAACATGACAGAATGTTGCATAATAGCTAAAAAAACGCGAAAAGAAGCAATACATATTTTGAAAGATATTTTCAGGGATACTACACAACGGAAAGAACGCGCTTTTTATACAGTCTTATCGGGCAAGAAAAACAACGCGGGTCGAGAAAGCTTTTGCCCCCGGGTAAGGCGGCAGGGCGCGTCTTTACCTTTACCTTTATAGTGATAGGGCAGGCGGGGCGCAGCGAACGTTTTTGTGAGAAGTGTCCGAAATACGAACAGCCGTTTTCTGCGCGCTGCGCCAGCCGGGAAAATAAAACTGACGAAGCTGCGTGATACCTCAAAAATACAAAATATACAACAAGGAAAACGACTGCGTAAAAATACCTGTTGGCCCTGCAAAAGTGCACACTGTCGGGTGCAGCGGGCGGGTGATATCCTGTGTACAGAGCCCGGAACACCGGACGAAAGGAGGAAGAACATCATGGGGCAGACAAAGCCCGCCGCCGGGCTGAAGAGCCTGAACCGCGCCGCCGACACCCTGAGCACCCTGCTGGCGCAGGAGGTAAAGGAACTGAACGAGCGGCAGAAGGCCGCCCGGCGGGAAAACACCCCCGACCCCGGGATGATGAAGGGGCTGAAGGAGGCCACCGCCGTGCTCAAGGATCTGGCGGGCGTGGTAAAGACCCTGAACGATCAGGGCACAGAGTTGGAAGGAACGGAGTGCGGCGTGGTGCTGCTGCCGCCGGTGGAACAGGAGGAAAAGGCATGAACAGAACAGAGCGGGCAGTCATTGTGTGGAAGCCGCAGCCCCGGCAGCTGGAATTTATGCGCAGGCCGGAGCCGGAGGCGTTGTACGGCGGCGCGGCAGGCGGCGGCAAGAGCGACGCGCTGCTGATCGAAGCGCTGCGGCAGGTACATATCCCGCATTACCGGGCGCTGATCCTGCGCAAGACCTACCCGCAGCTTTCTGACCTTGTGGATAAGAGCCAGCTATACTACCGCCGGGCGTTCCCGGAGGCGCAGTACAATGCCACCTCCCATGTATGGGTCTTTCCCAGCGGGGCAAAGATCTGGTTCGGCTCCATGCAGTACACCAAGGACCGCACCAACTATCAGGGCAAGGCCTACGATTTTATCGGCTTTGACGAACTGACCCACTTTGAGTGGGACGAGTACAGCTACATGATGAGCCGCAACCGTCCCACCGGGCCGGGCACCCGGGTGTATATGCGCGCTACCACAAACCCCGGCGGCATCGGCCACGGCTGGGTAAAGGCGCGGTTCATCACCCCCGCCCCGCCCGGCACGCCTATTGTGGAAACGGTCACGGTGCGTCTGCCGGACGGCACCGACCAGCAGATGGAGCGGGCGCGGGTGTTTATCCCGTCCAGCGTGTTCGATAACCCCGCCCTGCTGGCCAACGACCCCGGGTATCTGGCAAGTCTTGCCAGCCTGCCGGAGGCGGAAAAGCAGGCGCTGCTCTACGGCAGCTGGGACAGCTTTTCCGGGCAGGTGTTCACCGAGTGGCGCAACGACCCGGCGCATTATCAGGATCAGCGCTGGACCCACGTCATCGCGCCCTTTGCCATCCCCAAGCACTGGCCCATCTGGCGCGGATACGACTTCGGCTTTTCCAAACCCTTTTCGGTGGGGTGGTATGCGGTGGACGAGGAGGGGCGGCTGTACCGCATCAAGGAACTGTATGGCTGCACCGGACGCCCCAACGAGGGACTGCGCATTGACCCGGTGGAGCAGGCCAAGCGCATCCGGGAGGCCGAGCAGAACGACCCGCTGCTGCGGGGCAGGGTGATCCACGGAGTGGCTGACCCCGCCATCTTTGACGAGAGCCGGGGCGAGAGCATTGCGGCCATGATGGAGCGCAGCCCGCATTTTCTGCACTGGCAGCCCGGGGATCACACCCGGCTGGCGGGCAAGATGCAGTTCCACTACCGGCTGCGGTTCGCGCCGGATGGACGGCCGATGCTGCAGGTGTTCAGCAGCTGCAAGCACTTCATTCGCACCCTGCCGAACCTTGTGTACGACGAGAGCAATGTGGAGGATATCGACACCCGGCAGGAGGATCATATCTACGACGAGTGCCGCTATGTGTTGATGGAGCATCCCATCAGCCCGCCCGAGGCCTCTGCCGCGCCGCCAAGGCCGGACGACCCGCTGGAACTGCACCGGCAGGCGCGGTTCTACCGCATCTGAAAAAACAGGATAGAAAGGAAAGACTATGGAAGATACAAGAGCAGAAGCCTTGCCCATCGGCGCGGCAGAGGCGGCGGCTGCGCTGCAGACGCTGCAGCGCTACAAGGCGGGCAAGACGGCGCTGGACAAGCGCCTGATCGACAACGAACTGTGGTTCCGCATGGGACACTGGAAAAGCTACCGCGACCCGCTGATGCCCGGCAAGGCGCAGCCATCCAGCGGGTGGCTGTTTAACAGCATCGCCAACAAGCACGCCGATGCCATGGACAACTACCCCGAGCCTATGGTGCTGCCCCGGGAGGCAGACGATCAGGCTACGGCGCAGGCGCTTTCCAGCGTGCTGCCGGTGGTGTTGGAGCAGGCGGATTACGAGCAGGTGTACAGCGATGTCTGGTGGCGCAAGCTCAAGCAGGGCACCGGCGTTACCGGCATCTTCTGGGACCCGGCGGCGCGCGGCGGGCTGGGCGATATTGCGGTGCGCAGCGTCAACCTGCTCATGCTCTACTGGGAGCCCGGCGTGCAGGATATTCAGGACTCGCCGGATTTATTCCACCTCAGCCTTGAGGACACCGCCCGGCTGACCGCGCAGTACCCGCAGCTGGCAGGGCACGCCGCCGGTGTGGTGGACGTGCCCCGGTACATCCACGAGGACGGCCAGACCACCGCCAACAAGAGCGTGGTAGTGGACTGGTACTATAAGCGCCCGGACGAGAGCGGCAAATTGCGGCTGCACTACTGCAAGCTGTGCAACGGCGTGGTGCTGTATGCCAGCCAGAACGACCCGGCGCTGGCGGCGCGCGGCCTGTACGACCACGGAAAGTATCCCTTCGTGTTCGACCCGCTGTTCGTGGAGGAGGATTCTCCCGCCGGGTTCGGCTACATCGACGTGATGAAGGACTGCCAGAACGCCATTGACCGGATGAACCACGCCATGGACGAGAACGTGCTGCTGGCCTCCCGCCAGCGGTATGTGCTCAGCGACACCGCCGGGGTGAACGAGGAGGAACTGGCCGACCTGAGCCGGGATATCGTGCACGTTGTGGGACGTCTGAACGAGGACAGCTTCCGTCCGCTGCAAACGGCGGGGTTGCAGGGCAACAGCCTGAGTTACCGCAACAGCCGCATCGAGGAGCTGAAGGAGATCAGCGGCAACCGCGACCTGACGCAGGGCGGCACCACCGGCGGCGTGACCGCCGCCAGCGCCATCGCCGCCTTGCAGGAGGCGGGCAGCAAGCTGAGCCGGGATATGCTCAAGAGCGCCTACCGCGCCTTTGCAAGGCAGTGCTACCTTATCATTGAACTGATGCGGCAGTTCTACGACGAGCAGCGGGTGTTCCGTATCACCGGCCAGCGCGGCGAGAGCGAGTTCGTGCCCTTTTCGGCACAGGGGCTGCGCGCAAAGCCTGTGCCCGCCGTGGGCGGGGTGGAACTGGGCAGCCGGGAGCCTGTCTTTGACATCGTGGTCAGCGCCGCCAAAAAGAGCACCTTCAGCCGCCTGTCCCAGAACGAGACCGCCAAGGAGTGCTATAAGCTGGGCTTCTTTGACCCCGCCAACGCGGACGCAGCCCTTGCGGCGCTGGAGATGATGGACTTTGAAGGGGTGGAAAAGGTGCGCGCCCGGGTGCGGCAGAACGGTACGCTGGCGCAGCAGCTGGTGCAGCTGCAAGGGCAGATGGCAAGACTGTCTGCTGCCCTTGCCCAGCAGCCCGGCGGCACCCAAGCGGCGCAGGACACTGCCGGCCTGACGGCACAGCTGCCGGTGGCGGCGGCCGCCCGCGCCATGAACTGGAACAGAAAGGAGGTGAAGTGAGATGATTAAGGTATGCTATAGCGAACTGGACGGCCCCAAGGGCTTGAGCCTGCGGCTGGAAGCCGCCGGTCACGCGGGCTACGCGCCCGCCGGGCAGGATATCGTATGCGCCGGCGCTAGCACCCTGATGCAGGCGCTGGTGTACCTGCTGGCAGGGGAGGAGAACGCCCGCAGCGATGCTTGGGACGAGCCGGAGGGCCCGCGCCTTGCCGTGGCGGCGCAGGCGCCGGTAACGCCGTGGGTGCAGGGCGCGTTTGAAATGGCCAAGGCGGGCTTTACCCTGCTGGCAGAGCGCTATCCGGACAACCTGCGCTTTGCGGATGTGAGCCGCAGCGGGCAGCAGAGCATGATGGACCTGCAGCTGTTTGCAGAGGGGGAAGCTGCCCCCGCGTTGAGTCCGGAGCAGACCCGGCAGGCAGTGGCTGCGGGCACCCTGAAGCCGGAAGCCCCCGCCGCGCAGCCGGAAGTGCCGCAGCAGACCCCGGCAGAGCCGGAGCCGCAGCCGGAAAAGCCCACACAGCCGGAGCGCCCGGTGTTGCCGCCTCTGCCGCTGCCGGTGCAGAACACGGTGCGCAGTCTGCACGCCCGCTGGGCGGCAGAGGAAGCAGCCATGCGCCGCAGCCAGCCGGGCTTTGACCTGAAGGCGGAGTTGAAAGACCCGGAGATGCGCCGCCTGATGCAGCTGCCCGGAATGCGGGTGCAGGATGCCTACCGTCTTGCCCACTACGAGGACGCCCTGCGCACCACGGCACAGATTGTGGAGCAGGGTGTGGTGGAACGGGTGCAGCAGCGCGCCGCACGTCCGCTGGAAAACGGTCTGCGCCCCGGCGCAGCCGCCGCCGTAAGACCGGACGTAGCCGCCATGACTCGCGCCCAGCGGGAAGCCTTGGAGCGCCGTGTGCTGCACGGTGCACAGATCGAACTTTAACCCGACAGGAGAAAGGAAAAAAGCATGATGAATTTTAACATCCAGCTGTTTGCGGACGCGCAGACCAACACTACCGGCACTATGTCGGTGGAAATGAAGACCTTTTACGAGAAGCGCCTGATCGATCAGGCCGAACCGCGCCTTGTGCACGATCAGTTTGCGGATTACTACCCCGTGCCCCAGAACGGCGGCAAGACCATCGAGTTCCGCAAGTACGACAGCCTGCCCAAAGCCAGCACCCCGCTGACCGAGGGCGTTACCCCCAACGGTCAGGCCCTGAACGTGACCAGCATCACCAGCGACCTGCACCAGTACGGCGGCTGGACCCCGCTGACCGATGTGCTGCAGATGACTGCCATCGACAACAACGTGGTGCAGGCCACCCGCGTGCTGGCAAGTCAGGCCGGCCGCACCATGGACAGCATCACCCGCGATGTGCTGGCGGGCGGCACCAATGTCATCTACGCCCCCAAGCAGGGCGCAGACGGTGCCGAGACCGCCGTTACCAGCCGCAAGGCGCTGGACAAGAGCTGCACCCTGACCCCGAAGCTGTTCTTTCAGGCAGCGGCGCAGCTGGGCGCAATGAACGCCGACCCCATCGGCGACAGCTACGTTGCCATCATCCACCCCTATGCGGCCTACGACCTCAAGACCTGCAAGGAGTTCATGGAGGTGCACAAGTACGCCGACCCCGACACCATGTTCCGCGGCGAGATCGGCAAGCTGGGCAACATCCGCTTTATCGAGACCAGCGAGGCCAAGATCTGGAAGGACGATACCTGCCCGACCGGTCTTGCAGTGTTCGGCACGCTGGTGCTGGGCGCCCACGCCTACGGCGTGACCGAGTTGGAGGGCGGCGGCCTTGAGCACATCGTCAAGCAGCTGGGTTACGGCGATGACCCGCTGAACCAGCGCGCCTCTGTGGGCTGGAAGGGTATGCGCGCCGCCGAGCGTCTGGTGGAGCAGTACATGGTGCGCATCGAGAGCGTGTCCAGCTACTCTGCCACCGCTGCCGCCAACTAAGGAGGTGCCTATGGCTGAAAAGAACGTGCGCATCCGGCTGTTCAAGGACAACAGCCGCTACAAGGGCGATCTGTTCGTCAGCGTCAACGGCGTGAACTACAAGATCCGCCGGGGCGTGGAGGTGGAGGTGCCGCCCGCTGTGGCCGAGGTGCTGGAGCACAGCCAGCGTCAGGACGAACTGACCGCTGCCCGCATTGCCGCTGCGGAGAACGCGGCACAGTAAAAACAACACTGCCCGGCTGGGAGAAATGCCCCCGGCCGGGCTTTTTATAAAAAAGGATGTGATGAGATGACTGTAGGAGAGGCTTTGGAGCGTGCCGAGCAGCTGCGCCCAAACTGCCGCATTGAAACCGAGACCCGGCTGCAATGGCTGCGGGAGGCAGACGCCCTGCTGCGCACAAAGCTGTTTGACCGCAGCGCCGCCGGGGAGTTTGACGCCGTGGGTGCAGACCGTCCGTGGGAGCAGCCGGTACAGGATGACCAGATGCTGCTGGCACCGCCGCCCTTTGATGCACTGTATCCGCACCTGCTGTGTGCGCAGATGGATGCTGCCTTGGGCGAGACCGACCGCTACGCCGGGGAGCAGGCACAGTACAACGCCCTGTATGCGGAACTGGCGGTCTGGCTGCGGCAGAACTACCCGCCCCGCAGCCGGGTGCAGTGGCGCTGGTAAGGAGGTGCGGCGATGGTACTGGCAGACAGAATACGGCTTGCCAACACCCGGCAGCTGCTGCGGGCTTTTGGCGGTTTAAACGAGACCTACGGCTGCTCGGAGGCAGAGTATAGCGCCGGGGTGAACTTTTCCACCCGGGATTTTCCCGCCCTGAGCACCCGCACCCCGCGCCGCAAACTGCGGGCGCTGACCGGGCTGAACGGGATGTACCACCTGAACGGTCTGCTGACCATCTGCGGGCGGGATATCACCTATACCCCGGACGATGCCGCCGCCCCGGCGGTGACAAAGCCGGACGCCGTGACTAACGGCCGCAAGACGCTGGTGGGCATCGGCACAAAGATCCTGATCTTTCCGGACAAGCTGGCCTTTGATACGGCAGACGGCAGCGTTGCCGCACTGGGTGCACTGTGGACGGCGGCGGGCAAAAGCGTGACCTTTGCCCCCTGTGATGCCGCAGGCAAGACCTATCAGGTGGAAGCTTTTGGCCGGGACGAGCCCGCAGACCCGGCAGACGGACAGCTGTTTTTAAAGGTAGAGGATGCCGACCATCCGTGGCGGTACGACAGCACGCTGGAGATGTATAGCAAAAACTCCGGCAGCTGGGCTGCTATCCCGCTGGAATACTGCCGCATCACGGCGGCAGGGCTGGGCAAGCTGTTCCGGCAGTGGGACACTGTGACCGTGCAGGGCGCAGCCGCCGAGGCGGCGGGGCAGAACCCGGAACTGAACGGAGACCAGATCGTATATGACGCGGGCGAGGACTGGCTGCGGGTGCGCTGCACCCCGCAGGGCGAGTATTTCTACGGCACACTGGTGCAGAACGCTGCCGCCGCCCAGTGGCAGAGCATGGACGGCAAGCAGCACCGCAGCGTGGACGCCGCCCAGACGGTATCTATGGAGCGCCGGGTGCCGGAACTGGATTTTGTGACCGAGTGCGACAACCGGGTGTGGGGCTGCAACAGCAGGGAGAACGTCATCTACGGCTGCAAGCTGGGCGACCCCACCAATTGGTTCAGTTACCGGGGCATTGCGGCGGACAGCTACGCCGTCACCGTGGGCAGCGACGGTGCCTTTACCGGGGCGGCTTCCTGCATGGGCTATGCGCTGTTCTTTAAGGAGAACACCCTGCACAAGCTATACGGCTCCAAACCTTCGGATTTTCAGCTTTCCAGCCTGCGCTGCCGTGGCGTAGCCAAAAACGCCGCCCGCAGCCTGTGCGTGCTGAACGAGACGCTATATTATCTCTCGCCGGACGGCGTTATGGCGTGGGACGGCAGTCTGCCCACCAAGGTGTCCAGTGCGCTGGACGCCGCAAAGCTTTCCAACGTGCAAAGCGCCGTGGGCGGTGCACTGGATGGCCGGTACTACCTGCACATCTCCCGGGAGAGTGCGCGCTTGCTGGTCTACGATACCGAAAAGGGGCTGTGGAGCGAGGAGGACGTCTGCTCCTGCGATATGACCAGCACCGGCGGGCAGCTTTATCTGTGGGACGGGCAGGCGCTGTGGGCGGCAGACCCCACCCGCGAGCCGGACTGGCAGACCACCGACGGTGTGGAGACGGACATCCCCTTTGAACTGGTCACCGGCGATGTGGGACTGGACGGCACCGAGCAGCGGTATCTCTCCCGGCTGACTTTACGGCTGGACGCCGAACGCACCAGCACGGTGGAGGTGGCGGTAAGCTATGACGGCGGCGCGTGGGAGACAGTGACCTCCCTTGCCGCCCAAGGCAGCCGCCGCAGCTATGACCTGCCCTTTGTGCCCCGGCGGTGCGGGTCGCTGCGGCTGCGGCTGCGGGGCAAGGGGCAGATCACGCTGCGCAGTCTTGTGCGCACCATCGCCCCGGCAAAGGGAAAATTATGGGAGGAGGATGCCTCATGGCAAGCATGAACGGCCTGAGCAAGCTGGGGCTGCCCAAGTTCAGCGAGAACATGGACTCGGAGGATGCCCGGGCACTGCGCAGCTATCTGTACCAGATGCAGGAGCAGCTGCAGTATGTACTGACCAATCTGGATACGGAAAATATGTCCGATACCCTGCGCAGCAAGCTGCAGGGATTATAAGCATGAAAGGAGAATTTTATGGCATCCAAAAAGAAGGAGGAACTGCTGCAGCCGGAGGTGCAAACACAGGCGCAGGCCGCTTACACCACCGAGGGGCTGGACAGCCGTGCCGATGTGGAAAAGGCCATGGCAAACGCCAGCTACCGCCCTGGTCAGCAGGTGACCGATGCAGCCAACGCCCTGAAGCAGTGGCAGCAGAACCGCCCCGCAGACTACCAGAGCAGCTATCAGGATAAGATCAACAGCCTGCTGGGGCAGCTGCTGGAGCGGGAGAATTTTCAGTACAGCTACACCCGCGACCCGCTCTACCGCCAGTACGAGCAGCTGTATACCCAGAACGCCCACAACGCCAGCGCAGATGCGGCGGCGCAGGCTGCTGCCCTGACCGGCGGCTACGGCTCCAGCTATGCCACCAGTGCGGCGCAGCAGGCTTATCAGCAGCAGATCGGCGGGCTGGCAAGCGCCATCCCCACCCTGTACAGTCTGGCGCTGGATACCTACCAGAGCGGCGGCGAGGAACTGGTGAACCGGCTGGACCAGCTGAACGGACAGGAGCAGAATGCCCAGACCCTGTACGACCGTCAGCTGCAGGACTACTACACCCAATTGCAGCAGAAGGGCGAGGCCTACAACGACGCCTACGCCAAGGACTACGGCCAGTATCAGGAACATCTGAACCGGCTGGACACCCTGCACGGCTACTACACCGCGCAGGAGCAGGCAGAAATCAGTCAGCGTCAGCAGGCGTTTAACAACCTTATAACCGTGCTGGGCGTCATCGGGGATGTGGTGCAGCTGGCCATCAGCGGCACCACCGGTCTGGGCACGCTGGCGGGCAGTCTGCTGAACACCGGGTACAACATCTACTCTGGCAACCGCGCCTACGAGGCCGAGCGCGCCGACACCCAGTGGAGCCAGCAGATGCAGGAGAAGCAGCGGCAGGACGCACTGACCCAGCAGCAGTACGACAACACCGCCAGCGAGCGTGCCTATCAGGATGCGCTGAGGCAGCAGGCCTTCAACAATAACGTGACCACCCAGAAGCTGAACATCGCGAAGGGCGAGTGGGCGCTGAAGCAGTCCAATGCCCGGCAGAAGGCTGCACAGGCTGCCGGTAAGGCGGCGGCTGCGGGCACAAAGTCCGGCAAGTCCGGCAGCGGAAAGACCACCGGCAGCAGCGGTTCTGCCTCCGGCGGCAGCCGCAGCACTGCCAGCGCCGGGGTGCCCTACACGGCAGCGCTGATGCGCAGTCAGGGCAAGAACGATGTAGCCATCACCTCTGCCCTGCGGCAGGAGGGCTACACCCCTGCCCAGATCGCAAAGATCCTGCAGGAGATGAATAAGTAAGAGCAGGAAAATGATTGGAAATGCCCTCCGCTTGCGCTCTGGGCATCTTCAGCGGAATAATTATTTTTGATTTCGCGTTTGTCGCACTCTGCGGAGTGCTCCAAACGCATTTTCACAGGAAGGGGCATGAAGGCAAACAGGTGGTTTGCCCGCAGCGAAATTGTTTCCGTAGGAAACAAGCGCTGCAACTGCCGGTTTCCGTTACGACTCCTCTGTGAAAACGCAACGCCGGGCAGACCGCAGTCTGCCCGGCGTTGCTCTATATAACAATAAAATTACCTTGTTCTATGCCCAGAGCAAAGCGGAGGGCATTCAAAATCGTTTTGTCTCGCTGGACCGCATAGCAAAAGAAAAAGTCCGCTGTTTAAAACAGCGGACTTTTTGGTGGGGTGCCCAGTGGGACTCGAACCCACGGTCTCCAGATCCACAATCTGGCGCGTTAACCGACTACGCTATGGGCACCACATAAATGCGCCCGAAGGGACTCGAACCCCCGGCCCACTGCTTAGAAGGCAGTTGCTCTATCCACCTGAGCTACGGGCGCA
>CAKSVD010000036.1 GCA_934503275.1 uncultured Faecalibacterium sp.
ATGATCTCGTTGGTCTCCTCGATGATCTTCTGGTTATCTTCGGGGGTCATATCGCCCTTTTCTTCCCATACATCACGAGAAGAAGTGCGACCTTTCAGAAAAGTGGCAAAGAGCAGGCGGTCAAGGGGAGAGCGTTTTGTGGTGTCCATTGGCAAGCCTCGCTTTCTATTTTTGTCCGTACAATAAAACTGGTTTTAGTATAGCATGAATGGAAGTATTCTATCAAGCCCACTTTCTTGCGGGTTATGAAAAATTTTCGGAGCAAAAGAGCCTATGTACGCCGCCCGCAGGCGGCAAAAATCAGTCCATAGGAAACTCAACCTCCGCAAACTGCGCATCGGTCATCAGCTTCAGTTTTTCGATAACACCTTCAGACAGTTCGCGCAGGGCGGTTTCATCGGGCATCAGATAGCACTGCATGAGCCGTAGTTCCTGCATCAGCCCCAGCCGGGAGCCAGTGTTGTAGAGCATCATCAGCATCAATTCCTCACCATTAAAGTTCATGGGCATCCCTCACTTTCCGGCAGACGGTGGGATTGCACTCCGGGGCATCGCACTTCTCTTTGAGCGTTTGCAAAACCGAGGTGCGTTCCGGCTTTTTATCCAGAAACCCCGGCAGTTCCTTGAAGCCGATGCTGTCCACATAATGCGCTGAAATCTTCCCATCCTGATTCAGCATGATTACATCGCTGACCGACAGGCTGTGCCCATGGTAATCCGTCGGGCGGGCGAAGTTGAATTTCTGGTACAGTTGTTCCAGTAGTTCTGCTTGCGGAACGCTGCGCTTTCCTTCCGGGAGATTTCCACGGTACAGGATCTCGTAATTTTCAACGGATGGAGCGATGTTCTGCTTGTTCAGATAGCGCATGGCGGCAAAGCGGAGCGCAGGGTCTGCATCCTGTTGCAACTGCATGACCAGATAACAGTCGTGGCCGCTCTGCTGGAATTGCTTCATCCGGTATGACTGTATCTCATTTCGGTCTGCAAGTTTCTGGGCAAATTCTTCTTGGCAGAGCGGGGTGCAGTCCTTGTTCCGCAGGTTGTGGGTGTACAGAATCTCGTCCCGCACTTCTTCGATCATCAGTTCGGGTGCGTCAATTTTCCCACGCTCCAACAGGCAACAGTCGCCCTGATAAAGAGAATACTCCCATGCGCCGCCCTCTGCCTGCACGGTGAGGTAATAGTCGTATTCCAGATTCCACGCCCGCTGTTCCTGCTGGGTCAGCGGCTCCGGCTCCACGATGGCACGGCTGCGCGCCATGCGCTCTGCAAATTCACAGATGTGCTGCACCGAGGACCCAATCTTCATGTGGTAGTCATCGAGATATTCGACCTTCTCGGAGCGCTGATGTCCATCCGGGTAGGTTATCTGCACAACGCCGCCGTCCGGCACCCGGAACAGCTCGTTGTACATCGGGTCAATGAAGCGCACATCATTGTCCGGCAGAGAGCGCGGAGCCAGATTTCTGCGCCTGCGAACCCCGGAGCGAAACTTCTCCAAGGTGGTAACGGCAACGTTCTGAATCCTCCCCACAGGCTCGTCCTGATGCTCTGCCAGATAGTACGCACGGGCGGTTTCGATGCGCCGCTGGGGGTTGCCCAGAGCTTCCCGTGGAATCTGCCCTTCCTCCACCGGGAGCGGGCTGTTCTTGTCAAAGACCTCGTACCCGACCCCTGCAAGATTTTCCCGCAGATGCAGATACGTTTGCTCATTGATGAGGTAGACAGCCTCGTTGTCCTTTATTACGGCATCATCCTTCATCAGCAGCCACCCTCAAATTCCAGATTGAACTTGCTGCGACCATCGACCTCAGTGCTCAGCAGCACGGTGGCGTTGTAGGTCTTACCCTTGGCGCTCTTGCAGTCCTTCAGGCGGACACGGCCATCCCGCAGCAGCTTGTCTGCCACATGAGCATCCATGCGTTTGCCGAGCCGTTTCAGAAAAGCATTGTCCTTCCACAGCACGAAACGGCAAGGGTTGGATTCACAGAACCAGCCCTTTTCACGCTCCACAACATTTGCACCGCAATTCGGGCAGATACCAATGATTTTGTTTTTCATAAGTGCATTCGCTCCCTTCGCAGCCTCGGTGGTCGTTACCAGCGAGGAGATCATCTCTTTGATTTCAGTCATAAAAGTTTCCGGCTCCATTTCGCCACGCTCGATTTGCAGCAGCTTTGTTTCCCAATCAGCGGTCATTTCCGGGGATTGGATTTCTTCGGGCATCACGGTGATGAGGGCTTTGCCCTTGTCGGTGGGCAGCAGCACCTTGGTCTTTTTGCTGCCCTTGCGCTCCAGAAAGCCCTTCTGCACCAGTTTTTCAATGGTGGCGGCTCTGGTTGCCGGGGTTCCAATGCCCTGACGCTCCACGCCCTCCGGCATACTGTCTGCACCCGCTGCCTGCATAGCTGACAGGAGGGTATCCTCCGTGTAGGATTTCGGCGGCGAGGTCTGTCCCTCTTTCAGTTCGGCATCAGCAACGCTGCACTGGCTCTGCTCTTGCGCGTCGGGCAGAACAACTGCTTCCTTTTGCTTGCCCAGAAGTTCCCCCAGCATTTTTCGTTCCATGGCTTTCCATCCGTCGGACAACACCACCTTGCCCTTTGCGGAGAATTCCTCTCCGGCACAGATGGTAGTGAGCGTGGTTTCTGCATAGCGGTGCGGTTCACCTACGGCGCAGAGCAGCCGTGCGGCAATCAACCGCAGAATATTCCGCTCTCCGGCAGGGAGGGCGGCAAGGTCTGCTTTTGCCATGCTTTTCGTGGGCAGCAGCGCATGGTGGTCGGTGACCTTGCTACCGTTGATGACCTGCTGCACATGGATGGGAACCGGCTCCTCCACGGCAAACGCCTTGCCCGTGTCCGTCACCAGCCCCGGAAGGGATGCCGCCATATCCTCCGTCAAAAAGCGGCTGTCCGTGCGGGGATAGGTGATGAGCCGTTTTTCGTAAAGACTTTGGGCATAATCCAAGGTCTGCTGTGCCGTAAATCCCAGCAGACGGTTGGCATCCCGCTGCAATGCGGTAAGGTCATAGAGCGGCGGCGGATTCTCGGATTTTTCTTTGCGCTCCATCTTCTGCACCGTGACGCGCCCCTCCTTTCGACATTTGGAAAGCAGCAGTTCGGCATCCACTTTCTGTGCAAACCGTTTGCTGGATGCGGTGCCGCCGTCTGCAAGGGTCAGGGCAACCGTGTAGAATTTCTCTGGCGTGAAGGCGGCAATGGCAGCTTCCCGCACCACCGTCATGGCAAGCACCGGGGTCATAACACGCCCCACTGCCAAGGGCTGGTTGTACAGACACGAAAAAAGCCGGGACGCATTGATGCCGACCATCCAGTCGGCACGTTCCCGGCAGAGTGCTGCGTTGTACAGCGCATCGTATTCAGTTGACGGTTTAAGGTGGGCAAAGCCCTCTCGGATAGCGTTTTCCTCCATGCTGGACAGCCACAGGCGGGAGAAGGGCTTTTTGCAGCCTGCTTGCTGGTAGACAAGCCGGAAGATCAGTTCGCCTTCACGCCCGGCGTCGCAACTGTTCACGATGCTGTCTACGTCCGGGCGGTGCATCAGCTTTTGCAGGATGCCAAACTGCTTTTTGGTGCTGGCAGACACCAGATACTGCCACTTTTGCGGCAGTATGGGCAAGTCTGCAATACTCCACTTGACGTATTTGGCATCGTAGACATTGGGCGGTGCCAGTTCCACCAAGTGCCCCACGCACCAGCTGACAAGATAGCCGTTACCCTCAAGGTAGCCATCCTGACGGCTGGTCGCACCGAGGACTTTGGCGTAGGACATGGCAACCGAGGGTTTTTCTGCTACAACTAGAATTGAAATAAGCGTTCCCTCCAATCTGTTTTCATTTGGATATGTACGGCGGCAAATGCCGCCTTGAAATCAGATGGGTTCGGTGTCCTGCTCGTCCGGGGCTTCGCCCTCATCCGGCATATCGGTCGGAATCTCAAAATCGCCCTTGTCCTCGGTGTAATTTGCATCAGGGTCAAGGGCTTCTTTTTCGGCCTGCTTTTTCTGCTTCTGCTTTGCGAAAGCGTAGAAAATGCCTCCTGCCGCCAGCGCAATCAGCACGACTACGCCCAGAAAGCCGGATGCGATCTTTGTGACCTTGTTTTCCTTGGGCTGTTCCTCGCCGGATGCCGCCGCTTCTTCTGCGGCTTTCTTGGCTTCTTCCTCGGCTTTCAGCTTATCCTGTTCGGCCTGCGCCGCTGCTTCTTTTTCAGCGGTATAGGCATCGGCGGCATCTTCCTCCATCAGAGCCAGAAGGTCGGCTTCGTCCACAAGGTTCATAAAGTGGACGGTCTGCTGCCCCTTGGCGTTGCGGTCAATCACCAGATAGAAAGTCGCACCCGACTTCGACACCAGCGTAATGAACTGCTGTCCGCTGCCATCGGAATAGTTGGTGTGGTAGTCGTCCACCAGCGTCAGGTTGCCCTCCGGGGTCAGGGCACCAGAGGTTTCGTCCGTGATGGTGACAACATCCTCCTCCACCACTTCCGGCAGAACAGGCTGCTCCACGGGGGCGGTATCGCCCTCAAAGGCAAGGGCGGGAGCTGCCATGCCAGCGCACAGTGCCGCCGATACCAGCAGCGCACCCAGTTTCTTAATCTTCATCTGCATCGACCTCCTTCTCAAAAGTTGCGCCCACAGCAGACAGCGCAGCCGGGGTCGGAGTGGCGGTTGCGGACTGCCGCAGCAGAGCAGCAAGCTGTTCCGGCGTGACCTTGGCAGTCCGCACCATCTCGTTGACCTCGGCGGAATCCTCCTCCTGAATGCGCCGCTCCAGAATCTCGATGCGGTTGTTCAGCTTGATGCGGCGCTCCTTCTCTTTTTCCAGCATTGCCCGCAGCTTATCCGATTTTTCGCTCATAGTAACTCCTCCAATCATTTTGAAAGCCGTCCGAATCCTGCGAGATGTTTCTCCCAGTAGGACGAGTGAATGTTTGCGTACTTGATGGGGTCTCCGGCGCTGACCATCATGCCGTTGCCCAGATAGATCCCGGTATGGCTCATGCCGGGGGTGTCGTAGGTGCCTTTGAAAAAGACCAGATCGCCGGGCTTTGCTTCTGCTTCGGAAATGTGCTGGCTCTTGTTCCACAAACCGTTGGCGGTGGTGCGCCCCACATTGTAGCCGTTCTGGTTGTAGACCCAGCAGACGTAGCCACTGCAATCAAAGCCGGTTTCCGGGGTAGAGCCACCCCACACATAGGGCGTGCCCACATACTTTTGGGCTTCCTTGTAGATGGCGGCAAATTCCTCGTCCGTCAGGGCTTCTGCCGGAACCTGATAGTCGATGCCCGGCGAGCCGGAACTATCGGAGCCACCGGGCGGCAATCCGCCGTTGAATAGATAAGGCCGACCGCCCAAGGTATCTTGGAAAATCTCGTAACGTTTCCATTGGTCGTTATTCAGTTCTTCCCGAATGACCACTTCCAGCCCTTTGTTCACCAATTTGGTGTGAAAAATTCGATACTCGTAAGGCACCTGCGTGGGTACCGGGATTCCTGCCGGGCTGATGACCCACACGGTCTTATACCGTATCTGTACCTCCACCCATGTGGTCAGCTTGTACTGCTTTTTGAAGGTCTCTTTCAGCTTGCCCTGCACCTCCGACCGGGTGTAATCGTCATACAGGGTCGTGAGAAAAGAAGTCAACTGCCACGGGTCATGCTCGATGGGGTCAAGGTGATACTGGTACTCATTGTAGCCGGGGTGGTCGGTAGGGGTGCGTTTGATTTTTTTATCCAGTTCCTTTTCCAGCTTTTTGTAGTCCTGCTCCGCACCCCGGATGTCCCGGTCCTCGGCAGAGTACATGGTCTGCCCGGACACCTGTGTGCCGCCGGAAAAGAGGATGCCGCAAGACGAGAAGCCGGACATCACCATGAGGATAAGCAAAAGAAAAACACCCACGATCACCAGAACGTGTGCGTTGCTTTTGGCGGCATTCATCAGCCCCTTTACGGCAGTGCTGACGGCAGTTTTGCCTTTCTCCACCGCCTGTTCCACGCCTGACCGGGCAGCAGATGCGCCGTTGGATGCCGCCTTACCGCCTGCGGTCTGCGCCGCTGTGCCCGACCGGGCGGCAGCATAATAGCTCTGCCGGATATCCTGTTTCTGCCGCCAACGGGAAAGCCAGTTGGAACCGCCCTCACTGGTGCTGGATGCGCCTGCATCTTGTGCCGCAGTCGGCTCCGATGCAGAAGATCTTGCGGTTTTGGAGCATTTCTTGCCCTGCATCTTGGCTTTTTTCTTGAGTTTGCGGGCGTATCTGCTCTTGGAAATATCCCGGACATTTCCTGCCGCTTTTTCGCCCTCGCTCAACGCCTGCACACCGACGTTTTCATCCTCATACTGGTCAACTTCGTGATGCACCGCAGACCGGGCGGCATGGGCGGCGTACATTTCCCGCTTCTGCGCCTTACTCAACCGGCTCAACTCGTCCGGGGTCAGTTCCGCCTTGCCAAACCGCAGATGCTGTGCCTTTTCCGCAGCTTTATCTGCATCGGTTTTCAGCTTTTTCTTTTTGGGCACCGTCTGCTCTACCTTGGCTTTTTTCGGGGGAGAACGGGTCTTTTTGGTTGAGGTTTCCTCTTTGATGTTCAGCTTCGGTTCGCTCATTTCTGCGCGCCCTCCGAGACTTCACCCAACTTGGTGGTCATAATGCGGTAGAGTTCCAGATCGGTGGGGAAACGGTCCACAAACGGCAGAATGACATTGCCGAAAAACAGCAGCCCTTCGCCCTCGCCGGAATGGGTGACGTAGGAAAGCTGATGGGGCGAGATGTTGAGCTGCTTTGCGAGGATCTGACGGTCTCCCGCCGCCTGATTCAGCATGATGATCATGTCACTGTTCTCGAAAATATTCTCGACTTCACGGGAAGAAAGAAGGTCTTTCACGTTCTGGGTCAGCCCCGTGGGAATGCCGCCCCACTTGCGGAAACGCTTCCAGATCTCCACGGAATAAGCGGCGGTCTGCTCCTCTTTCAGAAGCAGGTGCATCTCGTCCATATAATACCGTGTGGACTTTCCGCTGCTGCGGTTTGCCGTGACACGCCCCCAGACCTGATCCTGCACAATGAGCATACCGAGTTTCTTCATCTGCTTGCCCAGTTCCTTGATGTCATAGCAGACGATGCGGTTGTTGACGTTCACATTGGTGCGGTGGTTGAACAGATTCAGACTGCCCTTGACGTAGATTTCCAACGCCGTAGCAACATGGTGGGCTTCTTTTTCGTCCTGTTGGAGCAGGGCGTTGTACAAGTCCTCAAGGATGGGCATATTCTCCGGGCAGGGGTCCGCAAAATATTTGCGGTAAATCAGATGCACACAGCGGTCAATGACGGTTTTCTCCACCGGCAGCAGACCTTCTTTGCCGCCCACCACCAGTTCACAGAGGGAAAGGATAAAATCTGCTTTCAGGGAAAGCGGGTTATCTTCCTCGGAGTAGTTGGCATTGATGTCCATGGGGTTGATAAATTGGGTGCTGTTGGGGCTGATTTTGATGACCTGACCTTTCAGCCGATTCACCAGCGGAGAATACTCTCCCTCAGGATCATTGACAATAATATCATCGTCCGTCACCAGAAACGCATTGGCAATTTCACGCTTTGCTGAGAAACTTTTGCCGGAGCCGGGAGTACCCAAAATCAGGCCGTTGGGATTCTTCAGCTTCTTCCGGTCCACCATGATAAGGTTGTTGGACAGGGCGTTCAGGCCGTAATACAGGCTTTCTTTGCCGGACTGGTACAGTTCCTGTGTGGTGAACGGAATGAAGATGGCGGTGCTGCTGGTTGTCAGACCTCGCTGAATCTCGATCTGACAGTCTGCCAGCGGCAGGCTGCTCATCAGCCCCTGCTCCTGCTGGAAATCCAGACGGCACAGGTTGCAGTTGTGCTTCTGTGCAATGCTGGATGCCTGAAAGACGTTGTTTTCCAGTTCCTGCTCCGTGCGCCCGGTGTTTAGCACCAGAAAGGTGACGAGGAACATCCGCTCGTTCTGGCTCTGCAATTCCTTCAAAAGAGCCTTGGCATCCCTGCCGTAAGTCGCCAAATCTGACGGAATGATGTCAATGTCATACCCGGCACGGATGGCTTTCTTCTGCTCCTCGATCTTTGATCTATCGAGTTCGGTGATGGTGCGCTTGACCGTTTTGATGGCCTTATTCTGGTCAACGGACTGGATGTGCATGGTAACGATTTGGGACGAATCCATGTCCAGAAAATCCTTCAGCAACTGGTCACTCAGGTCAGAAGCCGTGATATTCAGGAAGCTGACCGCCCCGAAGATGCCACCCATCTGAAAAGTGCGGCTATTCTTGAAGGCAAAGGCGGTGGGCGCAATGGCATCCTTCACGGAAAGGCCGCTTTTCACAAGGTCTTTCCAGTCAAAGTGAAACTTGGACGCGCCGTCCATGTTGAACATATCGTGCATGAGTTTCAGCCGCTGGGCACCGTTCAAGGGCTTTGCCTGCACACCCAGCCGGTGGAAGTTGTTCAGCAGGTCATTCTGGATGTGGTCAAGCCGGGGCTTGACCTGCGCCATGCTCTCGCCCTCCACACCAAAGGTGATGAATTTGGTCTTGGTCAGACCATTATTGCCCTTGGCAAGCTGCTGGCGCAGCATCTGGGAATACTCGGCGCGCACATCGTCAAAACCATCCCGCTGGTACGGGATACGGATGCTCTTTTCAAACTCGGTGCTGTCCGTTGCCATGTTCACAAAGGACAGTTCAAATTTGATGCTGGAATCGAAGAAGTTCAGAAAACTGCACCATTCCTCGAAAATCGCCGTCTTATCCTCCTGCTGGGCAAGCTGGTAATTGATGTCCTGATACTGGATGGTGCGGGTGTAGTAGTTGGGCTTCACCCGGCAGGTGCCGTCCTCAAACATCCGCTGCATGGGGATGGACTGCTGGGCGGTCCGGGGCACAGCGGGCTTCGGCGGCTTTTTCTTGCCGCTTTTATCGGTCTTTTTCCAAAACGGGATCATGGGTCACGCCTCCCTTCATCAAAATCGCATAGTAGTTGTTGGTCTTATAGGGGCGAATCTTCGGGCGGACAAACCGGGACTGCACATAGTACATCAGGATTTTTTCGGCGGGCTGTCCGTTTTTCTGGTACATGGCCAAAAAGAACATGGGAAGCATCACCGCCATCATGCCGAGTGTTGCGCCGGTATTGCCTGCGGTGTCCCGCAGGACAAAGAACAGCGGCACTCCAATGAGAGCCGCTGTGCCAAAGCAGACGAGCTGCCGTTTGGTCAGGTTGAATGCCACTTTGGATTTGACTTTGGTCAGATCACGGGGAACGGAAATATAAGCAGCCAATCAAACACCTCCTTTAGTGCGCTCCGAGGACGGATTTTGTCACGGAACTGGTCTTGAACAGGCTGAAACAGAGCAGAACGGTGTAGCCCACGATGCTCCAAATGGAGTTGATGGCATCCCCGGAAATTGCCACGCTCTGTATCAGCACGGCGTAAATCGCCACGCAGATGAGGATGAGAAATCCCTGAAAACCCAGCGCAAACAGGCATTTCAGGTAGTTCTGCCCCATGTGGCTCTGCTCGTGGTTGCCGAAAGTCGCCATGGGGATGGGCGCAAGGCTCACCATGCAATATATCTCAATCATGCGCCCATACACGATGACAAAAATGATGATGCTCAATATCCGCATGGTGATGCCGATGAAGAAACTTTGCAGGAACAGCCCGAACAGGGGGCCAACGTCCATCTGCATCAGGCTGGATTGCAGCATGGATAAGCCAATGTCGTTGACACGGGTGTTTCCGGCGATGATGCCGCTGGAATCGGACACCACCTTCTGGGTGATGTCGAACACTGCCATCACAATATCGAAGGTGTTGCTGATGAGCCACACCGACACCGCCGTTTTGAAGATCCAGCGCATGATGAGGGCAGGCTCAAACTGCGCCATATTGTTGTGCTGGGTGATCATTTCGATCAACTCATAACAGGCGATGAAGGTCAGGATGATGCCCGCAATGGGCAGCACCACGTTCCGGGAAAGGGCTTCGATCATGGCGAACACTCTCGGCTCAAAGCTGGAGGGCTTGGTGCCCACCTGCTGGGCAATGTTTCCCACCTGCGTGTTCACATCGTCGAACAGACCGGAAAGGTTGGACATAATGCCTGCCGTCAGGATGCCTTTGATCCAGTCGGCAATGGCTTTGAGAACGGTTTCCATTCAGTCACCGTCCTTAGCTGAAGTGGTTGATAAGGGTCTTGAGAAGGTTCAGGAGGAAAATAATGTGGGTCAAAAACTGCATAGAAAACACTCCCTTTCAGTTATCAGGTGGATATTCGATGCAATGCGCTCCTTATTAAAAAGGGCTGTTATCCACAGCAGAGATGGAGCGATTGCGTATGTACAGGCGGGAAAACCCGCCTGCGGCTCTTAGCCGAACAGACCAGACAGCAGAGGAATGAGGGTGATGCCCACCAGAGCAACGCCGCCGCCAGCCATGAGCTGCTTCATGCCCTGAGACTTGGAGCCGGGGTTGTCGTTACCGTAACCTTCCAGCAGGTTGATGGCACCCCAAACGCCGAGACCGGCACCCAGAGCGACAACCAGAGTCTGAAGAACTTCGATAGCAGAGTTAAAGAATTCCATAGTCGTTTCTCCTTTATAAATGAAAGTTGTAGACCGTCCGTACACACCTGAAATCGTACATTTTTGAGCCACGAACTGCGGCAGAAGTGGATTTGCTGGTATACCTCTCTGGTCAAAAATAAAACCGCCTACCGGGTCAGGCAGACGGGAGCGAATCAGCATCAATCACAACAAATTCATCGTTGGGATTGATTTTTCCTTTTCGGTTCAGATATTTTTCAATATCGAAGGTGTTTTTGGGGTCGTAGTCGGAGGTGAGCTTGTAATTCGGATGC
>CAKSVD010000037.1 GCA_934503275.1 uncultured Faecalibacterium sp.
TTCAAGAATTTCGCCTTGACCAACTCTGCCGGGTAATCGTCCCCGGCCACCCGGATGGACTTGCGGGAAGTGCAGACGGTTTCCAGCAGGATGTCCACGATCTCGTCCAGCTGTTCCCGGTCTATCCGGGGATTCTGGGTGAGGGTGTCATACTCGATGTTCTCCAAAATCAGGTCCCGGTAGATTTGATAGGCCGTTTCCTTTCGGCTTCCTGTCCGTTCCGGCGGCGGTGCCGCTGCCTCGTCCTCGTCCAAAGGCAAGGGGTTTGGGGAATGGATAGGAATGGAATCGGTATTTAATCCCTCTTTCTTTTGTTTTTCTGTAATTAGTTTATCTTTATTTAATTGCATTGGATTTTCCAACGTAGGGTTTTCCTGCGTGGGATTCTCCAACGTTGGATTTTCCAATGTAGGTGAAACCGATGCAGGAACGGGCTGCGGCAGCTCGAAGATCACATAGTCTGCACCGCGCAGCCGCCCTTTCTCGTCCCGTTCTCTGGAACGCTGGATGTAGCCTGCCTGTTCCAGTTCCCGGATAGCCTGCCGTATCGCATCGATGCTTTCCCGGTTGATACGGGCCAGCCCTTGCAGGGTGTAGTCCCAATCTTCCGGCAGGGAGAGCATTTGGGAGAGTAAGCCTTTGGCTTTCAGGGACAAGGCCCGGTTCCGCAGGTGGTGGTTTGACATGACCGTGTAGCCGCTGTTCTTTTCTACCCGAAAAACTGCCATTTCACGGATGCCTCCTTTCTGTTTTTGGGCAAAGAAAAAGCCGCAGGCTTTTTGTGAAAGTCTGCGGCTATGCCGATTGTTAGATATTCAATTCTTTGTGTTTCCGCACTCCATATCAATTACCACCGAAACAGTAATGTGATTTTCAATGCGTTTGTTGCGGAGTTTATCGCCCTCGCCATCGAACACAACGTGACGAGAAAATAACGTAAAACGGAGGATTTCTACTAGATTTCTCTTTGTAGCGAAACTATCGCTTCGACGTGCTTCGTCCTCGGGAACAGATCCACCGGCTGCACCTTCTCTGCATGGTATCCATTCTGCTCCAGCCATGCGGCGTCTCGGGCGGCGGTGGCGGGGTTGCAGCTGACATATACCACCCGGCGGGGGGCCATGCGCACCACGGCGGAGAGGGTGGCTTCATCACATCCCTTGCGGGGCGGGTCCAGCATTACGATGTCCGGGTGCAGGCCCTCGGCGGCCAGTTGGGTGGCAGCCTGACCGGCGTCGGCACAGAAAAAGCGGCTTTTGGCGGCTACGGCCTCGCCCATGCGGGCAGCGTTGGCCTTGGCGCTCTCGATGGCCTCCGGCACGATCTCTACGCCGATCAATTCCCGGCATTGGTCGGCCATGGAAAGGCCGATGGTGCCCATACCGCAGTAGAGATCCAGCAGTGCATCGTCCGGGGTCAGCTGCGCGTACTGCGCAGCAACGCCGTACAGCCGCTCGGCGGCAAGCGTGTTGACCTGATAAAAGGACAGCGGCCCCAACCGCACGGGTACGCCGCAAAGAGTGTCCTCAATATAGCCCGGGCCGTACAGGATATGGTTCTCGCTGCCCAGAATGACGTTGGTGTTTTTGGCGTTGACATTGAGCAAAATGGTGCTGATGGCAGGGAACTGCTCCCGCAGCACGGTACAAAGCTGCTCCGCGTGGGGCAGCTTTGCCCGGGTGCATACCAGACACACCATGATCTGCCCGCTGTGTGCACCGCGCCGCAGGAAGATGTGTCGCACCAGTCCCTTGCCGCTCTGCTCGTCATAGGGGCGGATGCCCTGCTGCGCAAAAAAAGCGCACAGCGCGTTGCCGATCTCGTTCAGCACGCCGGGCTGCAGCTTGCAGTCCGGGCAGGGGACGATACGGTGGGTGCGCCCGGCGTAAAAGCCGATGCAGGGCACGCCGTTCTTGTCCACGCCCACAGGGAACTGCACCTTGTTGCGGTAGCGGTCTACCTCCGGGGAAGGCAGAATGTCCAGCACCGGCACCTCCAGCCCGCCGATACGGCGGAAGGCGTCCAGTACGCTTTCCTGCTTGGCGCGCAGTTCCGCAGTATAATCCAGATGCCGCAGGCTGCACCCGCCGCAGGGGCCGGCCACTGGACAGTCCACTGGGATGCGGTCTGGCGATGGGGTAAGCAGTTTGTCCAGAATGCCAAAGGCATACCGGCCGCAGTCCTTCACGACGCGCACGCGGGCTTCGTCCCCCGGGGCAGTGCCAGGTACAAACACGGCCTCACCATCGGCACTGTGGGCAACGCCGCTGCCGTCGCTGGAAAGACGCTCGATGCGCAGGGTCAGGATCTGGTTTTTCTGTAAAGGCATGGTTTCTCCTTGTGTGATGGGCTCAAGTTACGATTGGGCAGGGTTTGCCGGGTCGGCGTCCTGCTGGGCGGCAAAATACTTGCTGGGCGGCACGCCCTTGGCGCGCTTGAACACTCGCGAAAAATAGAACTGATCGAAGAAGCCTACCGACACCGCCACCTCTGCAATGGAAAGGTTGCCTGCGCGCAGCAGCTTGCAGGCTTCATTGATGCGGTACTCGGTCAGGTAGTCGATAGGGCTTTTGCCCACGTTCAGCATGAACACCCGGTACAGGTGGCTGCGGGAAACGCCCACGCTCTTGGCTACGTCATCAATGGAGATGTCGTGGGAATAGTTGAACTGGATGTACTTGATGGCGTTCAGCACATACTGGCTGGAGGAGGAGGCCGTGTGAGGCTTGCCTGCGCTGGTCTCCCGCATCAAAGCAGCGATAAACAGGTACAGATACCCCACCATGGCAGCCTCGTCCTGCGGCTGCAGCCCGCGGGAGGAATAGATGTTGTTCAGGGCTGCCCGCATCCCGTCCGGGTCGTTGGTGTGGTGCACGGGGGCATCGTCCGTAAAGGGCAGCTGTGCGGCCAGCTTGTGGGCACAGGCGCCGTTAAAGCCCACCCAGCTGTACTCCCACGGCTGTTGCTCGTCGGCGGTATAGCGGATCAGCTGGCTGGGACGGGCGAAGAACAGATCACCCTCGCTTACCTCCCAAGTGCGGCCGCCCACCTCAAAGATGCCCTTGCCGGATACCACCAGATGGATCAGGTAGTGGTCACGGATGCCGGGACCCCATGTCTGACCCGGAGCACAACGCTCCAGACCACAGTTGAAGATGGACAATTCAATGTTGTTGGTGTAATTCTGCTTAAAGGATTGCTTATAAACGTCTGGCATGGCAGCTTTACCTCCGTTCTGTCACATTCTGCACCCAGTATACCATAGAACGCCCTGCAAATTCAACAAAAGTACATCTTATTCTTTGCACCTGACGCCAAATTTTGGATTTTTAGGTCAAATAAATTGAAAAAACGCCAGAAATGCATTACAATAAGCAAAAAGAGCAGAATCGTTTATTCTGGAGGGAGGAGCTGTCATGACCACCAGTGCACAACTCAGAAAACAGATCCTGCAGGGCAGCTGGGACGCCGCGCTTGCTGCACTTTATGGCGCAGACCCGGTGGTGCTGCAGCGGCAGCGCGGGCGCTATGCGGCTGCGCTGGAGCAGTTCGAGTTGTATTTCGGCCCCGGGCGGCAGGTGCAGGTGTACTCCGCACCCGGGCGTGCAGAGCTGGGCGGCAACCATACGGATCATCAGGGCGGCTACGGCCTTGCGGCGGCGGTCACGCTGGATCTGGTGGCGGTGGCAGCCCGCAATACGGATGGCTATGTGCGGGTAAAGTCCCGGGGGTTCAACAAGCTGGATGTCATTGATCTGGCTACCGCAGAGCCGCAGGCAGGGGAAAGCACCCACTCGGCCAGTTTGATCCGCGGCATTGCCAAGAGATTCCGCGCAGGGGGTAAGCAGATCGGCGGCTTTGACGCCTATACCGCCAGCGACGTGCTGCGCGGCTCCGGGCTGTCCAGTTCGGCGGCGTTCGAAATGGGCATGGCCTCCATCTGGAATGAAGAATACAGCACCGGGCTGACCCCGGCAGAACTGGCAGGCATCTGCCAGTATGCGGAAAATACCTATTTCGGCAAACCCAGCGGCCTTTTGGATCAGCTGACCAGCGCAGTGGGCGGCATTATCTTTGCGGATTTTGCCGATCCGCGCACCCCAAAAATCGAAAAACTCCATGCAGACGGTCTGCTGCCGGAGGGAATGTTCCTCTGCGTTACCGATACCCGGGGCAGTCACAGCGAACTGACCGGCGAGTTTGCAGCCATCCGGCAGGAGATGGAGCAGGTGGCCGCCTGCTTTGGCAAGCCGCTGCTGGGTCGGGTGGAGGAAAACGCGTTCTGGGCGGCACTGCCTACCCTGCGCAGCCGCTGCGGAGACCGTGCGGTTCTGCGGGCAATCCATTATTTTGAAGAGAACGCCCGCACACTGGCGCAGCGGGACGCACTTTATACAAAGCGGTTCCCGGTGTTTGCGGAACTGGTCAAGCAGAGCGGACAGGCTTCCTTTGCGCTGTGTCAGAACGTGTATTGCACAACGGATGTGCGGCATCAGGGACTGTCGGTGGCACTGGCTATGAGTCAGAGCATTCTGCAGGGCAGCGTGGGCGCATGGCGGATGCAGGGCGGCGGCTTTGCAGGCACTATTCAGGCCTATGTGCCCGGACAGCTGCTTGAGCGGTATCATACGGCCATTGAGCAGGTGTTCGGGCAGGGCAGCTGCTATGTGCTGCGCCTGCGGGAGCGGGGTGCAGTCCGGGTGATCTGAGCAAAACAAAAAGCCGTGCATGGCCGGAATACTCCGGGATGCACGGCTTTTTCATAGTCTGTTACTGGAGAGAAAAAGGCTGGGGAAGAGAATTGGCTACCGGCTGGTCATCTTTCTGCCGGATGCTCTCTATATACAAGGCGGTAGCAGACGTAGTCTCGTTTGTAATGCCAAGGATCCGAGAGATCTGCTGAGAAAGCTTGATCCCGGTCAGTACACCGGCTTTGACCATGCGGAAAAGCAGCAGGGGCACAAAGGTAAAGGAGAACGAAAACAGTCCACCTTCCCAGAAGAAATCACCGAAGTGCAGATTGTCAAAAAAGCTGCTGACGGCATCGCCGAATTCGCCGCCGCCAAAGGCAGTACGCTGCTCCTCAGGGGAGAGGGCTGCATAAGAAGAAGGCAGCTGAAGCTTTTTCATAAATAAAGACACTCCTTTCCGGATCGATCAGGCGCTTAGCACAAAGCTACCAACGTGGGCAGACCGTTCTGCTGCTCAGCAGCCTCCTGCTCAGCCTTTTTATTGGCCTGGTACTGGTCAATGGAATTTTTAAATGCGAGCACAATGTTCTTGAGAGAGAGATAAATGCTGCGTGCCTGAAGGTAGCCATAGTAGCAGCCCAGACCAGCCAGACCGATTGAAGCTACCTTGCTCCAAGTGTTCAGCTTGCCCCAATAGTGCCCTACGGCATCGCCAACGCTCAAACCATCGTTCAGGGCATTCTGCATACCGGAGACTGCGCTTTGGAACGCATAACGTCCCATCACGCCTACCAGATTTACCACAACATTCATGCCAAAAGTCATGACCTGCTCCGGGGTGATATTGATAGAAAGGGCACCGCCCTCGGTATAGGTCATCTCCTCGGCAGAGAGCACAGAGTAGCCGGCAGGCAGCTGAAGCGGACGCTGATATGTATGATCCATGATGGAAAACTCCTTTCGTACACAGAACTTCCCAAGGGAATGTTCATCTAGTAACTGAATTGTAGCATATCTGCACAAAAATGACAAGAGAGCGCTGGTTTAAAATCATGATACATTTGTGAATATATTGTGACAGAAAAGCGCGGAAATCACATAAATGCGATGCAAATGTGCGGAATACCCATTTTTTTCACGGCGAAAAAATGTTGTAAAACAAAACCGTTCCAAAGCCTGTAAAATGGATACAACAAAGGCATCTGCCCATACCCGCTGTGCTGCGCAGGGTGCAACAGCGGGCAAAGCAGATGCCTTATGTTTTGCAGGATTGAAAGTAAAGGGGAGCGGACGTTTAAAGTTTTTCTGGCACGCGCTCATAGAGCGTGGTCAACTCGGCAATGTGCCCGGCCAGAACTGTGGGCAGGGGCTGCGTCAGCCGCCAACGCCAGTTTACGCCTTGTGTGCTGGGGGTATTGATGCGGGCCTCGCTGCCCAGATGCAGCCAGTCTGCCAGTGGGATAATGGCGGTATCCGAAACACTGGCAAGGCAGGCGCAGATCATGCCCTCGGTCAGGTCATCCGGTGTGCAGCGCAGATACCGGCAGGCGTAGGCCACATCTTCGGCACTGGCGTTGCTGCGCCAGCCCTCGGTGGTCACATTGTCGTGGGTGCCGGTGTACACCACGCTGTTGCGGGGGTAGGTGTGGGGCAGGTAATTGCCCGACTCCCGGCTGTCAAAGGCAAACTGCATGATCTTCATGCCCGGGTAACCGCTTTCGGCCAGCATCGCCTTCACCTCCGGGGTCAAGAAGCCCAGATCCTCGGCGATGATATTGCCGCCGCCAAGCGCCTGCTGCATGGCGTGGATAAAGTCCCTGTCGGGGCCTTTTTCCCAGTGGCCGCCCGCAGCCGTTGTGTTTTCAGCAGGGATGGAGTAGTAACTCTCGAAGCCGCGGAAGTGGTCGATACGCACCACGTCATAGATGGAGGTGGCGTGCTTCATGCGCCGCTTCCACCAGTCAAAGCCGGTGGCCTTGTGGGCGGGCCAGTTGTACAACGGGTTGCCCCACAGCTGCCCGTCTGCCGCAAAGGCATCCGGCGGACAGCCGGCTACATGAGTCAGATGCATCTGTCCATCGGTCTGGAACAGTTCCGGATGGGTCCACAGGTCGCTGGAATCCGGGCTGACGTAGATGGGGATATCGCCCACCAGCAGGACGCCCTTGCGGTTGGCATAGGCCTTCAGTGCGTTCCACTGGGTGTAGAAGAAGAATTGCACCGCCTTGTAGTAGCAGATCTGGTCGGCCAGCCGTGCCTTTGCGGCGGCAATGGCCTCCGGCTCCCGGCAGCGCAGGGCGTCCGGCCAGTCGGCAAGGCCTGCCTGTCCCTGCTCGGCCTTTACCGCCATGAACAGGGCGTAGTCCTCCAGCCAGAAACTCTGTGCTGCGCAGAAGGCCTCGTAAGCAGGGGAGGGGGCAGCCAGCAGCCGGTCGGCAGCCTTTTTCAGCAGCACCGGGCGCTGGTTGTACAACGTGCCGTAGTCAACAGTGTCCACCGGCTGTGCGGCAGGGAGCTCTTCAGCAGTCAGATAGCCACCTTCCACCAGCAGCCGAAAATCAATAAAGTAGGGGTTTCCGGCAAAGGCAGAAAAACTCTGGTAGGGGCTGTCGCCATAGCCGGTAGGGCCGATGGGCAAGATCTGCCAATAGGTTTGCTTTGCCTCGGCCAGAAAATCAACGAATGCGGTCGCTTCGCTGCCCAGCGTACCGATGCCAAAAGGCCCCGGTAGGCTGAACACCGGCATCAGAATGCCGCTTGCACGCATAACGTGCACCTCCTTAGCCCTTTACAGCACCGGCCACGACACCCTCGATGATGTACTTCTGGCAGGTCATGTAGAGGATGATGATGGGGATGATAGCAATGATGATGCAGGCCATCATGGGAGCCAGTTCCACACGGCCGTAGCCGCCGCGGAAATACTGGATCGCCATGGGGATGGTGCGGTACTTCTTGATATCCAGCACCAGCGTGGGCAGCAGGTAGTCGTTCCACACCCACATCGTCTCCAGAATAGCGGTGGAGATCATGGTAGGCTTCAGGATGGGGAACACGATCTTAAAGAAGATCTGGATGGGGTTGCAGCCGTCGATCATGGCGGCTTCCTCGATCTCCATGGGCACGCTCTTCATAAAGCCGGTGAACATGAACACGGCCAGACCAGCGCCGAAGCCCAGATAGATGATGCAGATGTTCCAAGGGTTGTTCAGCTTCAGCCGGTCAGCAGTCTTGGACAGGGTGAACATGACCATCTGGAAGGGGACGACCATGGAGAACACGATCAGCAAGTTCATGAACTTGCTCAGCTTGTTGTTCACGCGGGTCAGATACCAACCGGTCATGGAGCAGCACAGCAGGATCAGCACCACACTGGAGATGGTGATCAGAAGGCTGTAGCCCATGCTGGAGAGGAAGTTCATCTTGGTCACGCCGTAAACGTAGTTGCGCAGACCGGCAAAGGTTTCGGCGGTGGGCAGACGGAACACCGTAGAGGTGGTAAAGCTGCCCTCGATCTTTAAGCTGTTCAGCAGAATCAGCACGATGGGGTAGATCCACAGCAGGCAGAGAAGCACCATTACAACAATAAGGATGACATCCCAGGTTCTTTTCCGTTTCGACATTACTGCTGCACCTCCTTAGAGCGGGTAAAGTGGAGCTGGATCAGCGAGATGACCACCACGATCAGGAAGAACACCACGGCCTTTGCCTGACCGATGCCCTTCCACTGCGCACCGGAGCGGCCGTAGAAGGTGTTGTAGATGTTCAGAGCCAGCATTTCACTTGCGTTGGCGGGCTCGCCTGCGGTCAGGGCCACGTTCTGGTCGAACAGCTTGAAGCTGTTGGTCAGGGTCAGGAAGGTGCAGATGGTCACGCTGGGCATGACCATGGGGATCTTGATCTTGAACAGGATCTCGCGGTCGTTTGCACCGTCGATCTTAGCGGCCTCGATCAGGTCGCCGGGCACGCTCTGCAGGCCGGCCACATAGATAATCATCATGTAGCCGATCTGCTGCCAGCACATCAGGATGACCAGACCGACAAAACCGGCCTTGGCATCCAGTGCCAGCAGGGGCTTCTGCAGGTTGGCCAGCACACCGTTGAGCAGGATCTGCCAGATATAGCCCAGCAGGATGCCGCCGATCAGGTTGGGCATAAAGAACACGGTACGGAAGATGTTGGTGCCCTTGATGCCGCGGGTCAGCACCAGCGCAATGGCAAAGGCGCACACATTGATGAGCACGGTGCTCACCACGGTAAACACCGCCGTAAAGCCGAAGGCGTGCAGGAAGGTGGAATCCTGAAATACCGAGATGTAGTTCTGAATGCCCACAAAGGTGGTCTTGGAAACGGTAGTGAACCGCTGGAAGGACAGGTAAACGCCCCAGATAAAGGGCCAGATGAAGCCGATGATAAAGGCAACCAGAGTAGGCAGCACAAATATCGGCCAGTATTTACTAATGGCTTTTTGCATGATATACCTCCTGAAGGAGCTGTCTGATAAAAAGGAAAGGAGGCGGGCGAACTTATCGCCCGCCTCCCATTTTAATTCCTAGGGAGATCTCCGGTCAAAGACTTAGCCGTTGGCCAGCTTGTACTCCTTGGCCCAGCCATCCACAAATGCGGTGACAACGTCGTCCCACTTGCCGGTGCCTGCTGCGTATGCAGTCAGAGCGCTGCCCACGCCGTTCTTCCACTCCTCGGAAGGCATGGTGGAGAAGCACCAGTCCACACTGGTCTTGCCGTCGGCCACATACTGGTTTGCAATGGTGATCAGGGGGTTGGTGGAGTCCTTAGCCTTCTTGAAGGGGATGACGAAGCCCATCTTATCAGCCATCGCGCTGGTGCCGGTCTCAGAGGTGACACACCAGTACAGGAAGTCCAGAGTAGCCTGAATGTCGGCCTCGGAAGAGGTGTTGTTGACACACCAGAAGTTCTCAGAACCGGTGCACAGACCCTGATTCTCCTCGCCCTCAGCGCCGATGTAGATGGGCAGCATACCCAGATTGTCGTCGCCCAGATCCTTCACGTCATTGTAAGCCCAGGTGCCGTTCTGGTAGAACACAGCCTTCTTGCCCACAAACTCAGCCACAGCGTCGTTGCCGGTCTTGGAAGCCAGCAGCTTGGGATCGCAGGTGGAATCGGTGATGTACAGATCCCAGATCTGCTTGTAGTCATCCAGATAGGTGCCCTTGATGGCGTCGGTAGAGCCGATGCCGTCTGCCTTGTACTCGTAGTAGATGGGCAGGTTTGCCAGATGGGTCTTGAAGCGCCAGTCAGAAGAACTGTCCATGCCGGCGGAGGTGAAAGCACCGTCCACGCCCAGCTCAGCCTTACGGGCCTGAATGTCATCAGCGACCTTCTTCAGGTCGGCAAAGCCCTTGATGTCCTCCTGCTTGTAACCGGCAGCGGTCAGCAGTTCCTTGTTGTAGATGATGCCGTAGGTCTCGATAACGTATGCAATGCTGGTAACAGCGTCGCCGTCCTTCAGTGCAAAGGAGTCACTGGTCAGTTCGCCGTAGACAGGGCTGCCGGACAGATCGTAGCAGTAATCCTTCCAGTTAGCAAGACCCACAGGACCGTTCACCTGGAACAGGGTGGGAGCCTCGCTCTTCTCCATCTCGCTCATCAGGGTGGTCTCGTACTGGCCGGAAGCGGCGGTGACAACGGTCACAGGCACGCCGGTCTCCTTGGTGTACTCAGCGGCCAGATCCTGCCAATCCTGATCCTGCTCGGGCTTGAAGTTCAGGTAGTAGACCTTGCCGTCTGCCTTTGCAGCGGTGCTGGAAGCAGCGGTAGAACTGGCAGCAGAGGAAGCGGTGCTGCTGGAGGAGCCGCCGCAGGCAGCCAGACCCAGAGCAGCGGCAGAAACGCCAGCGGCCTTCAGGAAGTTACGACGAGTGATCATCTTTTTCATAATAAGTTCTCCTTCTTATTAAAATTA
>CAKSVD010000038.1 GCA_934503275.1 uncultured Faecalibacterium sp.
GCGGCTGTATGCTTATAATCATACCCGCCCTTCCGAACACGCAAAACGGGCGCAGCTTTTGAAAGAAATGCTTGCAGTGGATTGAGCCGCCGTTTCACGCCAATTGGGGCGGAAAGCACGTTCACATGGGCGATTATGTCTATGCCAACTTCGGCACAGCTAAAAGAACTCTACCCGGACACGTCCCGATGGGATGCTCACCTGAAAGCGGCGTTGCATAAACGCCGCCCTATGCTGAAACGGGTGCTTGTTGCGGCCCTGACGCTGGTAATTCTGACCCTCAGTGCGCTTGCAGTAAGCGCAGACTTCCGCAAGGCGGTCTATACGATGATTCAGAAGTTCCTGCCTGTTGAGATGTACCTGACATATCAAGTTGACGGCGAACCGTTGGAACAACTCCCGAATGGATACAGCGACCATTATGTGCCGGATGGCTTTGTACGAGATTAGAGTGTATACGAGGAGGTCTCTTTATGTTAGAGCATTTTTTCAAATCGCTAGTCGCAACAGTTTCTGACCCTTACCAATGCAATCGCATCACGGATGCGTTGGCGGCAGCTGGAATTAAATTCTATTGCAAATCCAAAGATGTCAATCGGCATAACACATTTGACCAAGCGAGAATTGGAACTCTCGGCATAAAACCGAGGTATGTCACAGAGGTGTTTGTGGACAAAGAAAATGCTGATATGGCTCTGCACATTATACATACCCTGTCATAAGCCCGGAGTTCCCCTGCGAACAAAACATTCCGATATAAAAAAGGACGCTGCCGCCTCTGGGTGAGAGGTTGCAGCGTCCTTTTGGTATCAGAGGGCGAATGGTCTGTCAGACCGAACGGCTCCCAACGGATGCGATGCTTTTAGCTTGCGTCTTTCTGTTCGTCAAGAATGCGCCAGCCGTCCATCAGGTCTGAATTTTCCATAATAAAGGTGTGGGCAGTATCCTGTCCCCACGAGTTGTCGTATTTCAGCATCAGATAATCGCTCAACTCGGTTCGATTTTTGAACTTCAACAAGCGATACGGCTCCTGAAAAGCGACCTTTTCGACGAAATATACTGCATCCGATGTGGGAAGCATAACGCCGACATGACCGATCATAAGAGAATTGTCCGTTTCAGAGAACTGATCGTGCAGGACTACGGAGACGAGACGGATCTTATCATCTTCTACGAAGGAGAGACCGCGTTTCTTCCATTCCTGTTGAATCGTTTTCAAATGGGTAGGAATATCGGTCGTATTAGTGGTTTTAACTGGGGCGAACAGCGCATCAAACTTTTGCCGTTCGTCGCCGCAAAGGGATTCCGGGTCAGAATCCAGTGTTTCATAGTCCATAAACAGGGTGTCCTCGGCTGAGTCAAGGTCTGCCTTGCCCGTGACAGTGATAAAATCACCGAACAGCCCACAAGCGGTGATTCGACAGTTCCAGCCGGGGAAGGTATCGTATTTTTCTGTCCATGCGTCCTGCATGGAGTAAGGATCGTATTTCAGATCCAAAGGCTTGGCATTTTCAAACCCTGTGGTGAGCCATGCCGGGTCCACAGCATTGTTGAACTTTTGCACATGATCAAAGAAGGTCTGTATCCGCAGGTCGGATACGCCGGCATCCTGCAAAAGTTTGGAAAGAAGATCCTGTGTATCCGAATCTGCTAAATTGGAGTATTCGATTTGCTGAAGGACGGGCTGAGAGGTTTTTTGAGTGCAGCCCCCTGCCAGAAACGCACCGCAAAAAAGTGCAGCGGTGCAGACAAGAAAAGTTCGACGTTTCAAAAATGGTCACCTCGTTGTGTTTTTCGGAAAGTTTCTTTGAGTGCCGGAGTCTCCACCATAAGCGAAGAGAGCAACGCCGTTGGTCTCGTAACGAATGGTATCACAGATAAACAAAGAAAATCAATGACTTCTGTCGTATTTGACCATATATAATGTTGCAGTATCCATATCCCATACGGCTAACGCCCATTTGGGGAAAGACAATGCGGCAGTTTTCTGAACGATTTTCTTCATGTCGGACACAACAGGAGTATACCCAAGTTGGAATAAGAATTTTCCGTTTTTTCCGAATGGAAGGTTCAAATCGCTTTCCAGATAGACGGAGGATACCAACTTGCGAAGCGCGGCACGGCAATCCCATAGATTTCCCCATGCTGCAGTGGGAGTTTGAAGAAACGCCTCGTCCACATTATAATAGGCCGTAATCGTGATGTGCGTGAGGCTTTCCTCTGTATAAGATTTGTAGAGCCAGGAAGATCCATATGGCATCTTTTCCAGACCGATTTCACATAGATAATGCTGCTCTTCTGAGATGTGCTTCTTCTTTTTCATACATTCTTTCGCTTGTATAATGTCGGGCAGATGTTCTTCGGCGGGGCTTCTTCCAAGAAAAATCACTCGTGAAGATTGAAACGGGAGTTTTACGGTACGCAGTGCCAGCAAGCAGTGCGAGCTGGTACCAACTCGCGATTTTTGAATCGGATTTTTCAAAATCCAAATTCAAAATGCTTCATATAGAAAACCACAAGCTATGCTTGTGGAAGAAAAGAGCCGTAGCGTTGAAACGGTAGAAAAAGAACCTCCTTTTGCTATAATTAGAAGCGGGTAACGCCAACCGCATACTAAAGCAAAAGGAGGTTCATCCATATGGACGAGAAAAGTTTATCACATACGAGCTGGAATTGCAAATATCACATAGTGCTAGTACCGAAATATCGCAGGAAAGTGATATACGGAAAGCTAAGAAGTTGAGCTTCAAGGAATACGAAGATCCATTCAAGAATGTAGCTGACTTCGATAACGACGATTCGCCAGAAGTGCCTACAGATAGTATGAGAAAGTAAAAGCGACGTCAGTGTGCGGTTGACGTCGCTCATTGTGCGCCTTTAGGCGCGGCTGGTATTATGGCCCCTATGGGGCCGTTCTGCAAACCCCGCGTTTTCACGCGGGGTTATGATTCGTTTATGGGCTGGTCTCATTTGGTTTTGACCACAAATTTGACCACAATGCCAAAGATTTTATCTGGTCGATCGCAGGGGCAAACGGGCTTTTTGCATATCAAGGCTCTGTGCCCCTCTTCTCTGAAAAAGGGAAAGCAGCCCTGTTATTTTATCAGATCTCCGGCGGGCAGCAACTCTCCCGTGGGATGAGTTTATGCGGCACGATGATCTTTGTTGCCAGAAGATTCGGGTTCTCGATGTGGTTGATAGTCTGGCTGGCGGCTTCCATGCCCAGCTGGTAAGGATTGACGTCCACAGTGGTCAGCTGTGGGCTGGTGATGCGGGAGAACAAGGAGTTATTGAAGGACACGATGGACAGGTCCTTCGGGACGTGCAGTCCCAGCTTGCCGCAGAACTGCTCCAGCACCACGGCAAGGATGTCATCGCTGACCAGCATGGCGGTGGGGTGGTCCGGCGCGGTGAGCAGGGCTTTCAGCGCCCCCTCATAGGCGTCGTTCAGGGTGTCAATCTCCACGCAGTCCTCTTCGCGCGGGGTGATGCCGTGCTTGAGCAGGGACATCTGGTAGCCACGCTTGCGCTCTGCGGAGAACAGCATGGCGTTGCTGACCCCGAAATACGCAATGCGGTGGTGGCCCATCTCATAAAGGTAATCGGCGGCTTCCTCCCCGGCAAGTGCGTTGTCATTGTCGATATAGATGGTCTGGTTTGCGGACTGCGCCGCTTTGCCTACAATGACATGGAGCAGCCCTTCATTGCGCAGATATGCCGCCACAGGGCAGTCCTTTTTAGAATAGAGCAGGATAAAGCCATCTGCCTGTGCGTTGGCGACCATGCTCTGGATGGCGTCCAGCACCTCGGCATCGTCCTGTCCGGTGATGACCGTGTTCACATACCGTCGCTGGTTGCAGAACTGCCCGATGCCGCGGATGATCTCGAGGTGAAAGGCGTTTTCGTAGACGTCCCGCTGGGAGGAGGGCAGAATGATGCCGATGGTCTTGGAAAAAGCCTCCACAGGCTCGGCCTCAAAATTCGGCTCGTAGCCCAGCTGCGCCATGATGCGGCGCACCCGCTCCTTGGTCTCCCGACTGATGGAAGGGCTGTCCTTGCAGGTGCGGGATACCGTGGAGGGCGAAACGCCCGCCGCCGCTGCGACATCCTTAATGGTAACTGCCATAGTCTGTTCCTCCCTGATATAGTAGTTCTATTGTAAAGCCGTTTGCACGCAATGTCAATGTTTGCGCACGAAATTGCGTAAACCGTGCAACGACACACCTGCGTACCTTCGCCAATTTCCACAAATAAGCGTGCGTTCACTTGTGCAAAATATAGAAAAAACATTTTTACCTCAGAAAACTCTTGTAAAAATTGCGGCGATGGGTTATTCTTGTTGCGTAAAGTTGTGCAAATTAAACGCAACGGTTGCACAAAACAATGCAAAAAGGAATGAGGAGGAACATCATGGCAACAACAAAAGCGGCCTCGGGCAAAAAGGGGCTCATCAACTTTGACTTCTTACAGAAGCTGGGTAAGGTGCTGATGACGGTTATCGCTGTCATGCCGGCTGCCGGTCTGATGATCAGTCTGGGCAAGCTGGTGCAAATGGGCGGCGGCGACATCGCAGCGGTCATGACCATCGGCACCACGATGGAAAATATCGGCTGGGCGGTCATCAATAACCTGCACATCCTGTTCGCTGTCGCCATTGGCGGCAGTTGGGCAAAGGAGCGTGCGGGCGGCGCGTTTGCCGCCGTGCTGGCGTTTGCTCTTATCAACGTCATCACCGGCAACATCTTCGGCGTCACCAGCGCCATGCTGGCAGACCCTGACGCCGTGACCCACACCCTGTTCGGGCAGGAGATCGCCGTCAACGGCTACTTCACCTCCGTGCTGGGCGCACCGGCGCTGAACATGGGCGTGTTTGTGGGCATCATTGCCGGTTTTGTGGGCGGCGTGGCTTACAATAAATATTACAACTTCCGCAAGCTGCCGGATGCGCTGGCTTTCTTCAACGGCAAGCGCTTCGTGCCTATGGTGGTCATTGCCTACTCGGTGGTCATCTCCATCGTGCTGTCGCTGTTCTGGCCTGTGGTGCAGACCGGCATCAACAACTTCGGCATCTGGATCGCAAACTCCTCCGAGACCTCTCCCGTTCTGGCTCCGTTCATTTATGGTACGCTGGAGCGTCTGCTGCTGCCTTTCGGTTTACACCATATGCTGACCATCCCCATGAACTACACCTCCTTCGGCGGCACCTACACCATCGCTACCGGCGTCAACGCGGGCAGTCAGGTGTTTGGTCAGGATCCGCTGTGGCTGGCATGGGCAAACGACCTCATCAACTTCAAAAAGGCCGGCGATATGGCCGCTTACAACAACCTGCTGGCTACCGTCACCCCCGCCCGCTTCAAGGTTGGTCAGATGATCGGTGCCACCGGTCTGCTGCTGGGCATTGCACTGGCTATGTTCCGCCGTGTGGACGCCGACAAGCGTGCAAACTATAAGTCCATGTTCATCTCCACCGCACTGGCTGTGTTCCTGACCGGCGTCACCGAGCCGCTGGAATTCATGTTCATGTTCTGCGCCATGCCGTTGTACATCGTGTACGCACTGCTGCAGGGCTGTGCCTTCGCTATGGCGGGCATCATCCATCTGCGCCTGCACTCCTTCGGCAATCTGGAGTTCATCACCCGCATCCCCATGTCCCTGCAGGCAGGTCTGGGCGGCGATATCATCAACTTTGTGATTTGTGTGATCGCATTCTTTGCCATCGGCTACTTCGTGGCCTATTTCATGATCGGCAAGCTTCAGCTGGCAACGCCGGGTCGTCTGGGCAATTACACCGATGACAACGCGGACGATTCTGCCGCCGCCGCAAAGACCGAGAAGAAGGCCGACAAAAAGGCCGGTAACGGTCAGGCCGAGCGCATCATCGCCCTGCTGGGCGGTCGGGAGAACATCGTGCTGGTGGATGCCTGCATGACCCGTTTGCGCGTTACCGTGAAAGACCCCGCCAAGGTTGCCGACCTTGCCGCATGGAAGGCAGAGGGCGCTCTGAGCCTGCTGGTGAAGGGCGACGGCATTCAAGCGGTGTACGGCCCCAAGGCGGACGTTCTGAAATCTGATATCAATGATATTCTGTAAAAAACTATGAAACTGCTGACATTGAATACCCATAGCCTTATCATCCCGGAGCATGAGGCAAAGCGGGAGATTTTTGTAGACTTCATCGCCAAGGAGCAGCCGGAGGTGTTCGCCCTGCAGGAGGTGAACCAGACCGCCGCTGCGCCGCTGCTGGCAGAGGTTCCGGCGGGGTACTACCCCTGCCCCGGCAATACCGTGCTGCTGAAAGCAGACAACCACGCCGCAGCCGTGGCAAAAATGCTGGAAGTGCGTGGCGTGCACTACTATTGGAGTTGGCTCCCGGCAAAGGTGGGCTACGACATATACGATGAGGGTGCGGCGGTATTCAGCCGTGCACCCATCACCGATGCCGAAAACCTGCTGCTGAGCCAGTCTAGCGATTACAGAAACTGGAGGACCCGCCGCACGCTGGGCATCTGTGCAGGAGATGTCTGGTATTATACGGTGCATCTGGGCTGGTGGAAGGACGAGGTAGAGCCTTTCGCCCCCCAGTGGGAAAAGCTTTCGCAGGCAGCGGGCGCCAAAAAGACCGCCTTTCTGCTGGGCGACTTCAACAGTGAAGCCGACGTGCGGGGCGAGGGCTACGACCTTGTCCGGCGCAGCGGCTGGCAGGATACCTACTGCATGGCGCAGCAGCGGGACGAGGGCTACACGGTGGTGGAGGCCATTGACGGCTGGCGGGACGCCCCGGATGCAGCGGCAAAAAAACGCATCGACCAGATCTGGTGCTCCAAGGCAGTGGCCGTCAAGAGCAGCCGGGTGGTGTTCAGCGGCCTGCAGGAGCCGCAGGTATCTGACCATGCAGGTGTTTTGATCGAGTTATAAAGGAAGGTAAATGAAGATGCAGAGAAGTGCAGGCATTTTGCTGCCCATCAGCAGTCTGCCGTCCCCTTACGGCATCGGCTGCTTTTCGCAGGAAGCATACGACTTTGTGGACTGGCTCAAGGAAGCCGGGCAGACCTATTGGCAGATCCTGCCGCTGGGTGTGACCAGCTACGGCGACAGCCCGTATCAGAGCTTTTCCGCCTTTGCGGGCAACCCCTATTTCATCAGTCTGGACGCACTGGTGGAGGAAGGAGTGCTGACCGCCGCCGAGTGCAAAAAGGCAAACTTTGGCCGCAAGGCAGACGACATTGATTACAGCCGCCTGTATACCGAGCGCGGCCGTCTGCTGCGGCTGGCGTATTCCCGCAGCGATATCGGCCACAACGAGGCGTTTACGGCATTCTGCGAGAAAAACAAGTGGTGGCTGGACGATTTTGCCCTGTTCATGGCGGTGAAGGGCCGCTTTGAGGGCAAGCCGTGGATCGAGTGGGCAGAGGATATCCGTCTGCGCTGGCAGCCCGCGATGGACTACTACCGCCGAGAACTGTACTTTGAGGTGGAGTACTACAAGTATCTTCAGTTCAAGTTCGACGAGCAGTGGCACAAACTGAAAGCCTACGCCAACAGCAAGGGTATTCAGATCATTGGCGATATCCCCATCTATGTGGCGCTGGATTCGGCAGACGCTTGGGCAAACCCGGGGCTGTTCCAGTTGGACAAGGAAAACCTGCCCACCGCAGTGGCGGGCGTTCCCCCGGACGGTTTTTCCCCCACCGGTCAGCTGTGGGGCAACCCGCTCTACCGCTGGGAAGCCCACCGCGCGACCGGCTATCAGTGGTGGATCACCCGGCTGTGGTACTGCTTCGAACTGTACGATGTGGTGCGCATCGACCATTTCCGCGGCTTCGATGAGTATTTCTCCATCCCCTACGGCAGCGAGACCGCCGTGGACGGCCACTGGGAAAAAGGCCCCGGCATCGAGCTGTTCCGCGCGGTGGAGCAGGCGCTGGGCAAGCGGGAGATCATTGCAGAGGATCTCGGCTACATGAGCGACACCGTGCGGCAGCTGGTGCGGGACAGCGGCTTCCCCGGCATGAAGGTGCTGGAATTTGCCTTTGACTCCCGCGATACCGGCAGCGCCAGCGACTATCTGCCCCACAACTACCCGGTGAACAGCGTGGCGTACACCGGCACCCACGACAACGAGACGCTGGTATCGTGGTACCAGACTATCTCTGATGCCGAACGCGCTATGGTGCGGGATTACCTGTACGACTACGCCACCCCGGACGAACAGCTTTATAAAAGCATGATCGCGCTGATTTTGCGCAGCGCAGCGGCAAGGTGTATCATCCCCATGCAGGACTGGCTTGGGCTGGATAACGCCGCCCGCATCAATAAGCCCTCCACCGTAGGCCAGAACTGGCGCTGGAGACTGAAAAAGACCCAGCTGACAAAGAAACTCCAAAAAGAGATCTGCCAGCTGACCACCCGCTATGGCCGGATGAACTGGGCATAAGGGTAAAACAAAAAAGTCCCATGTCTGCACCGTCAAGGTGTTGGCATGGGACTTTTTACGTTTCAGGAGCCTGTGATGAAAAGTTGGGATGATACAAATTTATTCCTCGCTCTGCTGATATACCTCCTTCAGGTGGGTGGAAAGCTTCATGTTTTCGCTGTAATCCACCGGCACCGGCCAGAATGACCGGGCTCTTTGCCTCGCTGATGATCCTTCCGGCGGCAGCAATATGGGTGGGCGCGGGTGGATTGCGCGAGCCGCGCTGCTAAAAACAGCCCACTGGGCTGTTTTTGCGCTGTCTTCTGCGACAGCGCCGCAGCTGTTCGAATCCACCCTTGCAACCCATTTTGCAAGACAGATAAAACAGAAACTCCGATACCCATTGGATACCGGAGTTCTTGGTGGAGCGAAGCAACCCAAATCCGAACCATTGCCCTCTGGGGCATCTTTGGCGGCAATCTCATCGAAAGTGATGGTTTTTGTGCCGTCTTTGTAGTTGAATGTAATCAAAACTTTTTCATCATAGAGATAAACGGCGTTCACAAACGTATTGATAAGCGTTTCCCGGTGGCTTTTCACGTTCGGGTCGAGCTTGCGGAACCGGGTCAGCCAGAACCGAACCTGATTTTCGCTTAACCGAGGCCGAGCGATTTTTTCTTCGGCGATCCGAACCTCAAGTTCTTTCTGCTGGGCTTCCAGCTTTTCCAAACGCGATTTGGTGGAGTTGGTCAGCACACCTGCTTGAATGGCGTTCAGCATATTTTCAATGCCGTTCTCTACCTCGCGCATCTGCTTTTCCAGCAAAGGGAGAGTGGTGTTTTCCTGATCCTGCAACTCCATCACTTCCGCAACGATGGCATCAATCACGGCATCGTCCTGAATCAGCTTCATGGTTTCAGCTATGACCAAATCTTCCAGCCACTCTTTACGGACGGTCTTTTTCTTACAGGTCTTGAAACGCTTCGCAGTGGCACACTTATAATAATGATGAACTACCTTGTTTCTACCAGTACCGCACTCGCCGAACATCATGGCACCGCACATTCCGCAGAACAGCTTGGTGGTGAGCAGATAATCATCCTCGGCCTTGTGACGGGCAGGAGCGCGGCTGTTCTTCTTGATTTTTTGCTGCACTTCCTCAAACAAATCCTTGTCCACGATGGCCGGGATGCTGTCGGGCATTACGATGTCTTTGAAGTGGTTTTCTCCGATGTACCGTTTGTTCGTCAACAGTTTCTGAACACTGTTGTAGGTAAACTTCTGGTTGCGGTTGGTGGTCACGCCACTGTCGTTCAGCCAGTTCATCAGTTCTTTCATGGTCGCGCCCTCATTGTACCGCCGGAAGGCTTCTACCACAAAGGGAGCTTTCAGCGGATCGACTTGAAAGAACTTCTCTTCATCCACCTTAAAACCAATGGGAATCGTGCCGCCGTTGTACTTCCCCTTCAGAACATTCTCGGTCATGCCGCGCACAACTTTTTCAGAAAGTTCTGCCGAGTAGTATTCAGCCATGCCGGTGAGCATACTCTTGACCATGATACCCGCAGGGCTGTCAGAGATAGGCTCCGTGGCAGATACCAGCTTGACATGATTTCGTTCCAACTGGTACTCATAGTGGGCCGAATCATAGCGGTTTCGGGCAAAACGGTCAAGCTTCCAGACCAGCACAATGTCAAACAACCGTTTCTCGCTGTCCTTGATCATCTGCTGGAAGTCCGGGCGGTTATCGGTTTTGGCGGAAAGGGCGCGGTCAATGTAGTGCTTGACCACGGTAATGCCGTTCTTTTCGGCGTAGGCCGTACATTCACGAATCTGGCCTTCGATGGATTCCTCACGCTGGTTATCGCTGGAATAGCGGGCGTAAATCACGGC
>CAKSVD010000039.1 GCA_934503275.1 uncultured Faecalibacterium sp.
ATCCGTGCCAGAAAAGCCGGGTCGTGCAGGCGCAGGATGCCGCTGAACATACTGTAATAGGCGTTCAGCGTAAAGGTAAAGGTGCAGCGCTCCTCCGCCAGATACTTGTCCACCTCGGCCTGGTCGCGGTTGAGCCAGTCGTGGGTGGTGCGGCCCTCCAGCCCCTTGTTGTAGCCCATAAAGGAAAGGTTGGCCACAAGACTGCTGCGGTAGTGCCAGCCGTGGAAAGTGGCCAGCACCCGGCAAAGGGTCTTGGCGACTTTGACCAGCGCCTTGGGCTGGAAGCCGGTGCCCATGATGATGGCACCGGCTAACTCCCGGCCATACTCGCACAGATACTGCCGGGCGTAGAAAGAGCCCATGCTGTGCCCCAGCAAGAAGTAGGGCAGGTTCGGGTACAGCTGCTTGGTAAGCACGGTTACGGCGTGCAGGTCGGCCAGCACGGCGCGGTTGCCGTCCGGCTCGGCAAAATAGCCGTAGTCCTCCTTGGTGCGGATGGAGGCACCGTGTCCCAGATGGTCGTGGCCGGTGACCAGAATGCCCCAGTCGGCCAGATATTCCGCCAAGGGACGGTAGCGGTCGATGAACTCTACCATGCCGTGGGACAGCTGCAGCACCGCCCGCACCTGACCCTCCGGGACGCAGCGAAAGCCGTGCAGGGTGCGCCCCGGCACGGTGGAGGGAAGGGTAAAGTCGATGAACTGACTCATGGAAAGGGCCTCCCTTCTGAGTTACAGTGCGCTGAGTTTGCGACGGCAGGCGCTGCAGATGCAGTAGCCGCCGAACTGGATGGCCTGCTCGTCTACCTCGCCGCAGAAATCGCAGCTGCCGGCGGGGCGGTGCTTCTTCAGGACGATGGCGTCCCCATCCACAAAGATCTCCAATTTGGTGTCGGTGTCGAGGTGCATACTGGTGCGCAACTCCTTCGGCAGAACGATCCGTCCCAGCGAGTCAATGCCGCGAACGATGCCAGTGCTTTTCATAATGTGTCATTCTCCTTCACTATTCCTATTTAGCAACCACTGACACAACAGGAAAATTGTGCCAGAGCTGATAAGCTTAGTATACAAAAAATAACACCATTCGTCAATGATTGCGTGCTGATTCGACAAAAAACAACCTTTTGCGCGTAAAGGTGGGGCAGGAGGTGGTAGCCCGTGGATGTTCTCTTTTGACACCAAAAGAGAACCAGAAAAGTGCGCGCTCCGCGGGGAAAGTTTCTGCCTGACAGCGGCGGGCAGGGACGCTCCGCTGGGCCAGAGGCAGGGAGGGGTGTTCCGACTCCCCCCTCCCTACCTCTGGACTCCACCCACCCCGCAACGGGCCAAGGGCTGCTCGCCCTTGACAATCCTAAAGCAGAAGTCGAAGCACAAAAAAGCTAGCGCTGCGCCAGTCGGCGCTATCGCTTTAACGCTTTTTTCGCTTCTCCATTTATAGCCCCTCAGTCGCTGCGCGACAGATTCCCCCTTTTGTCACCTGCGGTGACATCTTCCCCCGGCCGGGGGAAGTCGGCCCTCTCGGGGGAGCAAGCGCGGCAGTTGCCGCTTCCGGTTGCGACCCCTCCCGTGAAAAAGTAAATCGGGAAAATCCGCAGATTTTCCCGATTTACAAATTATAAATAATTCTTCCTCTGACTATGCGCAGAGCAACGCGGAGCGCATTTCAGATCGTCTCAGCTTAACTCCACAGGGGCTTCGGGCTGGTTCTCCACGCGGGCGCTGGTGCGTCCCTCGGGGCGGATCTCTCCGGCGGCGGTCAGCGAGATCTTGGTCAGGGTGGGGCCTACCAGCTCGTACACCAGCACCGAGAACAGCACCACGTTGCGCACCATGTGGCCGTCCGACAACTCGGCGGCAGTGGCAGCCATGCCCAGCGCCACACCGGCCTGCGGCAGCAGGGTGATGCCCAGATACTTCTGGATGGCGGGGCTGCAGCTGGTGGCGCGGCAGCTCAGGAAGGAGCCGCTGATCTTGCCGGCAGAGCGCGCCACGATGTACACCACACCGATGAGCAGCACCATGGGGTTGGTGAGGATGGTCAGGTCCAGTTCTGCGCCGGACAGCACGAAGAACAGGATGTTGATGGGGGACACCCAGCGGTCCAGACGGTCCATCAGTTCGTCCGAGGTGGGGCAGACGTTGCAGAACACGGTGCCGGTCATCATGCACACCAGCAGCAGCGAGAAGCCGCAGCGGGTGCCATTAATCTCAAACTCGGTCATGGACAAGCCCACGGTCAGCAGCACAAAGGCCACCGAAAGGCTCATGCGCTTGGAGCGGGAGTGGAAGTAGACCTCCAGCAGGTTCAGCAGGTAACCGGCGGCAGCGCCCAGCGCCAGCGAGAGCGCGATCTCCAGCAGCGGATCCAGTACCACGCTCACAGGGTCGATGCGGCCCTGCTCCAGCGCGTTTGCCACGCCGTAGGAGGCCGAGAACAGCACCAGACCCACGGCGTCGTCAATGGCGACTACCATCAGCAACAGCTTGGTCAAAGGGCCGTCGGCTTTATACTGCTTGACCACCATCAGGGTAGCGGCAGGGGCGGTGGCGGCGGCAATGGAGCCCAGCGTGATGGCAGAGGCCAGCGAGATGACGTCCGGGCGGGCAAAGTGCAGGGCAACAAGGGCGATATCCACCAGCGCGGTGGTGATCACCGCCTGCGCAATGCCCACGGTCACGGCGCGGCGACCCATGTGCTTCAGGGCGCTGAGACGGAACTCGTTGCCGATGACGAAGGCGATAAAGCCCAGCGCCACCTGCGTGAGGATGCCGTAGCCCTCCACGGCGGCAAGGCTGCCAAAGCCAAAGCCGAAACGGCTCAGCCCCAGCCGACCCAGAAAGAAGGGGCCCAGCAGCAGGCCGGTAAGCAGGTAAGCGGTGACGGCGGGCAGACGCACGGCCTTGGCAGCGCGTGACATGAGCAGGCCGGCGATCAGGGCAAGGGACAGACAGATCAACATTTGTTCCATAATGTGGTTTGTATTGGGTGCGCAGCCAAAGGCCGCAGCACTCGGTTCCTCCTTGTCAAAAAAGTATCGAACTCCTGTGTGAAATCCATTGCGGGGTCAAAATGGGAAAACGTATCCAGTATACCGGAACAACGGAGGAAAAGCAACCATCCTGCGCGTTTCGTGCAGATTTTGAGACGAAAAGACAGAAACAGGACGAGAAAGGACGGGATGCGGGTAGTTCAACTGCCGTATCCCTTTGCATCCCAGCCGTAAAAAAGGATAGCGGAACACCCGCAGGCGTTCCGCTATCCCGAAATTTAAGAGAATGATTTCTTGCGGAAAGGCTTTTGTGCTGACCGTAAGATGCAAAAAAACTCCCCCTTGAGAGGACAGATTTCCCCCGGCCGGGGGAAAATGTCACCGTAGGTGACAAAAGGGGGAATCTGGCATCGCGCAGCGATGACTGAGAGGGTTTTACCCTTAGTTGAACTTGAAGATCTTGCGCAGCTGGCGGTAGGTGGCTACGACAACCTTATCACCGCCGGGGAAGTGCAGGTCGGTCAGGCCGCCAAGGTTCACGCGCACGGCGCGGTAGACGCCGGGGGTAACGTGATCCTTGAGGTATTGCCACAACTCTGCCTTTTTGGCGTGTGCCTCGGCGCTGCCGTCCAGCAGCAGGAAGATGTCGCTGACCGCCATCATCACAGAGAGGTAGTGCACCATGTAGGCGCGCAGACGCTTCTGGTCTTTGAGCGCGTCCAGATCCTGACAGTCGATCATGTGCTTGGTGACCCGCAGCTGCTGGTCCACACGGCCGATCATTACGCTCTCGTTCACGCTCTGGTCTGCGCGGCCAATGAAGTAGCGGTACAGGTCCAGATCCATATAGTACATACTCTTGACGTAGGGCAGGGGCTGGTACACAAAGATGTTGTCCACATAGAAGGTGTGCTTGGGCAGCACCATGCCGCACTGGCGCAGCACCTCGGTGCGGTACATGACCGAGTGCATCAGCAGGTTCTGATCCGGGCGGAAGTGCCGGACGTGCACCCAGTCGAACAGGCGGTTCTGCGGGAACACGTTGGTGTAGCGCACGGTATGGCTGGTGCCGTCCTCAACGTGCTCGTACACATAGTTGCAGATCATCAGATCCGGCGCGGTGCCGCGGGAAACCAGCGTGGTCAGGCGCTCCAGCACCTTTTTCAGGGCGTCGGTGTCCAGCCAGTCATCGCTGTCCACTACCTTGTAGTACAGGCCGGTGGCGTTGCGGATGCCCTGATTGACGCCTTCGCCGTGGCCGCCGTTCTCCTGATGGATGGCCTTGACGATGGTGGGGTACTTTGCGGCGTACTCGTCGCAGATAGCGGGGGTATCATCCTTGACGGAGCCGTCGTCCACCAGAATGATCTCGGCCTGCTCGCCTGCGCTCAGCAGTGTTTCGATGCAGTGACGCATATAGGCTGCCGAATTGTAGCAGGGCACGGCAAAGGTGATAAGTTTCTGCTGCATATTATAAATGCTCCTTTTTACGTTGCATAATCCATGCCGGGCAGTCTGCGGGGTGGCATGGAGATATGTGTTTTTATTATAGCATTTTCGCGCCTGAAAAGCTATCCTTCCCGGGCAGAAAGATCGGTTATTGTACATTTTTACGCAAAGTGACGCTTTTTTCTGCCAAAAGTGCCGGTTTTGTGGTATACTGATAAGGTTTTGAGCGTTCTGCGCGTCAGCACACCTACTTATATAACGGAGGAGACCATGGAAAACCCGCACAGTATCCTGAAAAAAGTTTTCGGCTACGACAGCTTCCGCCCCGGGCAGGAGGATATCGTCAGCCGCCTGCTGGCCGGGCAGGATGTGCTGGCGGTCATGCCCACCGGCGCGGGCAAATCCATCTGCTATCAGGTACCGGCGCTGCTGCTGCCGGGCATTACCATCGTGGTATCCCCGCTGGTCAGCTTGATGAAGGATCAGGTGGGAGCGCTGGTGCAGGCGGGCGTGGCAGCGGCTTTTCTGAACAACAGCCTGACCGATAACCAGAAGGCGCTGATGCTGCACCGCGCCCGGGAGGGCTGGTACAAGATCATCTATGTGGCGCCGGAGCGGCTGGAGATGCCGGGCTTCCAGCGGTTTGCGCAGGAGCGGCAGATCAGCATGGTCACGGTGGACGAGGCGCACTGCATCAGCCAGTGGGGACAGGACTTCCGCCCCAGCTATCTGCGCATCAAGGCATTTGTGGACAGCCTGCCCAGCCGCCCGGTCATAGGCGCGTTCACCGCCACTGCCACCGCCCATGTGCGGGAGGATATCCGCACCCATCTGGCACTGCAGGCACCCTACGAGGTGACCACCAGCTTCGACCGCCCCAACCTGTACTTCGAGACCCGGCGGGCGCTGCCCAGCCAGAAGCCCAAGGAACTGCTGGAACTGGTGCTCAAGGAGGGCGATCATGCGGGCATCGTGTATTGCAGCACCACCCGGCAGGTGGACGAGACGGTGCAGCTGCTGCAGAGCCGCAGCATCCGGGCGGCAGCCTACCACGCCAAGCTGGACGCGGACACCCGGCGGCAGAATCAGGACGATTTCCTCTATGACCGGGTGCAGGTGATGGTGGCCACCAATGCCTTTGGCATGGGCATCGACAAGCCCAACGTGCGGTTCGTCATCCATTATAATATGCCCAAGGACTTGGAAAGCTATTATCAGGAGGCCGGACGCGCCGGGCGCGACGGTCAGCCCGCCCGGTGCACCCTGCTGTATTCCGGCACGGATGTGCGTACCATCCGCTTTTTTATCGACAAGGAGCGGGAGGCCGACAACGGTCTGCCCGCAGATGTCAAGGCCGAAGCCGCCCGCAAGGCAGAGGAGCGGCTCAAGTACATGACCTTTTACTCCACCACCCAGAGCTGTCTGCGCGGTTTTCTGCTGCAGTACTTCGGGGAGGCTGCGCCCAAAAAGTGCGGCAACTGCTCCTGCTGCCTTGCTGCCGAGCAGGAAGCCCAGCTGCAGGTGGAGTACGCCCGCCGCCGCGCTGCCCAGAGCGCCGACCGGCTGGAAAAGCCCCGCCGTGCAAGGCCCGCCGCAGCGGGCAGCCTGAGCGAGGCAGACGAAAAGCTGCTCAACGCCCTGTACGCCGTGCGCAAGCGCTTGGCGGGCAAGCAGAACCTGCCTGCCTTTATGGTGTTCAACGATGCCACCCTGCGGGAGATGGCAGAGAAAAAGCCCATGAGCATCGACGAACTGCTGAACATCAGCGGCGTGGGCGAAAAGAAAGCCGCCCGCTACGGCAACGCCTTCCTGCGCGTCATTGAGGACGCCGTGGGCAGCCGGGAGTGAAAAAAGAAAGAAGCCGCTGTACAGTCTGTGCAGCGGCTTCTTTTAGTACAGGACGATTTCGAATGGCCTCCGCGTTGCTTTGGACATATTCAGCGGAAGAATTATTTTTAATAGAGCGTTTGTCGCGGCCTGCGGGCCGCGACAAACGCATTTTCACGAGAGGGGTTTAATACGGTTTACCGTTCCATGGTATGGGTGGCGAACACCTTTTCGTCCTCCCACCACACGGGCTGCCCGGCGGCAAGGGACTTGGGCACGTCCAGCAGGCGCTGGTTGCGGCTGCCGCGGAAGCGCAGGGAGATGTCGTGCTCGGCCTGCACGAATCTGCCGTCCACCAGCACATCCAGCAATGCCAGCAGCTCGTCGGTCACCTCGCACCGCGCGGGGCTGGGCTCTGCGCCGGTAAGCTGCTCCCAAGTGTAGCCGGAGTAGCACCACACAGTTTTGGCGGGGTACAGCGCCTTGAAGTTGCGCACAAAGGGCAGCAGTTCCCGCTGGTTCTCCGGCTCAAAGGGCTCGCCGCCCAGCAGGGAGAGCCCGGCGATATAGTCCGGCTGGCAGGAGGCGAATACCTCGTTGCGCACGGTCTTATCAAAGGGCTGACCGTAGTCAAAATCCCATGCCACGGCGTTGAAGCAGCCCGGGCAGTGGTGGCGGCAGCCGGACACAAAAACGCTGGTGCGCACCCCGGGGCCGTTGGCGATATCGTAATATTTGATGTTTGCGTAGTTCATGCTCATGTTCCTGTCGTTTGCTGAAAAGATATTTGGAGCGGCCTGAAGGCCGCTCCAAATATAAATCATAAATAAATTTTGGTGTTTTTTACAGGTGCAGCACGCGATCCTTGATCTCCTGCGTGCGGCCCTGATTCCAGAACTGGGTGCCGATATAACCGCAGGTGCGGCGGGCAACGTTCAGCTTGTTCTGGTCACGGTTGCCGCACTTGGGGCACTCCCACACCAGCTTGCCGTCGTCCTCCACGATCTTGATCTCGCCGTCGTAGCCGCACACCTGACAGTAGTCGGACTTGGTGTTCAACTCGGCGTACATGATGTTGTCGTAGATGAACTGCAGCACGCTTATAACGGCTTCCAGATTGTCCTGCATATTGGGCACTTCCACATAGCTGATGGCGCCGCCCGGGGACAGGCGCTGGAAGTCGGCCTCAAACTTCAGCTTGGTAAAGGCGTCGATGGGCTCAGAGACATGGACATGGTAGCTGTTGGTGATATAGTTCTTGTCCGTGATGCCCTCCACGATGCCAAAGCGCTTTTGCAGGCACTTGGCAAACTTATAGGTGGTGGATTCCAGCGGGGTGCCGTAGAGGGAGTAGTCCATGTTCTCGGCCTTTTTCCACGCGTTGCACTTGTCGTTCATGTGCTGCATCACGCTCAGGGCAAAGGGCTTGGCACCGGCATCGGTGTGGCTCTTGCCGGTCATATACTTCACGCACTCGTACAGGCCGGCATAGCCCAGACTGATGGTAGAGTAGCCGCCGAACAGCAGCTTGTCGATCTTTTCGCCCTTCTTCAGGCGTGCCAGCGCGCCGTACTGCCACAGGATGGGGGCAGCGTCGCTGGGGGTGCCCAGCAGCCGCTTATGGCGTGCCTGCAAAGCGCGGTGGCACAGATCCAGACGCTCGTCAAAGATCTTCCAGAACTTTTCAAAGTTGCCGCCGGAGCTCAGGGCAACGTCCACCAGATTGATGGTGACCACGCCCTGATTGAAGCGGCCGTAGTACTTGGGCTTGCCGGTCTCGGGGTCTACATAGGGGGTCAGGAAGCTGCGGCAGCCCATGCAGGTGTAGCAGTGGCCCTCGCCGTTCTTGTCCACCTTGAGTTCCAGCATCTTCTTTTCCGAGATATAGTCCGGCACCATGCGCTTAGCGGTGCACTTGGCGGCCAGTTCGGTCAGGTAGTAATAGGGGGTGCCGGGGCGGATGTTGTCCTCTTCCAGCACATAGATCAGCTTGGGGAAGGCGGGGGTGATCCACACACCTGCCTCGTTCTTCACGCCCTGATAGCGCTGGCGGATGGTCTCCTCGATAATGATGGCAAGGTCGGCCTTTTCCTGCGGATTGCGTGCCTCGCCCAGATACATGAACACGGTAATGAAGGGCGCCTGACCGTTGGTGGTCATCAGGGTGACCACCTGATACTGGATAGTCTGCACGCCGCGGTTGATCTCGTTGCGCAGACGGCGCTCCACGATCTCCTTTTTGCGCTCGGCAGAGACCTCCAGCCCTTCCATCTCCAGTTCTACCTCAGCGGCGATCTTCTTGCGGGAAACGTCCACGAAGGGAGCCAAATGGGTCAGGCTGATGCTCTGACCGCCGTACTGGTTGGAGGCCACCTGTGCAATGATCTGGGTGGCAATGTTGCAGGCGGTGGAGAAGCTGTGCGGCTTTTCGATATAGGTGCCGGAGATAACGGTGCCGTTCTGCAGCATATCCTCCAGGTTCACCAGATCGCAGTTGTGCATATGCTGGGCGAAGTAGTCGGAATCGTGGAAGTGGATCAGACCCTCCTGATGCGCTTTTACGATCTCCGGGTCCAGCAGCAGACGAGCGGTCAGATCCTTGGAGATCTCGCCCGCCATATAGTCGCGCTGCACGCTGTTGACGGTGGGGTTCTTGTTGGCGTTCTCCTGCTTGACCTCTTCGTTCTGGCATTCGATCAGGCTCAGGATGCGCTCGTCGGTGGTGTTGGTCTGACGCTTCAGGCTCTGGACATAGCGGTAGGTGATATAGTGCCGTGCCACGTCATGGGCGTGAATGTCCATCAGCTGGTTCTCCACCATATCCTGCACCTCCTCCACGCTGACTGCGCGGTTCAGGTGCTGGCACTTGTCGGTGACGGCTGCGGCGATCTGGGTGATCTGCTCCCGGGTCAGGCGATCCTGACCGCCCACAGAATCACTGGCTTTGGTAACGGCGGTGATGATCTTGGTAATATCAAAAGGAACTTCTGCACCGTTTCGTTTGATGATCTTCATCGGTTCTCCTCCTTCTATATAGGCGCATTGTGAACGGGTATCCCTTGCTCTAAGAGATACCCGTCTGCGCACAACGATATCCAACAAACTGAATGTAGTTCTATTTTATCATTATCTAGTGGCAAGTCAAGCAAAATACCACTATATTTTGCGTTTTGTAGCAATCGCCAAAAATCGAGGATATTTTTCGGGACAAAATTTTGCGCGGAAAGTCTTGACAGCGCGGTGCGCTTTCCGACGGGTAATATAAGACGCTGTCTATACCCGTTCGGGCTTCACGCTGCCTATATAATGTAATAATATAGGGCGGGGACACCGTCGCTGCCGGAGACGTCAAAACACCCGGCGGTTCCCGGTGGAAAACTGGCGATAGTTCACAAAGCGCAAAAAAAGGCGAAAAAAATGTAAAAAAGGCTTGCAAAAGTAGTTGCGGTATGGTACTATATGTGAGCGCCAAGC
>CAKSVD010000040.1 GCA_934503275.1 uncultured Faecalibacterium sp.
GCTGTCAGCGCACTGATGGCGCTGATCCCGTTCCTCTATATCTGGATGATCTTGCGGGATGTGCTGGCTGTCGCACCGGACTATGCACAGGCGGTGAACATCCCCCATTACGGCTGGATGGCAGTGTTGTTTGCAGTGCTGTCTTACCTCATTTACATTGCGGCGCTGATGTGCTCCCATCTGTCGGCGTTCCGGGTGGCGACCAATCTGCGGCTGGCAGTGTCGGAGCATTTGGCGGTGCTGCCGCTGGGCTTTGCCGAGACCTTTGGCAGCGGCAAGCTGCGTAAGATCATCCATGAGAGCACCGGAGCCGCCGAGACCTATCTTGCCCACCAGCTGCCAGACCAGTACAACGCCATCGCCACCCCGGTGGGGCTGCTGGTGCTGCTGTTGGCGTTCGACTGGCGATTAGGGCTGCTGAGCCTTGCGCCGGTGGTGCTGGCTTTCCTCATTATGACGACCATGACCGGCAAGCGGATGGCTGAAAAAATGCGGCAGTACGGCAACGCCTTGGAGGTCATGTCCAACGAGGCAGTGGAATACGTCCGAGGCATTCCGGTGGTCAAGACCTTCGGGCAGAGTGTGTTTTCCTTCAAAAAGTTCAAGGCCGCCATTGATGAGTACGAAAAGTGGGTCATCTCCTACACCAAAGACCTGCGCCTGCCCATGATGTTCTATACCGCCGCCGTCAACGGCGTGTTCGCCTTTTTGATCGCGGGCGGGCTGCTGTTCACGACCCACGGCGTCACCCCGGAGTTTCTGCTGAACCTGCTGTTCTATATCATCATCACGCCGGTGATCTCCCTGACTCTGACCCGTATGATGTATATGAGTGAGAACAAGATGGTGGTAGCGGATGCGCTGGCACGCATCGACTCGGTGCTGGAGGCAGCGCCCATGCAGGTTCAGGCTGTTCCGCAGCACCCGAAGGATTCCTCTGTCACGTTGCAGGATGTGCATTTCAGCTACGACGGAAAAACCGAGGTCATCAAGGGCGTTTCGCTGGAGATCCGGCCGGGACAGACCGTGGCTTTTGTAGGCCCCTCCGGCGGCGGAAAATCCACGCTGGCAAACCTTGTCTGCCGGTTCTTTGATGTGCAGAGCGGCAGCGTCCGGGTGGGCGGAGCGGATGTGCGGGATATCCCCAAGGAAGAGCTGATGGATACCATCTCCTTTGTGTTCCAGAACAGCCGCCTGCTCAAGGGCAGCATTCTGGATAACGTCCGTCTGGGCAGACCGCAGGCCACCGAAGCCGAGGTGCTGGCAGCGTTGAAAGCGGCGCAGTGCATGGATATTATAGAAAAGTTCCCGGCGGGCATCCATACCGTCATTGGCACCAAGGGCGTGTATCTGTCCGGCGGCGAGCAGCAGCGCATTGCCATTGCACGCGCCATGCTGAAAAATGCGCCCATCCTGATCCTGGACGAGGCCACCGCTTTTGCCGACCCGGACAATGAAGCAAAGGTGCAGGCAGCCTTTGCCCGGCTTGCCAAGGGCAAAACCGTGCTGATGATCGCGCACCGCCTGTCCACAGTCGCCAACGCCGACTGCATCTATGTGGTGCAGGATGGGCAGATTGTGGAATCCGGCACAAAGGACGAACTGTGTGCGCAGAACGGTCTGTTTGCCCGGATGTGGCAGGAGTATCAGGCGTCGGTGCAGTGGAAGGTCGCAAAGGAGGGGTAAGGAATGATCGAAAAAATTCAACACGCCACAGCCAGCTCCCCGGAGGGCGCAAAGGGGCTTGTAAAGGGCGTTCTGGCCTGTGCGTTCCAGAACATGGCGTTCATGCTGCCCACCGGGCTGCTGTATCTTCTGGTAAAAGACCTGCTGGCAGGCTCTACGAGCGGGAGAAGCATCTTTTATCTGCTGGGATGCGTTGCCTGCTTTGTGCTGATTTTGCTGACCACATGGTTCCAGTACAACGGCACCTATTTTACCACCTATAAAGAGAGCGGCACCCGCCGCCTGACCCTTGCAGAGCGGCTGCGCAAGCTGCCCTTGTCCTTCTTTGGCAAGCGGGATCTTGCCGACCTGACCAGCACCATCATGGCGGACTGCGAGGTACTGGAAAAGGACTGCTCCCACTTCATCCCCGGTCTGTTCGGTTCCCTCATCTCTACCGTGCTCATTGCCCTGAGCCTGTTCGCCTTTGACGGACGGATGGCACTGGCAGCTCTGTGGGTCATCCCGGTATCCGTTGCCATCGTAGTGGGCAGCTACCGGGTGCAGGACAAGGTGCAGGGCAGGACCATGGCGGCGAAAATGGCCTGTGCGGACGGCATTCAGGAGTACATCGAGACCCTCCGGGACCTGAAAGCCAGCAATGCAGAGCAGCGGTATCTGTCCGGCCTTTCCGGCAAAATCCGGGCTGTAGAAAAGCAGTCCATTGCGGCAGAGCTGGAAACGGCGCTGTTCGTGTCCTCTGCGAGCATGGTGCTCAAGCTGGGCATTGCGTCGGTGGCACTCACCGGCGCGGTGCTGCTGGTGCAGGGCAGTATCGACGTGCTGACCCTGTTTCTGTTCCTGATGGCGGCTTCCCGGATGTACGACCCTATGCAGGGTGCGCTGCAGAATCTGGCGGCGGTCATTGCCATGCGCACCAATGTAGGGCGGATGAACGAGATTCTGGACGCTCCCCTGCAGACCGGCAGCGAGCAGCTGACCAATCAGGGCTGCGATATCGTGTTCGACCATGTGGGCTTTGCCTATAACTCCGGCGAAACGGTGCTGCGGGATGTTTCCTTTACCGCAAAGCAGGGGGAGGTCACGGCACTGGTGGGTCCCTCCGGCGGCGGCAAAACTACCGTTTCCCGGCTGGCGGCACGGTTCTGGGACTACCAGAAGGGCAGCATCACCGTGGGCGGCATGGAGGTTTCTCAAATCGACCCGGAAAAGCTCATGAGCCTGTATTCCATCGTGTTCCAGGATGTGACCCTGTTTGACAACACGATCCTGGAAAACATCCGTCTGGGGCGCAAGGGGGCCACCGACGAGGAGGTCCTTGCGGCGGCAAAGCTGGCAAACTGCGAGGAATTTGCCGAAAAGCTGCCGGACAAGTGGAACACGAACATCGGCGAGAATGGCTGCGCCCTTTCCGGCGGCGAGCGTCAGCGCATTTCCATTGCCCGCGCCTTCCTGAAGGATGCGCCCATCATTCTGTTGGACGAGGCCACCGCCAGCTTGGATGTGGAAAACGAAACTGCCATTCAGGGGGCACTGTCCCGGCTCATTAAAAACAAAACCGTCCTCATCATCGCCCACCGGATGCGCACCGTAGCTGGTGCGGATCAGGTGGTGGTGCTGTCGGGCGGCATCGTGGCCGAGCAGGGCAGCCCGGCAGAGCTGTACGCCCGGAAGGGACTGTACACCCACATGGTGGATCTGCAGTCGGCAAGCCAGAACTGGACGATCTGAGAATGATGGCGGCTTTTATTTGGGAAAGTATTGCATTCGGTTAAAAATTGTGGTATATGCATTCCAGAAGTATGCAGACGGCGCGACTATGACCGACCTGCGGGATTGGTTAAAGGCACACAACATCAAAAATTCGATGGGCGGGGAGATGTCCTATAACACCATTCAGCGGATGCTGAGTAATCGCCAGTACATCGGCGAGTTGCGTTTGCGGGATGTGGTACAGCCCAATGCAATCCCGGCACTCGTATCAGGTGAACTTGTCGGGGTAAGACCCCTCCATCTTGCTGCGCAAGACCGTTCTGTCGCTTAAAAGCCCCACTGGGGCTTTCATTGCTCCGCTTCGCTTCGCAAACGCGAACTTTTGAAAGCGCGTTGTTTTCGGCAGCTTGCAAGAAAAAAAGGAAAACTTTGGCAAAAAGAGAGAGGGCTGGACGGTGCCAGCCCTCTTGACAGGAGCAGATACGCAGGGTTTTGCTTTATGCCCGCACATCCTCCCGGCGTAAAAGCAGCCATGCCAGAAGGAACATTGTCCCCAGCCAGAAGATGCAGCTGAAGGTAAACAGCCCGTAGCTGCCCGCCAGGGCATCCGCACTTCTGTTGGAGTTCATTCCGAGTTGCATCAGGGAATAGAGCCACAACAGCCCATGACCCTTGGAGCTGATAAAGATGCCGGTAATGCCGCCCAGCAGCCCCAGAAAAATGGGCACGGCAAAGCTGCGGATGACCATGGCCAGCACCAGCTGTGCGGCAATGACAGCCAACGCACCCAGCAGTCCCCGCAGTAAAAACAGAGGTAAGGTGACCGGCGGCAGCCCGGGCAGGTGGGCAAATACCTTGCCGCAGAACACGAACAGTGCAAACACAAAACTGTGGGTCAGCAGTGCCAGCTTTGTCACCACTGCAAACTTTGCGGCAAACAGGTCCAGCGGCGGTACGGGGCTTGCCATGATAAGGTTCCAGTTGTGCCCCAGATGTTCCAGCCGCCACAGGTAGGCGGCATAGGTGGCGACCATGGCAGGGAAGAAGAGCATGGAATAAAACAGGGTGTGCTGGGTCCACAGACTATACCAGCCGTCGGTGAGGATCTCAAGATTTTGCAGATAATTGAAGGTGCCGTAGGTGGCGGAAAGAATGGGCAGCACAAAGAACATTGCCCAGATGGGGGATGCGTGGAGTTTGCGGTTCTCCGCAAGAATACAGCGTTTCAGCATGGTTTTATACCTCCTCGTCCTGTGCCTTGCGCCACGCAAGGGCAAACAGCACAGCGCCCAGCGCAAGGGTGAAGGCCAACAGCCCCCAGTTGAAGGGGCGGGTGCCGTAGGTGACGGTGTGGGTGGCCTTGTCCCAGTTCGCCACTTCGTAGGCGCTCAGAGGGATGTAGTATCCAAAGGGCACAAAATAACTGGCAAGCGGCGGCATAAAAGCAGAGAACAGCCCCACCAGTGCCCCTACGATGCCCACGCAGAGCGCCGGCAGGGGATTGCCCACCCACAGCATCAGCAGAAATTCTCCAAAGAAGAGCATTGCGTCCACAGCCAGCGTGCAGACGAACAGATAGACCAGCTGCCCAGTGGGAAAGGCTTCGGTATAACCATGAACGCGCCCCAGCACCGGAACACAGGCCAACTCCAGCACCGTGACCAACAGCACCTCCAGCACTCCAAAGACCGCCTTGCCTGCAAACAGACTGCGTCGGCTCTGCAGGGTGTAGAGCAGCTTGGCGGTGTTGCCTTTGATCTCCATATCCCACAGCCGGGAGGCCAGCACTGCCATCATCACCGGCATCAGAATGGCTTCAATGACGGGCAGGCTGTAAAGCAGGGCGCTGTAACCGTTGGCAAGCTCCTCCGGGTCTGCCGGGGCAAGGCCGCCCACCCACAGCACGACAATGCCGGGGATGAGCAGGCAGAGAGCAAGGTCATGCCTACGGTGGGCTTTTTGCAGTTCTGCACGGAAAGCTGCCATCTTACGCCACCTCCCCGCTGGTCTGGGTCAGGCTGAGGAAGATATCCTCAAGGCTCTTTGTCTGGGCCGTCAGCCCCACGACACCTGCCCCGCGTTCGGCAAGCGTACAGACCAGCGCCGCCAGCGCGGCATCGTCCTGCGGCGGCAGCAGAACGACGTCCGGCTCCTCCGTCCGGGCTGCTGCCTGCATCCCCTGCTCGTTCAGCACGGCAAGGGCCTTTGACACATCCAGCACCCGCAGCAGAATGCCGCCCCGGCTGTGTTTTTGCAGCTGCTGCAAAGAACCCTCGAACAGCAGCCTGCCGTGGTTCAGGATGCCCACCTGATCCACCATCTGCTCGATCTCGCCCAGCAGGTGGCTGGAGATCAGCACGGTGGCTCCGGTGGTCTGCGGCATGGCGGCGATGAGGCTGCGCATCTCCTGAATGCCCGCCGGGTCCAGACCGTTGGTGGGTTCATCTAAAATCAGCAGTTTGGGGCTGCCCAGCAGCGCCATGGCAATGCCCAGCCGCTGCTTCATGCCAAGGGAATACTGCCCCACCTTCCGGTCAGCGTCTTTGGTCAGGTGCACGATCTCCAGCACCCGGCTGATGTCCTTCCGGTCCACGTCCTTCAGGTCAGCCACGATGGATAGATTCTCCCGGGCAGTCAGGTGCAGGTAACCGGAGGGGGATTCGATCAGGCTGCCGGTCTGCCGCAGCAGAGCAATGCGGTTTGCTTCGTTCAGGGTGTGCCCCAGCAGTTCCACACTGCCGCCGGTGGGGTGTACAAGCCCCAGCAGCATCTTCATGGTGGTGGATTTGCCCGCACCGTTGGGGCCTAAAAATCCGTAAACACAGCCCTCCGGGACAGTCAGATTCAAATGATCCACCACCGGACGGCCATGGTAGCTTTTGCAAAGGGCATGGGTCTCGATCACAGGTTTCATAAAGGGTCTCCTTTCGCATTCATGGTTTTCGGAACGATGCCAGAATACACCCGCTGCCTTAAACTGACCGGAAGCGCAGCTTAATTTACCCTTAAATTTGCAGGTGTTTTCCGCAGCGGCGCAAAAAGTGTGGTATAGTAAAGGCGGGAAAGGAGAACTGCCCTTATGGATACCATTTATGATGCAAAGCTTCTCATTGTGGATGACAACGCCGAACTGCTGGCACTGCTATATGAGCAGCTGCGGGGCGCAGGATATGGCCATATCAGAACCGCCCAAAGCTGCGCCGCTGCCCGCGGCTGCTTTGCGGCAGAGCAGCCGGAGCTGATGATCCTGGATATCAACCTGCCGGATGGGGACGGCTTTTCGCTGTTCCGGGCGCTGCGGGCAAAAGCGGATATCCCGGCGCTGTTCCTCTCCGCACGGGATGCGGATGCCGACCGTCTGTTCGGGCTGGGTCTTGGCGCAGATGACTACCTGACCAAGCCTTTTCTGATGCAGGAACTGCTGCTGAGGGTGCAGCATATTTTGCAGCGGGCGTACCGGGCAGAGCTGTCCCGTACAAAACCGGCACCTTTGCAGCTGGGGGAGCGGTGCGTAGACCTGAATGATGCCATTGTTACCCTGCCGGAGGGCAAAACACTGGCGCTGACCGCTACCGAGCTGGCGCTGCTGCGAAAATTGGCAGAGAACCGGGGACACATCGTTACCTACGATGCCCTTTGTGCGGCGGTCTGGGGCGCAGATTACTATGGCTACGAGAACAGTCTGGGGGTACATATCCGGCATCTGCGGGAGAAGCTGGAAGCCGAACCCGGTGCGCCGCAGTTTCTACGGACGGTGCGGGGCATTGGCTATAAGCTGACAAAGGGGGAAGAAGCATGAAAACCTTTGTGCGCCTGATCCGGCGGTATGTGCTGGCGGCGGTGGGCATCGTTCTGCTGCTGTTGTTTTCCGGTGTTGCAGTGCTGGGCTGGCTGGGTTGGCAGGAGGGCTGCCGCCTGCCGCAGCGGGAGTATTCATCCAGCGAGATCGCGGATTCCATGGTGGAGACCGCCGAAGGGCTTGCCTTTGGAGCAGAACGCACCCCGCAGGAGTGGATGAATGGCTACGAGTGGGCGATGGTGCTGGACGATGTGGGAAACATCCGCTGGAGCTACGGCCTGCCACGGGATCTGAACCATGCCTACACTCCCGGCGATATCGCCAAATTTGCCCGCTGGTATCTGGCGGATTACCCGGTGTTCTGCTGGACAGAACCCTACGGACTGTTCGTCATCGGGCTGCCAAAGGGGAGCCTGTGGAAGTACAGCATTTACAGCTCACCGGACTTTGCCCTGAGCATGGTGCGGGTGCTCCCGGCAGCAGCGCTGGGAATGCTGCTGCTGGGTCTGGCGCTCTGCTTCTGGCTGAGCTGGCGGGGCGCAAAGCGGCTGGAGACCGTGGCAAACGGTCTGGATGCACTGGCGCAGGGGCAGACCGTCCGGCTGCCTACCGACGGTTTTGCCGGGGAACTGGCAGAAAAGTTGAACCAGACCGGGGCGCAGCTGCAAGCCAAAAATGAGATGCTTTCCCGGCGGGACAACGCCCGCACCCAGTGGATCGCAGGGGTCAGCCATGACGTGCGCACCCCGCTGGCGCTGATCTTAGGCTGGGCGGAGCAGCTGGAACAGGATGCACTTTTGCCGGACAGCTCCCGGCAGAAAGCGACCGGCATCCGAACCCAGTGCGAAAAGCTGCGCACCCTCATTGATGACCTGAACCTGACCAGTAAGCTGGAATACGGTGCCCAGCCCCTGCGCCGGAAAAACCTCCGGGCAGGGCCGTTGTTCCGGCAGCTGGTGGCGCAGTTCTGCGAAAGCCCACTGGCAGAGCGCTGCGAGATCACACTGGAACAGGAAGAACCAGCAGAGCAGGCAGTGCTTTCGGTGGATGAGGCGCTGCTGGCACGGCTGCTGGAAAATCTGCTGAACAACAGCGTCCGGCATAACCCAAAGCCGGTGAACATTACGGTGCACACCCGGCAGGTAGGGGAGCGCTTCTGCCTGACCGTGGCAGATGACGGTATTGGCTATCCGGCTGCCGTTCTGGTGGCACTGAACGCTGCGGAGCCTGCCGAAAATGCGCCTCATATCCTTGGCCTGTATGTAGTGCAGCAGATCGCCGCCGCCCATGGCGGCACGGCAGTGTTCGGGCAGAACACCCCCTGCGGGGCAAAAACAACGGTCTGGCTGCCGGTAAAATAAAAAATGTGAACCTTTTAGGTGTTTCCACCCAGAAAAGTCCACATAGAAAACGCTGCTTCGGATTTATAAGAGATCGCAGTTGTCCAAATCCCTGCCATGAATCATGGTTGTTGATGCACATTTGATGCTCGGTCTGAACAGGCTAGATTGCGGCTGCCATTTTGGGCTCGAACCAGCCCATTTTCCCGGCTTTGCATAAAAACTCAATGCCTGTTTTAAGGGGCTGATTTTGGCTCTGCACATTTTTGCACACTTTTTGCACACCGGAACGTCTGGATAACGGATGCAAGAAGGAATGACAGATGCAAGGAATGCAGCAGATGCAAAACGTGAATTTACGATAAAACGATAAAAATAACGAATTTACGCAATTCTGAAAATTGACGATTGTAGCACGTCGGTTTCTCTTAATCAGTGGGCCCAGGGTTCGAGTCCCTGGAGATGCACCAGATATTGAACGCCAAATCGTAAGATTTGGCGTTCTTTTTTGTTATGTAACCCCGAAAAATCGGGGCTTGCACGGTCAATGCACGGTTTTTGCACGGTTGGTGTTTTCGTGGGAATCCTTTGCATGGGCTGGAATTGCTTTGAAATGCGTGGCAAATTTTGCATCAAGTCAACAGAGCCAGACGGAGTTGCGCCTTTACTTCAGGGTCTGCGTTCTTCAGCTTTCAACGTGCGGTGCGGGATTTGGCAATAAAAAATCGCCACACAACAACCTGAACCTGACCGTCCCTTCCGGGATGGCCTTGGTTCGGGTTCGTAAAGAGAGGACTGGACGGTGCCAGCCCTCTTGACAAGGAAAAACACAAGGTTCTTTATTATAATAAAGCTATAAGAACAGGATAAAGACAATTATTTGAGATTTTTGAAAAAACGGAAATCATTTTTATGATATGGAACGTTTTAATAGACAGGAAGGGGGTGAACCGTATCCAGACAGAATTATTGCTGCGGAAAGCGCAGAGCGGAGATACGGGTGCGCTGGACACTCTGATTACAGCGTACTATCCACAAATTCTGAACTATTGCCGTTGGCATACAGCGGACGAGCAGCAGGCGCAGGATGCAGCACAGGAAACCTTTTTGAAAGCGGTGCGCTGGCTGGATTCCTGTGGTGGATTTCAGGGGGCATTCCGTCCCTTTCTGTACAAAATCGC
>CAKSVD010000041.1 GCA_934503275.1 uncultured Faecalibacterium sp.
GGTACCTCTTTGTGCTCATAGGCGGTCACTGCGCCGTTTTCCAGCGTCAGCAGGCCGTAGGTGTCCGGGCCGGTGTAGCACCGCCCGCAGGAGCCGGGGTTGAACAAAAACACCTTGCCCCGCTGCTCCGCGTGGGGAATATGAGAGTGGCCGAACAGTGCCACCTCTGCGCCCCGGGCGGCGGCGGCGTCCGCCAGCGTATCCAGATCGTATTTTACGCCATACATATGGCCGTGCGTATAGAAAACCACCGTCTGATCAAAGCCCGCCAAGCCGTCCAGCGGCTCCAGTGCACCAAAATCGCAGTTACCAGCCACGGAATACACCCGCAGATGCGGGAAGAAGGCCAGCGCCTGCTCCAGATCCCGCAGACCGTCCCCCAAAAAGATCACGGCGTCCGCGTTTTTCTGCTCTTTGTTCAAAATGCGCTCAATGGCACCACGCGCACCGTGGCTGTCGCTCAGGATCAGTAGTTTTGTCACGGAAAAATATCCTCCTCTATCCTCATTCAGCAGTCTGTTGCAACAGCAGCAGCTGCTTGTACACTTCGCTCTTGGAATAGGCTGTGCCCTGCGCAGCAGCCTTGGCGGCGGCGGAAGCACTGAAGCCCTCGCTGGTCAGCGCAAAGGCGCGCTGCGCCGCCTGCTCCAGTGTCAGCGCTTCCTCGTCGGCGGAAGCGGCGGGCGCGCCCGCCATCACCAGTACATACTCGCCCCGGGGCTCGGCGGCGCGGTAGTGCTCCACGGCTTCGCCCAGGGTGGTTTTCCAGATCTCCTCGTGGAGCTTGGTCAGTTCCCGGCACAGGGTGATGCTGCGGTCTGCGCCAAAGGCGGCGGTCAGGTCATCCAGCGTGGTGCGCAGCTTGTGGGGCGCTTCGTAAAAGATAACGGTGCGCTTTTCCTGCAAAAGTTCGGCCAGACGCTCCTTTTTCTGCTTGCGGTTCACCGGCAGAAAGCCCTCGAACACCCAGCGGGAGGTGTCCTGCCCGGAGACCGCCAGCGCCGTGACGCAGGCAGAAGCAGCCGGAATGGGCACCACCCTGATGCCCCGCGCCAGCGCGTCCCGCACGATGACCTCGCCCGGGTCGGACACGCAGGGCATGCCGGCGTCACTGCACAAGGCGCAACTCTCCCCTGCCTCGATGCGCTGCAAAATGGCCTCGCCCTTCTGCAAGGCGTGCTCATAGTAGCTGACCATGGGCTTTTTCAGCCCCAGATAATTCAGCAGCTTCATGGTCACACGGGTGTCCTCGGCGGCGATAAAGTCGGCCGTGCCAAAGGTGGCAGCCACCCGGGGCGGCATATCCTCCAGATTGCCGATGGGGGTCGCCACGATGTAGAGAGTTCCTGCCATAATTACCTCCTGAATTTATCGTCCGTACAGCGCCGCCCCGGCGCGGATGAGCACGTCCGGCTCCACCCGCAGGCCGGTCTTACGGTTCTTCTGGGCTTCCACAAGGAACAGCCACGGAGCGTTTTCCGGGGCGTTCTTCACAAAGGCCAGCCGCTTGGGCTCCAGCCGATGGGCGCGCAGCACGGCAAGCACTTCGGCCAGCCGCTCGGGGCGGTGACACAGCGCCAGCCGTCCGCCGTCCTTCAAAAGCCGGAAGCCGCAGGCACAGACATCCTCTAGCGTACAGGTGTTTTCGTGCCGGGCAAGGGCGTGGGCGGCGTTTTTGCTCTGCGGCCCCTCGGTAAAATAAGGGGGATTGCACGCGCACACGTCAAATTGCCCCTCGTCCTGCCGCCATGTGCGCAGGTCGGCACAGACGGGGGTAATGTGGGTAAGCTGCTGCTGCTCCACCGCGGCTGCCAGCAGGGCGCTGCCCTCGGGCTGCAGCTCCAGCGCGGTGCAGGGGCCGCAGTGCCCCCGGTCGTGCCATTCCAGCGCCACGATGCCGCAGCCGGAGCACAGGTCTGCGGCTTTCTGATTGCGCTTCGGCTCACAGAAGCGTGCCAGCAGCAGCGCGTCCGAGCCGAACCGGTGCTCCGGGGTGCAATAGACCATAGTTCTATTATACAAAACTTCCGTAGAATGTTCCATAGACAGTGTGTCGTTTCCCTTCCAAAAAATGCAGGGTATTTTCCTGCGGAATTTGTGCATGAAACAAAAAGCGGGGCGGCTGCACAGCGTTTTGTGCACAGCGCTCTTTTTTGATGCGGACGCGCCGAGCTGCTTTTTTTACAGGAAAGAGCAGGTTTACTTTATGATACCACAAAAAAGGACTGCTGCACAGCTGTGCAGCAGTCCTTTTTGATGCGTTTTCAGCAAAAACTACTGATTATTCAGCAGCGATTGCACCAGTGGGGCAAGCACCCTCGCAAGCACCGCAATCGATGCAGGAATCAGCGTTCACAACTGCAGCGCCGTTCTCGATGGTGATAGCGCCAACCGGGCAAGCGCCCTCGCAAGCGCCGCAGCCAACACATGCGTCAGAAACCTTGTGTGCCATAATAAACTCTCCTTTTTATCCCGTGCCGATGTAATGTATGAAGAAACGTACCTTGGCACGGCCACGCACGCCCCCCGGAAATTGTATCCTTGTCTGCATTCTAACAAAGCAGGCCGGAAAAGGCAAGACTAACCGTGTTGCCGTAACAACAAAATAAAATATTTTGTGGGGTTGCACAAAAGCACGGCCTAACTTATAGCCAAAATTGCCGGAGATTTTTAGCAAAAATCACGAAATCCAGTTAGTTTTATAATACTAACCGCAAGCAAACCCTCTCAGGCGCTCCCGCGCCGGATGAGGGCGCACGCCATTATGCTCATTCCTTTTCACTTGCGCGGCGGCGGGGGCAGGCGGGGCGCTTTTCGTCATCGGAGCTTGCCACCACCGGGGCGGGGTTGCGCACGCCGGAGTAATCGTCGTCCGGGTCGGGACGGCGGGGCGGGCGCTTGCCGCCGCTCACATACTCGCACACGCCTACCTTGTAGTACCGGGGTGCAAGGCTCTCGGTGCCGCAGCGCACCCGCAGGTAGCCGGACACCGGGTTCACCTCCAGCACGGTGCCCAGACCGTCCGGGGTGCGCACCGTGCTGCCCACCATGGGCATGATGCTGTTCAGGTACTCGTAGGCGCTCTCCTCGTAGGCAAGGCAGCACATCAGGCGGCCGCAGGCGCCGCTGATCTTGGTGGGGTTCAGCGAAAGGCCCTGCTCCTTGGCCATCTTGATGGAAACGGGCTGGAAGTCCTTCAAAAAGCGGCTGCAGCAGAAGGGCTGGCCGCAGATGCCCAGACCGCCGATCATCTTGCTCTCGTCGCGCACGCCGATCTGGCGCAGTTCGATGCGGGTGTGGAAGATGCCGGCCAGATCCTTGACCAGTTCCCGGAAGTCCACCCGTCCGTCGGCGGTAAAGTAGAACATGATCTTGGAGCGGTCCAGCGTGTACTCGGCCTCCACCAGCTTCATCTCCAGCCCGTGGCGGGCGATGCACTCCTGACAGGTGCGGTAGGCGCGCTTTTCGTCCTCGCGGTTCTGGCGCATCCGGCGGATATCCACGCTGTCAGCCATGCGGGTGATAGGCTTCAGCGCCTTGGGCACGGCTGCATCGGCCAGCTCCCGCACGCCCTGCACCACCTCGCCGCATTCCACGCCGCGGGCAGTCTCCACAATCACGTACTCTCCGGCATGGATAGTGGCATCACCGGGATCAAAATAATAGCTTTTGCCGTTTTCCTTGAAACGGACCGAAATAACTTTTTTCATAGTGTTCCTCGTTTTTGTATCGGATAAGCCCCTTTCAAGGGGCGCTTTTTCAGTCTGTTGTTAGTATACCATAATCAAAAGCACATTTCTATGCAAAAAGAAAAGTCTTTGTATCCCCTAAAATTTTCCCTCCCCTGCAATGATCCGCCCTGCTCAACCGTATGCAGTATGGAAAAAAGTGTCGAAATTCTGTCCGGCGGCAGAAGGGAGGAAAGCGGACAGAATGCCGGTTTTTGCAGGGCAAAGTTGTGCGTTTCGCAGATTTTGACAAAACTTTCGCAAAAGATTCGCCGCCCCGCTATTGAAAGCGCACACCTTGCGTGTATAATAGGAATGTTAGGAACTCATTGCCCCAAAGAGGGAGAAAATGCTGCGCCGGGCGGTGCGGCAGAGAAACGGTAGGATAAGATGGAAAAATTCAGTGTCAAAAAACCATTTACGGTGCTGGTTGCAGTCATCATGGTGCTGATGCTCGGCTTTGTGTCGATCACCAAGATGAAGACCAACCTGCTGCCGAACGTCAGCACACCGTATCTGATGGTGGTCACCGTGTATCCCGGTGCCAGCCCGGAGCGTGTGGAGACCGAGGTCTCGGACGTGCTGCAAAACGCGCTTACGGTGCCCGGTGTTTCAAAGATCACCGCCACTTCGGCCGAAAACTACAGCCTGCTGCTGATGGAGTTCGTGGATGACACGGATATGAACAGCGCACTGGTGCAGGTGTCCAACAAGCTGGATCAGGCCAAAAGCGATCTGCCCAGCACGGCGCTGACCCCTTCCATCGTGCAGTACAGCATGAACATGAACGCCTTTATGACCGTGGCCGTCAGCCGCGAGGGCAGTTCGGTGTACGAGCTTTCTGATTTTATCAAGAACACCATGACCCCCTACGTCCAGCGCAAGGGCGGCGTGTCCAGCGTATCTTCCAGCGGTCTTGTGGAGCAGCTGGTGCAGGTGCAGCTGAACCAGGAAAAGGTGGATGCCATCAACGAAAAGCTGATGGAGCTCATCGACAGCCAGCTGGAGGTGGCGCACGCCCAGCTGGAAGATGCCGAGGCCAAGATCGAGGCCGGCCGCGCAGAATACGATAAGCAGTTCAAAAACTTCGGCAATACCGTGTCCAACACGGTCATGGGCACCTTGTCCTCTGAGGTCGGCAGCGCCGTAGAGGTGGTGCGCAAGCAGGCCGAGGCGCTGCTGCAAAGCGTCAACAACCTCATCGCCGTGGTCAAGGAGCCCGAGGTGCAGCAGGCCCTCATTGAGGTGCGGGATGGCTTGCAGCGTGTGCTGAATAAGTTCGACAGCACCGGTATGCGGGATATCGACTCTTTGATCGAGATCGTGTCCGAGCTGCGGGATATCACCGATAAGCTGTCCCGTGCCCTGCAGACTTTGCAGAACCGCATCAACACCGAGACCGGCACGCAGGGCGATGGCGCTGCAGATCTGGCGGACGAACTGCAATTGCAGGAAAGCCTGAACGTCATCTATAGTACGCTGGAAGACACCATCAAGGCCATGGACAATGTGCCCGGCATGATGAGCGAGTTCTCCAAAGCACTGGGCAGCTTTACCCAGCAGCAGCTGACTGCCTATATGCAGTTTACCGAAGCCCGCGAGCAGCTGAACGAGTACGAAAAGCAGCTCAGCGAGGCCAAGACCCAGTACGAGGCCGCCAAGGAAAAGGCCCTTGCCAGCGCCGATGTGACCAAGCAGCTGGATATCAATACCCTTTCCACCCTGATCTACGCCCAGAACTTCTCCATGCCCGCCGGTTACGTCAAGGACGAAAGCGGTGAGTCGTGGCTGCTGAAGGTGGGCGAGGAATACGACAGCGTGGACGATATCCGCGGTGCGCTGCTGCTCCATGTGGAGGGCTACGGCGACGTGCGCCTTTCCGACGTGGCAGACGTGGAGGTCATCGACAACGCCGCCGACAGCTATACCCGCCTGAACGGCGAGCAGGCCTCGGTGCTGAAGATCTACAAGGACGACAGCTCCAGCGCAGGTGAAGTATCTGCCAACTGTCTGGATGCTTTCAAGGAACTGGAGGCCCAGTACGAGGGTCTGCACGTTGTGGTGCTGTCCAATCAGGGCAACTACATCAGCATCCTCATCAAGAGCATCCTCACCAGTATGCTGGTGGGTGCCGTACTGGCCATCATCGTGCTGGCCATCTTCCTGAAGGACGTCAAGCCCACGCTGGTGGTCGGCGTCAGTATCCCCCTGTCGGTGCTGTTTGCCGTGGTGCTGATGTACTTCACCGGGCTGGACCTGAACGTCATGACGCTGGCCGGCCTTTCGCTGGGCATCGGTATGCTGGTGGATAACTCTGTCGTTGTCATCGAGAACGTCTACCGTCTGCGCGGCCGCGGCGTGCCCGCTGCCCGCGCTGCGGTGCAGGGTGCGCGTCAGGTGGGTATGTCCGTTGTGGCCTCTACCCTTACCTCGGTGTGCGTGTTCCTGCCGGCGGTGTTCTCTGCCAGCATGATCCGCAGCCTGATGGGCCCCATGTCCCTGTGCATCGGCTACTGCCTGATGGCCTCCCTCATCGTGGCACTGACCGTGGTGCCCGCCGCCTCGGCTACCGTGCTGAAGAACGCCCAGCCCAAAAAGCTGGCATGGTTCGATAAGATCCAGAACGCCTACGGCCGCAGCCTGGAAAAGGCGCTGGAAAAGCGCTTTGTGCCGCTGGCAGCTGCCGTGCTGCTGCTGGTGTTCTGCTGCTGGCGGGTGTTCTCCATGGGCATCGAACTGCTGCCCACCAGCACCAGCAACGAGGCCCTGATCACCCTTTCCACCACCGAAACCCTCTCGAAGGACGAGTCCTACGAGGTGGCCGGCAAGGTGGTGCAGGCTGTGCAGGCTGTGGACGGCGTGGAGGAGGTAGGCATTACCCCCGACAACACCGTGGCGGGCATGGATATTTCCAACCTTGGCCTGCCCTCTGCCATCACCGACCTGCTGAACGCCGCCAACGGCTACGGCAGATACAAGATCAACGTCAAACTCAACGAGGAACTCTCCTCTTCCAAGATCGATGCCGCCTGCAAGGCCATGGAGGAAGCCGTGGCCGGTGTTGCGGACTGCACCGCCACCGTCAAGCAGTACGGCATGACCGATGACCTGACCAGCCAGCTGGTCACCGGCCTGACCATCAAGGTCTACGGCACCGATGCCGAGACCCTGACCGCCCTGTCCGAGAAGGTCGTGGACATCGTGAACAACACTGAGGGCTTCCAGAACGCCACCAACGGTCTGGGTGCGGGCGATTCCACCATTATTTTGCAGGTGGACCGCGACAAGGTGCGTGCCAACGGCCTGACCGTTGCGCAGGTGTACCAGCAGATCGCGGCAAAGCTGACCACCACCACCACGGCGCAGACCCCCGTTACCGTGGACGGCACCACCATGGATGTGAAGATCACCAACAATCTGGACCCGCTGACCAAGGAAAACATGATGGATATGACCTTTGAGACCAGCGTCATGTCCGCCGATGGCACCACCACCACCGGCACCTGCAAGCTGTCGGATATCGCCAGCTGGACCACCGGCACCGCGCCGGACTCTATCACCAGCGAGAACCGGAACCGGTACGTTACCGTTACCGCCGAGACTGCCCCGGGCTACAACACCACGGTGCGGGCGCGTGCGGTGAAAAAGGCGCTGGATGCCTTTGCCCTTACCGATGAGATGCCGGAGGGCTGCTCCTTCTCCATGGGCGGCGAGAGCGACAGCGTCAACTATATGACCGAAGAGATGGTCCAGTGGATGGCACTGGCCCTGCCCTTTGTGTACCTTGTCATGGTGGCACAGTTCCAGAGCCTGCTGTCCCCCTTCATCGTGCTGTTCACCGTGCCGCTGGCCTTTACCGGCGGTCTGCTGGGCCTGCTGCTCACCGGCCAGAAGCTGACCATGATCTCCATGATGGGCTTCATCGTGCTGATGGGTACGGTCGTCAACAACGGCATCGTGTTCGTGGACTACGCCAACCAGCTGCGCATGGGCGGTATGGAGCGCCGCGCCGCGCTGGTGGCCACCGGCAAGACCCGTATGCGCCCCATCCTGATGACCACCCTGACCACCGTGCTGGCCATGCTGCAAATGGTGTTCAGCAACGATATGGCAAGCCAGCTGATGAGCGGCATGGCCATCGTCATCATCTGCGGCCTGAGCTACGCCACCCTGATGACCCTGTATATCGTGCCCATTTTGTACGATATCCTGTTCAAGAAGCCGCCGCTCAACGTGGACATCGGCAGCGACGAGGACTTGGACGACATCCCGGACGATGCCGCCGAGTTCATTGCCGCCCAGTCCTCTGCGGCACAGCCTCAGCCGGAGGCATAAGGCGTACAAGCCTGTATCATCCAAGCGCCCCGCATTTCCACCGGAAGTGCGGGGCGCTTTTTGGCTGTTTGCCCGCAGGCGGGACGATTTAAAATGTGGCGTGCTCCGCGGGAAAAGTTTCTGCTTGCCGCAAGCGTGCAAAGACGCTCCGCTGGGCCAGAGGCAGGGAGGGGTGTTCCGACTCCCCCCTCCCTACCTCTGGACTCCACCCACCCCGCAATGCAACAACTGCGACCGCCGCCAGCGGCGGAAACAGGGAGCAGTTGTTGGGGCAGCGGCCAGCAAGACGCGAGTGCCGCCCAAGGCACGAAGCGGATGCTGGGAGCCGCAACCCGTTT
>CAKSVD010000042.1 GCA_934503275.1 uncultured Faecalibacterium sp.
GTGCCCTTTGACCTTGCGTTCTTCCGCACCCCCTTTTTCCCGGGCGCGCAGAATGTTTACTGGACACTGGCGCTGGGCGTGCTGGCCATGGCAGGACTCAAGCACTTTGAAAAGGAAAACGGCCTGCCCGGCTGGCAGGGCATCCTGTGTGCCGGGGGCTGCGCCGTGCTGGCGCTGGCTGCCAACACCGACTACAACGCCATCGGCGTGATCATCATCTGCGCCCTGTACCTCACCCGCGCAGACCGCAAGCGGCAGTGCCTTGCAGGCGCGCTGCTGTTCTTGTTCGAGCTCACCGCCCCGCTGGCCTTTGTGCTGGTCTGGTTCTATAACGGGCAGCGCGGCGCGTGCAGTCCGCTGCAAAAGAAGGCCTTTTACTGGTTCTACCCGGTGCACCTGCTGGTGCTGGCAGGTATCACGAACCTGCTGCTGTAAAGTTTTTGCGAAAAGGCATTTATAATTTTGGGGTTCTGAAAAGCCTGCGGAGCTTGTCGGGGCAAAGCCCCTCCATCTGCTTGCGCAGACCGCTCTGCCGCTTAAAAGCCCCACTGGGGCTTTCATTGCTGCGCAAACGCGGGCTTTTCAGAACCCCCTTTTTCACAAGTAAAAACGCTACAAAAAGGAAAATCCCCCGCAGTTTTCACGAAACTACGAGGGATTTTCTTGGCGGAGTAGGAGGGATTTGAACCCTCGCGCCGTTGTTTAGACGACCTACGCCCTTAGCAGGGGCGCCTCTTCGGCCTCTTGAGTACTACTCCAGAGCAAAGTGTGTTACACTTATTCAATAAAAATGGCGGAGAGAGTGGGATTCGAACCCACGGTACGTCGCCGTACGGCAGTTTTCAAGACTGCTTCCTTAAACCACTCGGACATCTCTCCTTGTGGACACTCGCGTTACGCCGTGTCGAATGCCTAATTACTTTACCAGATTTACACCGTTCTGTCAAGCCCTTATACAAATTTTTTCTTTTTTCTGTAGGGCAGCTGCACTGTAGGCGCATTTATCACAACCTTTATTCGAAGTTTTTTTCGATTTTCTCTTTACAGAAACACCTTTTTGTTGTATAATAAAACCAACATAAACCACCCATCGGGAAAAGGAGCATCATCATGTCGTTTTCAGAGCTATTGAAGCAGTGCCGCAAAAAGCAGGGCGTCAGCCAAGCGGAGCTTGCCTCCAGACTGGGGGTCACCCAGCAGGCTGTCGGCAAGTGGGAAAGCGGCAAATCCTCCCCCGACCCCTCCACTGTGGCACGGATCGCGGAACTGTTGAACACCACGGCAGACTATCTGCTGGGGCTGTACCGCCCGGTCAGCAACGTTTCTGCTCCCGAGGAGCGCTTTTTCGGCAGCTATACCGAGAGCCTGATCCCGGTCATCGGCACGGTAAAGGCCGGTTACGGCGCACTGGCCTTTGAAGAGGACTACGGGCAGGAGTACGCCCGCGTAAAGGATCCCGCCAACTATTTTTATCTGGTGGTGCGCGGCGACAGCATGGAGCCCCGCATTCAGGACGGCGACCTTGCGCTGGTGCACAAGCAGGACACGCTGGAAAACGGCGACCTTGGCGTACTGATCTACGGCGACGAGGGCGAGGGCACCCTCAAGCGCTACATCCAGCGCGGCAACTGCGTGGTGCTGCAGCCCTTCAACCCCGCCTATCATGAAATGGTCATCAAGGGCGAGGAGTTGAACCACCTGCACATTGCAGGCCGCGTGGTGGAGACCAAAGCCAAGTGGTAAGCCGGGCGATTTAAAATTTCGCTGCTGACCTATTTTCATAAAGCCATCTGCTGTTTTGCGCATGGCTTTATTTTTGACCCTTTTTCCGGTTTTATCCCATTTGGAGGTGCATTCTGCATGGAACAGACCCTGATGGACAAGCTGACCATTCTGGCCGACAGCGCCAAATATGACGTTGCCTGCACCTCCAGCGGTGCGTCCCGCACCGCGCGCCCGGGCACGGTGGGCAGCTGCTATGCCCCGGGCTGCTGCCACGCCTTTACCGCCGATGGCCGCTGCGTCAGCCTGCTCAAGGTGCTCATGACCAACTGCTGCTCCTTCGACTGCGGCTACTGCGTCAATCGCCGCTCCAACGATATCCCCCGCGCCACCTTTGCGCCCCGGGAGTTGGCAGAGCTGACCATGGAGTTCTACCGCCGCAACTACATCGAGGGGCTGTTTTTGTCCAGCGCGGTGCTAGGCACCCCGGACTACACCACCGAGCGGATGCTGGCGGTGCTGCGGCTGCTGCGGGGCGAATACCGCTTTGGGGGCTACATCCACGCCAAGGCCATCCCGGGCACAAGCCCGGAACTTTTGCAGCAGCTGGGGTATCTGGCCGACCGTCTGAGCGTGAACGTGGAACTGCCCAGCGAGCGCAGCTTGAATCTGCTGGCCCCGGACAAGGGGCGGCACTCCATCTTCCGTCCCATGAAGCAGATCGCGGTGTCCGGTGCTGCCAGCCGGGAGGAACTTACCCTTTACCGCCACGCGCCCAAATTTGCCCCCGCCGGGCAGAGCACCCAGATGATCGTGGGCGCTTCGCCGGAGACGGACTATCACATTTTAAAGCTGACCGAGGGGATGTACCAGAAATACGGGCTGAAGCGGGTGTTCTACTCCGCTTACATCCCGGTGGCCGAGGACACCCGCCTGCCCGCACTGGACACAAAGCCGCCCCTTCTGCGGGAGCACCGGCTGTATCAGGCCGACTGGCTGCTGCGGTTCTACCAGTTCGAGGCAGACGAAATTTTAGATAAGGATAACCCCAACTTCAACCCCTATCTGGACCCCAAATGCAACTGGGCGGTGCAGCACTACGGGCTGTTTCCGGTGGATGTGAACCGTGCCCCCTTCGAGATGCTGCTGCGGGTGCCGGGCATCGGCCCCAAAAGCGCCCGGCGCATCTGGCGCGCCCGCAAGCAGGCGGCACTGGGGTTGGACGAACTCAAGCGCATGGGCGTGGTGCTCAAGCGGGCGCAGTACTTCATCACCTGCCGGGGCTTTTCCGGGGCGCACCCGGGGCGCGGCAGTGCCGGGCGGGAGCGCATCACCCGGGCACTCATCGACCCCAACGTATTCAACGGCAGCTGCGAGCAGCTGAGCCTGTTCAGCCCGCCCGCTGTGGACAACCTCATCGGGCAGGGCGTGCCGCCCCGGGCGGCTGTCCGCATGGTACGGGAGGAGGCGGTGCAATGTCTTGCCAAGGCGCTGTAAGCCCCAAGGGGGCGCGCAAGCTGCACGACGCCGACGTAGTCTACCTGTATGACGGCAGCTTTGAGGGCTTTTTGTGCTGCGTGTACGAAAGCTTTGCCCAGCACGAACTTCCTTTTGCGGTGTGGACGCCCCAGCGGGAGACTGCCACCCTTTACCCGGTCAAGGACATTGCCACCGACCCCGCCGTTGCCCGGCGGGTGTTCGCCAGCTTTGGCAAAAAACTGGGCGCAGAGACCGAGTACCTCGTCAGCCGGGATTTTCTCTCCGGGCAGGAGGATAAGGAACTGCTGTTGCTCCGGTTTCTGCATCTGGCCTTTGCGCTGGGCCCGGGCACGGTCAAGCGGGAGGGGCACCCGGTGGTCGCGCCCCTCTACGCCATGAAAAAAAGTCTGGACTGGGAGGTGGACAAGTTTCAGGGCTTTGTGCGGTTCGAGGAGCACGACGGGATGCTGGGCGCGGTCATCCACCCCAAAAATTATATCCTCCCCCTGCTGCGCCCGCACTTCTGCGGACGCTTTCCGGAGGAGGATTTCATGATCTACGATGCCGTCCATCAGGCGGTGCTGCTGCACGAGGGACACAGCACCCGGCTGCTGGAGTTGGCAGCGCCCTTGGAACTGCCGCCGCCCAGCGCGCGGGAGCAGCAGTTTCAGGCGCTGTGGACGCAATTCTACAAAACGCTGGAGATCAAAGCGCGTCACAACGAAAAAGGCCGCATGACCCATTGCCCCAAGCGCTTCTGGGGCGATATGGTGGAGTTGCGGGGGGAATTGTAATTATTTTTCCTGTGCTTCCAGTGCGCTTTCCACGCCCTTGAGCAGATCCTCTGCCGGGATGCCGTAAAGCCTTGCCAGCGCCATCAGGTTAGAGGTGTTCGGCTCCGAGGTGCCGTTCTCCCACTTGGACACTGCCTGACGGCTTACACCGATAGTCTCAGCCACAAACTCCTGCGTCATCTTGCAGCGGGTGCGGTTCTCCTTGAGCATTTCAGAAAGCGACTTGCGCACGATCTTGACTTCCTCCGTAAGTTTGGGCGGCTTTTCCAGATTGCGGGCAATGCGCCAGAGCAGGTAGAGTGCAGCCACGATGGCCACCGGCAGCAGCAGCCGCACGAGCATCGTCGCGATGCTCACCGTCTGGAGCGCTCTGAAAAAAAGGTTGGTCAGAAAATCACTTTTCATATTCGTTTCCTCCTTTGGAAGCTTTCTCTTGTGGTTTTTTGTGGCACGATTCTAGCACAAAAGCCCGGTTGCGTCCACCAACCAGAGCGCAAACTCCGGTTGCGGCGCGCATTTTTAGCCTATTGGGGCAGATAATTCACAAAAACGTTGCATCTGCATCGTTGCAACGGGCAAAACCTATGGTATACTATAAGGGATATCCGGGCAGGCATTTCTGCCCCCCAACACCCCCGCTGCGGGGTCAACACAAAAGGAGTATTGTAGCGTTATGGTTCGCATTACTATGGAAGACGGCGGCATCATCGACATCGAGCTGAACGAGGAAGTTGCCCCCATCACCTGTGAGAATTTCAAAAAGCTGGTCAAGGAAGGCTTTTACAACGGCCTGACCTTCCACCGGGTCATCCCCGGCTTTATGATCCAGGGCGGCTGCCCGCTGGGCACCGGTACCGGCGGCCCGGGCTGGAACATCAAGGGCGAGTTTGCCGCTAACGGCGTCAACAACCCCCTCAAGCACACCCGCGGTGTGATCAGCATGGCCCGCAGCATGAACCCCAACAGCGCAGGCAGCCAGTTCTTCATCATGCACAAGGATGCCCCCCATCTGGACGGCCAGTACGCCGCCTTTGGCAAGGTGGTTTCCGGCATGGACGTTGTGGATAAGATCGCTGCCGTCCGCACCGACTGGAACGACAAGCCCACCACCCCGGTCAAGATGAAGACCGTGGAACTCATCGAGGGCTAATTTTAAATTCAAAATAGCGGAGCACCCTGCGGGTGTTCCGCTATTTTTTTGCAAAAAACTCTCTGTGAAAAGGATACCCCGGAGCGTCCGCAGACGCTCCGGGGTATCGAAATAAAAAATCAAATTCCTTGGAGCATGGCCAAAGCGCACGCGGCGGCCATTTCAAATCGTTTTCAGCAGCCTTCTTTTTCAGCCAGCTTGCGGCCCATGAGCACGCCCATGACCGAAGCCATCATCAGCCCACGCGTCCAGCCGGAGGAATCGCCCAAGCAGTGCAGACCCTGAATATTGGTGTCGAGGTTCTCGTCCATCTTCACCTTGTTGGAGTAGAACTTCAGCTCCGGGCTGTACAACAGCGTCTCGTTGGCGGCAAAGCCGGGCACCACCATATCCAGCATCTTGATGAACTCAATGATATTGGTCATGGCGCGGTAGGGCATGGCGGCGGTGATATCACCGGCTACGGCGTCCTTCAACGTGGGCTTCACGTTGGACTGTGCCAGTTCCTTCTGCCAAGTGCGCTTGCCGTCCAGAATATCGCCGTAGCGCTGCACCATAATATGGCCTGCGCCCAGCATATTGGTCAGTTCGCCCACCTTCTGGGCGTAGGCGATGGGCTGGTTGAAGGGCTCGGTAAAGTTATGGGACACCAGAATGGCAAGGTTGGTGTTAGGGCTCTTCTTTTCCTTAAAGCTGTGTCCGTTGACCACGGCAAGGTCGTTGTCGTAGTTCTCCTGCGCCACAAAGCCGCCGGGGTTCTGGCAGAAAGTGCGCACCTTGTTCTTCCAAGGCTTCGGGTAGCCGATGAGTTTGGACTCATATAGCACCTTGTTCACCTTTTCCATCACTTCGTTGCGGCATTCCACGCGCACGCCGATGTCCACCGTGCCGGGCTTGTGGGCGATGTGGTGCTCTGCGCAGAGCTTTTCCAGCCAGTCTGCGCCGCGGCGTCCGGTGCCGATGACCACCTCGTCCGCGTACACAGGCAGCAGGCTGTCGCCGTCCTTCAGCAGCACGCCCTTGCAGCCTTCCTCTTCCAGAATGATGTTCTCGCACTCGGTATTAAAGCGCATCTCCACGCCGTTGTCTGCCAGATAGTTCTGGATGGCCAGATACAACTCCTGCGCCTTCTCGGTGCCCAGATGGCGGATGGGGCAGTCCACCAGCTTCAGACCCGCATGGATGGCGTTTTTGCGGATCTCCTTGATCTCCTCGCCGGTATAGATGCCCTCCACATGGGGGTCGGCGCCAAACTCCAGATAGATCTTATCGGTGTAATCGATGAGTTCCTGCGCGAACTCCTCCCCGATGAGGGTGGGCAGATCGCCGCCCACCTCATAAGAAAGGCTCAGCTTGCCGTCCGAGAACGCGCCCGCACCGGAAAAGCCGGTGGTGATGGCGCAGGTGGGGCGGCAGTTGACGCAGTGGCCTACCTCTGCCTTGGGGCAGTGGCGCTTTTCCACCGGCTTGCCCTTTTCCACCAGCAGCATCTTCTTTTTGCTGCCGTGGCGCAGCAACTCCACAGCGGTAAAGATGCCGGCAGGGCCCGCACCCACAATGATTAGATCGTACTTTTCCATGATTTTCTTTTTTCCTTTCTATTTGACGGGGCTTACTCCCGTTCCTCCTGCTCCACGGTGGCGCTCTCGTCCACATGGTCCAGTTCCACGGCGGTAGCCTCTGCATCGGTGCGGGTCACCTCCGGGGCAACCACGCCATCGCCGTTCAGATCCTCGCCGGTGATGCTTTCCAGCACAGACTGGGTCTCCGGGTGCAGCTTTGCAAAGCGGCGCACCGCCAGCACGGTGTACAGGGCGCTGAGCAGGTTGATGGCACCCTCCACGATCAGGATGACGCCAATGGCCATCACCAGCGTTTCCATGGCGCCGAAGGGGTTTGCGATCAGGACGATGCCCAGCACCACGCTGAGTACCGGCAGCAGCAGAAAGCCCTTCCAGCTGTCATAGCCGCAGCGGCGCAGATCCAAGGCGTTCTGCACCCGGCCAATGGCGTCAAAGATGACGAACAGGCCGAACACGATGGGCAAAATGCTTACCACGATATCGCTGCGCAGCAGCAGAAAAACACCCAGTGCAAGGCAGATAAGGCCGGAGATCAGGGTAAGCTGGCTCTGGAACACCCCGCGCTCCACCACAAAGTAGCGGATCAGCTGCACCGCTGCGCAGGCCAGCACCACGCCGCCCAGCGCATAGCAGACGATGTTCAGCGCCGTACCGGGCTTCATGACCAGAAAAATGCCCAGCCCGACATACAACAGGCTCATGAGGATCAGATTCCACTTCAGCTTTTTTACCATAGAGATCACGTTCCTTTCGTTTGCAGGGCCGCTGCCCGCACCCGGGTCAGTGGTACAGGGGTGCGATGGTGGTTTTGTTGATACGGGCATAGAAGGCCAGACTCATCAGGATGCTGACAAATTCCGCAATGAGGAAGGCCCACCAGACATTGTTGACACTGCCGGTCTGTGCCAGCAGCCACGCTGCCGGCAGCAGCACGAACAGCTGGCGGCAGACCGAAACGATGAGGCTGAAGACACCGTTGCCCAGCGCCTGAAAGACCGAGCTGAGCACGATGCTGACGCCCGCCAGCAGGAAATGCAGGCAGATGATGCGCATGGCCGGGACGCCGATGGCCAGCATGGCGTCACTGGCGGCAAAGATGCTCAGCACCTGCCGGGGTGCAAACTGGAAGATGCAGAAGCCCGCCAGCATGATGCCCTCGGCGTAGCACACCGCCAGCTTGATGGTCTTTTTCACGCGGTCCGGTCTGCGGGCACCGTAGTTGTAGCTGATGATGGGCACCATGCCGTTGTTCAGGCCGAAAATGGGCATGAACACGA
>CAKSVD010000043.1 GCA_934503275.1 uncultured Faecalibacterium sp.
CGGATGAGGGCGCAGACCGGCAGTATCTTCCCGCAGCGCCGCGCTTTCGCAGAAAGCGGCGCTGCAAATGCCGTTTTCCGTTACGACCCCTCTCGTGAAAAGGCAACTCTGGAAAATCCGCAGATTTTCCAGAGTTGCGAAATTAAAAATAATTCTTCCGCTGAAAATGCCCAGAGTAAAACGGAGGGCATTTCAAATCAATTATTAGAGGAAACCCGAAAGTATATGAACCACTTAGGAGATTATGATGTCATCGTCATCGGCGCTGGCCATGCGGGCATCGAAGCCGCCCATGCAGCTGCTGTGCTGGGCGCAAAAACGGCTGTCTTTACCATGAGTCTGGACGCCATCGGCAATATGCCCTGCAACCCCAGCATTGGCGGCACCGCCAAGGGCACGCTGGTGCGGGAGGTGGACGCGCTGGGCGGCGTGATGGGTCTGGCGGCAGATGCCACCTATCTGCAAAGCCGGATGCTGAACAAGGGCAAAGGCCCCGCCGTGCACGCACTGCGGGTGCAGACCGACCGCCGCCGCTACAACGAATACATGAAGCACGCGCTGGAACAGACCCCGGGGCTGGCCATCCATCAGGCCGAGGTGGTGGCGCTGGAAGTCGAGGACGGTCATGTGAAGGGCGTTGTCACCCAGCTGCACGGCGAATACACCGCCAAGTGCGTGGTGCTTGCCACCGGTACGAACCTCGGCGGCAAAATATTCGTGGGTGATGCGTGGTACGCTTCCGGCCCGGACGGGATGCACGCCGCCAACGCCCTGACCGACAGTCTGAAGGCTGCCGGTCTGCCGCTGCGCCGGTTCAAGACCGGCACGCCCGCCCGGGTGCACCGCCGCAGCATTGATTTTTCCAAGCTGGAATGCCAGCCCGGCGACCCGGACAGCGAATTGCAGCCCTTCAGCTTTTTGACCGATGCACCCATGCACAACAAGGTGGAATGCTGGATCGCCTACACGAACCCCGAGACCCACAAGATCATTCTGGACAACATCCAGCGCAGCCCGCTGTACGGCGGCATGATCGAGGGTGTCGGCCCGCGCTACTGCCCCTCCATCGAGGACAAGGTGGTGCGCTTCTCCGGGAAAGACCGCCACCCGCTCTTTGTGGAGCCCTGCGGCGAGAACACCGAGGAAATGTATTTGCAGGGTGCCTCCAGCAGTCTGCCGGAGGACGTGCAGAACGCCTTTTACCACAGCATCAAAGGCTTTGAGCATCTGGAGATCATGCGCCCTGCCTACGCCATCGAGTACGACTGCGTAGACCCCACCAGTCTGGAAGCCACGCTGGAAAGCAAGGTGGTGCGGGGCTTGTACGGGGCAGGGCAGTTCAACGGCACCTCCGGCTACGAGGAAGCCGCCGCGCAGGGTCTGCTGGCGGGTCTGAACGCTGCCCGCAACGCGCTGGGCATGGAGCAGCTGGTGCTGCCCCGGCACACCAGCTATCTGGGCACGCTGGTGGACGATCTTGTCACCAAGGGCGTCATGGACCCCTACCGCATGATGACCAGCCGCAGCGAGTATCGGCTGACCCTGCGGCAGGACAACGCTGACCAGCGCCTGACCCCCATCGGCAGGGAATACGGCCTTGTGCAGGATGACCGCTGGGCAAAGTACCAGCACACCCAGCAGATCTTGGAAGCCGAGCGCCGCCGCCTGCACGAAGCGCATCTGCGCACTGCAGACCTGCGCGCCGCCATGGAAGCCGCCGGTCTTGCCCCCGCCGCCGAGGGCGGCATTGCGGAAGACCTGCTGCGCCGCCCGGAGATCAGTTACCCGCTGGTGGCGGGCATCATCGGCTGGGGGGAGGAGATCACCCCCATGCTGGCGGAGCGGCTGGAGACCGAGATCAAGTACGCCGGTTACATCGCCCGACAGGACAGGATGATCCGGGAGGTGGCACGTCACGAAAAGACCCTCATCCCGGAGGACTTCGAGTACGCCGCCCTGACCGGCCTGACGTTGGAAGCCCGGGAAAAGCTGGCGCGCATCCGTCCCCGCAATCTGGGGCAGGCGGGGCGCATCCCCGGCGTTTCGCCCTCCGATGTGGCGCAGCTGAGCATCGCGCTGGCAGGGAAACAACAAAAATAATACGAAGTTGCGATAAAATAAACGATTGCGCACCCCCAACCACCTGACAGAAAGGAAAACACTATGATCGACAAACAGCGGCTGGAGGAAAAGTGTTCCACATGGAACATCGCCCTCACCGGCACCCAGCTGGATCAGCTGGATGCTTTTGCCCAGATCCTTGTAGACTACAACCAAAAGGTCAACCTGACCGCCATCACCGACCCGGAGGGCATCGAGGATAAGCACTTCCTCGACAGCCTGCTGTTTGCCAGCCAGCCGGAGGTAGCCGGACGCATGGTGGACGTAGGTGCCGGGGCGGGCTTTCCGGGCATCGTGACCAAGATCTTTAAGCCGGAACTGGAACTGACCCTCATGGAGCCCACCGGCAAGCGGGTGGAGTTTTTGAAGTACGCCTGCGCCCAGCTGGGTCTGACCGGGGTGGAGTTTGCCAAGGAGCGCGCTGAGGAAGCCGCGCGCAAGGTCTGGCGGGAGCAGTTTGATCTTGCCTCTGCCCGCGCCGTGGCAGCCCTGCCCATGCTGGCAGAATACTGTCTGCCGCTGGTCAAGGTGGGCGGCAACTTCCTTGCCATGAAGGGCGCATCCGGGGAAGAGGAGCTGACCGCCGCCCGTGGCGCCATCAAAAAGCTGGGCGGCGAGTACCGCGAGACCCGCACCCTGCACCTGCCCGGCGGCGACACCCGCACTTTGATTTTGTGCAAAAAGATTTCGCAAACTCCGACAGCATACCCCAGAAACGGCGGTAAAATTGCAAAAAGCCCGCTGAAATAACGCATAACTTGACGCAACCTGTAAGACCCTGCCGAACGAAATTTCTGGCGGGGTCTTTCTTTGTGTGTTACACTGAAGCTGAACAGGTTTTCCACGATTTCCCGGAGAAACGTGGAAAACCGCATCACACAAGGAAAGGGGCAGCATCATGTTTGAACGCAAGAAACCGTCCGGGAAATTACTCTCTCTGCCCATCGACCAGATCCATCCGTCGCCCTTTCAGGCGCGGAAAAGCTTTGACGAGCAGGAGCTGACCGCGCTGGCGCAGAGCATCCGGGAGAATGGTCTGCTCCAGCCGGTCACGGTGCGCAAGGCGGCAGAGGGCTACGAATTGGTGGCAGGGGAGCGGCGGCTGCGCGCCTGCCAGCTGGCAAGGATGACCACCATCCCCGCCATCCTGTGCAGCTACGCCGATGACCGCACCGCCGCGCTGGGTCTGCTGGAAAACATCCAGCGTGCCGACCTGAACCCCTTTGAGCAGGCGCAGGGGCTGCGGGATGTGATGGTGCTGTGGGACTGCACCCAAGCCGAAGCTGCCAAGCGTCTGGGTATGGCGCAGCCCACCTTTGCCAACAAGCTGCGGCTTTTGCAGCTGACGGCAGACCAGCGGCAGTTTGTGCTGGACAATAACCTTACCGAGCGCCACGCCCGCGCGGTGCTGCGTCTGCCGGAGAACCGCCGCAGCGAAGCGCTTATCACCATCGCCAAGCGCCGCCTGAACGCCCGCCAGACCGACAGCTACATCGAGCAGCTGCTGAACAGCCCGCCCAAGCCCGGGCACCGCATCTCCATGGTGCGGGACGTGCGTATCTTTGTCAACACCATCGACCACGCCATCCGCCTGATGACCGACAACGGCGTGCCCGCCACCGCCCACCGGGAAGAGAAGGACGGCTACATCGAGTACACCGTCCGCATCCCCACCGCCGCCGCGGAGAAGTGAATTGTTCCATGTGGAACAGGGGAGGGAAGGTTTCTGCTTGCCGCAAGCGTGCAAAGACGCTCCGCTGGGCCAGAGGCAGGGAGGGGTGTTCCGACTCCCCCCTCCCTACCTCTGGACTCCACCCACCCCGCAACAGGTCAAGGGCTGCACGCCCTTGACAATCCTAAAGAAGAAGTCGAAGCACAAAAAAGCTAGCGCTGCGCCAGTCGGCGCTATCGCTTTAACGCTTTTTTCGCTTCTCCATTTATAGCCCCTCAGTCGCTGCGCGACAGCTCCCCCAAGGGGGAGCGGGCACCCGCCCGCAGCGCCGCGCTTTCGCAGAAAGCGGCGCTGCAAATGCCGTTTTTCTCTACGACCCCTCTCGTGAAAATAGCGTTTGGAGCGCTCCGCAGAGCGCGACAAACGCGAAATTAAAAATAATTTTTCCGCTGAATATGCCCAGAGTGAAACGGAGGGCATTCCAAATCGTTTATTTGCAGTACAGAATCGTGCGGCCTTTTAACTTTTTCACCCCCAAAAGTTAAAAATCCAACTGAAAAACGCTCCAGATGGTTCAAAAAACAATTTGGATGTGTTATACTAGAAGCCAAGGTGCCTGTCGGACGGGGAAACCGGCGGGCACGACTGCGTGTTCCATGTGGAACAAAGCTTTCCCCGGGAGGAAGAAAAGCGCGTGGCAAAAATTGTAGCGATCGCAAACCAGAAGGGCGGAGTGGGCAAAACCACCACCGCCGTCAACCTTTCGTCCTGCGTAGCGGCATTGGGCAAAAAGGTGCTCATTGTAGACCTTGACCCGCAGGGCAACACCACCACTGGCTATGGCATCCCAAAGCGCAGCGTGGAGGCGGGCACTTATGAGGTGCTCATCGGCCGTGCAACGGCGGCGCAGGCCATCCGGCACACCGAGTACCGCACCGATGTCATCGGCTCCAACACCCGGCTGGCGGGCGCCAGCTTGGAAATGATCGACCTGCCCGGCCGCGAAGGGCGTCTGCGCAAGGCGCTGGCTGAGGTGCAGAAGGACTACGACTTCATCTTTATCGACTGCCCGCCCAGTCTGGACCTGCTCACCCTCAACGGCCTGAGCGCCTGCGACAGTGTGCTGATCCCGGTGCAGTGCGAGTACTATGCGCTGGAGGGATTGTCGGAACTCATCAGCACCCTCAAGACCATCCGCAAAAAGTATAACCCGTATCTGGATATCGAGGGCGTGGTGTTCACCATGTTCTCGCTGCGGTACAACCTGACCGTGCAGGTGGTGGAGCAGGTGCAGAAGTACTTCGGCTCCAAGGTGTATAAGACCACCATCCCGCGCTCCATCCGCATTTCGGAGGCACCCAGCTACGGCCAGCCGATCAATTTCTACGAGCCGAAGGGCAAGGGCAGCGAGGCCTACATGGACTTGGCCATCGAATTTGTCAAGCACAACCGCCCGCAGGAACCTAAGAAGTCCCGCGCAAAGGCTGCACCCGCCGCAGAGCCGGCGAAAAACGCTCTGGAAGATTAAAACAGGGGGAACAAGGTAAACAATGGCAAGAGGAAAAGGAGGGCTCGGGCGCGGGCTGGACAGTCTGTTTGAGGACGCAGCACCGGTCTTTGAGTCAGAGCACGCAGCGGTGGAAACGCTGCCGCTGCGCGAGATCGAGCCGGACCCCGACCAGCCCCGCAAGACCTTTGAACAGGAGACCCTCAGCGAACTGGCTGCCAGCATCGCCGAGCACGGCTTGCTGCAGCCCATCGCGGTGCGGCCAAGACCCATGGGCGGCTATAGCATCGTGGCAGGCGAGCGCCGCTGGCGCGCCTCCCGCATGGCGGGTCTTACCGAGGTGCCGGTGGTCATCAAGGATGTGTCCGACGAGCAGGCCATGGAACTGGCGCTGGTAGAGAACCTGCAGCGCGAGGATCTGGACCCGGTGGAAGAAGCTGCCGGGATCCGGGAACTGATGACCCGCTGCGACCTGACACAGGAACAGGCCGCCCGCAAGCTGGGCAAGAGCCGCAGCGCACTGGCCAACAGTCTGCGTCTGCTCAACCTGCCGGAAACGGTGCTGGAGTTGCTGAAGAGCGGCTTTATCAATACCGGCCACGCCAAGGTGGTGCTGGGCTTGCCCACACCGGAATTGCAGGCCGAGGCCGCGCAGATCATCGCGGACAACCAGCTGAACGTCCGTCAGGCCGAGGTGCTTTGCAAAAAGATGGCAAAGCCTGCCAAGGAGCCCCGCGAACCCGCACCCCGCGGCACTTTGCCGGTAGAGGTGGAGGAGAGCCTGAAGCAGGTGCTGGGCAGCGAGGTGAACGTGGCCTACCACGGCGGCAAGGGCAAGCTGACGGTGCATTTTTACTCCGACGAGCAGCTGCGCGCCTTTGCAAACCTGCTGGGACAGTACCAGATGGAAACCGAATAATCATGCGATCCAAGGCGGGAACAGCCGCCTTTGAACGGCAGCGGAAGACCCTAAGCGCACCGCTGCAAGCCCAATAGAGTTAAGGAGAGTCAATCATGCTGGATATCAAATTTGTCCGCGAAAACCCGGACGCCGTTAAGGAAAACATCAAAAAGAAGTTTCAGGATGCAAAGCTGCCGCTGGTGGACGAGGTCATCGAGAAGGATGCCAAGTACCGCGCAGCCCTGAAGGAAGTGGAGGCCCTGAAGGCCGCCCGCAACAAGCTGAGCAAGGCCAACGGCCCGCTGTTCGGTCAGCTGAAGAAGTGCACCGACGAGGCACAGAAGGCTGAACTGCAGGCACAGATCGACGCCAACAACGCCGCCGTCAAGGCCGATGCCGACAAGATGGCAGAGCTGGAGAAGGAAGAGGAGGCACTGTCCGCCCGCATTCAGGAGATCATGTACTCCATTCCCCAGATGATCGACCCCAGTGTGCCCATCGGCCCGGACGATACCTATAATGTGGAAGCACAGCGCTTCGGCGAGCCCGTGGTGCCGGATTTCCCCATCCCGTACCACACCGAGATCATGGAAAGCTTTGACGGCATCGATATGGACGCCGCAGGCCGTGTGGCCGGCAACGGCTTCTACTATCTGCTGGGCAACATTGCACGCCTGCACGAGGCTGTGCTGGCCTACGCCCGCGACTTTATGATCAACAAGGGCTTTACCTACGTCATCCCGCCCTTCATGATGCACGGCAACGTGGTGCAGGGCGTCATGTCCTTCCCCGAGATGGACGCCATGATGTATAAGATCGAGGGTGAGGACCTGTACCTCATCGGCACCAGCGAGCACACCATGATCGGCCGCTTCATCGACCAGACGCTGGACGAGAGCAAGATGCCCCTGACCCTGACCTCTTACAGCCCCTGCTTCCGCAAGGAGAAGGGCGCACACGGCATCGAGGAGCGCGGCATCTACCGCATCCACCAGTTCGAGAAGCAGGAGATGATCGTGGTCTGCCGCCCCGAGGAGAGCGCCGACTGGTACGAGAAGCTGTGGCAGATGTCCGTGGAACTGTTCCGCAGCATGGAAATCCCCGTGCGTCAGCTGAACTGCTGCTCCGGCGATCTGGCTGACCTGAAGGTCAAGAGCTGCGATATCGAGGCTTGGAGCCCCCGCCAGCAGAAGTACTTCGAGGTCTGCTCCTGCTCCAATCTGGGTGACGCACAGGCACGCCGCCTGCACATCCGCATCAAGGGCAAGGACGGCAAGACCTATCTGGCTCACACCCTGAACAACACCTGCGTGGCACCTCCGCGTATGCTGATCGCCTTCCTGGAGAACCACCTGCAGGCCGACGG
>CAKSVD010000044.1 GCA_934503275.1 uncultured Faecalibacterium sp.
CTGCAAGCATTTCTTTCAAAAGCTGCGCCCGTTTTGCGTGTTCGGAAGGGCGGGTATGATTATAAGCATACAGCCGCTCCATGCAAAGTTCCTGCTCTGCCATGATGGATTCATCCGTTGGGTCGTAGACTTGTTGGCTGTGGATCGCATTTTTTATCGGCATGGTTCTACTCTCCTTATTTATAAGGAATCTTTCTCATTTTTCAGTAGATTCTTCCAGATTCTTTCGGTACTGTGCCGGACTGACACCATACTCTTTCTTGAATACCCGGCTAAAATAGAGTGGGTTATCATACCCTACGATCTCTGCAATTTCTCCAATATTGTATTCGGTGTTCTCCAATAAGCTTTGTGCATTTACCATCCGAAGGGACAGGATGTATTGTGCAGGGCTTATTTTCATGTACTGCTTAAAATTACGGATAAACCAGTTCGTACTGATATGCAGCGATTCTGCGTAATCGTCCACACTGACCTTTGTATTATAATTCTCGTTAAAGTAGGCAACGGCGGCTTCGATTTCTTCGGGGATGCTTGTAGTTGTTTTCTCGCTTTCCTGCTGTTGCCTGCTTACTAAAAGCAGAATGATGTTGAAGAGAGAAGCAATATAGTCTTCATAGCCATATTCACATTGTTGCAGTTCCCGGATGATCTTTCGGAACAGCATTTTGTAATCCGGCAGTGTGCCGCTGTAAAAAACGTGCTTGTCCAATGGTATTCCGTGATAGTTCAGGATGTTTTTGACATCATATCCTGTAAAGTGAATCCAGAACACCTCTGGATGATCTTCTACATAGTAGACATACTTCTGGATTTCTTTCGGCTGATAAAGCACCATGTGTCCAGAAGTCACCACTTCCTCAACACCATCGAACCAGAAGTGTGCTTTACCAGATGCCACATAGAGGATTTGATAGTCTCTGCGACCCTTTGCCCAAAAAGTAGGTAGCTTAGGGCGTTTTTTCAAGCGATAAGTGCCGCAGCTGCCTACGACCAGCGGCTTTGAGTAGTCTTTGAAATCCAAACGGGAGTTGTTCAAATATCCTGAGTTGAAATACATCCCTGCGTCCTCCTCATCTTCAGAGATTTTACAGTGATTTGGGAAATGTTCTATCAAAAAATTACAAACTCTTTGATTTTGTGCATATTCTGTTCCATCTTGTCTATATCTTTTCGTTCCATTAGATTCTATAATATTTTCAGACGAAACGCAAGAGATTTGGGCAACTTGCGTAATGAGAATTCCAGTCTGAAGTGCGCAGCAGATTGGTCGCGCCCACACAAAACAAGCAAGATGGGAGAAAGCACAATGACTGAGAAGCGTTATCTAAAGTGGTATAATAAAGTCGGCTATGGTTCAGGCGATATTGCAGGCAACGTGGTGTATGCATTCCTGTCCTCCTTCGTCATGATCTATCTGACCAACACTGTTGGCCTGAACCCCGGTATTGTCGGCACTCTGATTGCAGTTTCCAAACTGCTGGACGGTGTGACGGACATTTTCTTTGGTTCTTTGATTGACAAAACGCATTCTAAGATGGGCAAAGCCCGTCCTTGGATGCTGTACGGCTACATTGGCTGTGCCATTACGCTGGTGGCAATTTTCGCCATCCCGACCAATCTGGGACAGCTTGCACAGTACGCATGGTTCCTGATCGCATATACTCTGCTGAACGCTGTATTCTACACTGCCAACAACATTGCTTACTCTGCACTGACTGCTCTCATCACGAAGAACAGTGCCGAACAGGTCGAGATGGGTTCTTGGCGTTTCATGTTCGCCTTTGCCACCAGTCTGCTCATCCAGTCCATCACGCTGGGTGCTGTTACGGCATTGGGCGGTGGTGCTGCCGGTTGGCGCACTGTTGCAATCATCTACGCCATCATCGGTCTGCTTGTCAACACCCTCTCCGTTTTCTCCGTGAAGGAACTGCCGGAAGGCGAATTGGTGGATACCACCGACAAAAAGGAAATCGAGCAGGACGAAAAGTACAATCTGGTTCAGGCTGCAAAGCTGCTTGCTGGTAACAAATATTATATGATGATTTGCGTCACCTACATTTTGCAGCAGATCTACGGTGCCATGATCAGCATGGGCACCTACTATGCAACCTACATCCTTGGCAACCAGAATCTGTTCGGTGTATTCTCTTGGGCAATCAACATTCCTCTGATCATCGCACTGGTGTTCACCCCGACCTTGGTTGCAAAGTGGAATGGAATGTATAAGCTGAATGTAATGAGCTATACTCTGGCAACGATTTCTCGTGCACTGGTTGCTGTAGCTGGTTACATGGGCAGCGGCAATGTGACCTTGATGCTGCTCTTTACTGCAATCGCAGCTCTTGGTCAGGGTCCTTGGCAGGGCGATATGAACGCTGCGATTGCTGCTTGCTCTGAATATACTTGGCTGACGAAGCATAAGCGCGTGGATGGCACGATGTACTCCTGCACTTCTCTCGGTGTGAAGCTGGGCGGCGGTCTGGGTACTGCCATCACCGGCTGGCTGCTGGCAGCAAGCCATTTTGACAGCGCTCTGACCGTTCAGCCGGATTCCTGCATCAATATGCTGAAGATCATGTATCTGGTGATTCCGTTTGCTCTGGATGCCATCATCACCTTCATTCTCTCTCGTATGAAGGTCGAAGAAGCAAATGAAAAACTGCGTGCAGCAGTCTGATAACAAGCCATTATCATTTCTCCTTCATCTGCTGTTCCCCGGAGGAATCCAGCGATTCCTCCGGGGAGGCTGGAGAAATATTATAAAATTATAAAAGGTAAATGAGGAAATACTATGGCTGCATTTGATTTTGCAAAAGTAAAAGACCCCACCTTTTTCAAGGAAAACGTGCTGAATGCTCATGCAAGTTTCCGTACTTACGCTTCCCGCGAAGAATATCGGACAGGCTCCTCTTCTTTGGCGCTGAAGCTGGACGGTATCTGGAAATTCGCCTACGCAAAGAACTACACCAGTGCCATCCCCGGCTTTGAAAAGACAGATTACGATTGCAGCGGCTGGGATGACATTCATGTTCCGGCACACATCCAGATGGAGGGCTATGATATTCCCCAGTACGCGAATGTTCAGTATCCGTGGGATGGCCGTGAAGAAGTACAGCCGGGCGAGATCCCGCAGCGGTTCAATCCGGTGGCAAGCTATGTAAAATACTTCGAGCTGCCGGAATCCATGCAGGGCAAGCCCGTCCACATCGAGTTCGAGGGTGTGGAAAGCGGCATGGCTCTTTGGCTGAACGGGTCTTATGTGGGTTACACCGAGGACAGCTTCTCCGCACACGCATTCGATCTGACTCCCTATCTCCAGCCGGGCGTGAACAAACTTGCCGTGCAGGTGTTCAAGTGGACTTCCTCCAGCTGGTGCGAAGATCAGGACTTCTTCCGCTTCTCCGGCATCTTCCGCAGCGTGTGGCTGTACGCCATCCCCACCGTGCATCTGAAAGATATATCCGTCAAAACGCTGTTTGCCGGGGATGATTTCGCTCATTCCACGCTGGAAGTTGCATTGCAGGTGGAGGGAAAGGGCGCAGCCCGTCTGACCCTGCGCCGCAGTGAACTGGAAGTGTTCTCCGAAAAAATCGCACTGAACGGCGGCTCTGCTTTGTTCAGCCATGCGGTGGAGAACCCCCACCTGTGGAGTGCAGAGGACCCGGCTCTGTATGAACTGGAAATCGAGCTGCTGGACGATGCAGGCCATCTGGTAGAGGTGACTGGGCAGAAAGTCGGTTTCCGCAAGTTCGAGTTGAAGAACAATCGGATGCTGCTCAACGGCAAGCGCATCGTGTTCAAGGGTGCCAACCGTCATGAGTTCAGCTCCATTACGGGTCGTGCTGTGGGCGTACACACCCATGAGGAACTGCTTCGGGATATCATCACCATGAAGCAGAACAACATCAATGCCATCCGTACCAGCCATTACCAGAATCAGGATGCACTGTACGACCTGTGCGACGAGTATGGTCTGTATCTGATCGCAGAGAACAATCTGGAATCCCATGGCACATGGGACATCCATCAGGCTGGCATTCGCGGCATCGAGGGCGTTTTGCCCAATGATAAGCCGGAGTGGAAAGCCGTCTTGTTTGACCGCATGAATTCCACTTACCAGCGTGACAAAAACCATCCTGCTGTTCTGATCTGGTCTCTGGGCAACGAATCGTTTGGCGGTGAGACCCTGCTCCAGATGGCCGAGATGGTCCGTCGCTTTGATGACACCCGTCTGGTGCATTACGAAGGTGTGGTCAACGATCCCCGCTTCCTCGAAACCACCGATATCGAGAGCCATATGTACAGCACCGTGAAGGACATTAAAGAGTATCTGGCACAGGGCGATAAGCGGCCTTATATCGAGTGCGAATACTCTCATGCTATGGGCAACTCCAACGGTGCTTTGCACAAGTACACGGAACTTGCCGACCAGAAGGACTGCGGCTATCAGGGCGGCTTCATCTGGGATTACATCGACCAGTCCATCTGGAAAAAAGACCGCTACGGCAAGTGGTTCCAAGCCTACGGCGGCGACTTCGGTGAGCGTCCTACCGACTATAATTTCAGCGGAAACGGCATTGCCTACGGTGGTGACCGTGCTCCTTCTCCCAAGATGCAGGAGGTCAAGTTCTGCTATCAGAACATCGCCGTTTCCATCGACAACTCTGGCTTTGAAGTCTGGAACAAGAACCTGTTCACCTCTACGGATGCTTTCGACTGCGTTGCTCTGCTGCATCGTGATGGAAAGCTGTATCAGCAGCAGGAACTGACCAATATTGATGTTGCTCCCGAAGAGCGTTCCAGCTTCCCGCTGCCGTTTATGGTTCCTGCGCTCCCCGGTGAATATGCAGTGACCATCAGCTTCCGTTTGAAGGAGGACACCAGCTGGGCAAAGAAGGGTCATGAAGTCGCCTTTGGACAGGGTGTGATCGCTGTGGTTCGTTCCATTCCCAGCAAGAAGGTCACGCCGTTTACCGTTACGCACGGTACACACAACATCGGTGTCCGGGGTGAGAATTTCGATGTTTTGTTCTCCGATCTGAATGGCGGCCTGACTTCCTACCGCTATGCCGGAAAAGAGATGATTCAGGAGATTCCCCGTCCCAACTTCTGGCGCGCTCCCACCGACAACGACCGCGGCAACAACATGGGCGGCGTTCGCGGTCAGTGGAAGCTGGCAAGCCTGTACGCTACCGCCAAGGGCATCGGCAAGGAGATTCCGTCTGTTCATGGCGGCACCATCCTCCAGAACCCCACCTGCGAGGTGGAAGCCGACAGCGTGGTCGTGACCTATCTCTATAACCTCCAGACCAGCCCCGCAGCAGAGTGCAGCCTGCAGTACCGTGTGTTCGGTGATGGCCGCATCCAGACCACCCTGCACTATGACCCGGTGGAAGGACTTGCAGCAATGCCGGAGTTCGGCGTACTGTTCAAGATCGACGCTGACTACGACACGGTGGAGTGGTACGGAAACGGCCCTGCGGAGACCTACTGGGATCGTCAGCATGGTGCAAAGCTGGGCATTTACCAGAACAAGGTCGCAGACAACATGGCACAGTACCTTGTGCCGCAGGAGTGCGGTGCAAAGACCGCTGTGCGCTGGGCAAAGGTAGTGGACCGCAAGGGTCGCGGGCTGCTGTTTACCGCAGATGCCGCAAAGCCCATGTTCTTCTCTGCGCTGCCCTACACTCCCCATGAAATGGAGAGTGCCAAGCATCCCTACGAGCTGCCCCCGGTCCATTACACGGTGATTCGTGCCATCGGCGAGCAGATGGGCGTTGGCGGCGATGACAGCTGGGGTGCCAATGTCCACCCGGAGTATATTCCTGATGTAACCAAGCCTGTGGAGTTCACCTTTACGTTCCGTGGCATCTGATGATTGCCCGCAAATGAGGTGTTCTCTGTGAAAAAAGCGAAAGATCAGCCTGAATCTGAACCAGATGACCCTCGTTATTAAGACACCTTCGCGTTGAGATAAGGACATCCCTGCATGAGATTCCTATCAAAAGCGAGGGTGTCTTTTGTGGTATCACAAAATCTCAATTCCTGACACCACTATTTATAAGTAGTGCTTCGTTCTATATAAGTAGCGTTGCTATGTCAAAATAGCCGTATGCCGTTTTTGTTCAGAGCATTTCTTTGAATGGTTCTCCAAACTTTCTTTAACGTATTGAAGTACACAAATTTTTAGGATACAATCAGCACATTCCCCAAAAGCTATATAGAATTACACAAAAATTTGATAGGAGGCGTACACACATGAGTTGGCATCGCCACCCATCCTCGTTGACGGAGGTCGGCTGACATGAAGGATCGACTGAAAGACCACCTTGAAGGCTGGCAGTTTTGCGAAAACTGTGGTATAAAGCTGTATCAAAAAAAATCCAACGATTTCTAACGTGAAATCGTTGGATTTAAATGGTCCAGCAGAGCTGGACAAATCCGAACTTGTCGGGGCAAGGCCCCTCCATCTTGCTTGTGCAAGACCGTTCTGTTGCTCAAAAGCCCCACTGGGGCTTTTGTTGCTTCGCAAACGCAAACTTTTTTCTCCGCAATCAGCGGTCAGAGTGTCCTCAAAACGGACGGTTTGGGTGCCATCTTTGTAATTGAATGTAATCAGCATCCGGTCATCGTACAGGAAAATGGCATTTACAAAAATTTCGATCAGTGCTTTCCGCTGTTTTTTCTGCGAAATATCGAACTTTCTAAATTTCATCAGCCAAAACCGAATGAACTCTTCGTTGAAGCTGGGCTTCTTCAACTTTTCGTCTGCGATTTTTGCAGTCAGCTCATCTTTCTGGATCTCCAGCGCTTCCAGCCGCTCTTTTGTTGTCCGGGTGTACAAGCCGTCCTCGATTGCCTTCATCAGGTTGTCCAGCTTCTTGTCTACTTCCCGGAGCTGCTTTTCCAGCAGCGGAATCGCGGTGTTCTCCTGATTCTGGACATCCATGACCAGTTGAACGATCTTGTCGATCACCGCATCGTCCTGAATCAGCTTCATGGTCTCCCGGACGACCAGATCTTCCAGCCAGTCCTTCTGCACGGTCTTTTTGTTGCAGCCCTTACGCCGCTTGACGTTGGCGCATACTCATATTTTTTCAGCAAGTGCTTCACCATCTTCCGCATACTCGCACGGGCAGTTTCTTTTTTCTGCAGGTCTATTACGCTCGCATTACTGAATTTCTGCGTTTCCAGCCA
>CAKSVD010000045.1 GCA_934503275.1 uncultured Faecalibacterium sp.
TTTGATGCGGCGCAAGAAACCATCCATGGATGCTTTGGAAGATTCCACAACGTTCATGGGGGATTTATAGGCAGGTTGTCAAAATGCAGAAATACATTGATTGAACGGGAAAGCGCTTGAACGCCATGCTATAAGTCCTACTATCACTGCATTCCTGCAATAAAATTTGCAAAACCATCTTGACGCACCTTGTAAATCTTGACACTCTCTGTCACAAATTCCACTGAGCTTGTCTGGGCGAGGCCCGACAAGTTCCGCCACGATGCACAGAATGCAGACAATGCAAGGAAAAACACGGCTTTCCCGCCGGTGTGCAAAAAGTGTGCAAAGGTGTGCAAACATCCAGAAAAAGAAAATCCCACGAGGAATCTTACGATTCTTCGTGGGATTTTGGTGCGCTCGAGGGAACTCGAATCCCTGGCCCTCTGATTAAAAGTCAGATGCTCTACCGGCTGAGCTACGAGCGCATATTCCGCAGCAAAACAATACTGCCGAATAATATTACCACAATCGGCCGCAAAAAGCAAGAGTGACACTGAAAAAAGCCGCAATTCCCGCGCAAACGCCCGGAATTGCGGCGGGAGACCCTTACCGGCGCACAGCGCCCGGCGGCAGCCGGTGTGCGCGGCCGGTGGCCGGGTGCGCCTGCGTGGCGCTTGCCGCTGGCGGAGTTTTGCCCCCCAAAACGGTGTGTGCCCGGCGGGCAAAAAAGCAGCGCAGAGCGGTAGAGTCCTGCGGCGGTACTATTATTATAAGGAGCGATAAAATGGTGAAACCTAAGTTTCGATAGTTGACAATGTGGTAAAATGTGGTACTCTTAGGGTGTAAAATGGCTTTTGAGGAGGGCTTATAGTATGGCTATGAAAATGGATCGTCGTGCATTTTTAAAGACTTCTGCTGCGGTGGCAGTGGCAGTATCTATGACCGGACTGCTGGGCGGCTGCAGTGGCGGTGCTATTGGCACGGATTTTGGCCCGTTCCAAGCAACCGCAGGCTCAGCTACATGTGGGACTAACGCCGACGGCTGGGGTAGCTCCCCGGAAAGCGGATGGGAGGGCTATATCAAGGTCAAGGTGCGTATCAAGGATACCTCCGGCATGAAAAAGCCTGATCCGCTGCGCGCAAGGACCTTTTTCTTCCTGAAGATCAATGGACAGTTGGTTGAGAGTTATACCGATGGCGGTCTGCTGTCAAACGGCGGCTATATCAAGCTGGAGAAGGATCAGTTCAAAGAGGACTGGATGTGCGTTACGCTGAAGGAAGACCAGAAAGCACTGTACGAGGCTGTTGCAGCCAAGAGAGCCGAGGTTACTTTTGCGATTTCGAGCGCGCGCACAACGGAAAACTATAAGCTGGATTATGCGACCGAAACCTTTGTAAAGCAGACCGTCTGATACCGTAGAACAAAGTTTTCTGAGTGATACCCGATACAGGAGGTGCATTGCTATGATCGACCGCAGAACATTTCTCAAACTCAGCGCCGGGGCACTGGTGCTGACCGCCGCAGGGGCTTTGACCGGCTGCGGGGATACCGTGATCGACAAGACCAGCGGCGTAGCGAAGATCGGTGATGTCACCTTTATCTGTGAAACGCCGTTTCCGGGCGGCGGCGCAAACAGCCAGTTGACCTACTGGACACAGTTGACCTATCAGACACGGTTCACCATCCAGAACAACAGCGCCAAAAAGGTGGTCATCAAGCCGGAGGACATCACCTGCATCTTCCGCGAGGCAGATGCAAAGGAAACGCTGTATTTCAAGCGGGAGGAACTGGTTGCAGAGCCGGGGCGGACGGCTGTCTACAACGGCGCGACAGGGTTCTATCTGGAAACCAAGGAGCGTGTGCAGGAAAAAAATAGTCCCGGCACCTACGAACTGCGTGTGCGCTACAATGGCAGGACCGCTGTGTTCCTCTACGGGAACAACGGCAAAAACGTAACGGGCCACGTAGAGTAAAACCGAATACATCCCGCCGCCGGGCACTTCTGGAAACAGGAGCGCCCGGCGGCTTTTTTTATGCAGCCCGTTCCTCCTCTTTTATGTTTCCGTTGGGTTGCAGCAATGAAGCTCCCCCTTCGGGGGAGCTGGCAAAGCCGAAAGGCTTTGACTGAGAGGGTTATTTGTGCCGCGTTACCTGTTCTTTACATTGGGGCTGGCAGTATGCACAAAGTTTTACGCACTTTTTGCACGCCCATGGTCGCAGCAAGGGCGGCAAAGCGGTAGAATAAGGGCGTTCCCAAGGAAAACACAAAAAGACAGTGCCGGGCGGGCGCCCGGGCTTTTAATGGAGGAAATTCTATCATGAAAAAGATCTCTCGTCGTTCGTTTCTGACCGTTTGCGGTGCAGCTGCTGCGGCTGCTGCCCTGACCGCCTGCGGCGGCTCTGCTTCTTCCGCATCCGGCACCGCTGCTTCTACTTCCGCCACCGCTTCTTCCGCTGCCGGGCAGGCAGCCGGCACCCTGAGCGGCAACGTTGCTACCGGCGGTTCCACTTCCATGAAGAACGTCATCGCTGCCCTGACCGAAGGCTTTGCCGAGGTCGAGCCGGGCGTCACCGTCAGCTACGACCCCACCGGCTCCGGCGCTGGCATCACTGGCGCTACCGACAAGACGCTGGACATCGGCCTGTCCTCCCGCGCCCTGAAGGACGATGAGAAGTCCGCTGTGGACGGCACCATCGTGGCGCTGGACGGCATCGCCATCGTTGTGAACAAGGACAGCAAGGTTGCTGACCTGACTGTGGAGCAGCTTAAGAAGATGTTCACCGGCGAGATCACCAACTGGAAGGAGGTCGGCGGCGACGACGGCGAGATCGTTCTGGTGGGCCGTGAGGCCGGTTCCGGCACCCGCGATGGCTTTGAGAGCATCGTGGACGTGAAGGACAGCTGCAAGTACGCACAGGAACTGACCGCTACCGGCGCTGTCATCAGCGCTGTGGAGGCAAACCCGCTGGCCATCGGTTACGCTTCCCTGTCTGCTGTGAGCGACACCGTTGCCATGGTCACCGTGGAGGGTGTGGAGTGCAGCGAGGACACCGTCAAGGACGGCAGCTACAAGATCCAGCGCCCCTTCGTGTTCGTTACCAACAAGAGCGTTGCCCTGTCTGAGCAGGCACAGGCCTTTGTGGATTTTGCCACCAGCAAGGACGCTGCCGACCTCATCCGCACCGCAGGCGCTGTGCCCGTAAACGAGTAATTACCGGGTGGTTTGCCGGGGAGTTTCCCCTGCGAATGATCCGAGGGTGGGACCCTGTTGCCGCAGGCAATAGGGCGGGAGCTGGAAGCCCCGAATTTCGCGGGGAAAGCTCCCCGGTGAACCGCCTGCCCTGCATCTGAACAAGAGAACTGCCGCGTCGGCCTGCCCTAAAAGGCTGGGCTGGTGCGGCTTTTTATAGGATCGCGTTATGAAAAATACAACCTCTTCTCTGCGCCGGGTACGGCTGCCCCGCACCCCCGCCGACTGGCTGGAAGCGGTGATGAATTTCATCTTCTTCCTGTGCGGAATGCTGGCGGTGTGCTGTGTGGTGCTCATCTCGGTGTACATGGTGGTCTCCGGCGTGCCGGCTATCCATAAAATTGGTCTGTTCAAGTTCCTGTTCGGCACCAAATGGGCGTCCACCGCGGCAGAGCCGCTGTTCGGCATCCTGCCCTTCATCCTGTCCAGCGTCTACGGCACGCTGGGCGCTACCATCCTCGGTGTGCCCATTGGCCTGCTGACGGCAGTGTTCCTCTCCAAGGCCGCAGACCCCAAGCTGCGCACCGTGGTGGTCACCGCCATCGAGCTGCTGTCCGGCATCCCCAGCGTGGTGTTCGGCCTTTTGGGGATGCAGGTGCTGGTGCCCGCCGTGGCCAAGACCTTCGGCAAGGCCTCCGGCGCCTGTCTGCTCAGCGCCATTGTGGTGCTTTCCATCATGATCCTGCCCAGCATCGTGTCCGTGTCGGTGACGGCGCTCAACGCCGTGCCGCCGGAGTATGAGCAGGGCAGTCTGGCGCTGGGCGCTACCGACACCGAAACATGGTTCAAGATCAGCATTCCGGCGGCCAAAAGCGGCATTGCCGCAGGCGTTGTGCTGGGCATCGGCCGCGCCATCGGCGAGGCCATGGCTGTGATGATGGTGGCGGGCAACAGCCCCAATATGCCGGACAGTCTGTTCCGCAGTGTCACTTTGCTGACCACCGCCATCGCCAAGGAAATGAGCTACGCCGGCGGCCTGCAGCGGCAGGCGCTGTTCAGCATCGCGCTGGTGCTGTTCGGGTTCATCATGCTCATTAACGTTGTGCTGAACATGGTACTGAAGGGAGGAAACCGCGATGAATAACGGCTTTTCGCCCTCCCGCCGGGCATGGAACCGGGTAATGACCGTGCTGGTCTGGGCCAGCGCCGTGCTGGTGATGGTGCTGGTTGCCGGGATCATTGGCATGGTGCTGGTGCGGGGCATCCCCCACATCAGCTGGAAGTTCCTTTCCACCACCGCCAGTGTGCTGAAAAAGACCGACGGCATCCTGCCCGCAATCCTCAACACTCTGTATGTCATCCTACTGACATTACTCATTGTATTGCCGCTGGGCGTGGGTGCGGCGGTCTACCTGACCGAATACGCCTCTAACCGGCGGCTCATCGAGGTCATCGAGTTCACCAACGAAACGCTGGCCGGTATCCCCAGCATCATCTACGGCTTGGTGGGTATGCTGGTGTTCAGTCAGGCGCTGGGCTTCCAGACCTGTCTTTTGTCCGGCAGCCTGACGCTGGTAGTGATGAACCTGCCCACCATCATCCGCACCACGCAGGAATCCCTGAAAACGGTGCCGCAGGGTTACCGTGAGGGTGCTATGGGTCTGGGTGCGGGCAAGTGGCACATCATCCGCACCATCGTGCTGCCCTGCAGCATCGACGGCATCGTCACCGGCTGCATTCTGGCGGTGGGACGCATCGTGGGCGAAAGCGCCGCCCTGCTGTTCACCGCCGGTGCAGCAGAGGTAATCGCCAAGAGCGTATTCAAGGCCTACACCTCTAACGGCGCTACCCTGTCGGTGCTGCTGTATCTGCGCGCTTTTGAGGACGGCGATTTTGCCTCCGCATGGGGCATCGGCGCAGTGCTGCTGGTGCTGGTGCTGCTGATCAATCTGGCAGCACGTCTGGCGAAAACGAAACTGAAACAGAAGCAGTAAAAAGAGAAGGTGAAACCCTCTCAGTCATTGCTTCGCAATGCCAGATTCCCCCTTTTGTCACCAAAGGTGACATTTTCCCCCAGCCGGGGGAAATCCGTCCTCTCGGGGGGAGCTCTTGCGGAGTGAGCCGAAAGTGGAAAAGCTCCCCCTTCGGGGGAGCTGGCGCGCAGCGCCTGAGAGGGTTCATTCCAATTCAACGTGAGGTACTCTATGGAAAACACGAATGTGCCGGTGATATCGGCAAAGGATCTGAACCTCTGGTACGGCGACTTCAAGGCGCTGAAAAGCATTTCGCTGGACGTGGGCGAGCGGGAGATCACCGCACTCATCGGCCCCTCCGGCTGCGGCAAGTCCACTTTTTTAAAGACCCTGAACCGCATGAATGACCTTGTGCCGGGCGTACGCATCGAGGGCGATGTACGGCTGAAGGGCGAGGACATCTTTGCCCGCGAGATGGAACTGACCGATCTGCGCCGCCGCGTGGGCATGGTGTTCCAGAAGGCAAACCCCTTCCCCATGAGCATCTACGACAACATCACCTACGGCCCCAAGCTGCACGGTGTGCGCAATAAGGCCGAGCTGGACGAGCTGGTGGAGACCTCTCTGCGGGGCGCAGCTCTGTGGGACGAGGTGAAGGATCGCCTGAAAAAGAGCGCCCTTGGCCTTTCCGGCGGGCAGCAGCAGCGTCTTTGCATTGCCCGCGCTCTGGCGGTCAAGCCCGAGGTGCTGCTGATGGACGAGCCCACCAGCGCACTGGATCCCGGCTCTACCATGAAGGTGGAGGAACTGATGAGCGAACTGAAAAAGAACTACACCGTGGTCATCGTCACCCACAATATGCAGCAGGCTGCCCGTATCAGCGACCGCACCGCCTTCTTCCTGCTGGGTGAACTGGTGGAGGCTGGCCCCACAAACCAGATCTTCAGCACGCCCCGGGACAAGCGCACCGAGGACTACATCTCCGGCCGGTTCGGTTAATGCAGGGAGGAACAAAGCAATGAGCATTCGCAAACAATACGACAGTGAACTGGAAGCCCTCAAAACCGCGCTGCTGGAGATGGGACAGAACGCCGCCGAGGCTGTGGAGAACGCGCTGGAAGCGCTGTGCACCGCCGACACCGTAGCCGCCCAGAAGATCGTGCAGGGGGACGACCGCATCAATAACATGGAGCAGGACATCGAGCATCGCTGCATGACCTTGCTGCTGCGCCAGCAGCCGGTGGCGGGCGACCTGCGCCACATTTCCACCGCCATGAAGGTGGTCACCGACATCGAGCGCATGGGCGACCACGCCTCGGATATCGCGGAGATCATCCCGCATCTTGTCACCGTGCGCAAGGAGGGCGACCCCGCCGTCAGTCAGGCCATTGCCATGGGACGCAAGGCCTACCAGATGATCCTTGACGCCATGGATGCCCTGACCGCCGAGGACGAGATCGCCGCCCGCCGCGTCATCGACGCAGATGACGCCGTGGACTACGACTTCAACGCCATCAAACACACGCTGGCACAGGAGATCGCCGCCGACCCCGCCAAGGTGGACGCTGCGCTGGATCTGCTCATGGTCATCAAGTATCTGGAGCGCATCGGCGACCACGCCGTGAATGTAGCCGAGTGGGTGCAGTTCGTGCGCACCGGGCGCTACAAGGACGAAAGTATGTTCTGATACTCACTCTGCCCTTCTGGGTGCGTGTTTTCCTTATTTTCTTCTGGAAAAGGCTGTCTGCCACCCGGCAGGCAGCCTTTTTCTGTGAAGGAAGAATGTTCTCTTTTGACACCAAAAGAGAACCAGAAAAGTGCATTGCGCTCCGCGGGGTGACTTTCTGCTTGTTTTCAGTGTGCAAAGACGCTCCGCTGGGCCAGAGGCAGGGAGGGGTGTTCCGACTCCCCCCTCCCTACCTCTGGACTCCACCCA
>CAKSVD010000046.1 GCA_934503275.1 uncultured Faecalibacterium sp.
AACTGCGGCAACCAGATCAGCACCCTGATGGTGCGCGGTCTGGCACTGGGCGAGGTAGAGCCCGCCGACTTTGTGCGGGTGCTGGGTAAGGAGCTGCGGGTGTCTGCCATCGTGGGCGCAGTGCTGGGCATCGTGAACGGCCTGCGCATCTACCTGATGTACACCTTCCTCTTCCCCGGCCAGTACGCCAACGTGATGGGCTACGCCATCGTGGTCAGCGTGTCGCTGTTCTTCAGCGTCATTCTGGCAAAGCTGGTGGGCGGTATGCTGCCGCTTGCCGCCAAAAAGCTGGGCGCCGACCCCGCCATCATGGCTACCCCCTTCATCACCACCATCGTGGACGCCTGCAGCCTGATCCTGTATTTCCAGATCGCACAGCTGGTGTTCCGCAATATGATGTAAAGAATAAAGCAATGCCGGACAGTCTGCGGACTGCCCGGCATTACTTTTTACAGGCACGGCTTTCCAATCACGCCCCACCCGTGAAAAAGCAGAGCGGGAAAATCCGCAGATTTTCCCGCTCTGCAAATTATAAAATATCCTTTCCGCGATGGATGCGCAGAGCAAAGCGGAGCGCATTCAAAATCGTCTTTTCCCCGGGATGCTGCACACAAAGCAGTGTGCAGCAGTCCCGCACTTTTCCGGTGTGGAAAACCACAGTTTGTGTCCGTTTTCCACACCGGGTTTTTCTCTCCGGTGGTTTGTGGAAAACTGCCCGGGATAAGATTCCAGATTGGAAAAAAGCAAATCCGTAAGCCGGAGTGAACTGTAAAAACAAAAGAAAAACCTTCGACTTTCTTTTTTATAAAAGGCAGAATGCCCACATTTTAGCCCACAAATTTCCAGAATGCGGCGGTATCCATTACGGCTTGTATAGGGCTTTCCTCTATCAGATGTGGAAAACTATGTGGAAAAGGTGGAAAACACCGTTGGAAACTGCGCTTCTTTTTCACAAAAACAGTGGAAAACCCGGTGGAAAAAGTGAAAAGTTCATTCCAGAACGGATAGTCCATACAATTTTCGGTTGTCGTTTTGGGACTTAAAACCCGCATGAATGCTGTGCTTTTCCCGCTTTTTCCACACCCCGGAGGCTTCGGGGGGTAAAAATCGGTTTTCAACGCCTTCCGCGTGGATTTTCTTGAATGCAAGGACCGGTCATGGTAAAATAGAGGTAACATGAAACTGGCGGGGCATCCCGCAACGGAGGCGAAACACATGAACAACTGGCTGAACAAGCTGGAACGCAAATATGGCCGCTACGGCATCCCGAACCTGACCAATATTCTGGTGGCGGGGCAGATCTTAGTGCTGGCCATCGAGCTGTTTGTTGACCGCACCATCCCCTTCTGGCTGGGGCTCAGCCGCAGCCTGCTGCTGCAGGGGCAGATCTGGCGGGTAATCAGCTTTATATTCATCCCCTTTTCCGGCGGCAGCATCCTCAGTGTGGTGCTGGGCATCTACTTCACATGGTTCGTCGGCACGGCGCTGGAACGGGAGTGGGGCGATTTCCGCTATACGGTGTATCTGCTGTCCGGCGTGCTGGGTACGGTGCTGGGCTGTCTGCTCACCGGCGTGACCGCCAGCACCTACTGCCTGTCCCTCTCGCTGCTGCTGGCCTTTGCCATGCTGTACCCGGAGGTGCAGCTGCTGCTCTTCTTCGTCGTCCCCATCCGGGTGAAGTACTTCGGCGTTTTCGCGGCAGTGCTGTGGGTGTTCAGCTTTCTGGGCGCTTCCCTGCCCGGCAAGCTGGACTACCTGCTGTCCATGCTCAACGTCTGGCTCTTCTTTGCCCCCATGGCCTACCGCGCCCTCCGCGCATGGGTGCGCCGGGAACAGTGGAAGAGGAAGAACAGGAGATAAGAGCCCTCTCAGTCAAAGCCGACAGGCTTTGACTGAGAGGGCGCAACCCGTAAGCAGCGGAAGCCATTTTAAATCGTCTTACGTCTCACAAAAGGAGTATCCCCATCATGATGCTGAACCGCATGGAAGGCAACGCAGAACTGAAAACCAGCGTGCAGCAGATGCTGGCCACCCGCCGGCTGACCCACAGCGTGCTGCTGGTGGGGGAAGCCGGCCTTGGCACCGGCTTTGCTGCCCGCTGCATCGCCGCCGACTACCTCTACCCGGCAGGCGGCGCCGCCGCCGAGGCGCTGCTGCGCGGCGAGTGCTGCCGCGCCGTGGCAAAGGCCGGTAAGCGCGACAGCGGCACAGTGGAGACCGGCATCGTGCGGGAGGCCATCTCGGTGTCCGGCATGGGCAGCGGCGGAAAGTATCTGGTGGGTCAGGTCACCGCCATGCGCAGCGAGATCTTCAACACCAGCCTTTCCGCCGAGGGGCGCGCGGTGCTTTTGTACCATGTGGAGCGGATGAACGAGGAATCCGCCAACGCTCTGCTCAAGGTCATGGAGGAGCCCCCGGAGGGGGTGCTGTTCCTGCTCACGGCAGATTCGCTGGCCAGCGTGCTGCCCACCATCCGCAGCCGCTGCGTCAGCTTTGCGGTGGCGCCGGTGTCCCCCGCCGACTGTACCCGCTACTGCGCGGCACAGGGCGTGGACAAAAAAACAGCCGCACTGTACAGTGAGCTGTTCGATGGTCATATCGGCACGGTGCTGGTGGTCGCCCGGGACGAAGGGCGCACCGCACAGGTGGAAAAGGCGCTGGAACTTGCCCGCGCCGCTGCCGCCCGCGATAGCTACACCGCCGCCGTGCTGCTTGCCGCCTACGAAAAGGATAAAGCTGCCGCCGCCGCCCTGCTGACCGATTTCCGCGCCGTGGCAGCGGCAGGTCTGCGCAGCAGTCCCCGCGCCCCGGTGCAGGGTGCGCAGGCACGGCAGGCGGTGCGTCTGGCAGACGCCGCTTTGCAGCGGCTGGGCGCACAGGTGAACCCCAAGGTGGTGCTTTCGGTGTTCGCGGCAAAGCTGCGCACCCTTTAAAAAATAACGAAACAACAAGAAACCCCTTCGGCGCTTGCGGTACACCGGAGGGGTTTCTTGTTTGGGGTATTGCTTTGGTGTGAGGAGGAATCATGTGCGGGGAAGTGGTTGCGGCCCCACTGTCCCTGCAAGATACAGTATACCCGATTTTACGAAAAAAGTCATTACATTTTTGTGAAATATCAGGGAAGTTCTTGAAACTTTGTACCGCACTGCGAAAAAATTGCAAAAGAAAACGTTTGAGAAGCCCTCACCCGTTTTTCATCTGCTCCGCGTGCAGTTTTCCGTGCTCCACATAGTGCACGGCGTTGTGCAGGTTTGCTTCTATCTGCGCCGCGCTCACCTGCTTGATGACCCGGGCAGGCACGCCCACCGCCACGGAATTGTCCGGGATGACCATGCCCTCCGGCACAAGCGCCCCTGCCCCGATGATGCAGTTTTTGCCCACCACGCAGTGGTTCAGCAGGGTGGCGTGCATCCCGATGAGGCTGCCGTCCCCTACGGTGCAGCCGTGCACCAGGGCGCAGTGCCCTACCGTGACGTTTTCGCCAAGGGTCACGCAGCCGCCAATGTCGCAGTGCAGCACCGCGTTGTCCTGCACGTTGCTGTTTTTGCCGATGGTCAGCGTGCCGTCATCGCCGCGCAGCACCGCGCCGTACCAGACGGTGGAGCCGGGCTTTAAGATAACATCCCCCTGCACGGTGGCGCTGGGCGCTACAAAGGCTGCACCTTCATCTCGGGGCATTTTTCCACAAAAGGACAAGAACATTGTTAAAAACCACCTTTCACTCTTTTTCTTTTGGCTGGTTTATGGTATTCTTTATAAAGACGGGTCCCGCCGTTTCTATTCTAGCAAGCTGACGCTTTATCATCAAGGGAGAAGTTCATGGATCTTCATAAAAACTGCCGCCGACTGGCGGCATGGGTGCTTACGCTGGCACTGGCTGCGACGCTGGCGCTGCCGGGCGGGGCGGTATACGCAATGCCCATTCAGACAGCCAATGCACAGGAAAGCGTTTACCTGATCAACGCTGTCACCGGTGAGGTGCTGCTGGATCAAAATTCCGGGCAGCAGCGCTGCGTAGCCAGCCTGACCAAGATGATGACCGCCCTGCTGCTGCTGGAAAGCGGCAAGAACCTTGACGAGACCATTACCGTGCCCGCCAGCCTGACGGAGGAGTTCCAAAATATCCGCAGTCAGAATGGCTGCACCATTCTGCTGACGGCGGGCGAACAGCTGCGCCGCATCGACCTGCTGTATGCGCTGCTGGTGTGCAGCGCCAACGATGCCGCCAGCGTCATCGCGTGGGACGTGGCGGGCAGCATCCCTGCCTTTGTGCAGCAGATGAACGCCCGGGCGGCGCAGCTGGGCTGCACCAGTACCCGGTTCTCCTGCCCGCATGGCCTGTACGACGATGGAAATGTTTCCACCGCACAGGATATGGGAAAGATCGCGATGGCCTGTGCCCAGTACGAACTTTACCGCCAGATCGCCGATACCCTGCAATACGAGATCCCGGCAACGAATCAGCACGCGGCGCGCAGCATCCATTCCACCAACAAGATGCTGGATCCGGAAAACAGCTGCTACCGCGCCTACATTCACGGCATGAAGACCGGGTTTACCACAAAAGCCGGGCGCTGCTATGTGACCGCCGCCCAGCAGGGCGACAGCATTTACGGGCTGGTCATTCTGGGCTCGGACCGGAAAAACATCTATGCCGAGGCCGCGGCCATTCTGGACTGGGCCTTTGCGGGCTGTCCGCAGCAGCAGGCTGCTGCCTGAAAAAAAGCCGGTTTTCTTTTACCGGCATCTGTGATATGCTTTCACTGAAGAAGTTGATTAGGGGGTACGCTCATGCTTTACAACACGTTCGGCCGCCGGTTGGCGGCGCTGGTGCTCACATTGGCAGTGGCTCTTTCGGCAGTGCTGCCGGGGTTTGCGGCATACCCCATGCCCATCCAGACCGCAACCGAGACCGAGGCGGTGTATCTGTTCAACGCGGACACCGGCAAGACCATCCTGAACCAGAACGCCGACCAGCAGAAATATGTGGCCAGCCTGACCAAGCTGATGACCGCCCTGCTGCTGGTGGAAAGCGGCAAGGACCTGAACGGTGAGGTGACCGTGCCCACCGACCTGACGCAGGAGTTCAAGGATATCCAGAACGCCAACGGCACCACCATAGGGCTGCGCATCGGCGAGACCGTGCGCCGCATCGACCTGCTGAACGCCATGCTCATCGTCAGCGCAAACGACGCTGCCAGCGTTATTGCGTGGGACGTGGCGGGCAGCGTGGTGGGCTTTGTGCAGCAGATGAACGCCAAGGCGGCAGAGCTGGGCTGCACCGGCACGAACTTTACCTGTGCCCACGGCCTGTTTGACTACGGCAACGTGTCCACCGCGCAGGATCTGGCAAAGATCGCCGCCGCCTGTGCGGAGAACCAGACCTTTGCACAGGTGGCAGGCACCGCCAGCTATGTGCTCCCGGCCACCAATCTGCGCAAGGCGGAGCATACCATCAGCAGCTCCAACAGCCTGATGAACAGTGAAAGCGCCAACTACCGGGAATATGTCAAGTGGGTCAAGGGTGGCTTTACCACGCTGGCAGGCCGCTGCATCGTGGCCTTTGCCCAGCAGGACGGCCACAGCTACGGGCTGGTGATCCTTGGCTGCGACACGCAGGACCATCTGTTTACCGCGTGTGATGACCTGTTCGACTGGGCGTTTGCCAGCTTTGCCGACCGGCCGCTGGTGGATACCAAGACCGTGCTGACCACCGTAGACCTGACCAAGTGCCGCACCGAGCCGGTTGTGGAACTGTACGCTGCCGCCCCGGTCAGCGGCTACGGCCACAGCGACGATAAGGTAAGCTATTCCTTTGACCTGCCCGAGAGCGTCTCCGCTACCGTTAAGGATGGCCAGAAGCTGGGCACCGCCACCGTCTATCTGGACGGCTACGAGGTGGGACAGGTAGACCTTGTGACCCACCGGGAGTATGTGTCGGATTTCCGCACCGATCTCAAGGCCACCCTGCTGCTGCTCTGCGCCCTGATTTTGATTTTGTGTGCACTGGGCTTTGTCACCCTGCGCTGCGGCGGCGGGCTGACCCTCAACCAGCGCCGCCGTCAGATGAAGAAGAATAGATAAGAAAGAATAAAGCGCCTGTCCGGCTTCGCCGGACAGGCGCTTTATTCTTTTATTATAATTACACTGCCCCGTAGATGCCGTGCACCGAAACCTCCCCGGTGAAAACGTGCTGCTCCCCGGCATCGGTGCGCACCACTAAACGCCCCTCGGCGTCCACGTCCACGGCCTCGCCTGCGCCCTGACTGCCGTCCGGCAGGTCAAAGGTGACCCGGCGGCCCAGATTGATGCAGGCGGCCTTGTATTCCTCCCGGAAGGGCACAAAGCCGTCCCGGGCAAAGGTGTACAGGTTGCGGTCAAAGCCGAAATCGGTCAGCCCCTCGGCCAGCCATGCAGGGTCGGTGGCAAGATCCACCGCAGCGCCCTGCAAGGCCAGCGAGGTGCCGTGGGGCAGGTCGGCGGCGTCAAAATAACTCTGCGGCTGGGCAAGGTTGATGCCGATGCCGCACAAAATGCCGCGCCCCTGCTGCTGGTAGCCGTAGCTTACGCTTTCGCACAGGATGCCTACGATCTTTTTGCCGCTCAGCAAAAGGTCGTTGGGCCACTTGATCTGGCAGTCCACGCCGTAGCGCAGCTGTAATTGGCGGCGCACCGCAAGGCTTGCCAGCAGCGGCAGGGTGGCGGGCTGCGCCAGCGGCTCCTTGATGGCAACTGTGTAGTACAGCGCCTTACCCTCGGCGTTTACCCAGCTGCGGCCAAGCCGCCCGCGCCCGGCGGTCTGGTTTTCGGTATACACCGCCGCCACCGGGCCGAACTCTTCAAAATGTTCCTTTACATAGGCGTTGGTGCTGCCGCATTCCGGCAGATAGCGCACCTCGTTGATGCTCATTGTTTGGGTACCTCTTTGTGCTCATAGGCGGTCACTGCGCCGTTTTCCAGCGTCAGCAGGCCGTAGGTGTCCGGGCCGGTGTA
>CAKSVD010000047.1 GCA_934503275.1 uncultured Faecalibacterium sp.
CGCTCCGCTGGGCCAGAGGTAGGGAGGGGTGTTCCGACTCCCCCCTCCCTACCTCTGGACTCCACCCACCCCGCAACAGCAACGACGACGACCGCCGCCAGCGGCGGAAACAGGGAGGAGTTGTTGGGGCAGCGGCCAGCAAGACGCGAGTGCCGCCCAAGGCACGAAGCGGATGCTGGGAGCCGCAACCCGTTTCCAAGGGCTGCACGCCCTTGACAATCCTAAAGCAGAAGTCGAAGCACAAAAAAGCTAGCGCTGCGCCAGTCGGCGCTATCGCTTTAACGCTTTTTTCGCTTCTCCGTTTATACCCCCTCAGTCGCTGCGCGACAGCTCCCCCCGGGGAGCGTTCTCTCCCGCAAGCTTTTCACTTAAGCCGGAAACTGTATCGCTGCCGTTGAAGCCTTCCCCCGCCGGGGGAAGGTGGCGCGTAGCGCCGGATGAGGGGCAGCACCCGTCAGCCCTAATACCCCCTCCTGTGAAAATGCAATGCCGGAGCGTCCGCAGACGCTCCGGCATTGCTCTATTATAAATAATATTTCCGCTGATGATGCGCAGAACAAAGCGGAGCGCATTCAAATCCTTTTTCTCAGAACACCGCCACGGCGACCAAACGCACCAGCAGGGCGCACAGCCATGCCACGGCGCACTGGTTCACCACCATAATGGTGGCCCACTTGCCGCCAAGTTCCCGCTTGACCGAGGCCACCGCCGCAATGCAGGGGGTGTACAACAGGCAGAACACCAGCAGCGGTGCGGCCTGTGCCGGGGTGAGGGCTGCGGTCAGGGCAGCGGTAGAGCCGAAGAGGATGAGCAGCGAGGACACCACGCTCTCCTTGGCCATAAAGCCGGTGATGAGGGCGGTGGAGATGCGCCAGTCCGCAAAGCCCAGCGGGGCAAACAGCGGGGCGATATCGCCCGCGATGCGCGCCAGAATGCTGGTCTGCGGGTCGGCGGTCAGCCGCAACTGCAGGTCAAAGTTCTGCAGGAACCAGATGACGATGGTGGCGACAAAAATGACCGTGAAGGCCTTCTGCAGGAAGTCCCGCGCCTTTTCCCACAGCAGCTGCGCCACGTTTTTCAAGCCGGGCAGGCGGTAGTTGGGCAGCTCCATAACAAAGGGCACGGCCTCGCCCTTGAACACGGTGCTCTTGAGCAGCAGCGCCGCCAGCACGCCCACCAAGATGCCGGTGAAGTACAGCAGCACCATCACAAGCCCCGCGTACTTGGGGAAGAACGCCGCCGCGAACAGGCTGTAAATGGGCAGCTTTGCCGAGCAACTCATGAACGGCGTGAGCAGGATGGTCATTTTGCGGTCGCGCTCCGAGGGCAGGGTGCGGCTTGCCATCACGCCGGGCACGGTGCAGCCAAAGCCGATGAGCATGGGCACGATGCTGCGGCCGGACAAGCCAATGCGGCGCAGCAGCTTATCCATCACAAAGGCCACACGCGCCATGTAGCCGGTATCCTCCAGCATGGAGAGGAAGAAGAACAGCACCACGATGATGGGCAGAAAGCTCAGCACGCTGCCCACGCCGGTAAAGATGCCGTCGATGACCAGCGAATGCACCGCCGCGTTGACGTTCCAGTTGGTCAGGGCGGTGTCCACAAGGCCGGTCAGGGCGTCGATGCCCTGTTCCATGAGGTTCTGGAAAAACAGGCCGATGACGTTGAAGGTGAGGAAGAACACCAGACCCATGATGGCGATAAACGCCGGGATGGCGGTGTACTTGCCGGTAAGGAACTTGTCGATGCGGTTGGAGCGCAGCTGCTCCTTGCTCTCGTGGGGCTTGACCACCGTCTGCGCCACCAGTTCCTGAATGAAGGAGAAGCGCATATCCGCAATGGCGGCGGCGCGGTCCAGCCCGCGCTCCTGCTCCATCTGCACGATAATATGCTCGATCATTTCTTTTTCGTTGGGGTCCAGCTTGAGCGCTTCCTCAATGCGGGGGTCGCCCTCCACCAGCTTGGTGGCGGCAAAACGCACCGGGATGCCCGCTGCCTTGGCGTGATCCTCGATGAGGTGCAGGATGCCGTGGATGCAGCGGTGCACCGCGCCGCCGTGGTCATCCTCGCTGCAAAAATCCATCCGCCCGGGGCGTTCCTGATACTTTGCCACATGGACGGCGTGGTCTACCAGTTCGTCCACACCCTCGTTTTTGGCGGCAGAGATGGGGATGACCGGGATCCCCAGCATGGCTTCCATCTTGTTGATGCGCACCGTGCCGCCGTTGCCGCGCATCTCGTCCATCATGTTCAGCGCCAGCACCATGGGGATGTCCAGTTCCATCAACTGCATGGTCAGGTAAAGGTTGCGCTCGATGTTGGTGGCGTCCACGATATTGATGATGCCGGTGGGCTTTTCGCCAATGATGAACTGCCGGGTGACGATCTCCTCGCTGGAATAAGGGGACATGGAGTAGATGCCCGGCAGGTCGGTGACCTCGGTCTCCGGGTGTCCCTTGATGGCGCCGCTCTTGCGGTCCACCGTCACGCCCGGAAAGTTGCCGACGTGCTGGTTGGAGCCGGTAAGCTGGTTGAACAGGGTAGTCTTGCCGCAGTTCTGGTTGCCCGCCAGCGCAAAGGTCAGGGTCTTATCCTCCGGCAGGGGATGCTCCCCCTCCTTGGTGTGGTACTTGCCGCCCTCGCCAAGGCCCGGATGCTCCACCATCTTTTCCGCCACCGGGGCGTGCACCGCCGGGGTCTTTTCGGTGGGGGTCACGGTGATCTGTGCCGCGTCGTCCAGACGCAGGGTCAGTTCATAGCCGTGGATGCGCAGTTCCATAGGGTCGCCCATGGGCGCCAGCTTTACCAGCGTGACCTCTGCCCCGGGGATCAGACCCATATCCAGAAAGTGCTGCCGCAGTGCGCCCGCACCGCCCACAGCATCCACTATGGCGCTTTTGCCGATCTGTAACTCTTTTAACGTCATATCCGTTTGCCTTCTTTATATGTACCGTTCTTGTATGTTAGTCCGTGTTAACAAATGTAGTATAGGCTAACTGACAGCGGATGTCAATAGAGAATATGGGGGAGTTGCTTGCAGATTTCCGGGTGGGACAATTCAAAATGCCCTCCGTTACACTCTGGGCATATTCAGCGGAAAGATTATTTTTATTTTGCGTTTGTTGCGCTCTGCGGAGCGCTCCAAACGCTTTTTCACGAGTGGAGTTTGCACAAAAAAGCACCGCACACTCTCGGGCGAGAATATGCGGTGCTCCGGTTCAAATCATGATTACTTCACGGTGTGGTAGCCATCGGGGTTATTCTTCTGCCAGTTCCAGCTGTCGGCGCACATCTCCTCGATGCCATACTCAGCCACCCAGCCCAACTCGTTCTTGGCCTTAGTGGGGTCTGCGTAGCATTCTGCGATATCGCCGGGGCGGCGGGGATCGATGACGTAGGGGATCTCCTTGCCGCAGGCCTTGGAGAAAGCGTGGATGACGTCCAGCACGCTGTAGCCCTTGCCGGTGCCCAGATTGCAGATGAAGAGGCCGCAGCCGGTCTCCAGCTTGCGGATAGCGCACACATGGCCCCGGGCCAGATCCACAACGTGGATGTAGTCACGCACACCGGTGCCGTCCGGGGTGGGGTAGTCGTTGCCAAAGACGTGCACCTTTTCCAGCTTGCCCACAGCCACCTTGGCGATGTAGGGCATCAGGTTATTGGGGATGCCGTTGGGGTCCTCGCCGATCAGGCCGCTCTTGTGGGCACCGATGGGGTTAAAGTAGCGCAGCAGCGCCACATTCAGGCTGGGATCTGCCTTGCAGACGTCCTGCAGGATGCGCTCGGTAAAGGCCTTGGTGGTGCCGTAGGGGTTGGTGGTAGCGCCCACAGGGAAGTCCTCTGTGATGGGCACACTGGCGGGGTCGCCGTAGACGGTAGCGGAGGAGCTGAACACGAAGTTGTGGCAGTCATGATGGCGCATCACGTCCAGAATGACCAGCGTGCAGTTGAGGTTATTGTAGTAGTACTCGATGGGCTTGGACACGCTCTCGCCCACAGCCTTGTAGGCTGCAAACTGGATGACGGAGGTGATGTCCGGGCACTCAGAGAAGATCTTCTCCACATCCTCGCGGCGGGTCATGTCTGCCTTGTAGAAGCGGAAATCCTTGCCGGTGATCTGCTTGACCCGATCCAGAACCACAGGAGAAGCATTATAATAGTTATCTGCCACCACGATATCGTAGCCAGCGTTCAACAGTTCGATGCAGGTGTGGCTGCCGATGTAGCCGGCACCGCCGGAAACCAAAATTGCCATAGCCGAGTACCTCTCTCACATAGTATTATCACTTTTATCTCTTTGTGCCGGGCGCTGCCCGGTCTGCTTAAAGCATACCGCTTTTTGCCGCCGACTGCAAGGGGCGCTTTCTTTATTCGGATGTAATTTTGTTGCAGCTTCGCGCAATACCCTTTTGATTGACAGAGATTTTTCGCACTTTTCACATGGAGAGAATGCGCCGTTTGTGCAAAACATAGAAATGGCGCGCTGCGCAATGAGGTTTGCCGCTGCGCGGCAAATGATGTGCTGTGCAATGATGTTCCTGCTGCGCCGGAAATGATGCAGCCGCCGCAGGCGGCCATTGCGCCGCAAGGCACACATCATTTGTCCGCAGGACAACATCATTTCCCGCAGGGAACATCATGCCACGCAAAAAACGTCTGCCGGAGCAGACGTTTTTGCATGGTGTATCATTTTTAAAGCTTTCCGCACTGCTTACCGGTAAAGAACCGCAGGGTAGTGGTGGCGCGGAACACCTTGCCTGCGCGCAGCACCGTGGAGGGGAACTCCGGGTGAGAGGGGCTGCAGGGATAATGCTGGGTCTCCAAGGCAAAGCCGCCATATTTCCGCAGCGGCTCGCCGCCCTTGCCCGGGGCGGGGCAGTCCTGCAAAAAGTTGCCGGTGTACAGCTGGATGCCCGGCTGGGTGGTGTACAGCTTCATGCTGATGCCGGTCTTTTCGCTGGTAGCCCATGCGCAGATGCTCTGGCTGGAGCCGCGTGCGCGGTCGATGACGTAGCAGTGGTCGTAGCCGCCGCCCACCATGGTGGTCTGGGAGAAGCCGGTGTCGATCTCCTTGCCGATGGTCTTACCGGCGGTAAAGTCCATGGGGGTATTCGCCACGGGCAGGATATTGCCGGTGGGGCAGGTGGTATTGTTGCCCTCCAGATAGCGGGAGGCGTAAATGCGCAGCTTCTGGTTCAGCACATCGCCGCCGCCGTCCAGATTGAAGTAGCTGTGATTGGTCAGGTTTACAAGGGTGTCGGCGTCCGAGGACACACGGTAGTCCATGCGGAAGGTGTTATCGTCGGTGAGGGTATAGCGCACCGCAATCTTCAGCGTGCCGGGAAAACCATCCTCGCCGTCGGGGCTTACGGCTTCCATCAGCAGCGTATCGCCGAAGTACTTCACCTCATAGATTTTCCGGGAAAAACAGCCGTGCAGATGGTGCTCGCCGCAATTTTTTTCCAGCTGATAAGTCTTGCCGCCCAAAGTAAAGACGGCGTTTTCGATACGGTTTGCGTAGCGTCCCACAAAGGCACCGCAGCAGGTGCTGCCGGACGAGGTGAAGTCGTTCTCGTAATCTGCCATGGTGTCGTGACCCAGCACCACATCCACCGGGCCGTTTTTGGCCGGGACGATGATATTTTTGATCACGCAGCCGTAATCCAGCACACTGACGGACATTCCGCCGGGGTTCGAGAGGATGTACTCGGTAACATTAGCGCCCTCTTTGGTCACACCGAAGGGCTTGGAACGGATCTGTGCCATTGGGCCTCGCCTCCTAAAGCTTTTTTCGGAAATGCAAAAGGGGGCAGACTACCCCCTTTTGCATTTTGTCTGTATTTATGATTATATCACAGTTTTGCGGTTTTGTGTTGGATTCATTTTAGAATTACCATCCAATTTTTGCGGCGATTTTTTGTTAGAATCATCGAAAGTGCCTACAATAGCGCTCCCGCCTGCGAGGTTGCGGAGAAAAAACGATTTTAAATGGCTTCCGCTTCGCTCTAGCCATCTTCAGCGGAAAAATTATTTTTAATTTCGCGTTTGTCGCGCTCTGCGGAGCGCTCCAAACGCTATTTTCACGGGTGGGGTCGTAGAGAAAAACGGCATTTGCAGCGCCGCTTTCTGCGAAAGCGCGGCGCTGCGGGAAGATACTGCCGGTCTGCGCCCTCATCCGGCGCTACGCGCCACCTTCCCCCGACCGGGGGAAGGCTTCTGTGGTAGCGATAAAGTTTCCGGCTAAAGTGCAAAGTTTCCGGGCGTGCCCGCTCCCCCGGGGGGAGCTGTCGCGCAGCGACTGAGGGGCTATAAATGGAGAAGCGAAAAAAGCGTTAAAGCGATAGCGCCGACTG
>CAKSVD010000048.1 GCA_934503275.1 uncultured Faecalibacterium sp.
CGTTGCGGGGTGGGTGGAGTCCAGAGGTAGGGAGGGGGGAGTCGGAACACCCCTCCCTACCTCTGGCCCAGCGGAGCGTCCCTGCACGCTTGCGGCAAGCAAAAAACCTTCCCCGCGGAGCGCAATGCACTTTTCTGATTCTCTTTTGGTGTCAAAAGAGAACATTCCCGCCCTTATTTCCCCACACAAAACCGCTCGAACACCTGCTCGATAACAGTTTCCGAGGCGTTTTCGCCGGTCAGGTCGCAGAGGGCGTCCAGAGCGTCATCCACACAGACCGAGACGGCGTCCAGACCAAAGCCGCCGGCAGTGGCATCCAGTGCCCCGGCTACGGCGTCCCGGGCGCGGAGAGCGGCAGAAAGCTGCCGCTGCCCGGACAGGCTGGCGGCGTGGGGGTCGATGCTGCCGGTGCCCAGCAGCCGCGCCACCGCAGCGGCGATGACTTTGCGGCTCCCCTCTTCCCGGCAGCAGACCGGCAGCACCATGGCAAAATACGGGGCGATAAGTTCCGCATCGAACTGAGTGGGCTTGTCCTCCTTGTTGACAAGGGCAATGGCGGGGCGGCCCGCGCAGCGCTGTGCCAGCGCCAAGTCCTCCCGGCTGGGCGGCTCGGAGCCGTCAAAGACGGCTAAGATCAGCCCAGCTTCTTCCAGTTTTTTCCAGCTGCGGCGAATGCCCTCGGCTTCAATAGCGTCCTCGGTCTCCCGCAGACCGGCGGTGTCAAAAAGGTTCAGCCGGATATCCCCCAGCTGCACCGCCTGCTCCACCACATCGCGGGTGGTGCCCGCCACCGGGGTGACGATGGCGCGGTCGAACCCGGCCAGCAGATTGAGCAAGGTAGACTTGCCCGCGTTGGGGCGTCCCACGATGGCGCAGTCCACGCCTTCGCGCAGCACCGCACCGGCATCATAGCTGCGGATGAGGCCGTCCAGTTCCTCCCGCACCGCGCCCAGCACGGTGCGCAGGTGGGCAGGGTCCAGCTCCGGGACATCCTCCTCCGGGAAGTCCACCCAAGCAGCCAGATGCGCCTGCAGGGCGGTCAGCTGGGCTTTCTGTGCGTTGATCTTGTTCGCCAGTGCGCCGCCCAGCGCGGCATTTGCCAGCGCTGCCCCCTGCCGCCCGTCCGCTGCGATCAAGTCCATGACCGCTTCGGCCTGCGTCAAGCCCAGCTTGCCGTTCAGAAAGGCGCGGCGGGTGTACTCGCCGGGGGCGGCAGGCTGCGCACCCGCTGCAAGGCAGGCTTCCACCAGCCGCCGCGCCACCGCGCTGCCGCCGTGGCAGGAAAGTTCCACCACGTCCTCGCCGGTGTAGCTGTGGGGCGCGCGGAAAAACAGAGCAACGCCCTCGTCAAAGGCTTCTTCCCTGTCCACGAAATGCCCGAACAGTGCGGTGTAGCCCTTGGCTTCTTCCACCTTTTTTGCCGGGTTTGCCGGGTGGAACACCCGGGCAGCCACGGCGTAGCTCTCTGCGCCGGACAGGCGCACCACGGCAATGCCGCCCGCCCCGGGGGGCGTTGCGATGGCGGCAATGGTCGATCCCTGCATACTGCATCCTTTCCGCGCACACGTCTTGCGGGTGCGCTATTCGTGCGCCCGGTACGGCAGAGCCGCCGCAGCGCACACTTTCTGATTTTACAGCTTATTTTACCACGTTTTTGCGCAAAAAGATACACCCGCCGCGCGGTTTTTCCACATCTTCCAAAATGTTTGTGGAAAAAAGGATTGAAAATGGCTTCCGCTGCGCTCTAGCCATGTTCAGCGGAAGAATTATTTTTAATTTCGGGTTTCAGAAACGCCTGCGGGCGTTTCTGAAACCCATTTTCACGGATGGGCTCGTAACGGCAAACAGCAGTTGCCGTGGAGCGTGATACATTCCAAATCTTCCCGGCTGCGGACAAGGCAAAAAGCGCCCCGCACTTCCGGTGGAAATGCGGGGCGCTGCATGGTTTTGGTTGAAGTTTGCCGATCACAGTTCGATCTTGCCGAAGCTGAAATCTGCAAAGTCGTCCACGCGCTCGGTGCGCTTGGGTGCTACGGGTGCTGCGCTTTCGGCGTCGCGGGGGGCGTAGGTGCGCTCCGGCACACTGGACGGACGCGGGCCGCGGGGTGCACCGCTGCGGCTGCCGCGGTAGCCGCCATTGCTGCGGCGCTCGCCGCGATAACCGCCGTTGCGGTTGCCGCCGGGACGGCGGCCATTCCGGTTGCCGCCACGGCCACGGCGCTCGCCGTAGGTATTCTCAGTCTGAGCATCCGGTGCGGTGGAGTAGATGACCACGCGGCGGTCACGTCCCTCGCCCTTGCTCTCGCTGCGCACACCCTCCATCTTGCTGATGGCAGAGTGGATGATGCGGCGCTCGTAGGGGTTCATAGGCTCCATGGCAAAGCTGCGGCCAGTCTTGCGCACCTTAGCGCCAATGCGCTGTGCCAGTGCAGTCAGGTCGCTCTCGCGCTTATCGCGGTAGCCGGCAACGTCCAGACCCAGCTTGATGTAATCGCCTTCCAGACGGTTTGCCACAAGGCTTGCCAGATAGGACAGGCTCTCCATGGTCTCGCCGCGGCGGCCAATGAGGGCACCCAGCTTTTCACCGTCCAGACGGATGATGGTAGCTTCGCCCTTCTGCACGGCGCTGAAGGTCACGTTTTCCACGCCCATCAGGGTGATGACTTCCCGCAGATAGTCCACGGCGGCCTTCACCTTGGCGTTCTCCTCGATGACGATGGGCACCTCCACCTCTTCTGCCTCCTCGGCAGCTTCGGCGGGCTGCTCGGCAGCGGGTGCCTGCTCTGCAGCGGGTGCGGCGGGCTCCTCTGCCACAGTCTCTTCTGCCGCAGGGGCAGTCTGCACGGGGGCAGCAGTCTCCACAGGCTGCGCTGCCACCGGCTCCACCGGCTTTGCGGGTGCAGCGGCGGGGGCATCCGGCTCTTCCACGCTCACGCGCACCTTGGCGGGAGTGGTCTTTAAGCCCAGAAAACCGGTCTTCTGGGGATATTCCAGCACTTCACGGCTGACATTTTCATCCTCAGCCTGAACACCCAGCAGGGCGCAGGCCTTGGCAAAGGCTTCTTCGACCGTCTTGCCGGTCGCTTCCTGTGTACGGATCATAACCGTTTACCTCCCTTGTTACTGTTTATCCTGCTTGTCAAGCTCACTCAGCGGCACGGTGCGCTCGTCCTTGTAGCGCTCGGCGTCCAGCTGACGGGCATACTCCAGCCGGCGCTTGTTCATCTCGCTGGCGGAAAGGTTCTTTTCCACGCTCTTGCCGGTCTTGGGGTCGGTCACCGTGATGGTGGTGTTCTTCACGCCGCGCTTTTCCTGCTTGCGCTTGGCGGCGATCTCGGCCTCCACTTCCTTACGCATCTTCTCGGGGTCGTAGAACTTGCGCATGACCTGAGTCTGTGCGGTCATGACGATGTTGGAAATGACGTAGTACAGAGAGAATGCCAGCGGATAGGTAAAGCAGAAGAACAGGTACATCAGCGGCATCATATACATGGTCAGCTTCATGCTGCCCTGCATCTGCTGGCCGGAGGCCTTCATGCTGATGTGGGTGGACAGGAACATGGTGATGACCGACAGCAGCGGCAGCACGAGATCCAGAGAAAGACCCAGCTTCGGGATGCGGGTCAAGTCGATGCCAAAGAAGTTCATGTGCTGGCTGAACTCGGTGATGGTAGCGATCTGCTGTGCGGTAAAGCAGCCCAGCACGCCGCTGTTGCCGGCAACCACCTCGGCGATGATGTTGGTATCGCGGGTGATGGCGGTAAAGGAGATGCCGGCGGCGGTCATCGCCTCGCCAGCGCTGGCAAGTGCAGCGGCACTGATGTGGAAAATGCGCTCCAGCGGGTTATACACTACGCCGATAACACCGAACATGACAAGGAAATTCAGCAGCATGGGCACACAGCCGGCAGTGGGCTTATAGCCAAAGTCCTGCTGCAGCTTCATCAGTTCTTCCTGCTGCTTTTCGGGCTTATCCTTGTACTTGGTCTGGATCTCCGCGATCATGGGCTGGAAAGCAGACATTTTCGCCATGCTCTTCTGCTGGCTGGTCTGCAGGGGGATCTTGACGATGTTGATGAGCAGGGTGAAGAGGATAATGTCCCAGCCGTAGTTCGGCAGCAGCTTGTAGATCCACTCCATGACATAGCCGAGAGGACCGCTCAGGATGTAAAAGAAGTTCATACCTTTGTCCATTCTGCCCCGGCTGTGGCCCGGGACGCATTATTTTTTATCGTAGGACACGCCGCCCACAGTGCAGCGCGTCATAAGAAGCTTTATTATCTAAAATGGCCGCCGCTTTGCTCTGGCCATAAATAGCGGAAATAAAATTTTAATTTTGCAAATCGAAAAAATCTGCGGATTTTTTCGATTTGCATTTTCACCAGAGAGGGTCGTAACGAAAAACGGCATTTGCTGCTGTCGGCTGTGGCCGTCGCGCAAGCGACTTCAAACCGGCGGAACACAAAAAATCCTCTAGCGCAGCGGCTTGGATTTTTTGTATGGAGCCCATCAGCTTTGGGGTTACCAGGGGCGAGCAGCCCCTGGTTCGTGCCTCCCGCGCTTCGAAAGTAGCGGGCGCTTTTCTGGTACTCTTTTGTGCGCGCAAAAGAGTACATACCCGGCGGCGATGCACTTTGCAAAAAGCATTAAATTTTAAACACGCGACTACGCTCTGCGCAGAAAACCTCTATTTTTCCACCTTTCGCTTGTGCCGTGTGCAAAACAGCTTTGCGGGCTGCAGGTTGCGGGCAGGGCTTTGCCAGCGGCCGGGCGGCGGCACGGGGTCGTAGCCCCATTTGCCCAGCGGATTGCACCGGGCAATGCGCCATGCACCCAGCAGGATGCCCTTTACACAGCCGTGGGTCAGGATGGCCTGCATGGTGTAGTTGCTGCAGCTGGGCGAAAACCGGCAGCTGAGGCCGATCCATGGGCTGAGCGTATACTGGTAGATGCGGATGGGCACGCACAGCGCCCTGCGGCAGAGCATTTGCAGCCGGTTCACGCGCGGGGCTCCGGCTTCTGCTTGCGGGCGGGGGGCACGGTGGCGGGCGGCTTTGCGTCCGGGCGCTTGGCCTTATCCGGCAGACCTGCCTGGGCAAACAGCTTTGCCACAACGCTGCTCAGCTGCCAGCTTTTCAGCTTGGGGGTCATGCCCCGGGCCACGAAGATCAGGTCATAGCCGCCGATATTATAATCCAGATGCTCGTCGATGGCGGCCTTCATCACGCGGCGGGCGCGGTTGCGCTGCACGGCGTGGCCGATCTTTTTGGTGGCGGTCAGGCCCACGCGGGTGTTGCGGCCGCGGGTCTTGAGCACATACAGCACCAGTGCCGGGTTCACATAGGACTTGCCGCGGGCGTACACACGGCCAAACTCGCTGTTGCGGCGGATCGGACGATAACGCATAACGTCGGCACCTCCTTTCGTCCGGGTGCACATGGGTGCACTCTTTAGCCAGTATATCAAAAATTTTTGCAGTTTAAAAGCCCATCCGGGCATTTTTACGAAAAAACTTTTGACGGGTAAAAAAAAAATAAGACCGCCAATGGGATATCAGCGGTCTTTTGTGCGCATATTCATTTCTGCGCCGGATCTCACCTGCAAGGTGTAAGATCAGACAGTCAGGCTCTTGCGGCCCTTTGCACGGCGAGCATTGATGACCTTACGGCCGTTCTTGGTGCTCATGCGGGTCAGAAAGCCATGAACTTCCTTGCGCTGACGCTTCTTGGGCTGAAAAGTTCT
>CAKSVD010000049.1 GCA_934503275.1 uncultured Faecalibacterium sp.
CTGAGCGCCGTGAACGTTGTGCTGCTGCGCATCCTGCTGGAAAACCGCAGCCTGATGAAGCTGGCAAAGAAGTAAGAATAGCCCATTAAAAATGGTCTCCGCTGCGCTCTGACCATCTTCAGAGGAATCATTATTTTATATTGCAATTCAGGAAAATCTGCGGATTTTCCTGAATTGCCTTTTCCCGGAAGGGGTCGTAAAGGGCAGAGGAAGCTTTCCCGCTGCGCGAATGTTTCCGCAGGAAACCAGCGCGGCAAATGCAGTTTTTGGCAGCGTCCCTCCCGTGAAAATGCGTTTGGAGCGCTCCGCAGAGCGCGACAAACGCGAAATTATAAATAATTTTTCCGCTGATAATGCGCAGAGCAAAGCGGAGCGCATTGTAAATCGTGATCTTGAATCGAGGCAGTATCTATGAACTACGAACAGGCAATGGAATACATCCACGCGGTGCAGTGGGCGGGGCATAAGCCCGGGCTTACCCGCACCCGCACCCTGCTGGCTGCACTGGGCGACCCGCACAAAAAGCTGCAGTTCGTCCATGTGGCGGGCACCAACGGCAAGGGCAGCACGGCGGCAATGCTGGCTGCCTGCCTGCAGGCCGCCGGCTACCGGGTGGGGCTGTATACCTCGCCCTTCATCAACCGGTTCAACGAGCGCATCCAGATCAATGGGCAGCAGATCCCGGATGAGGCGCTGGTGGCGCTGGTGGAGCAGGTAAAGCCCGCCGCCGATGCCATGGAGGATGTGCCCACCGAGTTCGAGATCATCACCGCACTGGGAATGCTCTATTTTGCGCAGCAGCAGTGCGATATCGTGGTGCTGGAGGTGGGGCTTGGCGGCACGCTGGATTCCACCAACGTCATCGAAAAGCCCGCCTGCGCGGTGATCACGGCATTGGGCATGGATCACGTCAAGGAACTTGGCCCCACATTGGCAGATATTGCCGCCGCCAAGGCCGGCATCATCAAGCCGGGCTGCCCGGTGGTAAGCTACGGCGGCGCACCGGAGGCAGACGCCGTGCTGCGCCGGGTGGCAGCGCAGCAGAATGCCCCCCTTACCGAGGTGGACTTTGCCAAGCTGCAGGTCACCGGCGGGGATCTGGACGCAGTTACCTTCAGCTTTGACGGGCTGGACGGGGTGCGCCTGCCGCTCATCGGCAGCTATCAGCCCCGCAACGCTGCGCTGGCCATCACCGCCCTGCGGGTGCTGCGACAGCAGGGCTGGAACATCCCGGAAAGTGCCATCCGCACCGGGCTGGAGCAGGTAAGCTGGCCCGGGCGCTTTGAGTTGCTGCGCCACAGCCCGGCCTTTGTGCTGGACGGCAGCCACAACGCCCACGGGATGCGCGCCACGGTGCAGAGTCTGAAGGACCGCTTCCCCGGGCAGAAATTCGTCTTTCTGGTCAGCATCATGGCAGACAAGGACGTGGACGAGATGCTGGCGCTGCTGGCACCGCTGGCCGAGCGGTTCGTGACTGTGACGGCGCACAACCCCCGCGCCATGCCGGCGCAGACGCTGGCAGAGCATATCCGCGCCTACGGCTGCACCGCCGAGGCTGCGGACAGCATCGAGGCCGGTGTGGCGCGCGCAGAAGAACTGGGTGGCGAAGGCCCGGTGTGTGCGCTGGGCACGCTATATTTCTCCGGCGATGTCCGGCAGGCGTTTGCCAAAATAAATAAAGCATAAAACGATGGGGCTACTGCAAAATGCAGTAGCCCCATCGTTTATATAATATTATTTATAACCGCAGCTGCTTTTTTGCCATTTGCAGCGCACGGCGCAGCGGGCGGTAGAGCAGCAGCATCAGCACGAAATTGCCGACGCCGTGCAGCGTATCGTAACTCAGCCCGCTGAGCCACCAACTCAGGGCAAAGGCGGGCGTTTTGGCAAACAGATACACCGCCGCGCACAGCCCGCCGAAGCACAGGCCGTACAACCCGCTGAACACCGCCCAGAAAAAGGCATTGTCCATGCGGTGCAGCAGCCATGCCAGCAGCGCCAGTAGATACCATACATACAGGTACATCACCCACCACAGGCCAAAGCCGTACAGCACGCCTTGCAGCAGGATGAATACCGTGATGGCGCCGGGCGTCTCCCGGGGCAGTTCCAGTGCAAACAGGATGATGAGCAGGCTTACCGGCTCCAGATTAGGCAGACCGCTCATGGCCTGCTTGCTCACCACCAGCAGTGCGCCCATCAGGCCGCTGAGCACCAGCCGCAGCACCCGGGTGTGCAACGCCACCGGCTTTTTAGCCCTTGGTGTAGGTAAAGGCATAGCTGTCACCGTCGTGGAGTTCGATGTCGGCCACGCCCACCGTGGTCATCTCACCGGCAGCGTCGGTCAGGCACCACCAGGCCTGATCCTTATCATAGTCGGCAGTCTCGCCGTTTACGGTGGTCACAAAGCCGGCATCAGCCTCTTCCTGACTGATGATACCGGCCTCGGCCAGCGCGGTGCTCAGCTTTTCGCCGTCGGTCACGTTCAGCAGAACGCTGGAAACGCTGCCGTCCGCAGCGGTAACGGTGAACTCCACTGTGGCCTGTGCCTCGCTGGCAGCGGAAGAGGCGACCTCAGAAGCAGCCACAGAAGAAGCCACAGAGGAGGCAGCGCTGGAAGCGGTAGAGGATGCGGAAGCGCCGCAGCCTGCCAGCAGGCAGACGGACAGCACAGCACTGAGGGCCAGAGCAGCAAATTTATGCAGGTAGTTCATGGTTCAAGATCTCCTTGTTTCGCGTTTTGTGTGCAGAACGCACGGCAGATATAGTACCATGAAACCGACTGAAAATCAACATTTTTTCTGCATGGCTTCAAAATATGCGGCGGCGACGCCCACCTGATTGGCCTCGCTGGAAAAGGCGCAGGGCACGATCTGGCAGCGGGGCAAGCCCTCCATGTAGGCCTGTCCCGCCCGGGAGGCGAACAGCCAGTCGTAGGCGCTGCGCAAGCTTTCCAGCAGCAGGGGCTGCTTGCTGATGCCGCCGCCGATGGCTACCTTTTCTACGTCCAGCAGAACGGTCAGGTTGAAGATCTGCACCGCCACCGCGTGGCAGAACCGCCGCAGTACCTCTAAGGCTTCCGGCTCTCCGGCGTTGGCGGCGGCAAAAAAGCTGCGTCCGTCCAGCGGGGCATCCTCCGGCAGCGCCTTGCGGGCACGATACCATTTGAGCAGGTTGCTGGTGCTGCACTGGCAGGCCATATTCTGATCCGGGGCGTCCCACGCCTCGGCGTTGGTGTTGACAAAGCTGTACTCCCCGGCGGTAAAGTGCACCCCGCGCACCAGCTGCCCGTTGGCAATAATGCCGCCGCCCACGCCGGTGCCGATGATGAACACCGCCGCGTTGCAGCAGCCCTTCAGGGCGCCGTTTGCCAGTTCTGCCATGGCAGCGGCCTTGCCATCGTTTTCCAGTATGACGGGACAACCGCATTTTTCCGCCAGTAGCTGCCCCACCGGGGTGGCGGTATTGTACAGCAGCGCCCCGCCGTTGGACACATAGCCGGTGCGGTTATCCACAAAGCCCGGCAGCGCCATGGCAATGCCGGTCACCTCGTCCTTATGGGGCACGTACAACCGGTAGACCGTATCCAGAAACTGTGCCTGCGTATCCTGCGGCGTGGGCACCGCGCCGCTGTTCGTGCGGTGCATCTGCTCGTCCATGACCGAGTATTTGATCTCGGTGCCGCCTACATCAAAAACCATGACCTTCATCTTGTTACCCTCCCGCAAAAATGATCGCATTCTATCCTTATTATGGCAAATCATCGCGGGAAAGTAAAGCCCTGACGGTAAAAATGAAAACTGCAAAAATCGCCCCGGCTTGCGGTTGCAATCCACCCCGCCCTGTGATATCCTGAAAAGAGAGTATCTGTTATATAAAGGAAGAAACTGCCATGGATTGCAAACTGCGTGCCAAAAACTGCGGCGGCTGTCCCCTGCTGGGGCTGGACTATGCCGCACAGCTGAAACAGAAGGAAGAAAAAGTGCGTGCTCTGGTGGGTAAATACGGCCCGGTGCACCCCATCCGGGGCATGGAGCAGCCCTGCCACTACCGCAATAAGGTGATCTCCACCTTTGCCCCCGGCTGGGGTGGAAAGCTGACCTCCGGCATCTACGCGGCAAACAGCCATAAGGTGCTGCCGGTGGAAAGCTGTCTGCTGCAGGATGAGGTGCTGGATAAGACCATGCAGGCGGTGCGGGCTGCCGCCAACGTCTGCCGTTACCAGCCCTACGATGAGGACAAAGGCACCGGCCTTGTGCGCCACTGTCTGCTGCGGCGGGGCGTAGCCACCGGGCAGGTGATGGTGGTGCTGGTGACGGCGCAGCCGGTGCTGCCGGGGGCCAAGAACTTTGTAAAAGCGCTGCTGGCAGAGGCGGCGCAGCGCGGCGTGACCGTGACCACCGTGGTGCAGAACGTGAACAGCCGCAAGACCAGTGTGGTGCTGGGCGAGGCGGAAAAGGTGCTGTACGGCAAGGGGTTTATTCTGGACACCCTTTGCGGCAAGACCTATGCCATCAGCCCGCGCAGCTTTTATCAAATCAATCACGCCCAGACCGAAGTGCTGTACGGCCTTGCGGTGGAGGCCGCAAAGCTGACCGGCAAGGAGGTGGTGCTGGACGCCTACTGCGGCATCGGCACCATCGGCCTGACCGCCGCCGACCATGCAAAGCAGGTGGTGGGCGTGGAACTGAACCGGGACGCCGTGCAGGACGCCATTGGCAACGCAAGGCACAACGGTGTAAAGAACGCCCGCTTCTTTGCCGCCGACGCCACCCGCTGGATCTGCGAAGCAGCTGCAGCAGGGGAGAAGGCAGACGTGATCTTTATGGACCCCCCGCGCGAGGGTTCCACCCCGGAATTTCTTTCCAGCGTGGCGCGCATGGCGCCGAAGCGGGTGGTCTACGTCAGCTGCAACCCCGTCACCCTTGCCCGCGACCTTGCCACCCTGACAAAGCTGGGCTATAAAGCCGAGGGCTTTACCCCGGTGGATATGTTCCCGCATACAGAGCATATCGAGACGGTATGTGCTTTGTCCAAACTAGATATCCACCAGAAGATCACGGTTGATCTGAAGATGGATGAGTTGGACGTGACCGCTGCGGAAACGAAAGCTACCTATGAGGAAATCCGGGAATATGTCAAGGAGCATACCGGTCTGAACGTGAGCGACCTCTATATTGCGCAGGTCAAGCAGAAGTGCGGCATCAAGGAGCGGGCGAACTACAACAAGCCCAAGTCCGAAAACAGCCGCCAGCCGAAATGCCCGCCCGAAAAGGAAAAAGCCATCCGGGAGGCGCTGAAGCATTTTAATATGATTTAAACGTAAAAAGCGGACAGAAAGGAAACACA
>CAKSVD010000050.1 GCA_934503275.1 uncultured Faecalibacterium sp.
TTATAATTCACTGATGGTTGCAGTAATGGGCTGCATGAGGATTCGCCTGACCGGGTTATATACTGCCAGCACCACAGCCGCCAGCACGACTACGACAATCACGGCAAGACAGCCCCACGGCACCTGCCACGCTGCACCGAAATAATGGGTGATGAGCAGGATATACAGCTTCCGATTCAGCACAAGACCCAGCGCAATGCCCACCACAAGACCGGACACCGCATAGGTGCCAGCTTCGGCAGAGATCATGCGTTTCAGCTGTGCATCATCCATCCCGATGGCACGCAGGATGCCATACTGCTTCATTCGTGCCGACACGCTCATGGAAATGCTGTTGACGATGTTCAGCAGGGAAATGCCGCCAATAATGGCAAGAAATCCATACAGTACGATCCGTGCCGCATAATAAGTCCCACGGTCCTGCCGGTTGCTTTCCCGCAAATCCTGCACAACGATCTGATCACTGGAAAAAGCCGCCAGCGCCAGCACGGTCTCGTCACTGGCGGTGCGGTCCAGCTGCACCCCGATCATATTGTAATTCTGTTCTCCTGCTACACGGCGGAACAGCGTTTCAGGCGCAATAATGGTCACATCGTCCGGAAATATTCCCTGTGAGAATGCGCCCACGACCGTCAGCGGCACACCGTTCACCGTGATGGTATCCCCGACACGGATGGGGTTTGTTTTGTTGTACATCGTCATCACTTCATTGTCTGCACCGGAATTTTTTGCCATTCTTCCCTTGACCACCATGCTTTTGCTGGATTCCAGCATAAAATCATCGTACGAACAGAATGTGACCTGCTCGACATTGTTCCGGTCGCTGCTGGCAGGTACATGGACAAGACCCGTACAGCCCCATACACGTGCAACACCGGGCATCCTTCGCAACTGCTGCGCCATGGTATCCGGCAGCACCCGTTCGTTGTCATAACCGGTGTATATCACATCCGCCTGCCATGGTGCCAAACTTGGCAACAGCAGAGAAGCAAACTGCAAAATAACGATAAATCCCAGTGCAAGCACAATGCTTAATGCAAAGCTTGCGGTAATCAGGAACCAATTCTTTTTGCTTGCGGTAGCATGGTATATGCCCAGTGCAGTTTCAGTCCGACCGGAGCCAAGATTCGCTGCATGATGCACAACTGCCGCCTGTTCACTCCCGGAAGCCGCCGCCACAGGCGGGACCTCTGCAGCCTGCTTGGCCGGAGCCTGTGCTGCCAGCAGCACCGTTACTACGCCCACCACAGCACCGGCACACAGACCGCCCATACTCAACCGGAATACCGGCGTTGTCGCAAACTCACCGCCAATGCCGTACCGCAGTGCGCCGCACACCGCCCAACTGGAAAATGTCCCCAGAACAAGGCCGATCGGGATCGCAATCCTGCACCAGTTGAGTGCTTCCATCCGGACAAAATGAACGACCTGCTGTTTGCTCATTCCGAGACAGCGCATCATACCAAAGAAACGGGTGCGCTGCGCAACATTGCTGTTCATGGTACCGGAGATCATCAGCACACCGGCAAGCAACACCAGAGCAAACAGCACGCCCGCCATGCTGTACACCGTCCGGAACGCAGTGCTGTTGCTCTGTCCGGCAGAACCCATCACATTCAAATTTTCATGCACGGCATCCTCGCCATACTGCTGCTGTAGCTGCGGCAGAGCTTTTGCCGCCTTGGCAGCGCTGGTATACTGCAGATCGTACACAGTCTGCGGCAGAGCTTCTCCCTGCCCAGTCAGAAGCGATTCAAATGTCTCCTGCGGCAGATAAATATCCACCAGTGCAAATTGCATTTCGTAATAGCTTTCGTCCACACCGCCGATTCCAGTCACAGTCAGTGTCCGGTTCTGCCCGTCCGGCAGCTTCAGCGTGACCGAATCTCCGATTGCCACACCAAAAATCCGGGCGGCACCTTTTCCAAGCAGCACCTCTCCGTCCTGTTCCGGAAAAGTCCCCTCAAAGGCTGCGGAACGGTTCACACGCAGAAATTGCGCATCACAACCGTAAAGAACCACCCGTTTTCCGTTCAGGCGGTAATCCTCTTCTCCGCCCTCATTGAACACCGCTCCTGCACCTGCGCACACCACGTCCGGCTGCTGTGCCAGCTGTTCTGCCTGACTCTGTGTAATTCCAGCAATCTGCAAATGCCAACTGCCATCTTTTCCTGCTGCGCGATTCATTTGGGTGCGCAGCATCATATCCGCTACACTGAAAATAGCACTGACCAGAAACACCGCAATGACGATGCACAAAATCGTCATGCGGTTCTGCCGTCTGCGTACCTTGGCAGAAATCGGGATCAGGCTCAGATAGCTTTTCATTTCTGTGCTGCTCATTCCCGGCACCTCCCAAAATCGGTCAGGCAGCCGTCCGATACCTGCAGCACCCGGTCTGCCGTCTGCGCAATGCTGCGGTTGTGGGTGATCATCAGGATGGTCTGCTCGTATTTCCGGGATGTTTCTTTCAGCAGGGCAATGACCTCGCTGGTGTTCTGGGTGTCCAGATTGCCGGTCGGCTCATCCGCCAAAATCAGGGAAGGGCGGGTCATCAGGGCGCGGCCAATGGCTACCCGTTGCTGCTGCCCACCGGAAAGCTGACTTGGCAGATGCTTCCGACGGTCTTTCAAATTCAACACGGTCAGCAGTTCTTCCAGATATGCCCTGTCCGGCTTTTGGTAGTCCAGCAGCACCGGGAACAGGATGTTCTGTTCTACGGTCAGTTCCGGGATGAGGTTGAATGCCTGAAAGATAAAACCGATATTGCGGCGGCGGAAGATCGTCAGCTCCCGGTCTTTCATGGCAAAAACATCCTTGCCATCAATCAGCACCTTGCCGGAAGTCGGCGTATCCAGTCCGCCGATCAGATTGAGCAGGGTGCTTTTGCCGGAGCCGGATTCGCCAACGACCGCCACATATTCGCCTTTCGGCACGGAAAAGCTGACATCTTTCAGCGCATGGACAGCAGTTTCTCCGCTGCCGTAGGTCTTGCAGAGATGGTTGACTTCTAATAGTTCCATAGTGTATCCCTCACTTTGCAGATTCCTTCGATTCAGACGGATCTTCTCTGTCTGTGTAGAAAAGGATAACACGTCAACCTTACTGCAAGCCTACACCCAGCCTACAATTTTGTAGGAATCGGAAAATTCAGAGTAAAGGTCGTGCCCTTTCCCAGCTCGCTGTCTACTTCAATGGTTCCGTGATGGGCTTCCACAATGGCTTTTGCCAGCGGCAGGCCCAGCCCGATGCCCTGTGTATCCTGTGAAAAGCGGCTGCGATAAAACCGCTTGAAGATATGGTATAGATCCTCCGGGTAGATGCCGCTGCCGTTGTCTCGTACTTTGATTTGAACCATGGACGGCAGTGCGTTCCACTCTACCTGAATCGTATCTCCGCTCTTTGTGTGGTCAAGGGCATTCTTTACAAGATTGTCCACAGCTTCCTGCATCCAGTCACGGTCGCACCAAAGTGTAACCGCCTCTGAGCCGGACAGAACAAGCTTTTTCTGTTCCTGCTCTGCACGATAGTTATACTGCCGCGCGATGTCCTGCACCATTTCAGCAACATTTTCGTTTTTCTTCTCCAAGACGACCGAACCGGCATCCAGCCGGGTGATTTTGAGCAGATTCTGCACCAGCGTTTCGATGCGGTCCAACTCCTGTTCGGACAGGTCTGCAAACTCTTTGACCTCCGACGGCGAAACAGCTTCGTCCTGAAGCAGACCGTTGTAGATATTCAACGCTGCCAGCGGTGTTTTGAGCTGGTGCGAAATATCTGCAATGGTATTTTTCAAAAAACGCTTCTCCCGCTGCTCGTTGTCTGCGTGTGCGCTCAGAACTGCCGCCAATGCATTAACGGAGTGAAACAGACGGTAAAGTTCTCCCTCCCGGTCGCAGCCCAGCCGTGCATCCGGATTGCCATCCAGACAGCTTTGGATTTGCTGGACTGCCTGTTCCAGAAGCGCGCTCTGCCTTTGGAAATAGCGAAAAAGCACGCCCCAGAGACAGCTGCCCAGCAGCAGAAAAACCAATAGTAACCCGAAAGAAAATACATGCGTCGTATGCCATACGATGCCCTGCGTGAGAGCCAATGCCACCGCCCAGACCGCCAGCACTGTCCGGAACAAAATTCGGATCTCCCGGTTTGCGAATACTTTCATACGGCACCTTTACCCATTCCATTTATAGCCCATGCCGCGGACAGTCAGCAGCATCTGCGGTTTGCCGGGGTCGTCCTCAATCTTCATCCGCAGCCGCCGGATATACACTGTTAAGGCACTGCTGTCAATGTAATCCCCATCGCAGTCCCACAGTGCATCCAGAATTTGTTCCTTGGATAGCACGGCATTCGGATGCTGCATAAAGAAGCAGAGCAGCTTGTACTCTGCGCCGGTCAGTTCCAGCAAGACTCCGTTTTTGTATGCCTGCCCCTGCAACAGCCGGACGGTGATGCTGCCCGATTCCAGTACGGGTTCTCCTGCGCTGGACGCATTTGCACGGCGAAGCAGTGCATTGACCCGCGACAACAGGACACCCAGCTTGAACGGCTTGGTCAGGTAATCATCCCCGCCCAGATCCAGTCCCATGATGATATTCATTTCCTCATCCGAAGCGGTCAGGAACAGAATCGGCACGTTGGATGTGCGCCGCACCTTCTGGCAGAAATCGAAGCCAGAGCCATCCGGCAGGGAAACATCCAGCACCAGCAGGTCATATTTTCTGTCTGACCACAGCACCTCGGCTTCTGCCAGCGTCCGGGCTGTATCCAGTGCAAAGCCCTGTTTCTTGAATGCAAAGGTCAGCCCACTGATCAGGCTCAGATCATCTTCCAAAAGGAACAGTTTTCTCATGATTCCCTCTCTTTTCTGCGTTTTGTGTGTCCTACAGGTTCAAAAGCATTATAAGTTTTTTCTGCGAACATTACAATGTGCGAAACGGAAATTGTTTCTTGCCGTGTGTTAAATATAAGTCCTACTATCACCGCTTTACTGCAATAAAATTTGCAAAACCATCTTGACGCGCTCCGCAATCCATGATACCCTTTATCGCAAATCCCACC
>CAKSVD010000051.1 GCA_934503275.1 uncultured Faecalibacterium sp.
ATACCCGGCAGACGCAGAAGAAAACCAGTTGACGGAAAGCGGGAACTTTGTTATAATAATAGGGCTATCAAGCGGCTTTGGCAGCTTCTGCCCGCCGCTCCGAAGCGCGAAGTGAATAGGGAGATGTATCGAAGCGGTCGTAACGAGAACGACTCGAAATCCAAGTGGATGCTTCGCTGGATGTCTCCATATCACACGAGAGAACGTCAATTTTGATGTCCTGACAGGCTTCAAAACCTGTCTGAACGATGCGTTTTCTAACAATATTCTAACAGCAACTATTCCAAGTTTCAAGGCCGATTTGCGATATACAAATCGTAAATTTGCTATGAAAATATACTTGGAGATGTATCGAAGCGGTCGTAACGAGAACGACTCGAAATCGTTTTGTCCTTAACCGGGCACGTGGGTTCGAATCCCACCATCTCCGCCAGAAGTCGCAGATTCAAACGAATCTGCGACTTTTTCTTTTGCATCAAGCAGAGAAAGACCGCTTTTACCTCATCACAGTATGCTTTATACATGAACGATAAATCCATAATTATTTGGGGAGTTTGGATTCTCCCAAAAGGTTCGCAATGACCCCAGCAGACCCCTGTTTGCTTTTGTAATCGAGATGTGCGTAGATGTCAGCGGTGGTAGAAAAGGTGCTGTGCCCCAGCCATTCCTGAACCTGCTTCATGGATACGCCGTTCATCACCATCAGGCTGGCGCAGCTATGGCGCAGGTCGTGAAAACGGATGTGCTTCAGCCCGTACTTGGTCAGCAGCCAATCAAAGTGCTCCGTCACGAAGTTCGGGCGGATCAGCTTGCCTTCCTGATCGGTGCAGACGAAATCCAGATACTCAGTGCTGTAGCTCTTCTTGAACAGCTTGCGGTAAAGCTGCTGCTTTTCCTTCTGCTTCAGAAGTTCTTCTTCCACAGCCGGGATCAGCGGCAGAGTACGGCAGCTGGTCTTGTTCTTCATCACATCGCTGACCACAGGAACGTACTTGCCGTTCACCAACTGTTCCGTTACCTTGTGATTGATGGTGATGGACTTGCGCTCAAAGTCGATAGACGACCACTTCAACCCCAGTACCTCGCTGCGGCGCAGGCCATAGTAGGCCGTAATGAGGATGCACAGGTGCAGGGGGTCATCCTGCGATACTTCCAGCAGCTGCTGGACTTCATCCTTGGAGTAGAAGTTGGGCCGGAAGCTGTTCTTCTTCGGGCGGTCAACTTTCAGCATCGGGTTGGTTTCCAGATAGTCCTTGCGGACGGCATCCTTGAACGCTTTACCGAAGATGGCGTGGTAGTGAATGACCGTGTTGGTGGTGTAGCCCTCCAGCAAGATCTTCTCCTGAAACTCATCCAGCACCTGCGGCGTGACCTCGCACAGCTTCAAGCCCAGCGGCTCAAAATACTGCGTGATGCGCCCGGTGATCATCCGATTGTAGCTGATAAAGGTTGCAGGCTGGATGGATGCCTTGTGGACTTGCACCCACTCGTTGAGATAGTCCAGAAACAACATCTCCGATTTGCTGACGGGTTGGAGGGGTTGCGGCAGAGGCTTGGTGGTTTTAGCATCTACTTTTTCGTAGGCTCCGCCCCGCCCTGTGGGCAGCTCCCCGGTCTCATCATAGTGGAGCAATACTTCCCGGAGCATGGATTCCGCCTTGCGCTTGTTGCCCCGGACGGTCAGACCTGTGGAGATCCACTTGATCTTCCGCTTGCCGTTGGCATCATAAAGATTGATCACGAAATAGAAACGTCCATTTTTCTCTTGGACAGACCCTGTAGTTTTCATCATAAACCTCCTTTGGGTCAACAGGCGTGCTGTCCGTTGCTGCACCCACAGCATACCACATCCAGCGGCGGATTTCCAGCCGGGAAGGTGCTCTGCCCGGTGAGCAGGAACTCGATCACACTCAGCTTCGGGATACGATAGGTGCGGCCGATTTTAAGCGCAAACAGGCGGCGGGAACGGATCAGTTCCCCAACTGTATGGCGGTTCAGACCAAGCATCTCCGCAGCCTGCTGAAGGCTGACGGCATCGGGGTAGCCGGGAAACATCTGGGAATAGGCATTGTTAAACTTCATAGGCACTCCTTCAGCATAAGTAGTCTAAGGTCAAAAAGTGTGTTACCTGCGGTTATATCCTTTGCAGCAAAGCTGCGGTCAGGTGGCAATGTAAAGAGAGCTGGCAGTAGTTCCAACTCCCCCATCGCAGATAAGTTCAAACCCGTCTGCGTTAATAAGTTAAGGTCTCCCATATTGGTCCTCGACTTCCCTAGGAGTGGGGAATCGTCCGGCGGCGGGCTTGCACCGCACCATTGGCATTTCAGCCACCCCGTCTTCGTTATGACCGGGCTGCGAGTTACAGAAGTACCTTTTGTGAAGTACCGGACGATTGAACTATTCACTTGTCAAGGAACGTATGGAAGATTTCTGGACTTTGATGGATGAAAAACATCCTTCTACTTGGTAGCCGATGAAAAAGGCCATTTCGTAGCATTGAAAGCAATTTTGTAAACAAAACGTAATAATAGTCCGAGAATGGTCTTGAAAAAGATGCCCTACACTTGGTAGGCATCGAGAACGCCTGTTTCATAGCATCGAAGGGAAAATTGTAATTGAGTTGTAATTCTTGAGGCCGAATCTCCACTTTTGAAAAAGTCCTCTCACTTGGTAGCCGACGAAAAAGACCAAAAGACAACCATCTTTTTGAGAATTAACAAAAAGGTCACAAATGACTGACCTTCAAAGAAGCGTTTCTACTATTAACAGAAAAAGCGGCCTAAAATGGGGGGTGTTGACGCTGATTTTTTGCCTTCATTGAAAGTTGAGAGAACTCCCTCACTTGGTAGGCATCGAGAAAGGCTCGTTGACAACCTTTATTTTGAAAATTAACAGAAAGTTAACAAAGCAAGATGCGCTGAACAAGAAACAACCGCCGCTCACTCCGGGAAAGAGTGAGTGGCGGTTGCAATATCAAATTTTTGATTCAGAAAATCAGACGCTCGCTAAAATATCTGTCAGTGTGGCGACAAATGCTTCATCCTGCTCCTTCGTCCGCTTTGGGCTCCCCTTGGGGTGCTTTCCGGCACGGAGGAGCTTTTTGTTTTCGTATCGCCGTAGCATGAGAGCGTCTATGTTGTCGGCAGTATATTCCAAACCGTTCTGGTTCAGCACCTGGGCGCACTTGGCAAGGCACATACTCGCCAGCCCGTAGTCCTGCGTCACAACCACATCTCCCGGTTTTACCCGGTTGACGAGAGCAAAATCCACGCTGTCCGCTCCTTTGTCGAACACCAGCGTCTGCGCACCTTCCCGCTCAATCTGGTGAGCGGTGTCGCACAGGATGATGACCGGAACGACAAACCGCTTTGCAATCTGCAATGTCAAATCGACAACCGGACAGCCATCTGCATCGATCAAAATGGTCATGTGTGTTCCTCCATCACCCACCGAAAGGCTTTCACTGTGCGCAGGTCGGCGTCTTTGAAATGCCCGCCGCTGTTCCATTCAAGGGTGCAGTCTGTGCTACGCTCTGCAAGCCGACTGTGCAGGGTGCGGATGTTATCACCTACCGCAGCCATGACGGCATTTTTCGTGCGCTCTTCCTTGTCGCCAAGGTTCAGATAAATGTGCTGTGCCTGTATCGGGTGATGCTGTTCAAACTCCATCCAGCCCGGAAACCAAACAGAGGGGGATGCGGCGGCGACACCGTAGAACAGATCAGTCTGGGTGGATGCCCACAAAGCAAACAGCCCGGCCAACGAGTAGCCGCCCAGAATGATTTTGACGTTTTCCGGGAGATTGAAGTGTTGTTTCAGTGTGGGGATAACATGCTCTGTCAGAAAGCGCAGGGTGTCCGCAGCATTGCCGCCGAAACCCTGCTTTCCCCACACGGCAGGGACTTCCCACGGAGAAAGTGCATCGTTCCAGCTTTCCACCAGGATGGCTGCAAACAGAAAGTGGTGCGCACTCTGTGCAATCACTGTCACTTCATGGTCCATGCTTTGCAGCTCGTGTTCGCCGGTCATTTGGAGCAGTAGGTATTCTGCATGGGGCTCGCCGTAAATGCGGCAAGGTTTGTTCCCGATTTGCATTGTCTGTGCAGTCACTGCGGCGTCCTCCCGAAAAAATTTTGATAAGCCCAGTATAGCAACTGAAAAATCATTTTGCAATTCAAAAGGCGTTCATAGCCGTAGCAAGCAGTGTCTTCGTATATACAAAGACCATTTTGCGTTGCAAAATGCTTGTTGGGAAATCCCAAACCCTTTGTGTTCTGCATCCGGTGGATGCAGGTTATACATCCATGCAAGTGCCAAACACAAATCGAATTGAACAAGAAAAACAAATGTGCTATACTTAC
>CAKSVD010000052.1 GCA_934503275.1 uncultured Faecalibacterium sp.
GAAACGCCAGCGGCCTTCAGGAAGTTACGACGAGTGATCATCTTTTTCATAATAAGTTCTCCTTCTTATTAAAATTACAGATCAACTATATACTCTCCGTCCTTCGACGGAGGGAAAACAAAATTTAAATCGCCCTTACGCTTTCGCCCTGCTGCAACTCCGGCTGCAGCGTCACGGTCTGGGCAGGGGAGCCGTGTTCGATCTGCCGCACCAGCAACTCGATGCTTTGCAGCGCGATCTGCTCACTGGGCTGGACGATGGTGGTCATCACCGGCACGCAGTAGCGGGACATCGTGATACCGTCAAAGCCGATCACCGAAACATCCTCCGGAACCCGAAGCCCGGCGCTCACCAGCGCCCGGATGGCGCCAAAGGCGATGACATCGCTCATGGCGAACAGGGCGGTGAAATCTGCCCGGCGGGCAAGCAGGCTGTTCATAGCGTGGTAGGCGGACTCGAAATCGTAGTTGGACAGGCCGTACAGCTTATCGTTGAACAGAATGCCCGCATCCTCCATGGCCTGCTGTGCACCCTTGCGGCGCATCAGGCTGGGGTAGCTGGTCACCGGACCGCCCAAAACGGCGATCTTGCGGTGCCCCTGCCGGACGAGGTAGTCCACAGCGGTATAGGCCGCTGCCCGGTCATCCACACCAACCATGGAAAGGTTGGGAAAGTCCAACTCATCCGTGACCAGCGTAGTGAGCACCGAGGGAACATTGATACGGTCGAAGCCCCGCTGGAAGTTGGCCACGCTGCCGCCCAAGAAGATGATGCCCTTGGGCTTGATCTCCCGCAGGATCTTTTCGGCGGCGTCGATCTCGTTGGCGTTCTCGTCCAGATAAGAGACGATGCCGTTGTACCCGTACAGGGTAGCGGCGCGCTGGAGTTGCACCAGAAAATCGGAAAAGAAAATATTCCGGGTGCCCTTTACCACAAATACAAGACTGCGGGACTGCTGGATCTTCAGCTGTCGGGCGTTGGTGTTGGGCACGAACCCGGCCTCCCGCATCACTTTCAGAACGTGCTCCTTGGTCTCCGGGCGGACATCCGGCCTGTCATTGATTACACGGGAAATGGTGCTGACTGAGCAGCCGCTAATCCGTGCGATATCCTTGATGGTCAGGTTTGCCATGTCGGCGAGCCTCGCTTTCTGAAAGTGTTTCGGGAACGTTGTCGGGAACGTTTCCAGCGACATAAGTATGGCACATTCTGTACAAAAAATCAATAAGATGAATGCAACTTTGTGCAAAGTGTGCAACTGGTTCCCGCACGTTTGTGCAGTTTGATTTGCGTACATAGCAACAAATCCGAAAATACCGATAATTCCCGGTATAAGTCAAAACCGACCGGAAATTATCGTACCATTTTGTAACTTTTTTCGCGACACTGGTAGAGAATTTGTGAAATGTATACAAGAACAAAGCGGCGGAAACGTTCCCGAGAAATGCTCCGGCACTGTATTCTGAACCGCTGTGGTGCAAGAACTGCTGCCAAAAACGGGTGGAGCGAGCACCGCTTTGCACCGATGGATAGAGCCAAGACGATGGAGCAGGGGAGATGCTGCTCCCAAAACGCAGCAAAAAAAGCGCTCTCACCTTGTCATCGGTGAGAGCGCTTTGCTGATTGCTGATTATTTTGATCGGGTTGGTTCTTTAAAGATTAGTCGCTGACGTAGGGCATCAGAGCAACGTGACGAGCACGCTTGATGGCGATGGTCAGTGCGCGCTGATGATAAGCGCAGGTGCCGGTCACACGGCGGGGAATGATCTTTGCACGCTCAGAGACGTACTTACGCAGACGGGGCACGTCCTTGTAATCGATGGTGTCGATGCGATCGACACAGAAGCTGCAAACCTTCTTGCGGCCGCGACGCATGGGGCGTGCGGGGCGAGAGCCTTCGGTTCTTTCAAAAGCCATTGCTTATTACCTCCTATTGGATTTTTAACGGATGGACCGTTTCGTGTCAGAACGGCAGGTCATCGCTGTCATCGATGACAGCGAAGTCGTCGGCATTACCGGCAGAATAGCTGGGAGCTGCCTCCACAGCAGCCGGACGGGCAGGCGCTGCGTTCTGGTAGGACGGAGCGGCATTCTGATAGCCGTTTCCGTTGCCTGCATTGCTGCTCTTGGGGCCCGCAAAGTTGATGTTGTTTGCCACAACCTCTACTGCGGTGCGGTTGTTGCCGTTCTTATCCTGATACTGACGGGACTGCAGACTGCCTTCAATGGCAATCAGACTGCCCTTCTGAAAATACTTGCTCACAAACTCCGCCTGCTGACGCCATGCAACGATATCAATGAAATCGGCCTGACGCTGCTCACCCTGACGCGCAAAATTGCGGTCGCAGGCAATGCGGAAGCTGCACACATTGGTTCCCTGCGTAGTGGTACGCAGTTCCGGGTCTGCCACAAGGCGACCCATAATGGCAACAACATTCAACATAGTACGGTCTCCCTTTCTGTCACTGAAGAATTACTCCTCGTGAGCAATGATCAGGCTGCGCATAACGCCTTCAGTGATCTTGTACACACGGTCCAGCTCAGCGGGGAAGCTGGGCTCGCTGGTGAAGTTGATCACGGTGTAGACGCCCTCTTCCTCGTCGTTGATGGGGTAGGCCAGACGGCGCTTGCCCCACTCGTCGATAGAATCGATCGTACCGTTAGCCTCGATCAGGGACTTGAACTTACCCACCAGAGCGGCGGAAGCCTCCTCATCGAGAGCGGCGCTGGTAATCAGCATGGTTTCGTACTTTGCCATTTTTGTAGCACCTCCTTTTGGACTTGAGGGCCCTGCGGATCTGCAAGGCCAAGGGTACACAGGCTGCGGCATCGCGGCCTATGCGGCGTGTCTGTTCAGACAGCAATTTATTATAGCAAGCTTCTTTGCTTCTGTCAAGCTTTTTTGACAAAAAGAACGATAAAAAATGTTTTGCATTTTTTGGTGAAAAGGATTATAATGTAGAAGCTTTCCCTGCAGTATGGCAGGGCCGGGGCTCCGGCAGTGGCAGGGAAGTGGGAAAAATTAAAGGAGGATAATCCATGTATTCGTTGTTTCGAGATCTGGCGATTATAATCTTAAGCGCGAAATTCTTTGGCCTGCTGGCGCGCAAATGCAAGGCGCCGCAGGTGGTAGGCGAGATCATCGCCGGCCTGCTCATCGGCCCCTGTGTGCTGAATCTGGTGCAGATCAGCGATTCCATCTCCATCTTTGCAGAGATCGGCGTTGTGATGCTCATGTTCACCACCGGCCTCGGCACTAACCTGAAGGAACTGATCAAGGCCGGCCCCATTGCCACCCTGATCGCCACCGTTGGTGTGGCTGTGCCTCTGGTGGGCGGCACCTTATTATATGGTGCGTTCTACGGCTTTGCCGCAGTTGGCAGCCCGGAGTTCTACCGGGCACTGTTCATTGGCACCATCATGACCGCCACCAGCGTGTCCATCACAGTGGCCACCCTGCAGGAGCTTGGCCACCTGAAGAGTTTTCTGGGCACGACGATCGTCAGTGCCGCTGTCATTGATGATGTCATTGGCATCGTGGTGCTTACCTGTGTGCTGGGCGCCAGCAGCGGCACCGGCACGGGTCTGGGCAAGGTGCTGTTCAATACGGTGCTGTTCTTTGCCACCGCACTGGGCGTGGGTCTTGTGGTGCACTACGCCATGAAGTGGCTGGATCAGCGCAACCCCCATACCCAGCGTATCACCATCGTAAGTATGGCGTTCTGCTTTGCCATGGCCTACATTGCCGAGGAATACTTCGGTATCGCCGATATCACCGGCGCTTACATTGCAGGTATCGTGCTGTGCACCATGGATGACGCGCCCTATGTGGAGCGCCGGGTGGATATCAGCAACTATATTATCTTTGCGCCGATCTTCTTTGCCTCCATCGGCCTTAAGACCGATATCAGCGGCCTGACCCCGGAGATCTTACTGTTCTGCGTCTGCTTTGTGGTCGTGGCGCTGATCACCAAGATCATCGGTTGCGGGCTGGCTGCAAAGATCTGCCGCTTTAACTGGGACGACTCCCTGAAGGTCGGTGTTGGCATGATGACCCGCGGCGAGGTGGCACTGATCGTGGCACAGAAGGGTCTGGACATCGGCGTGGTAGACCCGGTCTACTTTACCGCTGTGATCCTGCTGATCGTGGTGTCCAGCGTGGCTACCCCGCTGGCACTCAAGGCCATGTTTACCAAGCATCCGCCTGTGCCGCATCCCAGTCAGGCAAA
>CAKSVD010000053.1 GCA_934503275.1 uncultured Faecalibacterium sp.
GCAAGGGTGTCGATCTCCAAACGTTCCCGAAACTCCTCCCGTACCTGTGCTTCCATCTGGTCAAAATCTGCGGATTCGTCCGTCTGCCCTGATAGATTAGTACTTTGTCTTTTAGTATTTTGTTTATTAGTATTTTGTTGCGTTGCCTTTTCCAAATTGGGCTCAGCCAAATTTGGAAAATCCAAAAATGGTGAAGAACAAGGTTTCATGCGGCTTTTCGGGCTTTTGGTTGCGGACGGGTTCGATGGCCCGCCTTCCTTGCCGGGAACGGCAGGATCGTCCTCAACAGGCGATTCATAAACCTGATAATCGTAGTCGATGATCTGCCCTTTGGCATTGCGGACTTTCTGACGGCGGACGTAGCCGTGTTCTTCCAGTTCCAGAACAGCGGTGCGTACACTGTCCAGACCATCCTTGCAACCAACGGTCAGTCCCTTCAGGCTGTAATCCCAATCGTCCGGCAGGGAGAGCATATAGGACAGCAGTCCCTTGGCTTTCAGGGACAGTCTCTTATCCTGCAGGTGGTGGTTGCTCATAACGGTGTAGTTGACGTTTTTATTGACGCGGAATGTTGACATGGCGGCTTCCCTTTCAGCCCAATGCGGGCAAGAGAAAACGCAGCATTTCCCGGCTTTCGGGAAACGCTGCGTTCAGACAGGGAAGCCTGCTGTGAGCTGGCACAGCAACGGCAGCACTGCATATTTCTAACGGACATCTAACACAACTACACCTGAAATGCAGCCGTTGACGCCCCGTGTGAAAAAGGCTTTTCTAACGTCATTTCGCAAAAAGCTGCTGATTTTTGCCTGCAAATTGCGGTGTGACGTGCCTTTTTGGAGGTTACAAGAATGCCCTCAGCTGCCAATGACAGCCGCGAGGGACCAGCTTCATCCAACCGATTCAAAGACTCGAAATCGTTTTGTCCTTAATCGGGCACGTGGGTTCGAATGCCCACCATCTCCGCCAACAAAAGGCATCAGCTCAGGCTGGTGCCTTTTTTGCGGCTAGATGGTGCGGATGAGAACAGGGCGGCGATTTTCGATGTGCAGCACAAATCCATCAGCCTCCCAAAAGTGCCCATCCAACAGAACTTCGCCCTGAAATGTAATCCGGCGGAGCTTCTGTGCGGCGTCGGTCACCTCAACGGTGCAAAAGCGCTGCAAGTAGCTGCAAATAGCGGCGGCGTGGGAGACGACAAGGGCGTTCTGCCCCTCCGGGAGCGAATCCAGCAGTTCGTGGATGCAGTCTGCCATCCGGGCGCTGACCTCACGGAAGGACTCGCCGTCCGGATTTTTGAAGTCCGGGTCTTCGTATTGGCGTTTCCAGAACGAAGCGTCCTGCCCGGTCGTGTCGCCGGTGCGGCGCTCGGCAAGGCGGGTGTCCTGCCGGACGGGAAGCCCCAGCAGCTGTGCGGTCTGGAGCGCACGCAGCGAAGGGGACGACCAGACGAGCGAGACCGTGCGGAAAGCGTCATTTTGAAAGACTGCGGCGGCCCGCTGAAGACCTTCGGCAGAAAGGCCGGGGTCGGGGCTGGAACCGCCGCGCTCCGGGATGGAATGGCGCAGGAGAAGAAGGGTTGTCATGAAAGCCTCCGATCAAAAAAGTGACTTCAGTATAGCAGATTCGGGAAAGCAGATGCAAGAAAACGAGCTGTATGTATCAATAACTTTTGCTCAGAATCTTCTCAAGCGTGTCCGCAAACCTGACATCCTGCTCCTTCGTCCGCTTTGGGCTCCCCTTGGGGTGCTTTCCGGCACGGAGGAGCTTTTTGTTTTCATACCGCCGCAGCATAAGAGCGTCTATGTTATCGGCGGTGTATTCCAGACCGTTCTGGTTCAGCACCCGGGCGCACTTGGCAAGGCACATACTCGCAAGGCCGTAGTCCTGTGTTACGACAATATCACCCGGTTTTACCCGGTTGACGAGGGCAAAGTCTACGCTGTCTGCCCCTTTATCGAACACCAATGTCTGCGCACCTTCCCGCTCGATTTGGTGAGCTGTGTCGCACAGGATGATGACCGGAACGCCAAACCGCTTTGCAATCTGCAACGTCAGATCGACGACCGGACAACCGTCTGCATCAATCAAAATGGTCATGTGTGTTCCTCCATCGTCCACCGAAAGGCTTTCGCGGTACGCAAATCAGCGTCCTTAAAGTGCCCACCGCTGTTCCACTCAAGTGTGCAGTCTGCGCCACGCTCTGTAAGCCGACTGTGCAGCGTGCGGATATTATCCCCTACCGCAGCCATGATGGTGTTTTTCGTGCGCTCTTCCTTGTCGCCAAGGCTCAGATAAACGCGCTGCGTCTGTATCGGGCGCTGTTGTTCAAACTCCATCCAGCCCGGAAACCAAACAGAGGGCGAGGCGGTGGCGACACCGTAGAACAGCTTTGTCTGAGTGGATGCCCACAGTGCAAACAATCCCGCCAGCGAATAGCCGCCCAGAATGATTCTGACGTTTTCCGGGAGATCAAACTGTTGTTTCAGCGTTGGCACGACCTGTTCTGTCAGAAAGCGCAGGGTGTCCGCAGCATTGCCGCCAAAGCCTTGCTTTCCCCACACGGCAGGAGACTTCCACGGAGAAAGTGCATCATTCCAGCTTTCCACGGGCACGGCCGCAAACAGAAAGTGGTGCGCACTCTGTGCAATAGCGGCAACCTCGCTTTCCATGCTTTGCAGCTCGTGTTCGCCGGTCATTTGGAGCAGTAGGTATTCTGCATGGGCTTCGCCGTAAATGCGGCAAGGTCTGTTCCCGATTAGCATTGTCTGTGCGGTCACTGCGACGTCCTCCCGAAAAAACTTTGATAAGCCCAGTATAGCAACTGAAAAATCATTTTGCAATTCAAAAGACGTTCATAGCCGTAGCAAGCAATGCAGACGTAGCTTTGATGCGGGTGTCAATGGCAGCAGCGTTGAGCGCCATGCCGCCCCAACCGCAGATACCGCAGATACCGATGAGTTGCCGGATGACATCTGTGCGATCTACGACAGCTCCCACAAAAAATAACCCCCTCCGAATCGAAGCTGCACCACCGCCCTTTTCCGCAAAACGCGGGCAAACTTCAAAAAATGTTACAATTTTCTCATGAAAAAGGGCGGTTTCCCATTGACAGGCTTGTTATAATAGGAGTGTAAAGATTTTTGAGCCAGCACTCGGCGGCTCGGATTGCTTGAAGGTTCCGATTTGCGGACTTTGGAAAAAAGAAAGAGGCAACAGCATTATGACCAAGATCGATATTTTCTCCGGCTTCCTTGGTGCCGGTAAGACCACCCTCATCAAAAAGCTCATCAAGGAGTCCTTTGCGGGCCAGAAGGTCGTTCTGATCGAGAACGAGTTCGGCGAGATCGGCATCGACGGCGGCTTTTTGAAGGAGTCCGGCATCCAGATCAATGAGCTGAACGCCGGCTGCATCTGCTGCTCGCTGGTGGGCGATTTCCGCGCCGCCTTGCAGCAGGTGGTGGAGCAGTATCACCCCGACCGCATCGTCATCGAGCCGTCGGGCGTGGGCAAGCTGTCCGATGTGACCCGCGCCGTCGAGGGCGTGGCTGAGCATCTGGACGTGCAGCTGAACAGCTTTGTCACCGTGGCTGACGTGAACAAGGTCAAGATGTATATGAAGAACTTCGGCGAGTTCTACGATGACCAGATCAGCCATGCAAGCTGCATCATCCTGAGCCGCACCCAGACCGCCAGCGAAGAGAAGATCGCTGCGGCGGTGGCCATGCTGCGCGAGAAGAACCCCACCGCCACCATCGTCACCACCGCGTGGGATGCCCTGACCGGTGAGCAGATTTTGAACGCTATGTCCACGAAGGACGACTTCAAGGCAGAGCTGATCGCCATGGCAGCCAAGGCCAATGAGGAGCATGCCCACGAGGACGAGGAAGAAGAGCACGAGCATCACCATCATCATTACGATGAGAACGGCGTGTGCAGCTGCGGCCATCACCATCACGACGACGATGATGACGATGACGAGGACGAACATGAGCATCATCACAATGACCACGATGACGATGATCACGACCATGACCACTGCTGCCATCATCACCATGACGACGAGGAGGATGATCACGATCACGATCATTGCTGCCACCACCATCACGACCATGATGATGAGGAGCACGAACATCATCACGATGAGGACGGCCACTGCTGCTGCGGTCATCACCACCACCATCATCACGATGGCCACGATGCCGATGAGGTC
>CAKSVD010000054.1 GCA_934503275.1 uncultured Faecalibacterium sp.
TGATTCGTAGTCAGTCACTCTATCCAGCTGAGCTACCAACGCATACGTTCCGTTCGGAACATGATGTATTTTATCACGAAGGAAGGGGTTTGTCAACAGCTTTTTTAAAATATTTTTGTATTTCCCGAAAAAGAACGTCTTTTCTTTGATTTTACTGCGGCTTTTCTGCATTTCTTCTGCCGTCCCGGCGCAAAAAGCGGCTTTTACAACCGCTTTTCGCCCGCCGGGCGGGGGATCCAGCAGGTACAGATGCACAAAAATATCGGTTTTTCCTGTGCAGCCTGTCTATAGGCGAGGGGACAGAGCCTACTGCACGCCTTGTACCCGTGTGCGGGCGGGCATCCGGTTCCTCATAAAATCCGGGGCAACGCTCCGGCTCAGTCCTCCTGCGCCAGCTGGCGGGCAATTTTTACGCCGGTGGGCGTAGCGGCAAGGCCGCCCTGACCGGTCTCGCGCAGGTCGGGGGAGAGCAGGCTGCCCACGCGGCCCATGGCGTCGATGACCTCATCGCAGGGGATGGCGTAGTCCACCCCGGCCAGTGCCATGTTGGCGCAGGAGACCGCGTTCACCGCGCCCACCACGTTGCGCTTGATGCAGGGCACCTCCACCAGACCGGCCACAGGGTCGCAGACCAGACCCAGCAGGTTGCCCAGTGCCATGGCGGCGGCAGCAGCGCACTGCTCCGGGGTGCCGCCCTTCAGGTTACACAGAGCGGCGGCGGCCATAGCACTGGCGGCGCCTACCTCGGCCTGACAGCCGCCCTCTGCGCCCGCCAGTGTGGCGCGGGCGGCGATGACCTGCCCGAAGCCTGCCGCCACATACAGCGCGTCGCAGACGGCGTCCTCGTCTGCCTGTCCGGCGCGCGCCAGCGGCAGCAGCACCGCCGGCAGCACCCCGCAGCTGCCCGCCGTGGGCGCGGCTACGATGCGCTTCATGCAGGCGTTGCACTCGGCGGTCTTCAGGGCTTCTGCCGTGACGGCGGCCAGATAGTCATCGCCCAGCAAGCGCCCCTGCTGCCACGCCTGCTCCACCTTGGCGGCATCGCCGCCGGAAAGGCCGCTGCGGCTGCGCTGCGCGGGGTCGTATTCCTGACTGGTGGCCTGCATCACCTGCCACAGGTGCCGCATGGCGGCGCGGCTGTGCGCTTCGGTCAGGCGGCTCTCCTCCAAGTCGCTGCGCAGCACCGCTTCTGCCAGCGTGATCTTCTGGCTGCGGGCAGCAGCCAGCATCTCTTCACAGGACAAAAATGCCATGGCTCATTCCTCCGTTTCTTCCGGTTCGTCCACATTCAGGCAGGTCACCTTCAGCAGGCCCGGCATCACCGCCAGCTGCCGCTCCAGCGCGTGGGGGATGTGGGAGTCGCACTCCAGCACCATCACCGCATAGCCGCCCGCGGCGGCGCGGAACACCTGCATGGACGCGATATTGATGCACCGCAGCGCCAGCGCCATGGTCACCTCGGCAATGCAGCCGGGGGTGTCCTCGTTGTGGATGATGAGGGTGTTGCTGTCCCCGCCGAAATCCGCCGGGACACCATCGATTTCCGTGACGCGGATGCGTCCGCCGCCCACCGACGCCGCCTTGAGCGAAAGCTGTCGCCCGGTGCGGCTGGTCAAGGTGAGCACGGCGGTGTTGGGGTGGGCAGAGCGCAGCTCTACCGGGTGAATGCTGAACTGCATCCCCTGCTGCTCTGCCAGCGCAAAGCTGTCCGGCAGGCGGGGGTCGTCCGGGCGCAGGCCCAGCAGCCCCGCCACCAGCGCACGGTCGGTGCCGTGGCCCTTGCCGGTGGTGGCAAAGCTGCCGTACAGGCCGATATCTGCCCGCGCCGGAACCTCGCCCAGAAGCTTTTGTGCGGTATAGCCGATCTTTGCCGCACCGGCGGTGTGGCTGGAGGAGGGTCCGATCATCACCGGACCCAAAACATCAAATAATCGCATGGGGGACAGCCTTCCTTTCCTGAGGGTTTTCCCACTTTTGCGCGGCAGCTGCTGCCACAAAACGCGCTTTTTTCCTGTTTAAATGGACTAAAATTGCCAAAACGGCACATTTTTATCAAGTTTATTATACCGCTTTTGCTGCACTTGTGCTATAATAACTTTACTAATGTTTGAAAATGTCCCCAAAATGGCGTTCCGGCTGCTGCCTTGCAGCGCCGCCCCGCCGCCAAGGGAACAACACGGAGGGTAGATCCTATGAAACTGGTAAGCGTGGAAACTCCTGAAAAGAGTGTCTGCAAAATGACCTTCAGCGCTACGGCTGAGGAACTGGAGGCCGCCTCCAATGCGGTCTATGAGCGCACCCGCGCCACTTATACCATCAAGGGCTTCCAGAAGGGCGAGGCCGACCGCGCACAGATCGAGGCTGACCGCGGCGAGCACACCTTCTGGTACGATGCCATCAACGACCTGATGGATCAGGATGTGCCTGCTTTGTACGAGGCTGCATTGAAGGAGCACGGCTTTGCGCCGGTGGATGATCCCAGCTACGATCTGGTAAGCGTGAAGAAGGACGAGGGCTTTGTGGCTACCGCCACCGTGGCGCTTCAGCCCGAGTTGAAGCTGACCAAGACCACCGGCTTTACCTCCCAGTGCGTCACCCCGGAGGTGACCGACAAGGAGATCGACACGGTGCTGGAGCGCCGCCGCAACTACGCCGCAGAGCTGGTGCCCCACAAGGGCCCCGCTGTAAAGGGCAATGTGGTACACATGGACTTTGAGGGCCTTCTGGACGGTGTGGCCTTTAAGGGCGGCACGGCAAAGGACCAGTCCGTGCAGCTGGGCAGCGGCCGCATGATCCCCGGCTTCGAGGACGGCATTCTGGGCCACAAGGCAGGGGACGAGTTCGAGATCAACGTCACCTTCCCCAAGAACTACCCCAACAAGGAGCTTGCCGGCAAGCCCGCTGTGTTCAAGATCAAGCTGCATGACGTGTGCGTGCGTCAGCTGCCTGCCCTGAACAGCGATTTTGCCAAGAAGATGGGCAAGGAGACCATGGAGGAGTACCGCGCCTTCGTGAAGCAGCAGCTGTTCGACGGCCGCCACGGCGGTGCGCTGAACCACGCCAAGGACATGATCCTTGGTCAGCTGGCCGATGCCGCAGAGGGCGAGATCCCCAGCATTCTGGTGGAAAACGCCTACCAGCAGCAGATGCAGGTCATCCAGCAGCAGCTGCAGATGCAGCGCATGAGCCTGAACGCCTACCTGAGCCAGATCCACGAGACCCGCGAGAGCTTTACTGCCAAGGTGCGTGCCGCCGCAGAGAAGAACACCCGCGCCCGCATGGCACTGCTGCAGATCGCACAGCAGGAGAACCTGCTGCCCACCGATGAGGAGATCGACAAGCAGCTGGCTGAGCGCGCCGAAAAGACCAAAAAGACGGTCGAGGAGATCAAGGCAGGCACCGACGTTGCCGCCCTGCGCCGCAATGAGGGCATCCGCAAGGCTGCCGATTGGGTCATCGATCACTCCACCATCGAGGAAAAGGTAGAGAACAAGTAAGCTTAAGATATAAAAAACAGCCAAGCCTGCAGGCTTGGCTGTTTTTTGTTATAGATCATGAAAATTGCAGCAGGATCTCGTCCAGATTTTTCCCGATGACCTCCATGGTGCGGAAAAACGCCTCCCGGGTGGCGGCATCGGTGTTGTGCAGCAGGCGGGCAAAAAAGTGCTCCTGCACCTCGCGCCCCCGTGTGATGACCGGCTGCGCCTTTTCGGTGCACAGCAGCTGAGTCTTGCGGCGGTCGCCCGCCACGGCGCGGCGCTCCAGATACCCCTCCTGCACCAGGCGGTCCACGTTTACCGACACAAGGTTCGCTTTGATCTTGCGGATCTCCACGATATCCCGGGCGGTGGTGCAGTCCGGGTTGTTGGCTAAAAACATCAGGATATCAAAGGCGGTCTGGGGCAGCTTTAGTTCCTGACACAGCGGCTTGCACATGGCGTTGTAGGCCTGCGCAGTCTTGAAGCTGATCTCTATGGTAGGGTTCATGGGGCGCTCCTTGGTTTTTTGTGCAGATAGTTCATTTTTGAAGTATTATAATGCAGATGAGGGGAGATGTCAAGAGAAAAGACGCTCCGCTGGGCCAGAGGTAGGGAGGGGTGTTCCGACTCCCCCCTCCCTACCTCTGGACTCCACCCACCCC
>CAKSVD010000055.1 GCA_934503275.1 uncultured Faecalibacterium sp.
ACCATGGGCAGGAAGAAGATGGCGCGGAAGGCGGTCTTGCCCTTGATCTTTGCGTTCAGCAGCACTGCCACGATCAGTGCCAGAAAAACGCCCACCGGCACAGTGAGGATGCAGAAGTAGAGGGAGTTCCAGTTTGCCTTCCAGAACTCCATATTCTTGAACATCTCAATGTAGTTGTCCAGACCGCAGAACTGATAGGCTCCAAAGGCTTTCGTCTTGGAAAAGCTCATGTAGATGGTCTGGAAGAACGGGATAATATTCAGGATCATCAGACCGAGGATGGTGGGAGCTATCATCAAAAGTCCCCAGAAACGTCCATCACGGCCCAGTTTGGATGTACTTTTCATTTGGTTCCTCCCAAGCTGCATTTTCAGCCCGCACTGGCCTGATCCACGATGTCCTGCATCTTCTGCAGACCGGTGTCGATATCCTCGGTACCTGCATAGATCTTCAGCAGCTCATCATTGACCTTGCTCTTCCACTCCGGGCGAGAGGCGTTGTTGACGCTCTGGATGCTGTACTCAAACATCTCAATGAAGCACTGGATATTGATGGGATACTCTGCAAAGCAGCCTGCCCAGGTATCCTCCAGACCCTGATAGGCAGGGATGGCCGCACCGCTTTCGCCCTGAATGCGCTGGCCCTCCTCGCTGCCGAAGAACTTCAGGATATCCTTCACGGTATCCAGATTCTTGTTGCTGGCAGCCGTCGCGTAGCACAGACCGTTGGAGATGGTCGCACGGCCGTCTCCGCTTTCCGGGTCGGGGCACTTGGGCAGAACAGCCACATCCCACTTGCCCACCATTTCGGGGTAGTTCTGCAGCTCGGCAAGGATGTTCCAGTCGCCTTCCAGGAACATTGCGCCCTTCTCGGAGAAGAATGCAGTGCCGGGAGCGGTCTCGGCAAAGTAGGTCTGGTCCGGGCACCAGTCGTTCTGCTGGAGACCGATGTAGAACTTCATTGCCTTTTCGGTGGCAGGCTGGGTAAAGCCCGCCTTGGTCTTGTCCTCGTTCAGGATGTAGCCGCCAGCCTGATACACAAAGTTCCAGTAGCCAAGCTGGTCGTCGGCGTATGCCATATAGCCGTACTTGCCGGTGGCAGCGTAGATCTTCTCGGATGCGCTGACCAGATCGTCCCAAGTCCAGTTCTCGTCCGGGTAAGCAACACCGGCAGCATCGAACATCTCCTTGTTATACACCAGACCGACCGTGTCCTTGTCCTTGGGGACTGCATACAGGGTACCGTTGGAGCCCATGGCGTTGGACAGCGAGATCTCGGAGAACTTGTCCTTCTCCACAATGTCGGAGCAATCTGCCAGCATCCCGTTGTCGGCATACTTCAGCAGCTCGTTGGTGTGCATCCAGAAAATATCCGGCATCTGGTTGCTGGTGGCTGCAGCCTCGAGCTTGGTCCAGTATTCGTTCCAGCTGGTGACCTGCACCTCAATGCTGACATCCGGGTGCTGCTGGGTGTAGGCCGCACACATAGCCTCCATGCCTTCCTTCTGTGCAACGTCCCAGATCTGGAAGGTCAGTGCCTTCTTGCCGCCGGAAGAACCGCTGCCGCTGTTGCCGCCGCAGGCTGCCAGCATGGATGCGGCGCTCATTGCCGCCATTGCCTTTACGAATTGTCTGCGAGAGATCTTCATTTTTGTTCTCCTCCAAAGTCCTTATTCCGTAGGGTGATCTTCGTACTGTGTCGCACCGGCCGGGTCGATTTTCTTGCTTTTGTCAGCTCTTACAAAAGCAGCGAGAAAATTTTGTGCATCATCACATTGCACAGTTTCTTTTCTCTTGTTGTGTCATTATTATACTATCTGCCAGCAGTTTCGTAAATGCAAAAATGCGACTTGTTATATCTCAATTTGAAGGAATACTGCGAATTATGTTGAAGTCATAACGCATTTTGGTATATAATAAGAAAAAGCAGACAGGAGGCATCTTGTATGCAAGAATGTACAAAAAGAAACGTATCAACGGAAACAAAATGCAGGTTCCATGTGTTTCAGGATGAGCGATTCGTCGATCTCAACTTATACCAATATGGCTGGGAGCAGACAGAGCCTCTGCACTCCTATGGTCCCTATGCCCGCAACCACTATCTGTTCCACTATGTCATCTCCGGCAAAGGGCTTCTGCTTGCAAACGAGCAGGAATACACCATCGAGGGCGGGCATGGTTTTCTGATTGCTCCCGGTCAGGTCACCACCTACCGTGCCGATGAACAGGAGCCGTGGGAATACACATGGATCGAGTTTGACGGTCTGCGTGCCCACGAAGCCCTGAACCTTGCAGGCATCAGCGGACAGAACCCGGTGTACTCGCCTGCGAGCACCAAAGCCGGACAGCTGCTGCAAGAGCAGATGCTCTTTCTGGTAAATCACAGTCAGGACAGCCCCATGCGTCAGATCGGCTACGGCTTTCTGTTTCTGGATCAGCTTGTACAGTCCTCTGCCTCCCATCAGGCACAAAGTCCCCGCCGCCTGCGGGACTTCTATATGAAGGAGGCTCTGTCCTTCATCGAGCAGCATTACAGCGAAGATATTTCCATCGAGGATATCTCCTCCTTCTGCGGACTGAACCGCAGCTATTTCAGCAAGGTGTTCCGGGATACCATGGGCGAAAGCCCACAGGGGTTCCTGCTGCACTACCGCATGGCACGGGCGGCACAGCTGCTGACCGAAAGCCGCCTGCCCATCAGCACCATCAGCACCATGGTCAGCTATCCCAATCAGCTTCACTTTTCCCGTGCGTTCAAAAATGTATATGGCATCAGCCCACGGGACTATCGTGCAAAACATCTTGCACTATAAAAATTGGTCTCATTCTCCGCTATACGCCTTTCGTTTTTCCGACATATAAAAACGCCCCATTTGTCAGACCGAATACCGTCGGACAAATGGGGTGTTGTTCATTCAGGGGCGCACTCTGTTTTTTATTTTGCCTTTAATCTTCTAACCAATGGCTCCCGGTTATGGTTTTCAAGTATTTCTCCGGGTCACCATTCAAAATCAAATCAGCATAGCTCAGCGGGTCATTATAGATGAGATAGTCTAACTCCGACCTCTGCGCCATGGTCACGTCCAGTGCATCCTCGGCCCCGGTACAGTCGATGGAAATTTTTCTCCCATCCCGGAGCAGCAGCTCCACGCACCCGGTGTCCATGTTGTATTTGCAGGCTCTTTCATCGTACTTCATGTTTGTGTCCTTTCCGCCTTACGGCACTCTTATCTGCCTTACGGCACTCTTACAGTTGTGACCTTTGTGATACGGTCTTTCTTCTGATAAGGTTTTGGACACACAGCCGTCAGGGAAGGAGCCGGAGCTTGTCGGGGCAACGCCCCTCCATCTTGCTTGCGCAAGACCGCTCTGCCGCTTAAAAGCCCCACTGGGGCTTTCATTGCTGCGCAACCGCGGCATTCTGCTTTCCGAAGAAAACAAAAAACCCGAACCCTTCTCCTATTGGAAAAAAGTTCGGATTTTGTTGTTGTGGTGCACCTCCAGGGACTCGAACCCTGGGCCC
>CAKSVD010000056.1 GCA_934503275.1 uncultured Faecalibacterium sp.
GATTTACCGCTCCGCAACACACCCGATTCATTTTGCCGCCGATTCACCCGACAAAATTTTTCGCCTGTCTTGCAGGGCGGTATTTTTCTTTTACGGGAAACGCACCTTGAAAATCTCATGAGCCGACCGAACTTGATACCGACTTTTTGTCAACGTCGCTGCACAAACAGGGGCAGGAACTTCGTTCGGAGCAAACGGTGACCCCCCTTACATGAGCAGCACCACCTCTACTTATTTTTTGCGTCTTAACAATTCGGAAACAACTGTCAGAACCATGTTTTGAGCGCAGCGGTAGAGGGCAAGAACCGTCCCGTGGCCACAAATTTTCAATTCTTGAAAATGTTCTGTCCATCCGGGACTTCACTTCTGCAATGCGTCTGCATTTCCGAAGTGATCTTGTTGGGGTAGCGCTTGTCGGGGCAACGCCCCTCCATCTGCTGTCGCAGACCGCGCTGCCGCTTAAAAGCCCCACCGGGGCTTTCATTGCTACGCTACGCTGCGCAAACGCGAGCTTGCCGCGCGGCAGGCGGAACAGGCTCACATCTCCGGCAAAGAAAAACAGGAAGTTCCCGCTGGGGAACTCCCTGCCTTACTTATCGTATGTGGATTTTTGCGGGGTGCGTCCGGCAGGGCGCACCCTGTTTTTGTTTTGCCTTTAATTTTCTAACCCATGGTTTCCGGCCACCAGCCTGTATGATTTGCTACAGGTTGGTGGCCGGTTCTGTTATTTTTCGATTTCTTCCAATGCAGGCATGGCAGGGATCGCACCGTGGCGGCTGGTGGTGATGCTGGCAGCTTTATTGGCAAAGGCCAGAATGCTTTCCAGTTTGTCCACCGTCAGGGTGTCCAGCTCCTCCTTGCAGAGTTTGGACAGAGCCGCCCCAAAGAAGGTATCCCCTGCGCCGTTGGTGTCGCCCACCTTGCAGGGGACGCCAGCCACATGACCGGTCTTGTCCCCAAAGCGGTAGAACACGCCGTTTGCACCCAAGGTGACAAAAATCAGTCGGATGCCGTTCTGTGCCAGCTGTGCCGTGCCGCTCTCGCAGTCGGTTGTGCCGGTGAGCAGGGGCAGCTCCTTTCAGCGGCGCACCATCAGCGCCTGATAGGGTTCCAGCTCCACATCCGCAAGCCAGACGGAAGTGCCCTCCGGGGTGTGATACTCGCCGCCCAGAGCGTCCAGACTGGCCCCTGCCGGGTACTCGGTAAAGTTGAACAGTCCCACCAGCGTTTCCTCGCCGCGCTTGCGCACCAGTGCCAGCACGCCGGGGTTATGGCTGTCCCATGTGGTCACCCACGCATCCGGGGCAAAGCAGGGGTCTGCCCGCATTTGGCGCAGCTGCTCCATGCCCTGCCACAAGGCGTTTTGCAGCGTGCCCTTCCGGGTGCGCTGTTTTGCGTCCTCCCAGTTGAATTTGCTGCGATGCAGATTGCGGCTGTCCTCCACACGGTCGGGGTCGTTTTTGTAATCCCAGCAATTGAGCTGCGCAATTTCATCGCCGCAGTTCAGCATGGGGAAGCCCTGCAAAAACGCCATGGCAGTATGTAGCAGCAGATCACGCTTCACCGCATAATCCAGTGCGGTCTTGTCGTTCTTTTCCAGTGCCTGCTCCACGCCGCACAGGCTGGCGGTGGTGCCGCAGCTGCGGGCGTCGCCGGTGGCAGGGTCGTAGTTGTACAGCTCACCCTTTGCCCAGCTGCCGGGGAAATTGCCCTCGTAGAAGTGGTAGAGATACTCCTTGTGCTTCTGTGGGTCAATGCCGAGCCGGTTTTCCACCGCCTCGTCCAGACCCCAGCCGATATCATCGTGGCAGCGCAGATAGTTCACGAACCAGCAGTTGTCCGGCAGGGCGTGCAGGGCATCCAACTGCGCTTTCAGCAGCCGGGTGTCCCGGCTGGCAAGGGCGCTCCACAGGTTGACCATGGTGGACACGTTGTAGAGCATGTGGCATTCTGGCTTTTCAGGTGTGCCGAAGTAAGCAGCCAGCTCCTTGGGAGCCATGACCACCTCGCCCTTGAGGATGACAGCGGGGCAGACGCATTCCAGCACCATGCGGAGCATCCGCACAATGGTGTGCACCTGCGGCAGGTTGCGGCAGGTGGTGCCCAGCTGCTTCCAGATGTACGGCACTGCATCAATGCGGAACACTTCCACGCCCAGATTTGCCAGATGCAGGATGCTCTTGGTCATGTCCACGAACACCGCCGGGTTTGCGTAGTTCAGGTCCCATTGATAATCGTGGAAAGTAGTCAATACCCACTTGTGCATCTCCTCGCACCAGGTAAAGTTGCCGGGGGCGGTGTTGGGGAACACCTGGGGCACAGTCTGCTCGTACTGGTCGGGGATGGTGCGGTCCTCGTAGAGGTGGTAATACGCCTGAAACCACGGGTCACCAGCTTTTGCCGCCATGGCCCAGCGGTGGGTGCTGGCGGTGTGGTTCATGACAAAATCCAGACACAGGCTGATGCCGGCCTTGCGCAGTTCACGGGTCAGGTTTTCCAGGTCTTTGTTGGTGCCGAGAGTCGGGTCTACGGTATCGAAATCCTCCACCGCATAGCCGCCATCGTTGTGGGGGTGGGGCATCTGCAGCAGGGGCATCAGGTGCAGATAAGTCAGCTTCTGCTCCTTGAGGTAGGGCAGCTTCTTTGCCAGTTCTTTTAAGTTCCCGGCAAAGAGGTCGGTGTACATGGTCATGCCGAACATATTGCCCCGCTTGTACCACTCCGGGTCGGCAGAGCGTGCCTTGTCCAGTGCTTTCAGCTCGGCGCTGCGGGCGTTGTAGGCTTCTGCCATCTCCCGCTCCAGAACTTCCAGCCCTTCCCGGTTGTGGTACAGTTCCATGAACAGCCATTCCAGCTCGTCCTTATGGCGGGCAAAGCGGGTGGAAAATGCAGTTTGATCCTTCATATCCTTTTATCCTTTTCGTGTAAGATGAAGCTGCACGCTGGGGTAATCGCCAAACAGCTGCGGCAGGACAAGCCCCGCATACAGCAGCGTGCTGCCGCTGAACCGCATCCCCTTGTGAATGCCGTCCTCTATGGCTTTGCCACCGTCGCGGTCATACTGAGAGCCGAAATAGTCGATGCCATCCAGCTCATACACAGCATCTTCTTCCAGCCCACGGAAGCAGAGGTGGATGGGCAAGGGATTCGCCTGCGGATGGGTCACTACCAGATTCAGCAGCGCCTCGCTGCCGTCCTCTGCGGCAAACTGCCATGCCGTGAAATATGCGTTTTCTGTCGGGTCGGTCAGCCGGTAATAATCGCCGGTGCGGATCAGGTCGTTCAGCCGCTTGAACCGCTTGATCTGGTTTTTCA
>CAKSVD010000057.1 GCA_934503275.1 uncultured Faecalibacterium sp.
CTTTCCTTTATGGGCTACAACAAGGGGCTGGAGGGCCGCACCACCCACGACTGGCTCAACCGCGACCAGGCCGAGGTAGACAAGTATCTGGCCGAAGAGCGCTGCACCTTTACCTTTACGCTGAACGCCTATTATAGTATGTTCAGCGGCATCCTGCGCCTGCACGACCCGGCTTTTCTGGCACGGATGCCCAAGGACCTGCCGCTGCTCTTCCTCTCCGGCGATGCCGACCCGGTGGGCGAGCAGGGCAAGGGCGTGCGCCGCGCCATCCAGAGCCTGAAGGACGCCGGCGTGCAGAACATTGAAAGCATCTTTTACCCCGGTGCCCGCCACGAGTTGCTGCTGGAGACCAACAAGCAGGAGGTCTTCGCGGACATCGCCGCATGGCTGGACAAACAACTGACAAAGCATTAAAACCACCAAAGGGCTGCTGCACAAAACGTGCCGCAGCCCTTTCGCGTGGAATAAGCATTTTTATGGGGTTCCAAAACGCCTGCAGGTGTTCTGGAGCCCTTTTTCACAGTTTACGGAAACGCGCGTGCCGTAAGATCCGCTCCATTTCGTCTATTTTCATCATCATTCTACATTCCGTTTATACCGCAGCGGGGTCTGCACCTCGGCGCGGATCTTACCCAGATAGGTGCGGGTCTGCTCTGCGCCCTGCAAGATAGACTCCACCTGCGCTTTCTGTTCTGCGGTCAGGCCGTCATCCTCTGCCAGCAGCTCCGCGTTGCCCTCGATGATGGTCAGCGGCGTTTTCAGCTTGTGGGACAACTGAATGATCTGCTCCCGCTGCCGCTGCTCCATGGCCCACTGCTTCTGCAAGCTGCCGGTCAGTGCGTCGCCCATGGTCTGCAGCGCCTGCAAAGCGCTCTCGTACTCCCGCACCTTCGCACCGGAAAACACGGCGCTGTCCAGATCCTTCTGCGCCACTGCCTGCGCTGCCGCAGTCAGCTTTTCGGTCTCCCGGGTCAGGAAGCGCCCGGTCCTGTGGGTGCTCCATACCACCGCCCCCACCAGCAGCAGAATGCCCAGAATGCAGTGCACGGTCTGCATATCCGGCAGCACGCCCCGCAGCGCAGGGTCGGCGTAGGGCACGGCATAGTCAAATTGCAGCAGACAGACCGTTCCGTCCTGCAATTTTGACGTTATATAATACTGCGTGTAGCCAAAATGCCAGCGGGTTTTCCCCTGCCGGTTCTCCATTGCCCGCTGCAAGTGCCCGGCATCCATGTTGGTGGCCAGCACCTCGCTGCTGTCCGGCGCGGCAAACAGGGCGTACCGGCACAAGGAGTCCAGCTGCGTCTCGTCAAAGGTGGCGGCGGTCATGCCCGGTAAAACGTCCTGTGCGGCTTTCTGGCAGGCCTGTGCAGCTTGATTCGCGGGAAGAAACGGCCCGCCATTCTGGATCCACAGCATCAGCACCAGCAGCCACACCACCGCGACCAGCAGGCAGGCCAGCGCCGTGCGCACCAGATATTGCAGCAGCACGCTGCGCAGAGAGGTCAGTCTTCGCTTTTCCATCGGTATCCCACGCCCCATACGGTATTGAGCAGCTTTTCCGGCTCCGGCACGCCCGCCGCCCGCAGCTTTGCCCGGATATTTTTGATGTGCTGGGTCACGGCAGTGTCATCCGCTGTGCCGTCAATGCCAAAAACCGCTTCGTAAATTTGCTCTTTGGTAAAGGTCTGCCCGGCGTGCAGCGCCAGATACTCGCAGATGGCATATTCCGAGCGGGTCAAGGGCAGCACTGTGCCCTCCACTGCCGCGCTCCGGGCGGTTAGGTCAAACGCCACGCCGCCGCGCACCATCCGGTGCGCCGGGGTGCGGCTCTGCCGCCGCAGATGTGCCGCCACCCGCGCCCGCAGCTCTGCCACCCGGAAGGGCTTGGACAAAAAGTCGTCTGCCCCGATGCCCAGACCTTCCAGCACAGCCGCCTCGTCGGTGCGGGCACTCAGAAAGAGAATGGGCACATCGGTCAGGCTGCGGATGCGACGGCACACCGCAAAGCCGTCCTCCCCGGGCATCATCACGTCCAGCAGGATGCAGTCTGCCCAGCGGCAGAGCGCCTCGGTCAGCGCCCCGCCCGCCTGCCGCGTTTCTACCCGGTGGCCGTCCCGCTCCAAGGCGGTGCGGATCAGCTTGCAGAGTTCCAGATTGTCATCCACGGCCAGAATGTTTGCCACAAGATCACCTCAAAGCGTTATAAACCAGACAGGATGCCCCATATAGCAGGTACACATGGGCCGGGTAGAACCAGTAGAACAGCTGCTTGTGCCCGCTGCCGCGCTGCCCGTTGTACAGCAGCATCAGCAGCACCGCCGCCACCCCGAACCACTCGTAGTAGTCGGTGAACATCTGCGTCCAGACAAAACCCTCCTGTCGGCAAGCCATCCCAAAGTTCAGCGCAAAATCACACAGGAAAATCACCAGTGCCCATACCGTCAGCTGCACTTTGCGCCGTCCACGCAATGCATACAGCAGCACACCGCCCAGCAAAAAGCTCCAGCTGCCATCTGTGATGGCCGTCCACATGGGCAGCGGGCTGGTGATGACAAAGGCCACGACTGTCGAAGCGATGGGCATCTCCTGTACCTGCGGGAAAAGCAGCAGAAATACTACCACCACATACGGCCAGCACAAAACGGCAGCAATGGCAGCAATGCCCTTTGCAAGCTTCTTCTCCCGCAGCCAGTCGATGCCCTGCCAGACGATGCACAGCAGCGCAAGATCCTGAAAAATCGCGTTCAGCGGGTAGAAGCCATCCCCGCGCCGGAAGGCCTTGGCGTAGATCATAAAGAATTCCAGCGCCGCCATGGCTGTGCCGATAGCCCAGATGCGGATAAAATACCGCTTGCGGTCATGGGTGTGGGCAAAGCCCTCCACCGTGCAGAACAGAAACAGCGGCGCACTGAGCCGCCCCAGCATACTGAACACCGTCGGGATGCAGCCGGTGAACTCGAAGAAATAATGAATGTGGTCCAGCACCATCAGCACCAGCGCGATGGTCTTGAGCTGGGTACCATCCAGCCCCTTTTTCGTTAATTTGTCCATACAGAATCTCCTTTCCTTGTGCATCCAGTGTAACAGGAAAATCTGTAGAAAGTATAAGGTTCTGCCTTTTATGATACTATTTTTTGCCCCGAAATGCAACAAAAAAGCCCTGAGATTTTCATCTCAGAGCTCTTTGCTAAGTCGGCGACTACCTATTTTCACAAGCCGTTTCCAGCTAACTATCTTCGGCACAAGTAAGCTTAACTTCTGTGTT
>CAKSVD010000058.1 GCA_934503275.1 uncultured Faecalibacterium sp.
TCGTTGTAGTCCACAGAGGACACCAGCATCTGGAAGGGAGCCTCAGGGTCACCCTCGGGCGGCTTGATGGTGCTCAGCAGGGTGTCGAACAGGGGGATCAGGTCGGTGCCCGGCACATCCGGGTCCAGGCTGGCGGTGCCGTCACGGCCACAGCAGAACAGCATGGGGCAGTCCAGCTGTTCGTCGGTAGCACCCAGATCCATCAGCAGGTACAGCACCTCGTCGATGACTTCCTTGATGCGGGCATCGGGACGGTCGATCTTGTTGATGGCGACCACAAGGCTCAGGTTCTGCTGCAGAGCCTTCTGCAGCACAAAGCGGGTCTGGGGCATACAACCCTCGGCAGCGTCCACCAGCAGCAGCACGCCGTTGACCATCTTCAGCACGCGCTCCACCTCGCCGCCAAAGTCGGCGTGGCCCGGGGTATCAACGATGTTGATCTTAACGCCCTTGTAGGTGCAGGAGCAGTTCTTTGCCAGAATGGTGATGCCGCGCTCACGCTCGATATCGCCGCTGTCCATCACACGCTCGGCCACGGCCTGATTGTCGCGGAAAGCGCCGCTCTGACGCAGCAGGGCATCCACCAGCGTGGTCTTGCCGTGGTCAACGTGAGCGATAATGGCAACGTTGCGCAAATCGTTACGAACCATAAATTTCTACCTCTCTATTTGAAAAGACTCATAAAATACGAACGAACGTCATACAATCCTAAGTTTATAACAGAACAGGGTGGTTTGTCAAGATTGTATAAAAATTTTTTCTGCATTTCGGCATTATGCCCGCAAAGAATCCGCAGATTTGTGCGGCGTGTACCTTAAAAATATGCTATACTAAAGCCATAAAATGAACTGGAGGTGTTTTGCATTGAAGCTGACATTTTTAGGCGCGAACCACGAGGTGACCGGCAGCTGCACCATGCTGGAAGCGGCAGGGCAGCGTTTCCTCATCGACTACGGCATGGAGCAGGGCAAAAATGTGTACGAAAACCAGCCCCTGCCCGTAGCCCCTGGCGAGATCGACTTTGTGCTCATCACCCATGCTCATATCGACCATACCGGTCTTTTGCCGCTGCTGGCGCACAACGGCTTCCGGGGCAGGATCTACGCCACCATCCCCACCGTGGAATTGTGCGGCATCATGCTGCGGGACTCGGCGCATATTCAGGAGTTTGAAGCCGAGTGGAAAAACCGCAAGGGCAAGCGCTCCGGCGCAGAGCCGGTGGAGCCCATGTACACCATACAGGATGCCGAAGCCGCCTGCCGCTTGTTTCTGGGTGTGGAGTACGACAAGCGCGTCCAGCTTGCCCCGGGCATTGAGGCGCGGTTCGTGGATGTGGGGCATCTGCTGGGTTCTGCCAGCATCGAGTTGTGGATCACCGAGGGCAGCACCACCACAAAACTGGTATTCTCCGGTGATATCGGCAATCTGGACCAGCCCATTATAAAAGACCCCAACTATATCCAGCAGGCGGACTATGTGTTCATGGAGTCCACCTACGGCGACCGCAATCACGCCCCACGGCCGGACTATGTGGCAGAATTGGCAAAAATTTTGCAGCGCACCTTTGACCGGGGCGGCAACGTGGTGGTGCCCAGCTTTGCCGTGGGACGCACGCAGGAGATGCTATATTTTTTGCGGGAGATCAAAGAAAAAGGGCTGGTCAAGGGGCACGGCAACTTCCCGGTCTACATCGACAGCCCGCTGGCTACCGAGGCCACCCGCATCTTCCGGGATACAGACCCCGACTGCTTTGACGCCCAGACCCGCGCTTTGCTGGAAAAGGGCATCGACCCCATCAACGTGCCGGGGCTGCGCATCAGCGTGACCAGCGATGACTCCCGCATGATCAACACCGACCGCACGCCCAAGGTCATCCTGTCCGCCAGCGGAATGTGTGAGGCCGGACGCATCCGCCATCACCTCAAGCACAACCTGTGGCGTCCGGAATGCACGATCCTGTTCGTGGGCTTTCAGGCGGTGGGCACCTTGGGACGCGCCCTCATCGAGGGAGCGGAGTCGGTCAAGCTGTTCGGTGAGCCCATCGAGGTGAAAGCAGAGATCTGCCAGCTGACCGGAATGTCCGGCCACGCCGATAAGGACGGTCTGCTGCGCTGGGTGAACGCCTTTACGGAAAAGCCCCGGCGGGTGTTCGTGATCCACGGCGAGGACGAGGTGGAAAACCGCTTTGTGGACACCCTGACCGAACAGGGATTTACCGCCTGTGCGCCCTACAATGGTGCGCAGTGGGCCATCGGTGCCGAGGGCGCAGTCTGCCTGCAAGAGGGCACAAAGGTCCGCGTAGAGCAGGGGACAGGCGAGGGGGCAAGCCGCGCCGCTACCGTGTTCCAGCGGCTGCTCAGCGCCGGTAAGCGCCTGCTGCGGGTCATCGAGCATAACGAGGGCGGCGCAAATAAAGATTTGGCCAAATTTGCCGACCAGATCAACGCCCTGTGCGACAAATGGGACAGGTAATGCGGCTACTTTTTGCAGCAGAGCAGCCCGGGAAAAACGCAGCTGCGTCAAAAGCTTCCGGGTGCACTGCGCCGCTGAAAAAAGAGGATAGATATTTGTAAAAAACCGTTGACAAGCGCTCCTCCGGCTGGTATAATTACACACGTCGTCAGGCATAAAGCAAGACATCTGGGGGATTAGCTCAGCTGGGAGAGCGCTTGCATGGCATGCAAGAGGTCACCGGTTCGATCCCGGTATTCTCCACCAGAACGAAAAAAAGCACTGCACAGAAATGTGTGGTGCTTTTTTTGTTAAGAACTTGAGTGAAGAAAAACCCTCCTGACCATAGCGGCCGGGAGGGTTATTTTTGTGACTGTATTCTTTTGACATCTAAATCCTACACTGGATACCCCCAGATACCTGAGTTGCCGGATTCGCTGTTAGTCAAAACATTTAATCCAGAAACTCAATTATTGGCTACCCCTGTGGCTATGATTTGGATACTGCCTAAATTTTCAAAAACCGCTCTCGACTTGTTTCCAGGGACGAGAACGGTTCAGGCTGTAAAATGATGCCTAAACAATATTGAACGAATTGTCGAACTATATTACAGGGCTTTTGACATCAGGAGGACACACTCGCAATGTGTCGTCGCTAGAATCGGAACACATGGATTCAGCCTCGTTAGAAGCATGGGAACACAAAACAGCAGGG
>CAKSVD010000059.1 GCA_934503275.1 uncultured Faecalibacterium sp.
GTGACCCTTTCCACCCTGACCGCCGGGCAGGAATACTACATCTGCGTGGACAGCTTTAACGAAAACGGCATCACGCCGGGCAAGACATTCAAACTGGAGGGGTAAATCATGCCCATCAAAGCCGTGCAGCAATTTATGCTGGGCACTGTACTGAACAACGAACAGCAGGCCAAAGAGACCCTTGCCGCCATGAAAGCCGCCGGGTACGACGGCATTGAACTATGTGGATTTATGATCCACCCCATTGGCTTTGTGGTAAAGCTGCTGACCAAGGCCGCTGGAATGCCGGTGGGCAAGGGCGGCAATCTGGACTGGCACAAGCTGGTGCAGGAGGCAGGCCTTCAGGTGGTCAGCCTGCACACCGACCTTGGCAGTCTGGAACGGGATGCCCATGCAGTGGCCGAGGAAGCAAAAAGTTTTGGCACGGAGTATGTGGTCATCACCGGGATGTACCGCTTTGATTACGGCGATGAAACCACGATGCACGAACTGGCCAAACGCCTGAACAAGGCAGGCGAAGCCTTGCAAAAAGAGGGCATCCACCTGCTCTACCACAACCATAACTGCGAGCTGCGCCACGTGAATGCGGAAAAGCGCGCTTACGATATTCTTTTAGAGGAGACCGATCCGGCCTTCGTCAACTTTGAGTTTGACAGCTACTGGTTCACCGAGGGCGGCGCAAACGCCTTGGCGTGGATGCAGCGTCTTGGCCCGCGCATGAAGCTGTGGCACATTAACGACCGTGGCACTCGCATTACCGGCAGCGCCATTACCCCCATTCTGAAAACCGACAGTATGGAGCTGGGCACCGGCAACATGGATCTGGACAGCCTGATGACACAGGCCCTTTCCGTGAATGTAGATGCCATCATTCTGGAAAGCCACCGCAACTGGGTGGACAATTCCCCTGTCAAGAGCTTCCAGCTCAGTGCAAAATACCTTGCACAAAAATTCTGATCTGCCATTTTCTCATCATTTCCTTCTTCATTATCCCCATAAAAGCAACGCCCCGCACCGGTTACTCCTTCCGGTGCGGGGCGCTGTGTTTTGCGGGGAATATTTCTGCGTTACAGGGTATGGGTTCCCGGCTGCAAGGTCAGGTTTCTGCCATCCGAGAGGGCAACCTCTGCGGTCAGATTACAGGGCACGGTGATGGTGTAGGTCACGGCATCACCTGTATACTGCCAGCCGCTTTCAATGCGCCCCACCGGGGAATCGTACACCGCTTTTGCCCAACCCAGTGCAGGGTTCGGGGTGGGGGCGATGGTCAGGGTCTCCCCTGCCAGATGGATGCCGCACACACCGCCGAACAGCCAGCCGCAGATGGCTCCATAGGAGTAATGGTTCAGGGATTCACTGGGGTGTCCATTGGTGTCAACACCCGTCCATGTTTCCCAGACGGTAGTAGCGCCCTGCTTGACCTCATAGAGCCAGCTGGGAGCGGTGTCCTGTAACAGCAGCTTATAAGCAGTGTCGGCATAACCGTACTTTGCCAGCACCTCGCAGAGGAAGGGCGTAGAAAGGAAGCCGGTGTTCAGGTGGCAGCCGTTGTCCACCACCATCCGGTTCAGGGTATCCGCAGCGGCTTGGCTCTCCTCCTCGCCCAGCAGCGCAAAGGCAATGGCGCGGACGTATTCGCACTGGCGATCAGAAGTAATTTTCCCGTTGTCCGTAAAGGCGGCACGGTATGCCTTGACCGCCTTTTCTGCCGTGTCGCGGTACTGCTCTGCGTCCTCTGCCTTGCCCAGCGCCTGCGCGATTTCTGCCAGAATCCGCCCGGAATAAGCCAGATAGGCCGTGCCCACACTCTTGCGCGGGTTCATCATGGCCTGCATGGGGGTAATGCCCGGCTCACACCACTCGCCGTAGTCCAGACCGTTCAGCACTGTGTACTTGGCATATGCCCCGGTCTGCTGTTCCTCGGTGGTCTGCTGTGCACGGCCCAGCAGGAACGCATACCACTTCTGCATCATCTCGTAGTTGTCCGCAAGGATCTTGCGGTCGCCGGTGCGCTTATAAAGAGCGTAGGGCACCAGAATGGCGGCATCGCCCCAGCCCGCCGACATGCAGAGCATGGGGGTCATGTAGCCGGGACGGCTGGTGGGCGGCGCAATGTTCGCCATGCGTCCATCCGGGTACTGGTTCAGACGGCACTCGGCCAGCCATTTTTCCACCACTGGGTAGCAGTCCATCAGGGTCAGGCCGGTCTCGATGAACACTCCCATATCACCCGTCCAGCCGGCGCGCTCGCGGGTGGGGCAGTCGGTGGGGATATCGCAGAAATTGCTCTTCTGGCTCCACACGCTGTTTTTCACCAGCTGCTCCACGTCCGCATTGCCGCAGGCAAACTGCCCGGTCACCGGCATCTCCGAATAGACGGCGTGGGCAGTAAACTCTGCCCCGGTCAGGTCGATGTCCGTTTCCACCTTTGCGTACCGGAAGCCCATGATGGTAAAGCTGGGCTTGTAGTGGTTCTCGCCCTCTTTGCAGACGAGTTCCAGCAGCTGCGCCGTGCCGCCCTCCTTGTGGCGGCTGCGGTCCTGAAAGTTCTCCTGCGTAAAGTTGCCATTCTCGTCCAGTGCTTCGCCGCACAGCAGCCGGAGCTTCTGCCCGGCATGGGCGGTCAGCTTCATTTCCACATAGCCTGCCATGTTCTGGCCAAAGTCCAGCACCGTTTCGCCGTTTGGGGTACGAAAAAGTTTCCCCTCAAAGGATTCCTGTTCCCGGATGGGCACGGTGTTCATACCAGTGATAAGCAGTGTGTTCGGCTGGGTCTTGATGCCATGCCAGCCGGAAAGTGCCCCTTCCAGCCGGGCATCGTACACCTCGCCCTGCTGCAGATCGTTTTGACGGATGGGACCGCACTGGGTAGCCTGCATGGTATCGTCCGATACACAGACGGGCTTGCCGTCCACTTCCAGCTGGAACAGGACAGCCAGTTCGCTGCCGAACAGGTCACGGTCACCATCCACGCCGGAGGTGCTGCGATACCAGCCATCGCCCAATGCGATCAGCAGCTCGTT
>CAKSVD010000060.1 GCA_934503275.1 uncultured Faecalibacterium sp.
CTCCAGATGGCCAGTGTTCTGGGCGTGGAGGAAGAAAATGGCTTTACCCTGAACTACGACAAGTACAACTGGGAAGAACACCCGGACCATTTCATTCTGCAGGATGCCGACCGGCCCATCGACTTTGGCGAGGGCAAGAGGAATATTTATGCGCTGGAAGGCACCGAAGTGCTGGTGCAGCGAAACAAAGAAGTGCAGATGGCGGCACACGACTTCGGCAAGGGTCGTGCCGTGTACATCAGCGGTGTGCCTTACAGTTTTGCCAACAGCCGCACCCTTTACCGCGCTATCCTGTGGAGTGCCCACAGCGAGGAGGAACTGCATACATGGTTCAGCTCCAATTATAATGTAGAAGTTCACGCCTACGTCAAGAACGGCAAGTATTGTGTGGTGAACAACACGTACGAGCCGCAGGACACCACCGTTTACACCACAGACGGCAGCAGCTTTGCTCTGCATCTGGATGCCAACGAGATCAAGTGGTATGAGATCTAAGTTCTCCTTTTCATAAACGAACACAACGGGCAGCTCTGTTACCAGAGCTGCCCGTTGTGTTTGCTGTATCTGCCGATAACTCAACCTGTGTCAATCGAACGCTGCAATGGAGATGGCTGGAAACGCAGAAATTCAGTAATGCGAGCGTAATAGACCTGCAGAAAAAAGAAACTGCCCGTGCGAGTATGCGTAAGATGGTGAAACACTTACTGAAAAAATTTAAGTATCCACCGGTGGCATATGATACGGCAATCAGCACGGTCATTAGCCAGTGTGAGATGTGAACTGACAACATGATAGTATGAATTGTATGAAATGTCGTTGATTTGTGCTTGACAATCGGATTTCTTTTCTGTAAAATGATTTTAGAAAATACTATTATTGAAAATAAGAAAGGCTGTTTTATGGGAAAGATGATCTTAGATGACCTCCGCAAGCGTCTGGAACGTCTGGATGAAGACGCAGACCTGATGATCGACAATAACGACCGCTATCAGATGGTGATTGTAGGTGGCAGTGCGTTTATTTTGTTGGGCAAGCTGACCCGCGCTACTCATGACATTGATGCCTTGAGTGTTCCGAAAGAACTGTACAGTTTGCTTGGCAAGTACGACATCAACACCGATGTGGAAGCCTACATCGACAATTTCCCGTATAACTTCCAAGACCGGCTTCAGCCGCTACCCTTTGGTGGTACAAAGGTGCAGTTCTATACACCCAGTCTGGAGGACTTGGTGATTGCAAAGCTGTGCTCTTTCCGGGACACCGACAAGGCAGATGTAGAGAGCGAGGCTGTGCGGAATTCGTTGGATTGGGATTTGCTGGAACACCTTGCAACGGATGAAGATGAGTTGAGAGCCAGCATCTTGAACGACTGGCGGTATCGGGATTTTTATATCCGCTATCAAGAGTATGTGGAGAGGTGGAGACCATGCGAAAGCTGACATTTGAGGGCTTCTTGAAGCAGTATGTGGCAGAGCTTTCCGGGGTGCAGACGGCAAGTGTCCATAAGTTGGCAGATCGTATGGCTGAAAATCCCCGCCTGAAAGAACCGCTGTTCCTCTATGCGCTGGCCTTTGATAAAGTGGATTTGTTGCTCCGCTATACTGCGAACAGCACGGTTGTTGCGGAATATGAGCAGCTTTCCAATCGCTACTCGCTGGCGCAAATGCTGCTGCTTTTAGAAAATCAGTCACCTGAACTGCCGGAAGGCTACCGGAAAGTCTGGCGCAGCTATTGTTCGGTACGGGATGCTGCCCTTGCGGACAATGACACAAAAGAGCTGATCCATCGCCGGGTATTGGAACTTCAACAAAAAAAGAAATTGACGAATTATCGTCTCTATACAGACTTAAAGTTGAATCCGGGCAACGTGAACGCATGGCTCAAACACAACGATTCCAGCAAAATGAGTCTTGACTGTGCACGGCAGATCTACAAGTATGCAAAAAGCTACCCGTCTGTTCGATAAGAAAAGAGAAGTGAGTCTATTTTCAGGCAGTATTTGTAGCTTTCCTGTGTCGTGGGAGCGATATTATCCTTGTGACCCTCGAACCATGTATCGGCCCAATCTTCAAAGTACAGGATCGTGTCCAACTGGACATCGCTGATAAGCGCATACTTGTTCATAAGGGGCGAGTAGGATTCTTCGCCCTGCTCAAAGGACGGGGCAGCGATTTCCTGTGTGTGGTTCTGGTAAGAACGCGCAGCATTGAAAACAGACCAGTCATACTCATACATTGCCTGAATCACTTCAATGCTCATGCCAGCGTCCTCATACTGCTTGTGCACGATAGCCCACTGACGGTCAAAGTTTTTCTTTTCCAAACCATAATTAAAGCTCATGTGTAACCTCCAAATTTTCGATAAAACGTGAAATGTCGAAAATTTGGAGACACTACGGATATTTCGCCGCTTGGGGCAGCCATGAAAAGAGGGCAAACATAAAACCTGCTCCTTTTCGGGAGCAGGCTTCCTGAAGCTATAAAAAATAGCCGGACAACAGCCGACTGAGAGGTTCTCAAGCGAAAATCACTCAATCAGGCTGTTGCCCGGCTATTTGGTGCTACGTTTCATACATCACCCGGAGGTGACGGCCCGTTGCTCGGTGCGTACAGTCCATATTCAGGGTGCAATGCGGTAGTATTCATGTCAACCGTTGCGCTTTTATCTATGAAAAGGTCTTCTACGCTGATGTCCAGACCCTTGCAGCAATCATCAGATGCCACGGAACGTAAAGGTGAACTCCACAGGCTTAGTCACATCAGGAATATACTCCGGGTGGACATTGGCACCCCAGCTGTCATCACCGCCGACGCCCATCTGCTCGCCGATGGCACGAATCACCGTGTAATGGACCGGGGGCAGCTCGTAGGGATGCTTGGCACTCTC
>CAKSVD010000061.1 GCA_934503275.1 uncultured Faecalibacterium sp.
TGGCGGCCTTTCTGGCAGCGCCGGTGCCCGCAGCGCAGACCCTGCTGCATCTGGGGCAGCAGGCGGTGGAGAGCCGGGCGGCGGCACAAGCGTCTGCGGAAAGCGTGCCGGAGGCCGCGTCCGCAACCTCTCCGGCGCAGGAGGCCGCCGCCCCGGTGCAGACCGGGGTGGAGCAGTATTTTGTGGCCTTGCAGCCGGACGAAGCCCGCCCCGCCGATGCCGGTACGGTGACAGAGCAGCAGTTCGGGCACGGCAGCGGTGAAAAGTACATTCCCTGCGGTGCAGGCAGCATCAAGAATAATACCCGGCAGACGGCGGCAGACATCGCCGCCGAGGCAGCGCAGCCCCTGCCCTTTGCCATCGAAAAGGACAGCGCCGCGCCGCAGGTGCTCATCATGCACACCCACGCTACCGAGGACTACCGCCTTTCTGCCGGGCTGTGGTTCACCCCCGGGGACGGTGCCCGCAGCACCGACCGCAGCATCAATATGTGCGCGGTGGGGCGGGTGATGGCCGACACCCTCAATGCGGCAGGAATCTGCACCCTGCACGATGAGACCCTGAACGACTATCCCAGCTACACCGGCAGCTATGCCAACAGCCGGGCGGTGGTGCAGCAGTATCTGGCGCAGTACCCCAGCATCAAGGTGGTGCTGGACGTCCACCGTGACGCCATCGAGCGGGAAAACGGCACCCGCTGCGCCCCGGTATGCACCATAGACGGGCGGCAGGCGGCGCAGGTGATGATCATCTGCGGGTGCGACAACGGCACCAGTGTGCAGCTGCCTGCATGGCGGCAGAACCTGCGCTTTGCTGCTGCGTGGGAGCGCAGCATGGAGGCAAAATATCCCGGCTTTACCCGCCCGGTGCTGTTCAGCTACCGGTTCTATAATCAGGACCTGACCACCGGCAGTTTGCTGATCGAGATCGGCGGGCACGGCAACAACCTAAATGAGGCCCTGTACGCCGGATATCTGGCAGCACAGGGCCTCGCGGATGCACTATTGGGTGGGTAAGCTCAGCCGCCAAGGCTGGAGATCATGCTGCTCTTGGCAGACTGATAGTAGCTCCATGCCTCGTCGGCCACGGTCTCGGGCTGGTTATACTCCCGCAGAACACTGCGCATCTCGCTGACCACCGAGGAGACGGCACTGTCGTAGGTGCTCTCCACCGAGGAAAGATGCTTGTAGGCGATGCTGACTTTATTGGCAAAGGTCCGCTCTTCGGCGGGCAGGGCGTGGTATTCGTCCTTTGCGCTCTGGACGGCGCTGCTGACATCCGACCGTGCGGAGGACTCCAGCGAATACAGCTCGCTCGTCAGCGAGGCGATCTTGGCATCGCACTCGGGGTTAGGCGGGTCGTAGGTGTGGCTGGGGCTTTCGGAACTGGCGTCGGTGCTCGGAGCACTGGATTCAGAGGAAGAGGACGGGCTGCCGAACAGAAACTCTTTATAACCGGCGATGAACTCCTCCTTGGTGCAGCCGCTCAGCATAGCGGCCAGTGCGCAGCTGACCACGGTCAGCGCAAGCAGACGGATGATGCGATGTGTGTGCTTCATGATCTCCTCCAGAATCTGTTTTTGCGGAATACCGCTTTTTCCCATTTTATCAGAGAAAAAGCGTTCTGACAAGCAAAAACGCAGAAATTTGTCCGATGCCGTACCGTAAGGTTGACAAAATGCCGCTAACGTGCTATTTTAAAACAACAAATGCAAGGAACGGGAAAAGTAGCGCGGGCCGTCCGGCCCAGAGAGTGCGGCACAGCTGAGAGCCGCGCCCGTGCGCCGCGTGAACGAACACCCGGGAGCAGCAAACTGAACACGGCAGCGCGTCTGCCGTTAAGTAGGTGCGCCGCAGGTCCAGCGTTACAGGGACAGCGCTTAAACAAAAGAGCGCGTGAGCGACCGGACACATCCGGTAATTCAGGTGGCACCGCGGACATTACAAGACAGCTTGTTCGCCCTGAACTTTCAGGGCAAAAGCTGTCTTTTTCTTTATAAAGGAGAACTATTATGGAACGTACCGAGATCCTTTCGCTGTTCAAAAACACCCCGGCGGACGGCACCGAGATCACCGTCTGCGGCTGGGCAAAGAACATCCGCGACTCCAAGAACATCGGCTTCATCGCCCTGTCGGACGGCGGCTGCTTCAAGACCCTGCAGGTCGTGCTGGAAGCCGGCAAGCTGGCAAACTACGACGAAGTCATCCACACCGGTCTGTACAGCAGCCTGCGCGTCAAGGGCAAGCTGGTGCTCACCCCGCAGGCCAAGCAGCCCTTTGAGCTGAACGCCGACAGCGTGGAGATCCTGGGCGACTGCCCCGCCGACGAGTACCCCCTGCAGAAAAAGAAGATGAGCATGGAGTATCTGCGCACCATGCCCACCCTGCGTCCCCGCACCAACACCTTCAACGCCGCCTTCCGCGTGCGCAGCGTGGCTGCCTATGCCATCCACAAGTTCTTTCAGGAGAACGGCTTTGTCTACGCCCACTCTCCGCTGATCACCGCCTCCGACTGTGAGGGCGCCGGCGAGATGTTCCGCGTGACCACGCTGGACATGGACAATGTGCCCAAGACCGAGGACGGCGCTGTGGATTACAGCAAGGACTTCTTTGAAAAGCCGGTCAACCTGACCGTTTCCGGCCAGCTGGAGGCCGAGGCTATGGCTATGGCCTTTGGCAAGGTGTACACCTTCGGCCCCACCTTCCGCGCCGAGAAGAGCTTTACCACCCGCCACGCTGCGGAGTTCTGGATGATCGAGCCGGAGATGGCCTTCTGCGACCTGAACGG
>CAKSVD010000062.1 GCA_934503275.1 uncultured Faecalibacterium sp.
AACCGCTTGGTCGCGGGTTCAAGTCCTGCCTGGCCCACCAAAAAAGCACGAGATTTCGGTCTCGTGCTTTTCTTTTTGCATGAATAGGCGCTTTACTTGTACAATTCTTTGCTCATCTGTTTGCGAATCTCTTTGCGCCGCTTGTCATAGACCTGCGTGTAGATTGCAAGGGTCGTACTGGGCTGTGCGTGTCCGGCTTCTGCGGCTACCGTTGCCACACCGATGTTGGGATTGGACAGCAGGATATACATACAAAAAAGCCGCCGAGGAGATCTTCCCAAAATGGGAAAAATCCTCGGCGGTATTCGTTTATCAGGTGTGCTGCGGTCTGAGAACGTCCTTCTGCACAGCTTTCTGTCCGCATCAAAGGTATTTCCGGATGGTCGGCACAAGGACATTCATATTGATCGGCTTTGCAACATGGTCGTTCATCCCGGCATCCAGTGCCGCCTGTTTATCTTCGGAGAAGGCATTTGCAGTCATAGCGATGATGGGGATGCCTGCCTTTTGAGGGTCATCCATCCGCCGTATCTTTTTTGCCGCATCGTAGCCGTTCATCACCGGCATCTGGATATCTATAAGGATCAGCCGGTAAGTTCCGTTCGCAACCTTTTCCAGCATATCCACACATTCCACACCGTCTTTTGCGCGGTCTACCGTACAGCCTTCTTCCTGCAGCAGCTCGGTGGCGATCTCTGCATTCAGGTCGTTGTCCTCGGTCAACAGGATCTTTACACCGCACAGGCTCTTTTCGTCCGAAGGAGTGGTCTCTCGTTTCGCCTGTGTTTCCTCCTGCGATGCAATGCGGCTGGGAATGGTGACAGTAAATGTGGAGCCCACACCGATCTTGCTCTCCACTTCCACGGTGCCGCTCATCAGCCCGACCAGCTTTTTCACGATGCCCATCCCGATGCCGCTGCCCTCCACCTTGCTGACGGTGGAGGTGCGTTCCCTCTCAAAGGGTTCAAAGATATGCTTCTGGAACTCCTGCGACATTCCGATGCCGTTATCGGCAACCGTGATCACCGCATTGCACCAGCCCTCTTTTTCGCCGGGCTTCTGCGTGATATCGCAGCGAATCGTGCCGCAGGCACCTGTGTATTTGACCGCGTTGCTGACGAGGTTTGTGCAGATCTCGGTCAGGTGCGGAATATCCACATAGACATACGGATACAGCAGATGTGTTGTCACCGTAAGCGTCTGTCCCTTGCTGTCTGCCTGATTCTGGAACATCGCAATGCAGTTACGGAAATCCTTCTCTACATCCGAAACAGAATACTCGATCTCCGTCTTGTCGTTCTCAATGCGGGCAAGGTCCAGCACATTGCTCAGCAGCACCAGCAGGTTCTGTCCGCATACCTGAATATTCTCCATGTATTTTTCCAGCTTTGCAGGGTCATCCAGATGCCGGGAGGCAAGGTCTGCGTAACCGATAATGGCGTTCATGGGAGTGCGGATATCATGGGACATATTGAACAGGAAGGTGGATTTGGCGTGGTTCGCGCTCTCTGCTTTTTCCACGGCGACCTGCAATTTTGCATTCAGTTCCTGCGTATCGCTTGCGGCTTTCCTTGCAGCAGCTTCGGCTTTGCGCGCCTTCCGCAGCAGCTTCAGAATCGTGAGCAGAATGGCTGCAACCGCAATGCTGCTGACCAGCAGAACCATGAAGAAGTTATCCTTTATAAAATCGCTCAGGGTAACCTTCCGCGCGGAGCTCTTATGCATCGCCAGAGAGCTGGTAAGCATATTGGCTGGCATTGCCTTGAGCGTTTTGTTCAGGATGGACAGCAGGCTGCGGTTTCCGCTCTTGACCGCAAAGCAGGAATTGGCAGGGTTTGGCAGCGGAACGCTGTAAAACCCATGATTTTTGCTGTATTTCGCCTCACTGCTGACCCCTGTGATAAAACAGTCTGCCTGTCCGTCCTTGACCAGTTTTATCGCATCCTCCTGTGTATCGCAGTCCACGATTTCCCACTGCGGATAATAAAACGCAAGGTACCTTGTTAGGGAAATCTTGTTTTGGGGAACGGCAACGCGGTTCACTTGGTTTTCGGTAAAGAGCTGTTTGTTTGTGACCACCATCATATTGGCGGTCCAAGTTGTGTTGGTTCTGGCAACGCGATATTCTTCAGCCAGATTGGGACTCTGGTCGAAATGGAAGATCATGTCGATCTCGCCTGATTTCAGCGCATTGAGTTCCGCCTCTTTGTTGTCATAACCGACCAACTGGAATTCCAGCTCCTGATTTCCCAGACAATCTGCGGCAAACTGAATATAGTCTATGATTGTTCCGGTAATCTCCCCAGTGGCAGGGTCATAGGTGCTGACGCCGCTATCACTCGTCAGAAAGCCCATTCGGATCGCACCGTGCTTTCTGAGCCACGCCTTTTCCTCTCCCGTAAGGATGGGCTTATAATCCAGCGAGAAATACTTTTTACACAGATCCGCCGTATAAAAAGGAGCCTCTTCGTCCAACGCGTGCATCGCATTGTCCAGTTCTTCCTTGAGATCCGGACGGTCTTTGTTGAGCACATAGTAGATGCTGGATTTTCCCACGCGGGTTATGGTCGAGATGCCAAGCTCTGCCCAGTAGGATTCTTCCAGCGAAACAAAGCAGTCGATCTCGTGATTTGCCAGCTTTTGCTTCACATCCTCGTTGTTGGAGATG
>CAKSVD010000063.1 GCA_934503275.1 uncultured Faecalibacterium sp.
GCCTTTCGTACAGTGCCGTGATTTTTCCTTGGTTGGATTTTGCCATAGTTTCACCTTCTTTGTGTTTTTAGTAGGGGGTACGATATGTAACAAAGATACGATACTTTTCCGATTTTGTAAACGCATCTTTGCTTTATCCTAGATAATTATAACCCTTCGGATCGGTGACCACATAGGAACTGTGACATTGTAAAAGGTTGGGCTTGAGCCAAAACCGGGTCTTACCGCTGCCGGAGCCGCCCACCACCAGCACGTTTTTATTCCGGGCATTCTTGGGGTCCGGCGGGCGGTTGGACATCATCAGACGTTCTGTTTTGGTCAGAATGATATTGTCCTCAAACTTCGGAGCCATAAACGGCTCAATGTCCTTGGCGGTGCCCCACCGGGCAGAGCCGTACTCCATACCGTGGCGGTACTTCTTGGCATTTTTTCCACGCAGATAGACCGCCAGCCGTAACCCTGCGCCACAGCACAAGCCCACCAGCAGATCCAGAGGGTGCAGGCTGGGCAAAGGGTTTGCAAATGCCATCGGGATGGTTCCCATCATCGCCATAATCTTATCGCCCAGTTCTTTTTCCTCCGCAAACCTCCATGCTTCACCGAGGTTCGTTGCCACCAGTCCCAGCAGAAGATAAGGCAGATACAGCGCCAGCAGTTTTGTCAGCTTTTTCATGGTCACAGTCCACGCTCCTGTTCCTTATGCCGGACTTTGCCGGGGAGTTCTGCCGCTGCCTGCACCAGTTCATGCAGTTTTGCCAGCACCGAGGGGCGTTTGTCCTTGTTGAGCAAAGATGCCGAATACTCTTTGAACGCCGAGTTGAAGGCTTCTGCGTCCGGGGCTTTGAAAAAGACCAGATACCGGGGCGGCACCTCAGAGGTGTCCTTGCGGATGGCGTAGTCGATGCCGTACTTTTTGGCATAGCGTTCCAGACCACGGATGCCGGTCTTGCTGATCTCCACGCTGGACACGCCCCGGTTCTGCCGCAGAAGTGTGCGGACGCTCTGCTTACCTTGGGATGCCTTGGACTGGTACAGCCGAAACGCCGCTTTAACTGCCCGCAGGACAGTCCGGGCAGACAGCTTCGTGGTGGAGATCATAATGTTGAATGATTTCTGTTCGATTTCTTCCTGCACTGCCATCACCTCCCGTGCAGCAGGGTGATTTTAGCGGTCATGCTCTGCCGTGGGCTTGGTGCGGGGCTTTTCTGCGGGAGGTTCATCCGGCACCGGCAGCACCAGCAGACGGTTGCCCAGCTTCAGAAAGGCTTCCGGCTGATGAAAAAGCTGCTCGTACTTCTGCGCCAGTTCCGGGGTCAGGAATGCAAAATCCTCCTCGCCCAGCCCCACAACCAGAAAGGTTCCGGCAACGGCATCATACATTTCTCCGTTTTCATCCCGCAGGGCACGATTCAGGGGTAGACCCATGAGCTTGCCGTCATCGGCATAAACGATGGCAACCGGGTCATCAGCAAAGGGGTAGCTTGCGCCGATGGAGCCGCCCACAGCCTGCTGCAAGGCTTTCAGGTCTTTATCGATCTCGACCTGCTGCGGATGCTGTCCCGGCGCAATTTTCAGCACGGACAGGGTGTTTTCATTCTGTTCCATTATCATTCTCCTCAAAGATGGTGCTCTCCTGCCCGACATGGGCGGCGTTCAGCAAAGCCGCCACAAAGAAGCCGAAAAAGGCACCCGCTTCAAAAAAGGCAAAACCGATAAAAAAGTTCAGCATGGCACACCTCAGTCGATGCAGATGCAGGTCAGCTTCTGCCCATCTGCCATCAGGGTGGTGCTGTGACTTTCCAGATAGGTCTGAAAACGGTAAATATCCTCCACCGTCAGGGATACGATGGCACTGTGCCCATCGGTACGGTAGAAGATGACCGGCCCGGTCAGGTACCGCTTGCCTGCCAGCTTGAGGACCTGCGCCGGATTGTAGCTGATAAACAGCGGCGCACCCTTCACGGTAATCAGGGCATCGCCCTCGTCAAAACAAGGCAGAACAGAGGGGGCATCCTCCTCCATGATAATGGTCAGCTCCATGTCGGGACCGATGGCGGCAAGGTACACATCCTTGCCTGCTGCCTCGGTCAAACAGGATGCCGCCTGCTTCAGCATGGTCAGGATGTTCACATCCACCGTGATCTGCGGAGCGTGAGTTGCGGAGCGAAAAGGAATCGTGTTGTTCATAGGCGTTACCTCCAAATTTTTGCAAACAAAAAAGACCCCATCGGGTCTTGCGTTACGGGTCAGCGTTCGTTGCGGCGCTGCTGCTTTTTCTGCCACGCATCCAGAAGCTGGATGATCTTCTCCTCCATCTGTTTGGGCGTGTAGCTGCGGGGGAAATACTTCCGCAGGGTCTCGTTTTTGATGGTCACGGTGTCTTTCTCGCTCTTTTTCTCCTGACCCATCACATCAAAGGCTTTTTCGTAGCTGAACTCTCCCTGCTGTGCCATCTTTTTCAGTTGCTGCGCTTGGGAAAGGGACGGCGCATTCTGGGTGTCCTCCATGGCTTCTAAAAAATCCCGCTGTTGGCTTTCGTCCAGATAGGA
>CAKSVD010000064.1 GCA_934503275.1 uncultured Faecalibacterium sp.
GATTTTGAGCGCAGCGGTAGAGGGCAAGAACCGTCCCGTGGCCACAAATTTTCAATTCTTGAAAATGTTGTGCTCCATCGGGACTTCACTTCTTCAATGCACCTGCATTTCCGAAGTGATCTTGTTGGGGCGTGCCTGCCCCAAACCCTGCTCATGGTTCGCACCTGACGGTGCGAACAGCAACGGCGTGTCGTGCTTACATAACTTCACCGAGGAGTTATCGAACAGACAGGAGGTACAATGACCAAAACGAATGTTCAATCGACCCCTAGCAATTCCCAGCATCACGACACGCCGAACAACAAAACGCACGTCATCAAGTTCCGTGTGACAGCGGAGGAAAAAACGTCACTGGAACTCACTTGCAAACTCCTGAATCTCTCCCTCTCCACTTTTATCCGCCGTGCCATCCACAACGTCAAGATCGAGAAAACAGTCATCGTTGCCGGCGGCGGTGAAGAAACCCTGACCGCCGTTTCCGCTCTGCTTGCCCAGTGCAGCAGGGTGGGCGGCAGTCTCAACCAACTTGCAAGGCACTTTAACTCCGGCGGTGCAGACACCGAACAGATCCGGGCGAAAATCCTTGACGAACTTGCAGACCTGACCGCATTCCGGCTCAGCGCCGAGAAAGTTCTGGGTGAACTGTATGGCAACGCTCAAGCATATCGCCTCTAAAAACTCGGACTACACCGCCATCGAAGCGTACCTCGTTTACCAGCACGATGCGTTCACCGGGAAGCAACTTCTGGATGAACAGGGCAGGCCGAAGCTGCGGGATTCGTACCTGCTCGACACCCTTGAGTGTGGCGATTTCTCGTTTGCAACGGCCTGTCTGCTGGCAAACCGCAAGTATGGCAAGAACACCCAGCATGGTGATATCAAGAGTCACCAGTATATCATCAGCTTTGACCCACGAGATGCAGCCGACAACGGCTTGACCATGGAAAAGGCACAGGCACTTGGCCTGAAATTCTGCGAAGAAAACTTCCCCGGTCATCCTGCCATCGTCTGCACTCACCCGGATGGGCACAACCATTCGGGAAACATCCATGTCCACATCGTGATCGGCAGTGTCCGGACACGGGAAGTGGAGCGCAAACCCTATATGCAGAAGCCCCGTGACTGGCGTGAGGGCATGAAGCATTCCAGTACAGCCCAGACCATGCGGCACTTGCGTGTCGAGGTCATGGAGTTGTGCGAAGGAGCCGGACTGTACCAGATCGACCTGCTCAACGGCTCGAAAGAGCGTGTCAGCGAGGCCGAATATTGGGCAAGGCGGCGTGGGCAGCAGAAACTTGATCTTGCAAACGCAGCCCTCACCGCAGCCGGACAGCCGCCCAAGCAGAAGAAGTTTGAAACCGTAAAAGATACCCTGCGGAAACAGATTTCTTCGGTGCTGTACCGTGCCACCAGCTTTGAAGATTTCTCTGACAAGCTCATGCAGCAGTACGGCATTGCCGTCAAGGAAAGTCGTGGACGGCTCAGCTATCTGCCTGCCGGAAGAACAAAGTTTATCCGAGCGAAACATCTCGGTGACAAGTTTGAGAAAGAGCAGGTGCTTGCCGCACTCGCTCAGAACATCCGGCTTGCTCCGACCATCCAGCCTATCGCAACAGACAAGCCCGATAAGATTCAGAAACTGGTGGACATTCAGGCAAAGCTGAAGCAGGGCAAGGGCATCGGCTACGAGCGTTGGGCGAAGAAACACAACCTCAAAGCCATGGCACAGACCGTGAATCTTCTGCAGGAAAAGGACTTGACCGATGAGGACGCCTTGAACCAGCGCATCACCGAACTGGAAACCAAGTATCACGACTCGCTGGCGGTGGTGAAAGACCTCGAAGGTCGCATGAAAGCCAACAATGAGCTGCGCTATCGCATCGCAGCCTACGCCAGCACCAAGGGTATCGTACAGCAGTTCAATACTGCCAAGCGACCCGCAGCCTTTGAGGAACAGCATCGTGCAGAGCTGACAGCGTACCGGGCGGCAGCAGCCTATTTCAAGGCAAACAACCTCACCAAGCTGCCCAGCCCGAAAAAGTTGGAAGCCGAGTATGCGCAGCTGGCATCCGAAAAGGCAAAGTTCTACGAGCAGTACAAGGAAACCAAGGAAGAACTGCTCAAACTGAAAACCGCAAAGCAGAATGTTGCGTCCTTTTTCCGGGAGGAAGAACCGGCGCAACAGGAGAGGTAAAGGAGTGTGCGTATGATCAATCTGAAAATCGACCCGGAGTTCCAGTCCCAGATCCCTCCACTGACCGATGATGAATTCAAGCAGCTTGAAGAAAACATCCTCAAAGAAGGCAAGCTGCTCTCTCCTTTGATTGTCTGGAACAATACCCTTGTTGATGGACACAACCGTTATGCCATCCTCCAGAAGCATCCTGAGATTTATTTTTCCACCATGCCGCTCCGATTTGAGAACCGCGA
>CAKSVD010000065.1 GCA_934503275.1 uncultured Faecalibacterium sp.
AGCACCAGCGTTGTGGTGCTGCCCTCACGCTTATCCTCAAACTCCTGCAAGATGCAGCCCTTGCCCGTTTTTGCCAGCGATGCCTTTTGGACACGCTGCATACACTTGTTGATGCGGAACGTGCCTGTGCCGTCTGCTCCCTCAAAATCAAGATCTTCCGGGGTCAGGCCAGCAACTTCGCCCTCTCGCAGCGCGCCCACCAGCGTCAGATGGACAGCCAAATGCAGAATCGGGTCCTCCATGCTGGCAAGTGCGGCCCACATCTCATCTGCATCCCAGATGGCACGCTCCTGAATCGATTTCTTGGGGCTGTCCACCGGAACGGGGCTTTTGATGAGGACACCCCACTCCACCGCATACTGAAACGCTGTTCGCAGCAGGCGGTGTACCTCGTGGATGGTTGTTCCAGAGAGAAGCCGCTGCTGCTGTTTTTCCGAAAGCACCTGCTTTTTGCCCTCATAATATTGGCCGCAAGGCGTTTTGCTGAGAGTAGAATACAGGTCTTCCAGATGGTAAGGCTTGAGCTTTTGCATCTGCATATCGCCGATATACGGAATAATGAGATTCTGGACCGTTCCCAGATTGGATTGATAGGTCTGCGGTGCCCACTTGTGCTTGTTGCATTGCTTGGGAAGCCACTCCATCAAAAACTCTTTGACGGTGATGGTGGACGGAATCAGAAAAGTTCCGTTTGCAAGTTCGTGTTCGATTTGTTTCTTGCGATTTGTTGCCTCCTCTTTCGTGGAAAAACTTTCCCATTTGTTGCAGTTTTTACCCTGCTCGTCTTGATAAGTATAGCGGACGCCATAGGAGCTGCCGCGTTTCGTAATATATGCCATACGTTATCTCCTTTTTCAAGCTGCCCGGAGCCACGCATCGAAGCTGTCTTTCGGGATGCGGATGCTTCCGCCTACCCGCAGGACACGGAATTCGGTGGTGCTGTTGCACAGATTGTAGGCAGAGCGCAGGCTGATGGACAGCATCTGTGCAATTTCCTCCACCGTGTACACCAGTGTTGTGGCTTTCAGGCTGTCAGTCGGAGACTTGACGGCATTGGTTTGAGTGACCACTTCCATTTTATCGTTATTCGGAATGGTCTGCAAGATATTTTTCGTATAATTTAAAGATTTCACAGTTTCGGTCGCAACAGGCCGAGATTTGTTCATAGGCAAAACCTCCATGTTTTATTTTTGATGTAAGTTCAAAATTGCCTGCTCACTCTGCTCATCCTGCACCTTTTGCGCACTGTGAGCAGGCTGAGCAGGGCTTTTTCAAGTTGATTCTTATTTTTTAATCCCACGGACTGGGAACATCAACGGGTAAAAACAGGTCAACGTCTACATTGTGAAAGCCCCGATTTGTGCCAATGCACTTATCATCGTAGACGATGCCCAGACTTTTCTGATTATCTTTTAGATGGTGGATAAAGGTGGATGCTGCTAGCGGCTTTTCCAGGTTATCCAGGCACCAGCGTTCATAGACTTTATAGAAATCCGTGGATTTGCACTTGGCACCCTGCCGAATTTCAAAGTAACCCTCGGATTTGAGAAAGCCCAGGATATTGTTGCCCTGCTCCATCGCTTCTTTCAGATTCGCGGCGGTGCGTTCGCTGATGGTAAATTGGTAATTTTTTTGAATCAGCCGATGCAGCCCCTCCAATGCCCAAAGCAGGATACCCTCTTTTTCACCCCGCATCTTGTCAATGAGGAAAGGATCATCCACCCGGCCAACGGGCTTTTCCTTAGTGGTGAGCAACAGCTGGCGGCGATAGAAACCGTTGGACTTGTCATAGAGTGCGTGTAAGCTACCATTCCCGAAGCAGGCAAACCGAACATACAGCGTCCCCTGCACACTCTGCTGGCCCTTGCGCTCAATGTCGATTTTATCTTCCAGTGTAACAAGGGTCTTGATGTTGTTGGTCTGCGGCAGGGCCTCGGTTTTCATATCGTCATCTACCAGAAGAAGCTTATACTCCAAGTCTGCACGGGCAAAACGATTGGTTTCCACTTTTTGCAGACTGCCTGTGTACATACTGCTGCCGAACAATTCTCGCAGGATCAGCCCGATTCTTGATTTTCCCTCACCGCCCTTGCCGACCATCAGCAGCATTTTCTGCGCTTTGGTAACAGGTAGCAGGCAATAGCCAATGTATTCTTGTAGGGCCGGAATATCTTCTTCGTATAGCAGTTCGTTCAAGAATTGCAGCCAGCGTGTCGGTGCTGGTGCTTCTGGCACATAGGAGATGGGCAGTCGGTTCATGCAGTATTCTTTTTCAGGGGTAAAGTGACCGTCCACAAAGTATGTGCCGTTTCGGACATGGATGCGGTCTGTCTGAATCTCCGG
>CAKSVD010000066.1 GCA_934503275.1 uncultured Faecalibacterium sp.
TCCGGGTCGATTTTCAGATTGATCATACGCACACTCCTTTATCTCTCCTGCTGCGCCGGTTCTTCCTCCCGGAAAAACAGCGCAACATTCTGCTTTGCGGTTTTCAGTTTGAGCAGCTCGGACTTGGCTTCCTTGTACTGCTCGTAGAACTTTGCCTTTTCGGATGCCAGATGCGCATACTCGGCTTCCAACTTGTTCGGGCTGGGCAGCTTGGTGATGTTGTTTGCCTTGAGATAGGCCACTGCCGTCCGGTATGCTGTCAGCTCTGTACGGTGCTGTTCTTCAAAGGTTACGGGGTGTCTGGCAGATTTCAGCTTCTGCGCAAGCGGTCGATACTGCTGGTAGGCGGCAACGTGACTACGCAGGCTCTTGTTTTCTGCCATGCGGGTTTCGAGGTCTTTCACTACAGTCAGCGATTCATGGAACTTGGTGTCAAGCTCTGCGATTCTCTGGTCGAGTGCGTCCTCGTTGAGCAGTCCCTTCTCCTGCAAGAGGATCAAGGTCTGCGACATCGCTTTGAGGTTGTGTTTTTTCGCCCAACGCTCGTAGCCGATGCCCTTGCCCTGTTTCAGCTTCGCCTGAATATCCACCAGTTTCCCGATGCGGTCAGGCTTAAACTGAATCGTGCGCTTGCGCTCAGCGTTTTCCTGCAAGGTGGCAAGCACGAGTCCTTTCTCAAACTTGTCACCGATGATGTGCGCCCGGATAAACTTTGTTCTGCCAGTAGGCAGATAGCTGAGCCGCCCACGGCTTTCCTTGACGGCAATGCCGTACTGCTGCATGAGCCTGTCGGAAAAATCTTCAAAGCTCGTGGCACGGTACAGCACTGAAGAAATCTGTTTCCGCAAGGTATCTTTTACGGTTTCAAACTTCTTCTGCCGGGGCTGCTGTCCGGCTACGGTAAGGGCTGCGTTTGCAAGGTCGAGCTTCTGCTGCCCACGCCTGCGCGTCCAATACTCCGCTTCGCTTACGCGCTCTTTCGAGCCGTTGAGCAGGTCAATCTGGTACAGTCCGGCACCCTCGCACAGCTCCATGACCTCGACACGCAAATGCCGCATGGTCTGGGCTGTGCTGGAGTGTTTCATGCCCTCTAGCCAGTCGCGGGGCTTCTGCATATAGGGCTTGCGCTCTACCTCTCGTGTTCGGATGCTGCCAATCACGATGTGGACATGGATGTTTCCCGAATGGTTGTGCCCATCCGGGTGGGTGCAGACGATGGCAGGGTGGCCGGGAAAGTTTTCTTCGCAGAATTTCAGGCCAAGTGCCTGTGCCTTATCCATAGTCAGCCCGTTATCGGCTGCATCCCGTGGGTCAAAGCTGATGATATACTGGTGGCTTTTGATATCACCATGCTGGTTGTTCTTGCCGTACTTTCGGTTTGCCAGCAGACAGGCAGTTGCAAACGAAAAATCGCCACACTCAAGAGTATCCAGAATGTACGATTCCCGCAGCATGGGTCTGCCATGGTCGTCCAGAAGTTGCTTTCCGGTGAACTCATCGTGCTGGTAGATCAGGTACGCTTCAATGGCGGTGTAGTCCGAATTCTTAGAGGCGATATGCTTGAGCGTTGCCATACAGTTCACCCAAAACTTTCTCGGCATGGAGCCGGAATGCAGTCAGGTCTGCAAGTTCGTCAAGAATTTTCGCCCGGAGCTGTTCGGTGTCTGCTCCGCCAGAGTTAAAGTGTCGTGCGAGATGGTTCAGGTTGCCGCCCACCCTGCTGCACTGGGCAAGCAGGGTGGAAACAGCGGTCAGGGTTTCTTCTCCGCCGCCAGCAACGACAACAGTGTGCTCAATCTTCGCATTGTGCAGCGCACGGCGGATGAGGGTGGACAGGGAGAGATGAAGGAGTTTTGCTGTGCATTGGAGTTCCATCTTTTCAGATTCCGTCACGCGGAACTTGATGATGTGCGTTTTGTTGTTCGGCGTGTCGTGGTGCTGGGAATTGCTAGGGGGCGATTGAACATTCGTTTTGGTCATTGTACCTCCTGTCTGTTCGATAACTCCTCGGTGAAGTTATGTAAGCACGACAC
>CAKSVD010000067.1 GCA_934503275.1 uncultured Faecalibacterium sp.
CCCTCGTAGCCGCTGCCATCCGGGTATTCGTAAAATTCCATGTTCCACGAGTAGGGGTTGCGGTCGGCGGCTTTCAGAGCAGCGGTGGCCTTCATGGCGGCAATGTCCTTTGGGGTAAACTTGCTTTTTCCGCTCTTGCGGCAGAACCACTGCATGGGCTTTGTCATCATGGATCTTGCGTAGTAATCCGTCAGCCTGTCCACCTCTGGGCGTTGCGGCATGGAGAGAATGAACGCGCCGACCATGGCGCAGTTGACCAGATTCATTTTGAAACGGTCGGCCTTTTCAAACTCCGGCAAACCAGCAATAATCTGCCGGTATTGCGGCTTTGCCTTTTTCATGATGGCTCTTGCGGTGGCTGCATCATAGCCCAGCACAGCGGTCAGCTGCTTTTGAAAGGAGCCTGAAAACAGCACCCACATCCCCATGGGCATTCCGGCATATTTCATTGTCTGTCTCCAAATCCAATCTTCACAATCTGCATTTTCATCCCGTTGTCCCCGACCTTGGCGAGAAACCGGAAAAAGCCGCTGACAGAAGAATCTTTCAAATCGTTGTACCCCAGCATATAGCCCCGGCTGGATACCTGCAAACGGTTGTCCCATGGGGAAAGCTCGCTTTTCGCATCCGAAACCGCGAAATATGCTCCCACATCCTTGATTTTCGCCGTCCTGAGCCACGTTTTGGCGATCATCTTTACCGCCGTGCGGTTGGCGGCATCGAACACCAGCACCCCGCCGGGAAAAGCATCTGCCATCCCCTGCACCAGCGCCTTGACCTGCTCCGTCAGGAAGTAATAGAACACCCCGGAGGCAAAGAACACCGCCCCGCCGGAGGCATCGATCTTGTCAAACCATGCGGGGTCTTTCAGGTCGCAGGGGATGTTTTGCTCCCGCTCCCCGGCGGGCAGCAGCTGCTGCCGCAAGGCGATCACATCCGGGAAGTCCAGATTGTAGATCTTGCATCTGCCGTTGTCGCAGGCTCTGCCGGTGTTATCCAGCCCACAGCCCAGATTGACCACCGCCGCACAGGGGTGCGTTTTCAGGTATTCCTGCACCTCAAAGGCAAGGTCATTCTGCCGCATGGCGACCTCCAGCGCACCGAAGCGCTGCATCAGGCTGCGGGAATTTTTCTCTGCCTCTGAAAAGTCGTAGTCGATCTGGTCGAGCAGCCGAACCGCTGTTTCGTCTTGGTAAAGGTTCGGATACAGCTCGGTACACAGCTTCCGGGAATACAGCGGGAGGATCAGCGTCTCCTGCACGGTGTTTTTCTCGATTTTGTATTTCATATCGGATCCTCTCACTTTCTGATAAACGGCAGCTTCGGCATACCGTCATGCGCAGCGATAGATGCCAGCATTTCAGCAAAGCCCTTCGGATCACGAATCTGATATTGCATGTGATCGTATCCCTCAAATACGGGGTAATTGCCGCAGGGATAGGCTTCTATCACCGCCTGACGGTATTTGAAATGATCTTCTATGCTGCCAAACTCGAAATAGAGATGCTTTTGCAGTTCTTCGGAAAGTGCTGGAAAGGGTTTATCCTCCAGGCTGTCCAGAATCTGTCGCCGCAAATTTGTGTAGGTCAGATTTTTCCCTGCGGCTATAAAATACGGCTTTATGGAATCATCGTCACACCACAGGATCTTTTTCAATGTGCCGCCCTTTGACCAGTACAGGCTCTTGATGGCCAGATACAGAAACGGTGTCATCATGCGGCGCGTACCTTTTCCGATTTGTGCAAACTGCCCGCCGTCAAAGAAAACATGTCCGATGGGCAGCTTCGTGCCTGTCAAAAACGCCATGGCAAGGTCAGCACCGATCGAAGAAGCCACAACCAGTTCAAGGCGTTCCACCCCCTGCGATTTCAGGTATTCTTCCACCTGACGAACCTCGTCCGCCTTGCTGACATATTTCTGCCCTTTGCAGTACACGGTGGAGGTAGGTAAAATGCAGAAATACCGATCCTGTAAATAGTTTGCAACCGGTTCGCTGCTCTCCCCCGTCACACCCAT
>CAKSVD010000068.1 GCA_934503275.1 uncultured Faecalibacterium sp.
GGCAAGCATATCGATCTCCGCCACAAAAGCGATGACCTGCTCGCGCTCCTGCGCGGGGACCTGCAGCGCACTCAGGCTCATGCTCAGATAGCGCCGTATTTTACGCTCCAGCGTAAAGTAGGGGTCGCACCGCCGTGCCATATAGCCGCGCATCATGCCAGCCGTGCCCAGCTCCATCTCGTAGAAATCACACTCGGCGCACCCGGGCAGATACGCGCTGAACGCCGCCTGCAGCTCGGCCGTGGTGCTGCGGTGGATGATCTCCGCCGTGGCGGGGAAGGTGTACGCTTCCACATAGATATCCCGCAGATTCTCGCTCAACTCGCTCAGCGCCAGCTGCAAAGCCGTTTCCACCGCGTAGAGGTACACCGGCGAGGGGGCGTTTGCCGCCAGCGGCCTTACCGCGCCGAACTGCCTGCTGAACATCATGCCGATCAGCTCGGTCAGCACGCCGTCCTTGGTGCGGAAAATATTTTGGAACGACCCGGCAGAAACATCTGCTTCCTTTAAAATTTCTGCCACCTTGGTGTTCGTGTAGCCTTTTTCCAGAAAAAGCCGGACACAGGCGGTCAATATCCGCCGTTTTGCTTCTTTGCTGTCGTATCTGCGCGCCATTGGGAATCATCCTTTTCTATAATTGGTTTCTGACCCAATTATATATTGATTCTTGATTTAGTTCAAGTAGAACTTTCCGGGCGTATTTTGGGCAGTTCGACGAGGGAGAACTTTCTGCATCTGCGCAAAGGTGCGCAGCCGGGCAAGGCAAAGCTGCGCTTAGCCCTGCTCACCTGATGCAAAAAGGGCACTGATTGCAATGCAATACAGCGCCCTACATCATCGGACATGGATAACACTAACCGTGCAAAAACCGTGCAACCATGGCTTACAAAACAAAAAAGCCATGAAATCTTTCGATTACAGCTTCCACGGTAGACATTCCTACGGGTTGGGACCCGCAGGCTAAGCAACAGCAACGGGTTGCGTTAGCTGATTTTTCCGCAGCCCCTTGGCAGGGCTTTGAAAAATCAGAACGCGGCCCCAACAACTCCTCCCTGTTTCAGCCGCAGGCTGCGGTCGTCGTTGTTGCACTGTGGCTTTGCTTGCGGCGCTGTGCGCCGCCGCCTTGTTCGAGCCCCTTCCATCGCGTGGACAAAAAGAAAAACCAGTACACAATGTGTACTGGTTTTTCTTGGTGCGATGGAAGGGACTCGAACCCCCGGCCTACTGATTCGTAGGAACCGAATGGCACATTTTATCCATTTCATCATTTAACGCTAAAACGTCATTTTAATCGAATCACCGTTATTTTGCCGTTGTTATTCTGTTGCATCCTTTGCATTGCTTGCACGTCTTTGCACCTGTTATCCATCCTTGCGATGTGCAGAAAATGTGCAAAAGTGTGCAGCGCCAAAATCAGCCCGGCAAAACAGGCTGTTTCGCACAGCCCCAAAAGCTGGATTTCAACGGTATTTATTGTGCAAAATCTTCCAGTTTTATCCAAACAACAATCTTACATGAGACACCGGTTCTATGGCAGGGTTTAGGACATCCGAACAGACACCGTTTGATATAGAAATGAGGTTCACCATGAACAAGCGGCTTTCCTGCCACTACAATATGGACACCAACCGGGTGGAAACCCGGTTCGAAGATGGCACCACTCTTGCCATCGACTGCATCGCCGTCGAGGATGAGTACGGCAACACCCCGGCACAGCGGGCAGAACTGGACTGGCTGCTGTATAATAAGCCCTTGGAGTATGCACAGATGGTGCTGGGTGGAAGGATGGAACGTTATCTGTCGCTTGGCTGTGACCACGGCAGACTGGAAGATTAAGCCCCTATAAAGAACACGATGCCCACCGACCTATGGTTTTCGCCATAAGCTGGTGGGCATCTGTTGTTCTGGCTTATAATTCACTGATGGTTGCAGTAATGG
>CAKSVD010000069.1 GCA_934503275.1 uncultured Faecalibacterium sp.
CGTCAGGTAGCGGTCGGACTGGATCATCAGGTCGATATACTTTTCCACCTGCGCCCATTTCAGGGTGATTTTCTGGTAGTCGGGATAATGAACAAATTCCAGTCCCTTCCAGTCGTGGTTCACAAAGCCCCGGCTTCCGTCCAGATAATCGTGGGAGTGCCCACCGACACCGTACTCCTTTGCCAGTGCTTTGGCACGGAGGTTGCGGTCGGGCTGGGTCTGGTACAGCGCCATAATGCGCTGCTTGCCGCCCGTAAATCCCGAACCGTGCTTACGCAGTTCGTTTTCAATTTCAGCCTGCGACAAAACAAAAGCGGAGGGCGTTTTCTCGCTCTCCGCTCGGTCGATTTTTTCGATTTGCTGGGCTTCGGTGGGGAGGACGGCATCCAGAAAACTTAGCTGTAGATCAGCTCCGTCATCACCAGTTCCTCGGCTTGCGCTTTCAGGCTGTTCATGTGCTGCACCCACGCCATCTGATTCTGCTCCTTGTCCGGGGCCGGGTTCTGTTTCAGAAGCTGCGCCATGGTCTGCTGCATCCGGTTCTCTGCCGTCTGCTCCACCTCCATCAGGTGCGGGTACAGACTCCCGTTCAGAAGCATCGTGTGGTACAACACCGGGCGATGGTTCATCAGGTACGTCCGGCGCAGCCTGCCGTACTTGCCCAGCGGGTTCTTCGGCTGATGCAGGGTCAGGTTCGGGAGAAGATAATCCCCGGTCTGCGTGTAACTCAGATTGCTGCTCATATTCATGCTGGCTCCTTTCATTGTTTCGGCGGCGAATGGTGGTTTTTACGGTGCGCTCAATTTGGCGTAAGACCTCCCGGCTCATGTCGCTGACGGCTGCGCCGAGGGCGTAGACACTATCCGGGGTGGAAAACTCGTGGATGGCTCGGAAATCATCCTTGTCGAACCAGCCCGCCGGCTCAAAGCCGCAGCGTTCCAGCAGCGTGTAGGTGACGCTGATGGCGGCGGCGGACTTGAACTGCATCTCCACCCCGGCTTCATCATAATCCATCAGCAGCGAGCCGTCAACGATGGCGCGGATGTCCCCGCCGTTATTGTCCCAGTAATCTGCCACCAGTTTCCCTGCAACGTCCGCAAGCTGCTGGCTGACACGCTCTCCGCTGATGCCGTAGGTGGCGGCGAGCATTTCTGAAACCGGCTGCACCAAATCGGGACCGAGCTGCCACACCTCCGGGTCACGGGAATTGCGGCGCACCCCGGTGTCCGACACATCGAAAACGTAGTGCAGGCGCGGGAATCCGCTGGATTCATCCAGCAAGGCGATGCCCTTAGAGCCACGCCTGACATAGCGGTTCATCCGGTTGCGCCAAATGTCAAATTCGGCGCAGGCGGTGGCATCGGGCCGCTGAGCGTAGATCATCAACTGGTCTGCAAAGGGGTACTTGTACAGCCGGGATGCGGTGGTCAGATAGTCCGTCCAGCTTTCCCAATACCGGGTCAAGCCGTTCGCCGTGCGCTGGGCAAGGGCGAGATATTCATCGGTTTTGCTTGGCATAGCGTTCCTCCCTTCAAGTTCATGGTAAACAAAAAAGCGAGCGGCCTTTTCAGGTCACTCGCTTATGGAATCTATGGTGTTTTATTCGTGTTTTGCGGCAAACTTTTCCGCCATCTCCAGCAAACGGTCAAAGGTCTGCTTTTCTTCTGGCTGCTCGATCAGTTTTGCAAGCAGGGCACGGAACACATCGGTGCTGTCCTGCCCCAACGCAACTGCAACTTTTTCAATGCAGTCGTGCAGTTTCTTGACCGCTTCATCGGAAGGTTTGGATTTGGCAAGCAGGTCGGACAGGTAGCTGATGAAGGGATAGGTGGAATCATCGTTGATGATCTCGTTGGTCTCCTCGATGATCTTCTGGTTATCTTCGGGGGTCATATCGCCCTTTTCTTCCCATACATCACG
>CAKSVD010000070.1 GCA_934503275.1 uncultured Faecalibacterium sp.
TTCGGGGTGGGGGCGATGGTCAGGGTCTCCCCTGCCAGATGGATGCCGCACACACCGCCGAACAGCCAGCCGCAGATAGCACCGTAGGAGTAATGGTTCAGCGATTCACTGGGGTGTCCTGCTTCATCGATGCCCGTCCACGTTTCCCAGACGGTCGTTGCGCCCTTCTTGACTTCGTATAGCCAGCTGGGAGCGGTATCCTGCAGCAGCAGTTTGTAAGCGGTGTCGGTGTGGCCATACTTTGCCAGCACCTCACAGAGGAAGGGCGTGGAAAGGAAACCGGTGTTCAGGTGGCAGCCGTTTTCCAGCACCATCTGGTTCAGCGTATCCGCAGCGGCTTGGCTCTCAGCTTCATCCAACAAACCGAACGCAATGGCACGGACATATTCACACTGGCGGTCAGAAGTAATTTTCCCGTGATTGGTAAAGGCGGCGCGATAGGCAAGGCGGGCTTTTTCCGCTGTGTCACGGTACTGCGCTGCCTCTTCCGGTTTGCCCAGCACAACGGCGATTTCTGCCAGCAGTCTGCCGGAGTACGCAAGATACGCCGTACCCACGCTTTTGCGCGGGTTCATCATCGCCTGCATGGGGGTAATGCCCGGCTCACACCATTCGCCGTAGTCCAGACCGTTCAGAACGGTGTATTTGGCGTACTCGCCGGTCTGCTGCTCCTCGGTAGTCTGCTGGGCACGACCCAGCAGGAACGCATACCACTTCTGCATCATCTCGTAGTTGTCTGCAAGGATCTTGCGGTCGCCGGTACGCTTATAAAGAGCGTAGGGCACCAGAATGGCAGCATCGCCCCAGCCCGCCGACATACAGAGCATGGGGGTCATATAACCGGGGCGGCTGGTGGGCGGGGCAATGTTTGCCATGCGTCCATCCGGGTACTGGTTCAGGCGGCATTCTGCCAGCCATTTTTCCACCACCGGGTAGCAATCCATCAGGGTCAGACCGGTTTCAATGAACACCCCCATGTCGCCCGTCCAGCCGGCACGCTCACGGGTAGGACAGTCGGTGGGGATATCGCAGAAGTTGCCCTTCTGGCTCCACACGCTGTTTTGCACCAGCTGGCTCACATCAGCATTGCCGCACCCAAAGCTGCCGGTCACCGGCATCTCCGAATAGACGGCATGGGCGGTAAACTCTGCGCCGGTCAGGTCGATGTCCGTTTCCACCTTTGTGTACCGAAAGCCCATGATGGTAAAACTGGGCTTATAGTAGTTTTCGCCCTCTTTGCAGATCAGTTCCAGCAGCTGTGCCGTGCCGCCCTCTTTGTGGCGGTTCCGATCCTGAAAGTTCTCCTGGGTGAAGTTGCCGTTCTCGTCCAGCGTTTCGCCGCAGAGCAGACGGATCTTCTGACCTTCGTGGGCAGTCAGCTTCATTTCTACATAGCCTGCCATATTCTGGCCAAAGTCCAGCACCGTTTCGCCGCTTGGGGTACGGAAAAGTTTCCCCTCAAAGGATTCCTGTTCCCGGATGGGCACGGTGTTCATGCCAATGAGGGGGAGCGTGTTGGACGCAGTCCTCACGCCGTGCCAGCCGGTCAGTTCTCCTTCCAGCCGGGCATCGTACACTTCGCCCTGCTGCAGATCATTTTGACGGACGGGGCCGCACTGGGTTGCTTCCATGGCATCATCCGAAACGCAAACCGCCTCGCCATCCACTTCCAGCTGGAACAGGACAGTCAGTTCCTTGCCGAACAGGTCGCGGTCACCATCCACACCGGAAGTGCTGCGGTACCAGCCATCGCCCAGCGCGATCAGCAGCTCGTTTTCCCCCTCACGGACAAGCGCTGTCACATCGTAGGTCTGTGCCCCAAGGTGCTTGTCTGC
>CAKSVD010000071.1 GCA_934503275.1 uncultured Faecalibacterium sp.
GCCGCAGAACAGCTTGGTGGTCAGCAGATATTCCTCGTCTGCCTTGCCACAGGCAGGGGCACGCTTGTTCTTATCCAAACGCTTCTGCACCCGATCAAACAGATCTTTCGGAACAATAGCCGGAATCGCATCCGGCACAACGATGTCCCGGAAAGACAATTCGCCAATGTACCGGCGGTTCTTGAGCATGGTGTTCACGCTGCTATGGGTCATTTTGCCGCCCAGCATATTGCGGACACCCTTGTCGTTGAGAAAGTTTACAATCTCCACCATTTTATCGCCGTTGTCATACCGCTGAAAGGCTTCCAGCACCAGCGGCGAGGTCAGCGGGTCAAGATGATAAAACTTGTCCCCGTCGATTTTATAGCCGATAGTTCCCGTACCGCCAGTGCACTTTCCTTTCAAAGCGTTCTCGGTCTGACCACGAATCACCTTTTCGGACAGCTCTGCCGAATAGTATTCCGCCATACCTTCCAGAAGGGTTTCCACCAGAATGCCCTGCGAGCCCTCGGCAATGGGTTCCATAACGGAGATCAGATGGACACCGTTCTTTTTCAGGATCATCTTGTAGTTTGCGCTATCAAAACGATTCCGAGCAAAGCGGTCAAATTTCCAGACGAGAACAACATCAAACAGCTTTTTGCCGCTGTCTTTGATCATCTGCTGGAACTCCGGGCGATTGTCCGTTTTGGCAGAGAATGCACGGTCAATGTAGTGCTTGATGACCGTGATGCCGTTCTTTTCCGCATAAGCCGTGCATTCCCGAATCTGGCCTTCAATGGATTCTTCACGCTGGTTATCCGATGAATAGCGGGCATAGATTACGGCGGTCATGCAAACACCCCTTTCACTTCATTCTCCGCAGGCGGCGCACAAGGTCGGATGCACTGTACAGCACACGAGCCACCGACACGGTATCCTCGCCCACAATGTAGAACACCGAGTAGTTATCCACCAGCATCTGCCGCAGCCCTTGGGTGCGCTCCGGCTCGCTTTCCACCAGCGCACAGCGTTCCGGCAGGATGTTCAGCGACTGGATGGCTTCTGCAATGCGGTTATACTGCCCCATAGCCGTGTCAGGCTCCAGCAGACGGTCGGCAATGTAGCTGTAAATCTGTTCCATATCGCTGAGGGCCGCATGAGAAATTTTCACGTCATATTGCTTCATCTGTGCTGTTCCCTGAACTGTGCGAATGCGCTTGCAGCATCCACGGTATCACCGTTTTGAATTTCTTTGATTCCCACCTGCAAGGCGGCATGAAGCTGGTCATCGGTCATGGTGTCAGCGTTCAGAGCCGCAGGAGCTTTCGGCAGGGATAGCGAGAAAGGGATGCCGCCAGTCATGGTAATCTGGCGCAGGTACATATCAATGGCCGTTGCCATTGGGATACCGAGCTGCTTCAGCACGTCTTCGGCCTGCTGCTTGACAGTAGGGTTTACACGAAGATTGAGCGTCATCGTTTTTTCCATGGTTATCACCTCGGATTTATTGTAACGCATTTTGCGTTATTTTGCAACAACGTCCATTAGTTTCTGCGGGCTGCACAGAATTTGCCGAAAATTTTTGGTACTTGCCCAGATGGGCACCGTTCACCTCCAACTAATTTTAACACTGCGGTCCTCGTCCTTCTATCGCAATTTTCAAAAACAGTGCCTATCAAACCATTATATTTGCGATATGCAGTTTGCGGATGTTGCTTGTGCATTAAAAACGCAAACTGCTATAATAATTGCTTATTCCTCCCTTCCATTCCGTAAAAAGCGCAAAGGCGGCCATCTGCACCCATGCAGACAGCCGCCT